>CAZQGX010000006.1:0-87906 GCA_964593255.1 uncultured Flavobacteriaceae bacterium | reverse complement strand
CTGATAGTTGCGGCAATAAATTCAAATTAGGTGTGAAAACGGATATTCAAATTAATTTTTGTAATTGAGAGCTGAAGTGAACAGTTTGAAGAAAATATTTAAAATAATTCAAATCGACATTATCTTCCAACGGTTTGAAACGCATGGTACTTGTATTCAAACAAAGTGGCAAATGCTCTTTTTTAGCAAATGCTATCTTATTATGAAAATTATCCACCACAATTCCAGAGCAAGCAATTAGCAAATCTCCTTCATCAACTAAAAAGTGAGCGTATTTACCAGTGGCTTCTTCAATAGATAAATGTTTATCAGTAGCTGATAAATCTACTTTACCTCCATTAATATTACCTACGTTTAATAACTTAATTCCTTCGCTTGTAAACTGCCATTTTCTAACTCCTGGACCTTCTTGGAAAAATAGCTTTTCAGATATTTTTAATTTGTTCCAGCCTGCTGGAATGTAATCAAAATCAACATTCATTATAGAGAGTTCTTTAAATTAGACATTAAATTCAATCTAGTTTTTTCAATATCTCCAATTCTATCGATTATAATATTTGGCGAATCATATTCCACTTCTTCATAAACAATCTCTTTATAACGATTGATAGAAAGATCCCAATCGTTTTCTTTGATTTCGTTAAAGGGTACTAAAAAAGATTGCGAGGTACGGTCTGCGCCTCCCTCAATCCCTCCAATGGAGGGAAGTGTATTGTGCTCTTTTAAATATTTATAGTGCTGTAATACTTGCGGTAGGTTAAAATTCTCGTGGCTGCTGGCTAGTTTCTCAATTTCTTGTTGGGTTAACGCTTTCGCGAAAGCGAACTCATTAAACAGCTCTTCATCAACAATTAAATTACGTTTTTGATCCAGTGATTTACCATCGGCCAGCATGTCGTAAAACCAAACGCTATCGGTACCACCATTATCGGTTTTGGTAAAAATAATAATTGCGGTACTCACACCACTATACGGCTGAAAAACACCGCTGGGTAAAGATATTACGGCTTCTAGTTTATGGTTGGCAATCAACTCCTCACGTATGCTCTTGTGTGCTTTACCACTACCAAAGAGTACACCATCTGGCACGATCACCGCTGCACGACCACCTTTTTTAAGCTGGCGCAGCATGAGTGCGAGGAACAGCAGCTCGGTTTTGGTCGTGTTCGTCACATTGCTTAATCCCGGTGCGATACTCGCCTTATCTATCGTACCTTTAAAAGGTGGATTTGCCAATACCAGCGTGTAGGCATCGCTCACCTCATTATCCTTACTTACCGCATCTACATCTACTATATTTGGCTCCTCAACACCATGTAAAAACAGGTTCATACTCGCAATGCGCAGCATGGTCGCGTCAAATTCTGTCCCGCTAAACATGTGTTTATTGATATGCTCGCTGTGTTTATCCAGCTCTGTAATGTCGTAGTGTTTATCTACATATTCCTTAGCCGCTACCAGAAAACCGGCAGTACCTACACTAGGGTCACAAATGGTATCTTCTAGCGTGGGCTGCATCATCTCTACCATTAACTTAATAATGTGGCGCGGCGTTCTAAACTGCCCTGAGGTGCCGCCACCTTCTAGTTTAGAAAGTAGGTATTCATAAATATCGCCTTTAATGTCCTGATTAGACATGTCTAGCCGCTCTAGTTTTTCAATCACCTGGTCTAGCGTTGCGGCTTTATTAATCCCAAAAGACGCATCTTTCATATAGGTACTAAAAAGACTCTTCTCGCCCCCTAGCGATCTTATAAAAGGAAACACCCCATTTACAGAATTAGTAAAAATCTCGTGACGCGCCTGCACATCCATTTCTTTTAGGTTTTTCCAACGGAAGTCTTGCTGGTCTGCATTAAAAATGGGTGTAAACTCTTTATTTAATCGTTTTGCCATGCGCTCGTTGCGCGTCTCAGTCTCGTCTAGATCTTTTATAAAAATCAGGTACGTAAGTTGTTCTACAATGGTAATGGTGTTAGAAATACCACCAGTCCAGAAGGTATTCCAGATTTAGTCTATTTGTGATTTAAGTGCCCCTGTGATCATGTGTTGGATAGGTGTGTTTTGTGTTTCGCTTTCGTACCGTACTGCAACAGCATAAACTTCTTTTAAATCCGCTTTCGCGAAAGCGAAATTAAAAGAAAGCGAAATGGTAAAAATTATAGCGTTAAATATAACTGTTTTAATCTTTAAAGTAGTGCAGTTCTATGGGTGATGTGTATGAAATTATCGCAATAAACAGCATAAAAATAGCTACTAATTGCACATGCATACCGTTTACTATCTGGTTTAGTGAGGATCGTATTTATTTTGTGCTGCCGGCACTATTAGGAACGGTGCAAAGATCCTAAACTACATTAACAATCAACCCCACAGGGTGAGAAAAATGCCATTTTGATGTTTTGCAAGGTCATCAAAATGACATTGTTTACTCATCTGTCTAGATATGTGCATATGTTACTATGCATCATTTGGGTTTTAGTATGGTTGACCTTATGGTAGCTTGATAACACCAGTTAAAATGACGTTTCTGTATACTCCCATTTATCATAGAGATTATTATACTTATAGTGTCCTATTTTAGCACCCTGCGCATTAAAGACATCATAGCGTTTGTACAGGTCATTCCATTTTCTAGAACCTGTTTGATTACCGTTTGAGTTGTAGGTATCTGTGCGATTATAAAGGTTATTTTGCTTTTCATAACCTTGCTGGTTCCCTCGGGAGTCATAGACATCTGTGCGATTATAAACATCGTTTTGTTTTTCATATTTCACCAGATTGCCCCTGGCATCATAATATTCAATTCTATTAAACAGGCTGTTTGTTTTTGCATAACCGGTCATATTCCCTTGAGCGTTATAAAACTCAGTACGCTGGTAAAGACTGTTATATTTTTGAGAGGTTTGTGCTTTTGCCGCAAGGGTACAACATACTATAAGCAGGGTTAAAATAATTGTTTTCATTTTTTATAGAATTTAGATATTGTGCCTACTCTGTTCGGTTTTCGGCGTTTCCCGTTTGTTTTAAAGCTTTATGTTTTTTTATGAACGACAAAGTTAAGGTTTATGACTGCAAGGTAACTGCACAGTACCTATCGTTTGTAAAAGACATAACTAAAAAAAGGTCCTACGGCAATTTCTTGCCTTTGCTGTATGTTGGTAGCCAAGTAGTGTAAAATCGCGTCCCAATTGTCAAAGTTTAGTCCCATGTCGTATCCCCTACAGATCGTTCTTCTTGAGGTATTTCTTCTGTAATCACACACAAATCTTCCACGATATGAATGTGATTAAAAGGATGTAATTTACCTTTCATGATTTCTTAACGTAGGTTTTATTTCCGTTAGAATTTATGTAATAGGTACCACCCCGAGATACGCTCGTTTAAAAAATACTGACTAGTAGCTAAGCTATAATCTTTAGTTACAACTTGGTTCTTCAAAACATGAATTTTTCTTTTGTCATCGTAACTACTCAGAATTTGGAGGGACTTTTCTAAATCTAATAATCGCTCCTATTTATTTTGGATATGCCATAAATTAGCTCAGTTACTGGAGTTTCCAATATCTTTTCATTTGACAATTGCATTTTCTTATACAATTCTTTGTAAAACAAATCCTTGTCTATGCGCTTGTTAAACTCGCCAATCCATAGATTATTTATTTCATTTTTTACGGTCGGTAAAATCCCGTCGTTGTATGTTGATATAAGAAAGAGGAGTAATTGTAAATTAACTGAATCATTAACAGATAGAGACTGGTAATAACACTTTAATATATGATTGACAACACTAACCAAAACTTCTTTTTTAACGGACTTACTTGAATACATCACCTTGAGATTTTATAACGTTGCAAAATATCAAATAACTATGCTGTATAACCACACAGTTAGTTATCATAATACGTGCTCATAGCATCCACATGCTCTTTCATCTTTAGCTTTAAACTGTCCGGCTCCAGCACTTCTACATCTCCACCATAAGAAAGTATTTGTTGCACAAGCTCTTTATTAATTATTGCGTCAAAAAACACTTGATCTTCCTTACCTGAATCTGGAGACTCGTCCCAATCTGGATGAATAGGTTTTGATTTAAAATAAGGCATTCGATGCTTTTCAAATCTCAGTACGACATGTTCTAGTTCATGTGTTTCTTGAGTGATACTCATATGAGTTGGCCCTACCATTTCTCTAAAAAAGTTTTCCCAATCTGTATCATCCTCTTGATAGATCACATCGTCATTTACCTCATAACCCTTTAATCTATCATCTAAAGGAACATTCCATCGAGCTATTTCTTTATCCTGATTATAACCAAAAACATACCAACGCTGGTTGTACTGTTTTAAAATATGTGGATGAAATATAAACGTGCTATTATCGGTGCCATCAAACTTTTCAGTGGTGAGCTGCAAGACTTGTTTTTTCTTAATAGCGAGAAACATAGGTTTTAATAATTCCGCTCCTGTGTAGGCTTCATTATTGTCATGAAACAGTATTCGACTGTAGCTTTCGTCTGTATCGGCACTCTCTGCATCTTGAAAACTAGCAAGAGCATTCCAAAGATTACTATACTTAGGATGATTATCAAATCTATCGAGTAATTGATAAGCCGCATCGATTAAGTATTGTTCATATTCTAGTAGGGGCTTAGTTGCAATAGAAAACTTCCTGTCTGAATAACTAAGGTTTCTGATCTTTTCTGGCAATGGTGCGCCAAAACCATTTTCTGAATCCCTGAACACCTTTAAATCTTCTCTGAGTGTTCTTACCGATATCCCTTCTCCAGGATATACATCAGCGATATCTTCATTGAGTTTTTTCAATAACTGATCAAACGTGTAATTTTTATTCTGTAAGTATCGATCAATAAGATTGTATCTTAAATGAGCATGTTTACTATTTGCCATAACTAGAAATATTAATAGATGCTAAAGATAATATAAATCAGTGCGATTTAACTGCATAGTTTTGATTTATAATTGCACAAATAATATAGCTATGATTACTTCCGACGAATTACTTCAAATAAAAACCTTGGAACCTATTCACCTTATCTGGTATGCTATTCTTTCCATGGATGCTTCTAAACTTACAGATCTTCTTGATGATCAAATAGATTATGAAGATATGGGTAAAGAGAAATTTATACTCAAACTTAAAGATAGGTTTTTAAAAGATAGGCTATCCGGTGACACTGAGTACACTTTAGATTTTAGCTCCTGTAATGCTTGTAATTGCAATGAAGCCGTTTGTCAATTCACCGGTAATAATAGTAAAAGATCTTTTGCATTATATTTTGACTTTAAAGATGATTTGATTGTAGATATATATCATTGTAATTTTTATGGCGATCATAATATAGAGCCACATGACGATTTACCCATGTAGCGACATATTAATTCTACCTTTTATACTTCAAAGATTTTACCTCTGACAAGGCCTTATCAATTGAGGCTGTTTCTATTAATATTCTATTACCGACTTTGTTTGCATTTATTATACCGCGTATTAGATAATTACGAACGGTAAGGCTAGATACTTTTAATCGTATCGCAGCTTCTTTAACAATAATGAATTTTTCAATAGACCTCTGATTCTTCTGTTGTGCAAAATAATCTTCAATACCTTTTCTGACAGAACTGCTAATTAGTTCTTTCAATTCCACTTTTGTAGTTACTATGATCTTCATTTTGGAAAGCTATAATAGTTTTTAAAACAAATAATTATTCGTGTTAAAAACCTTCAAATTCATTCAATATGATACAGAATAACACAAGAAAAACAGATTTTTTTTCGGCAGGTTCTAGGCATTTCATCAAAAAAAAAGACTTAACTATCTGATAAACAGATTGTTAAGTCTTTGTTAAAGTGCGGATGACAGGAATCGAACCTGCACGCCGTGAAGCACTAGATCCTAAGTCTAGCATGTCTACCAGTTCCATCACATCCGCAGACTAATTCTCTTTTTAAGAGATGGCAAAGATACATACTTTTAAGATATTACAAATTCTTTATTAAATATTTTTTTAGGGTTTGTTATCTTTACCTAAAAATATATGAAATGAATACCAAAACCTATGTTAATCAACATAAAGATCGATTTGTAAACGAATTAATAGAACTTCTTAAAATACCTTCTATAAGTGCAGACGCTGACTTTAAAGACGATGTACTAAAAACAGCAGCTGCAGTTAAGGCAGCACTTAAAAAAGCGGGCTGCGATCATGTAGAAATTTGTGATACTCCTGGTTATCCTATTATTTATGGTGAGAAATTAATAGACCCTAGCCTACCTACTGTTTTAGTTTATGGTCATTATGACGTGCAACCACCAGATCCAGTAAACCTTTGGGAAAGCCCACCTTTTGAACCTGTAATTAAAAAAACAGATCTGCATCCAGACGGGGCGATTTTTGCTCGTGGCGCTTGTGACGATAAAGGCCAGATGTACATGCACGTAAAAGCCCTAGAATACATGACGGCAAATAACGAGTTGCCATGCAATGTAAAGTTCATGATAGAGGGTGAAGAAGAAGTAGGCAGCGCGTCTCTAGGATGGTTTTTAGAACGTAACCGCGAGAAACTAGCAAACGATGTGATTCTTATTTCAGACACTGGTATGATTGCAAAAGATGTTCCTAGCATTACCACAGGATTGCGCGGTTTAAGTTATGTAGAGGTAGAAGTCACCGGCCCCAATCGCGATTTACACTCTGGCCTTTATGGTGGTGCGGTGGCAAACCCTATCAATATTTTATGCAACATGATCGCTCAATTACATGATGAAAATAACCATATTACCATCCCCGGGTTTTATGATAAAGTACAAGAATTGAGTAAAGAAGAACGCGCCGAAATGGCCAAAGCACCTTTCTCACAACAGGATTATAATAAAGCACTAGACATTGCTCAAGAACATGGCGAGATGGGTTATACCACAAATGAACGCAATAGCATACGCCCTACTCTAGATGTGAATGGTATCTGGGGTGGTTACACGGGTAAAGGTGCAAAAACCGTTATTGCTAGTAAAGCCTATGCCAAAATCTCTATGCGACTGGTTCCTGATCAAAATTGGCACGAGATAACTAAATTGTTTCAAAAGCATTTTGAAAGTTTAGCCCCCGCAAGCGTTAAGGTAAAGGTGTCACCACATCATGGCGGTACCGCTTATGTGACGCCTATTGACAGCGTGGGATATAAGGCAGCAAGCGCAGCATATCAAGATACTTTTGGCAAGACGCCTATCCCACAGCGCAGTGGTGGCTCTATTCCTATTGTTGCCTTGTTTGAAAAAGAGCTGAACTCCAAATCTATTTTAATGGGTTTTGGATTGGACAGCGATGCGATACACTCGCCTAACGAGCATTTTGGAATATGGAATTACCTAAAAGGTATTGAAACCATACCGCATTTTTATAAGCATTTTACTGCGATGTCTCGTTGATTCTTTGAGGTCTTGAATTTTTGAATCGGCAAACCTGAAAAATTCCGTAATAAATAAAATTCCATTCTTTAACGAGTGGATTTTTTTTTTGCTTATTTTTTTTGATTTTGCCTTCTTTTTGGCTTACTTTCTTTAATTCTCGCTTTCTTTTGTTCTCGCTTTCGCGAAAGCGAGATATAAAAAGTTTAGGTTCTTAAAAAAAGGTGTTAAGACGACATAATAACATTGATCTTGTCGCAATGGGGCACGAAAGTAATATTGACAAAACATAAATACATCACTAGATAAAATGGTTTTGAAAAGTTGTCCCGCACGATTTAATCCAAAATTAAAAAATATCACCTCTACACTTGTAGAATCAAAATTATATTCTACATTTGTAGAGCGATTTATAAAAACATAGAATAATATGAAACTTTCTAAAAGTGAAGAAGAATTGATGAGTCATTTATGGAAGCTAGAAAAGGCGTTTATGAAAGACTTATTAGATGCCTATCCTACTCCTAAACCTGCAACAACAACCATCGCAACATTGTTAAAACGCATGACAGATAAAGGTTTTGTAGGTTATGAATTGTTTGGTAACAGCCGTCAATATCGACCATTGGTTAAAAAAAGCGATTACTTTTCAAAGCATGTTAATGCATTAATCAAAAACTTTTTTAACGATAGTGCATCTCAATTTGCTTCATTTTTTACCGCAGAAACCGATTTAAGTAAAGAAGAATTAGAGGAACTGCGCCAGATTATTGACCGTCAAATCGATAAAAAATAAAACTATGGAGCATTTTTTTATCAATTCCTCGATTAGTTTATTTGTGTTATGGCTAGCTTATAAATTATTGCTAGAAAACACCTCTTGGCACACATTTAAAAGGTGGTACCTGCTAGGGGCTTTGGTATTTTCACTTTCTATTCCATTGATTATTGTAAAAACGGTAGTGATTCCTATTCAAAAAACTGCTTATCTTCCCTATTCAACAGCTGTGAATGCTAAGACATCTGGTAACCCTGCCCAAATTACCACTACACCAGAATTTGTGATCAATTGGTGGTATATAGGTCTTTTGGTTTATGCGATAGGAGTAATCATTATGTTATGGCGATTTACTAAAAACTTAAACTCTTTTAGAATTCATGCAGACGATGAAATAAGTACATATCAAACTTACCAATTAATACTGCGTAACCGTTTTACCATCCCACATTCATTTTTACATCGCATTTTTGTTTCAAAAAAAGATTATGAATCTGCAAAGATTCCTATAGTAATTTTAAAACATGAAAAAGCGCATTTAGATCAAAAACACTCACTAGACATTTTATTTATAGAGTCGTTAATGGTTGTTCTATGGTTCAATCCATTGATATACATCATTAAATATGCAATAAAATTAAACCACGAATTTCTGGCAGATCGATCGGTCTTAAATCAAGGAATTTCAACTACAGATTACCAACAAATTTTATTAGATCATGCCACAGCTAGCTATCAACAGGCGCTGGCAAACACATTTACCTTTCCCATTATTAAAAAAAGATTTTACATTATGAAAACAAAAACAACACATGCGAACCTAATTTTTAGAAGTCTAGCCTTACTTCCTATTCTTACATTGCTGGTTATAGGCTGTGGTAAAGAACAAACCGAGTTTAAAGAAATAGAAGAAAAAGCCATAGAAGAAATCGTAGAAGAAAAAATAGTCGACGAGGCACCTAAAAATCAAAAGATAATAACCATCAACCCATCAGACCCTGAAGCAACTATTACGATTAATGGCGACACATATACCTATAAAATAAATGGAAATCAAGTAGATATCTATAACAAAAATGGCGAGTTACAAGATTTTGAAAGTCAAGGGTATAATATTATTCAAGTAGTTGAAGTATTAGAAGATCTAACACAAAATGATATTAACGAATACAATCAACTTGCCATAGCGTATAAAGGATTAACGAAAAGAAATAAGTCGGTCGAGTTATGGAAAAAAGAAACAACACGCTTGCAGGTTATTTATAACTCGATGAATGAAGCACAAAAAGCAAAGAATGAACCATGGCCATTTATAGGTAACTATTATAATGTAGAATATAAAGCTGGACAAATACCGCCGCCACCAGCACCGCCAGCGCCACCTGCGCCGCGTGGTGCAATTGATTACATCAATGCAAATAAAGAAGAACTTAATTATTACCTAGGTAAAACTCAAATCACAGCAGATAAAGCAATAGAAATTATAGAAAAATATGGACAACAGGGGGTAGAAATTAGTCCAGATGCAAATGGTATTAATTCTATAAAAATCAAAGACAGTAAAACATTAAAAGAGAATCGTCAATCTCAAAAAGAAACGACAGCAAGAACCCCCAAAAGTAAAAGTGCAACTTCAAATACTCCGTCGATTTATGCAGCGGTAGAAAACGAGCCTGACACTAAAGATTTTAAATTTAGAAAAATGATCATTATTGCAAGTCTTAATCAAAACAAACCACTTGCTTATAAATTAAACGGTAAAGAAACTACCGTAAATGCCATTCAGAAATATCTAGTAAATCATCAAACAGCCGATGTAACTTTTATTGAAGGTAATCAAAACTTGTTACAGTTTACAGATAAAAAAGGTGGTAGCATGACACCCAGCCAACTACAAGATGTTTATACCAAACTTTTTAAATACAGACCAAAAGAAAATCCATCTACCTTTGTATTGATTAACGAGACAGAATGGAAAGTTGTAACGGTAGATGCCACTGTAAATGATGGAACTTTTGAAAGAAAAGGCGCAAAGTACCGCTATGATTCTAGCGATTTGAATGAAATCAAGGTGTACAACAAACAAGGTAAGGAATTAAACAAGGAAGAATTTAAAAATCTTGCGATAGGATTTAATATTGTATGGTGGCAAGGTGATCAAAAATATAAGGAACTTCTTAATCAACCTGAGATTATAGAAGGTTTTAAAAATGGTACTTATGCTGTGTTTTACCCTGGCGGTTATACAAAAGATTATGAAAAAGCAATACAAGTAGACGCAAGTAAAACCTTTTTATCCATGGGACCTACACTAGAAAGTATAACCATTAATTTACATCCACACGCGTGGGCTTATAGTAACCCATCGCTTGAACAGTTTCAAAAATATGTAGATTAACTGTAACCTAAGGTGAATGATCATTTCAAACAAAATATAATACCAATTTTAAAAAAACATTACACAATCCAGCCATACTTCCTTGCATGTGCCACAGCCATTTGTGAATCTGTAACAAGCAACATGGGACAAATGGTAAAATGATCTGCAATTTTTTGAACGCGCTGCATTTTTTTTGAATGATTCACCGACCTTAAATAAATGGCCATTATACGGTCTGGAAATTGATTTGCTGCATCTTTATAATAATCAACATCGCGCTCGCCGCTATCACCTATAAGAATAAATTTTAAATCGGGATAATGCTCTAGAATGTTGATCAACTCTTTTTCTTTATGTGCACGTTTTAATTTGGGTGTACGATCCCAAGGCGTAGGAAAATCTCGCAATAAGATAGGGCCTTTAGGAAAACCGTGAAAATCAAGAAATTTTTCGAGATATTTATACAAATTCCATGGACTATTACTTAAATAAAACATGGGGTTTTGATCTTGAGAAGAAACACCTTGATGCAGTAATTGATAAAAAGTCGCCGCACCAATTAAAGGTAGCCTGCGATCATAATTTTTAAAAAAAGTATTAAATGCCACACGCAATTTTAAAAAACTAGTTACGCCTGTATGCATAATGGTGTCGTCTATATCACTTATTACGCCATAAGCCGCGGCTGTAGGTGGCACTAGAGTTTCACCCGTAAACTTATTAATGCTCAATCTTTTTTGTCTTTTCGCTTTTGCAAAAGCGGCATTATCCTCATCAAAACTTACCGTAAATGCTAGATAACCCTCTTCATCTGCAAGCTCATGTAGATTAAAATTAGTGGTTACATCAAATAAAAAATACCCCTCATGATCTGCCTTTACCTCAAAAAAAGTACCGTTTGATAAACTTAATTTTACTTGTGCATTTCTTATTTCGTCTGTGGCAAATGTGCGCCAAGTATTACGTAAAGTTTGATAAATTGTTTGTCTTTCATAATGCTTTAACGGCTGGTCTTCTAGCGCGCGACCTCTTATATATAAATGATGCTTACCGCTGTAAGTACGGTAAATATCAAGAATCCACGGGTCGCGTTTAAAGAGTGTCATGCCGTGAAAATAATAGATTTAATCGTAATGCCGTAAAAAACACCAGTAAATAAATTTATTAAGAATTATTTTTTTGATCGCAACTGTCTCATAGCATACCATATAGCGGTTAAAAATAAAAAGCCAAACCATATAAAACTGCGATTGCGCTCGCCGTCTGCTATTTTGTAAGCAACAATGCACAAACAAACAACGCACATTGCGATCAAAAGTTTATAAAACCACGCTGGTATCATCTTGCTAGAATTTAAGGTAAAGTCGCTTTATTCAATTTATTTCAAATTACTAACTTTATAGATATAATGCAAATTATAAGACTATGAATTAAGTAAACATCAGTATCAAAAACATTGCTTAATACTAGATAATTGTATCAAGTCGACAACCAAAAAACAAGTAATTGAAAAATGATTTTTAACAACAACCCCCACCATCATAATGGTAGGTGGATTCACTTAAATAAATGTCATCTCTACCTAAAGCTTTTAAGGCTGCTGCAGTTTTATCACAAATTGCTAGCGGCTGATTAGCGAGTAATACATGCCCCATGCCGTCATCAAACTGGCGGTCGTCGCCGTAATAAATAGCGGCTTTACCGGTAAAAATACAGGGCCCGTCGGCAGGCATCGGGTCTTTTATTGCAGCTACTTCTATAGATTCTATATAAATCAACTCGTCTGTAGGGTAATGTTTAGGGTCTAGAATGCGGTAAGGTTTTCTCGCTCTAATTTCAATGGTGCCAAAACCAGCGTCGGTCAAGGCTTTTACATATTGTGCTATAGGTAACGAACCACTTAAACATAATGCTCTTAATCGATCGTCATTGCGCAATGTAGGATTCATATCCTGCTCGCAGGTGGGATCGCTCATTACTAGACGACCGTGCGGTTTTAAAACACGATACATCTCGTCAATAGCTTTTTTAAGATCGTTTTCTTTAAAGATATTAAATAGACAATTTTGTGCTGCCACATCTATAGAATTATCGGCTACAGGCAGGTTTAACGCATCACCTTTATGCAAGGCTACAAAGTCGCTTTTAAACCAGTCATTTTGCTCTTCGGCGATTTTAAAATTTTTGCGAGAGGCCTCTAGCATTTCTGGCACTACATCCACTCCTACTACACCATCTTTTTGTCTGGAAAAATAGGCAAACTGCAATAACTCCATGCCACCGCCTACTCCTACATATAATATTCTGGGGCTATTTCCTAAATCACGGGCATGCACGGTAGACCCACAGCCGTAGTTCATTTCTTGCATGATTTTAGGAATTTTAAGACCAGGCAGTTCCCATATGGGGTTTGTAGTACAGCACAATCCCACATCTGGCACTAGTGCTGCCTCTCTATATAATTCTTCTGTAGCGTTTAAATAACTCATGTTTAATTTTTATTTTTTTTAATCTATTTGTTTACCAAATTTGATAACATCTTTAATTTTATTTGTTTATCTCCATCTAGCGTTATCAGTTTATTTTTTTCTCGCTTTCATACATTTCATCTACAGCATAAACTACCTTATTTCGCCTTTATACCGCAGCAAATGGTGTGTAAACTTATTTTGTTCGCTTTCGTGCCATTATTTAAGGGCATAAACTTTTTTTTATCTCGCTTTAGTACCGTACTTTAGAGTCATAAACTTCTTTTTTATCTCGCTTTCGCGAAAGCGAGACAAAACGAAAGCCAAACATCACTATTATTTATAATCTACACTACCTACTATGCCACAGTCCCCTGACAGCTACTACCTGCGCCAGCGGTACAACCGTAACAATGTTGTGAGATTTGAATATTGCGATCGTTTAATAAATCCTCGTTATAATCTGCAATATGCTGAATTTTATTATTGACTTTTAAATCCAGCATTTGATTAAAATCACAATCATACAACCAGCCATCCCATGAAATAGATATGGTATTTTTACACATTACATTTGCTACCGCGGCTGGATTATAGGCTTCTACCAGGGCATACATGTAGTCTTCATAATTGTCACTTGCTACTAGATAATCTAAAAATCTTGCAATAGGCAAATTGGTAATCGCAAAAAGCTGATGAAAATGAATTCCAAAATCTTCAAGCAGTGCAGCTTTCATCTCCTTTTCCATACTAGCCTGATCACTAGGTAAATAAGCGCCACTAGGATTATAAACTAAATCTAATTTTAAGTCGCTGCCAGGCATGCCATAACCGCGCTTATTAAGCTCTTGCAATGCAGTAATTGACTTATCAAAAACGCCATCACCTCGCTGTTTATCTGTCTTGCCTTTAGTCCAGTGTGGCATAGAAGATACCACATGTATATTGTGTTTTTTAAAGAAGTCTGGCAAGTCGTGGTATTTAGAATTTGATCTTATGATCGTTAAATTAGACCGCACAATAAAATCTTTAATCCCAGCTGTGGCAGCTTGTTCTACAAACCATTTAAAATCTGGATTCATCTCTGGCGCACCACCGGTAAGGTCTAGGGTATGTGCCCCTGTAGTTTTTATTACTTCTAGAATTTGTCTCATGGTATCGCGTGTCATGATTTCTTTGCGGTCTGGACCTGCATCTACATGACAATGTGCGCACACCTGGTTGCACATATAACCTACATTTACTTGTAGTATCTCTAGGGTATTAGGCCGTAGTGGCAACTGATCAATTTCTTTTATTTTTTCTGCAAAAAAAGGCAATTCACCGTTTGAAAAAGGATCACCGTTTAATACTTTAAGTTGGTTATTGATATTTGCTAGATCGCTGTCTCTCTTTTTTAAAGAGGTTTTTGTGTTTACAGCCATGAATTGTATGGTATTATGAAATTCAAATATAATTACGCAATTATTGCGCTTGTGGTTTTAAGATGATAGTCAGGATTAGTTCAAAAAACTGTCAAAAACGGGTTTGTTTTTAATTAGCTTATTATTTAATGGTACAGTCTAATGTGAACAACAAAATTACAAAAAGCGATGTCGTGCTTTTAAACATATCATCATATATTGATTACCCCTTGCCAATTTGTTTTACTCAATACTAAACTTTACTTCTAACTGTACTGAGAATTTCCTTTTTTCAAAATCTATTAGCATTTTGTCTTTTTCTATATTGCCGTTCATACTAGATACACCTCTTATTTTTATGATTGATGTCGCACCAGGTTGTCCTCTCATTAATGACACATTAGCAGAGGATGGCAAGTCAGACACATAAATAAGCTTACCTACCTTTTGATTAAGAGGTGCTACCATATTTCTAGCATTTAAGTGGGCTTTTACAATGGCTTTGGCTTTTAATAAAAGTATCAGTTCTTCAGATTTAGAGTATTCAGTTTTGGTAATCGCTACATTACTGATTTCTTCTTGCTCAAGACCTGCCATGGCCTTACCTACAGTAGTTGCATCATTAAGGATTAATGAAAACACCTTTGTTTTAAGGACCTTTTGACCACTTAGAAAGTATTTTTTAAAGTCGCTACTAGCATCCAAAAGTGTAAGGTCTTTTTCAATATCAATAGATAAAGATCGTAGCACCTTTAACATCGCGGTTTCTAATTCTTCAGTCGATTTTTTATTTCTTTGGTCTTCTTCATTTAAAATGATAGAGAGATAAATTTTATCTGGCGTGACCATGGTATCTACCGTTACCGCAGTTTCTAGATAGGGCATGTCGATAAAGTTTTTGGTTTGCGCAATACTATAACGTGAGGTAAGCCCAAAAAAAAGTATCAATAAAAGATTTTTCATGTAGCAGTATTCTAGAATTAATATGAAATGAAACGAGACATTTGAAGAAGTCGATACAACCGCTTACATCTCTAGCTTATTCACCTTATTCATCATTTGCACACCATGTACAAGGGTTGCACCACCTTGTATTGCTCCGGCTACATGCACGGCCTCCATCATTTCTTCTTTGGTGATGCCTCGCTTTAAGGCATCACCTGTATAAGCATCTATACAATATGGACAGTGAACTGCGTGCGATACGGCAAGAGCGATAAGAGATTTTTCTCTTGCGGTAAGTGCTCCCTCTTCAAATACTTTACCGTAATAGTCAAAGAATTTTGTTCCTAGTTCTTCACTCCACTCGGTGATTTGCCCAAATTTTTTTAAATCCTTAGGATCGTAATATGTTTTTTGCATCGTTATTTTTTTAAAAATCTAAAATACTACTAATTATCTTTAAGGAAGATAAAATTATGTAAGGCTTAAGAAAAATAAAGGCATTTGATCATAAATAGGTCAAATCTATAATGTGAAAATTTACAATTGATACCAAGGTGTTATTTGACGTTTAATGGAATATATAAAAGAATTTTAACAACAAAACCCAGCCTTAAAGCTGGGTTTGATCGTTTTAAAATACTCTAAAACCTTGTTTACTAACTTAATATGAAAATCATAGACGATTGCTGTTTTGATAATGGTAACGATTCTTAAAAGTTATAGATGTATTTAATAAATCACAATACCACTACCCACGAGCAGCTGCATTACATATTTGATATAGGCATCACTTTTTAATTCCATCAAATCAGGTGATTTGCTGTTTTTAATTTCAAAATAATTAGTGTATCAAATTAAAGTGCATTTTCAGTACCATCAACAGTCAAAATACGATATGCATAAGGTGGAAAATCTAGCGGTGTTCCTTCTTTAAGTTGTACCGAACCGCCTCTTAAAGCATCAGTAAGCTTACCATTTAATCCTTGTACTACCGCAGTTTTCTTTATGTCAGAGAAATTGACGATGTAAAAAAGTATTTGATCGTCTTTTTCTCTTTTTATTGCAAAGATATTTTTATCGTCATTGGTTTTTAATCTAGTGTATTCTGCGGCATTTTTACCACCGTTTAGGGCAGGATGATTTACTTTAAGAGCTCCTAATTTTTTCATTAATTCCCAAGTTTTTCCTTTGGTTTTAGGAATGGTATCTTTTTCAAAAAACTTTAATCTATAATCCATATCATATTCCTGACCAGAGTAAATTAATGGCATGCCAGGAATCATGTAAGAAAAAGCTAACATAGTTGCTGCCTTATCGCCCATACGTTCTTTTACACTACCGTTCCAAGAGTTTTCATCGTGATTGGTGATAAAATTCATAAGTATATCATCTTTTTCATATTTTTCTGAATTGCGCTGCATGTATTCATCCCATTTTTTTACGGTAGTTTTGCCTTGCGCCAGTTCATTCATAATATGATGTCCCTCCCAATTGTACCCCATATCAAACGCCTCTATAAAAAGGTCTTTTTTCTCACTCTCGGCCAGCATAAAAATAGGTTTAATATCTTTTAACTGTGGCACTACATAATTCCAAAACGCAGTAGGCACCTCGTGCGCCACATCGCATCTAAAACCATCTATATTTACATTGCTCACCCAATTAGTCATAGAGGTAGCCATAGCATCCCACAACGCCTCGTTTTCATAATTAAGGTCGGCTGTATCTGTCCAATCTGTACCAGCAGGATGTATGATATTACCATTTTCATCTTTTGTGTAAAAATCTGGGTTGGTTTTCATCCACACGTGGTCCCAACCGGTGTGATTTGCTACCCAATCCAGTATGACATACATACCATTATCATGTGCCGTTTGAATTAACTTTTTAAGATCATCCTTAGTTCCTAAATCTGGATTTACTTTGTCATAATCGGCTATGGCATAGTAACTACCTAGGTATTTTTCTCGCTCTTTTTCATCTGCTATATCTTCTACCAGCAGGTCGCCAGTAGCTTTTCTATTTTTTTCTGAAATAGGAAAAACAGGCATTAACCAGATTATTTTCACCCCTAGTTCCTTCAACTGCGGGATGTCTTTTGTAAATTCATTAAAAGTACCCTCTGGCGAGTACTGTCTGATGTTTGCCTCGTAAATAATGGCATTTTCAAGATCTACATCTTGAATAGGAGTGTAAGGCATTGCTGTAATCTCTTTTACAACTGGCGCCTCTTTTTGTTCTTTTTTACAAGCAATAACTGCTGTAAATGCGAGTAATCCTAATATATATTTTTTCATTGATCAATTGGTTTATTTATTTGTTGTACTCTGGAAAGTAGAAAGCCCAAATGTAAAACCTTCTTACTTTTTATTTCATGAAGTGGTTTAAACTTTTTCATCTTGCTGTAAAGTTGTTGTATTTAGCAGATTTTTCACCTATTTTCATTCGTTAGCCCAGTCGAACAAGTCAAAAAAGCTTTTTGAAAAACAAAAACAGCTGATTCTAGCCAAAATGTTACACATCTAAATCACTTCAATAATTTCATTGGTTCATTTTTAAATTGCAGGATCATGAAGTTTTTTGGTTTTACCTGTATTGCTGTTTCAGTTTCTAGGGCGTTTATGGCTGTACCGCTTTCGCGAAAGCGTGCATTATTTCCAGCAACATTCATAATAATACCATTTTCATTAAATACGATTGTCGTTTCTTCTCCAAAATAGCTGCGTTGTATGGATAATATTCCGTTATTCTCGGCCATAATATGCGTGGTACCATAAAGTAAAGACATAGAATTGCGTCGTAATTGAACCATCTCGCTAACTAGATCGCGCAGGTTTTTTTCTCTTTTAGACAGGTTATCAAACCTCATCATGCGGCGGTTATCTGGGTCGTTTGCCCCTATTGCGCCATACTCGTCGCCGTAATAAATCACGGGCACTCCAGGCATGGTCATGATAAAAGCTTGCAACATTCCCAGGCGGTCATAAGCACTCTCATCACTCAGGTTGATCTCGCGCGTCCAGCCAGCTTTTTTAGCATCTTCATCAAAACTTACATCACCGCTGGCATAGCTTATAAACCTCGCACGGTCTTGATTGCCAGAAATATTTCCCATCAAATGGTGGTGGCCATAATACTCTAGACCTTTTTGTAATGTTTCTGTAAGATTGGCATAATTTCCATCTGCTTTAACAAAAGCAGAAACAGCAGCATCATACTGATTAAAATCAAATTGAGCATCTAGCATACCGGTAGATACATAGCTTCTAATCAAGTCATAAGAACCATAAGTTTCCCCTATTTGATAAATAGGTCGCTGGGTATGTGCACGCACTTTTTGAGTGAGTGTTCTCCAATAGGTCTCGGGAACATGTTTTGTAGCATCATGACGGAAACCGTCTAGCTGATATTCAGTCACCCAATACAAGGCACTATCGGTCATTTTTTCTACCACCTCTGGCTGTGAAAAATCTAGTGTGGGCATAAAGGTATCAAACCATGTGGTCAATCTATGATCGTCCCACCGCTCTGTATTTAAACTGCCGTCTTCTAGATATAAATTTGTCGCCCATTCTGGATGTTTTTTATACAACGGGTGTTCCTCATGCACGTGATTTGCGACATAATCTAGAATCACATTCATATCTTGTTGATGCGCCGCCTCAATAACCTCTTTCATTAACTTTTTATCTCCAAACCTGTAATCTACCTGTGTATTTGACACTGGCCAGTAACCGTGATAACCGCTAAATTTTGTGCGCGGCTGTGACCATAATCCATAGGCACCCTCTGGATTTTGAGTGATGGGCGACAACCATATGGTATTGATGCCTAACTCTTTAAAATAGCCATCCTTTATTTTTTTCAAAACTCCTGCTAGGTCGCCACCCATATAATTTGCTTTGGGCAACACCTCTGGATCTGCAACCGGTTTTGTATTAGATGCGTCACCATCTAAAAAACGATCAACCATCATAAAGTATAAAACCTGGGTGTGAAAGTCATTTCTTGCCAGTTGTGCAGGGTCTTTTACTACTTGGTTTTCTTGAACGGGAATCAACAAATCGTTAGTACGTCCATTTTTATCGCTAGCAAATATGCGTACTAACTGTGTTTTATAAATGCGATTTGAGAAATCTTTTTTTGGTAAGGTAACGGTATAAGTGTTTTTTCCTGCTTCTTGCACCGCTTCTATTAACTGGTTTTCATAAAGCACGATAAGGTTGTCTAGCGCACCACTGGCGTGGAAAGTAAAACCTTGTTCTAATATTTCTCCATAAGATAAACTAGCTGGATTTGCCTTACGGCTGTTATCAATAACGCGATTAAAACCGCCCATGCCGTTGCTTATAACGTTAGGCTCGTTTCCTGTTAATTTTTCTTCTTTTCCTGCTTCTAGAAACAAATACTGGAATTTACCTTGTGGGACTGTTGCCTTGTAAACGATTTTATCATCTACAACCTCAGTATTTACGGGTGCCCAATTGGTAAATTCTCCTTTAATTTGAACATTTTTAAAATTACCCGAGTATAGAATATCTATTGTCCTGCTGGTACTTTTATAAACTGGTATGTCATTTCTAATTCCCTCAGTCCATAAAGTTACATGGGTAACTGCTGGCGAGTCTTCCATCAATATAAATGGAACTTGTAAGGTGGTATCTGTAGGAATAGAAAAAGCCAGTTTCACACCCTTGCCCGCAGTGATGCTGTCAATTTGTGAGGTATCTATAATATAATCGTTTAAAAGAAAAGAGCTATTGCCCGCTATTTCATAAATAGGTGTGGTCATTACTTCTATAACACTTGTTGTAGAATTCAGCGAACTAGCAGCTTTTTCATTACAACTGGTAATTATTAACGCAATGATTAAAAAAAGTACTTTTTTGATTTGATGCATTATGTTTGTTTTAGGCAGGGGGTTTAGTTTAATCGGTTGGTATGAATATAAATATCCTATTTATCCATATTACTTATTTATATCTTTTAAAAGTTCAAATCCCATGTTATCAATTGCTCCATTAATGTCAGATACATTTGATAAAATGATAACCGCTGATTTATTTTCAGCATTTAAGACCACAAAAGAAGAATACCCACCAGTTCCTCCGTTGTGCCAGTATAAATTTTTGTTACCCTCGGATTGTAACAGATGCCAACCCAATAGACCAGCACCTAAATTTGAGTAAGCATAAGTTTTTGTGGGATCATTATCGAGTTTCATTAGATTTCTCAAATATTCTTCAATTTCCTTTTTTCCATAGCTTTTGTAAGGATTAGTTGTGTTTGTTATATCCATATTTTCGGGTAAACGAGCCATTCCCGAGCTGTGATTAGCTAGACTTTGAAAGGTCAACTCAATATCATCTTTAAAATTAAACGGGTAAAAAGAATTAATTTTATCGTTCAGTTTGATTTTATTTTCTTCTACCAATGAAGCTAAAACAGCAGATGTAAAAACCTTGCTTATGGAACCAATTTCAAAAATTTTATCTTCATTTTCAATTTGATTAATCCTTTCTTGATCTCTTATCACACCATAAAATTCCGTTTTGTTATTCTGTATTATGGCAATTGAAAGTTGTGCGTCGTTTGGTAAATTTCTAGCACTTGAAAAGATGATTTCTGAAATGTTTTTTGGGTAGTCATTTAATCCATTTACACTTGCATTTTTAATTTTTTTTGGTTTTTCATATGCCTTAATAAGCAAACCTGATATTTTATTTTGGTTATCTAGCGAGATATAAACGCCTAAAACAGCTCGTTCAAATTCAGTTCTATAAATAGCTCCAGTTCCTCCCTTATCACCGACAAATTTCTTGTTGACTATATTTCCAGTTTGGGTTTTTAGGCCTGTTAGAAATTGTTTGGTTTTTTCTAGGGGCAAATAACCTTGCATTTCTGTTGAAAAAAGACTGAATATTTCATCATAATTTTCGCCATTATATTTCACCTCAAAGCTGTCAAAAGCCTTTTTATAATTCTCTGTTTGAGAAAATACGGAACTTGCCATACAGATTAGGATTAAAACTAAAGTTGTTGTTTTCATATTGGTATTCGATTGTAATTAACTACCACTTTAGGTAGCGTTAATTTTCTACCCATTCTTTATCTAATACTTGTCTATTTCCTATTTCAAATGTTACCTTATAAGGGGATAGTTGGTTACTCCCCTCAGGTTTTTCTTTTAAAAACCATACTCAACTACCATACTAGTTTTACCTGGTACAAATAACTGCTTTCCAAAACTCACTTTTTTATCTGTTAATATATCTACTCCTTCTTTTGCAGCATAAAAACCTTGTTTAAATCTCTCGAGGTCTAATGTAACCTCTTGCGTATTATTGTTGATAATGACCATAACGCTGTCTACACCATTTTCTCTAAAATATACATAACAGTTTTGTTCTGGCACATACTGCAATAATTTACCATTGTGCAGTACTTCTTTATTCTTTCTATATTGAACTAATTTTTTTGTAAAATCTAGATATTGTCTTTGGCGTGCTGTGGGGTTTGTAAAAGCATTAATGTTATCTCCATTCCAGCCGCCAGGAAAATCTCTTCTTATATCACCATCGCCAGCAGTGTCTTTATTACCGCCCATCCCTATTTCATCACCATAATACAATTGTGGTATTCCTCTGGTGGTTAACACCAGCGTCATCGCCAGTTGATATGCGGCAAAATCATCATTGTAAATACCGTCACCATTTATACGATTGGTATCGTGATTACCCGCAAAAACAAGAATATTACTAGGATCTGGATATAAAAAATCGTTGACAAAATTTTCATAAACCCTTGCCATGCCTTTATCCCAGCCTTGATTTTCTTCTTTAAAAGCAACTGTAATCGCATCGTGCAAGGTAAAATCCATTACACTAGGTAAGTGGGTATTGTAATCTTGTATGGCAGCAATTTTTGAATCTTTTTGCCAGTAAGCAATTTGCGCTTGATCGTGTAACCATGTTTCACCTACAATATTAAAATTGGGATACTCGTCCATGATCGCTTTTGTCCAGGTGGCAATACCTTTTTTGTCGTTATAAGAATAGGTATCTACACGCAAACCGTCTAGACCAGCATATTCTATCCACCAGATGGTGTTTTGAATCAAATAATTTAGCACCAGTGGGTCGCTTTGATTTAAATCTGGCATGGTGCTTACAAACCATCCTTTCTCTGCATATATTTTATCTCGCTCGCTGGCATTGGGATCCATTTGTGTTGTTTGCCGGTAAGAAGAATTAGCATATCCTGCTACAGGATAATTTTTATCTCGCTGGTCTTCAAACCGGTGTATCCACGACGGTGTGGGTAAATCTTGCATCATCCAGTGGGTGGCTCCCCAGTGGTTAGTAACATAATCCATGATCAATTTCATGTCCCTTTTATGCAACTCGGTCGCTAGTTTTTTATAATCGGCATTGGTACCATAACGCGGGTCTATTTGATAAACATCGCTTTGTGCATAGGTATGATAAGAATAGCTTGAATCGTTATCTTCTAGCAATGGTGTGCTCCACACGGCAGTTGCGCCCAGGTCTTGTATATAATCTAAATGATCAATAATCCCTTGAATATCGCCGCCATGACGACCACCTTTTAGGCTTCTATCGGCTATTTCAGTTAGATGTTCTACACTATCATTTGATGGGTTACCATTTGCAAATCGATCTGGCATTATTAAATAGATGACATCGCTGGCATCAAAACCCATTCTCTCTTTACTTTTTGGCTCTCTTTTAAGTAGGTCATAAACTACAGATATCATATCACCATTTTCACAATCGTTCTTACACAAATTGATTTGATATCGATTGGGTACAATATCCATATCAAAGGTTATAAAAAGATAATTTGGATTTTCGGATTTACGAATATTTAAAATGGTAAAGTCGCTGTTTACCTCGTCATATTCGGCAATGTTTTGCCCGTGAAACATGACCTCTACCTTGTGATGTTCCATTCCCGACCACCAGAATCTAGGTTCTACATGCAACAGTGGTTTTTCTAGTTCAGTAGATTGTGCTATTACCGCTTTCGCGAAAGCGAGACTACATAAAATACCCAACCACAAATGTACTTTTTTCATGAATTAAGCATTTACAAGTTCTGGCGAGAGTGTGATGTGCTTGCCATTAAGGATGATATCTTGTGGATGTTTACCTTCTAGAGTCACATTTGCACCGTTTTGAGAAACATGCACCACGAGAATTTGATTTCTAAAGTTTATTTTAAAGCTAAAACTATCCCATTGTTGTGGTAATCTGGTGGTAAAACTAGGCTTGTTATCAATGATTTGTAGCCCTCCAAAACCTTCTACAATACTCATCCAGGTGCCTGCCATACTGGTAATGTGGCAACCTTCTTTCACTTCTTTATTATAGTCATCTAGATCTAGCCGCGAGGTTCTTAAATAGAATTCATAGGCTAGTTCCATACGGTCTAATTTGGCTGCCTGTATGCTGTGAACGCAGGGTGATAGCGAACTTTCATGCACGGTTAAGGGCTCGTAAAAGTCAAAGTTTTTTGCGAGTTGTTCTTTTGCAAAATGATCTTCAAAAAAGTAAAAGCATTGCAATACATCGGCCTGTTTAATGTAGCAGCTTCTTAAAATGCGATCCCACGACCATTTTTGATTGATAGGCCTACTTGCTGGGTCTAGCTCTTTTACAGGTATCAGCTCTTTGTCTAAAAAACCGTCTTGTTGTAAATAAACCCCTAATTGCTCATCATATGGCTCGTGCAAGTGGTCTGCCACCTCTTTCCATAGGGCTACCTCGCTGTCTGTAAGCTGTGTTTTGGCCATGATCCTGTCATAATCTGACTTGTACTGCTCTTTTACCATAGCAATGCTTTCTATGGTATAATTAATACACCATTTTGCAAGGTAGTTTGTGTACCAGTTATTGTTTACATTGTTTTCATACTCGTTAGGACCAGTAACACCTAATATCATGTATTTTTTAGCGCGTTGTGAGTAAGTGGCCCGTTGCTGCCAAAACTTTGAAATAGCAATCATTACCTCTAGTCCCATTTCTGGAATATAGCTGTAATCACCAGTATATCTCGTGTAATTGTAGATAGCAAATACCATGGCACCATTGCGGTGTATTTCTTCAAAGGTTATTTCCCACTCGTTGTGAGACTCTTCTCCATTCATGGTCACCATAGGATACAGAGCAGCTCCAGAAGAAAATCCCAGTTTCCCGGCATTCTCAACGGCCTTGTCTAGCTGCTCGTATCTATATTTTAGTAAGTTGCGTGCTACCTGTTGATTTTTGGTAGCCATGTAAAATGGAATACAGTACGCCTCTGTATCCCAATAGGTAGAGCCTCCATATTTTTCGCCAGTAAATCCTTTAGGACCTATGTTTAGACGGGAGTCTTTACCAGAATAGGTTTGATTAAGTTGATATATATTAAATCTTATCCCTTGCTGCGCTTTAAGATCACCTTTAATAGATATATCTGCCATGGCCCAAATCTGTGACCATGAATCGCGCTGCAAGTTAAGCAATTTTTCATAACCTAATGTGGTCGCTTTTTGTAAAACCTCTTTTGCAGCAGTAAATAAGTGTTGCGGTTCATGATTAAGGCTAGAAGTATAACCAGCATATTTTCTTAAGGTTACGTTTTCGCCTTGAGCGATATTACAAATTGCATTGTGTTTAATAACAGTATTATTTTTATCAAAATGTGTGACATACTGCACGTGCTCGCCATTCTTTAAAACCTCAGACTGCATAAAGGTAGCTACAGAAAAGTTTGTTTTGTTTGTACGGCTGCGCACAAATGCCTGGTGGTCGCGGGTGACAAGTTCTTCTACCTCCCAAAAAGCATCGTCCCAGTTTGAATCTTCATTAGTTATACCCGCATCAATATACGGCTGAAAAGAAATAACGCAATCACCTTTTATTGCAGTAATTTGATAGTTAATCACAGCAAGCTCGTCAATTTCAAGGCTTAAAAACCTGCGTGATACTACTTTAATCGCCTTATCGTGTGACAGATGCGCAATAAAAGAACGTTCATACCAGCCTTCTTTCATATTTAACTCGCGGCGATAGTCAATTACTTGATCAACTTTTGCAAGGTCTAGCTCTTCACCATCTATAAAAACATCAATACCTATAAAATTAGGAGCATTAAGAACTTTAGCAAAATATTCTGGATACCCATTTTTCCACCATCCTACTCTAGTTTTATCTGGATAATAAACCCCTGCCACATAACTACCTTGAAAAGTATCACCTGTATATTTTTCTTCAAAGTTTGCTCGTTGCCCCATGGCACCATTTCCTATAGAAAAAAGGCTTTCGCTAGATTTAACTTGAGCAGGATTCCATCCTTCTTCAATTATAGACCATGCGTCGGGTAATATATACTCTTGATTCATTTGTTCTTGTTTAATAGTGTGTTGATATAGTCTTGTGGCATGTCTTTAAAGCTAGTAAAAACATCATATGCCTCGTGTAATGTTTTTTGTTCTCCTAGTCCTATAGCAATCATTCCAGCTGCATTTGCTGCTTGTATACCTGCAACGCTGTCTTCAAATACGATACAGTCGTGTGGCTCATACTGCAATTGCTTGCAAGCATTAAGAAAAACTTCAGGATCTGGTTTTGCATTAGTAACATTAGTCCCGTCTACAATCGCATCAAATAGATCTATAATTCCCAACTTTTCAAGAATAGGTCGGGCATTTTTACTGGCACTACCCAGTGCGATAGGCAGATGTAGTTTTTTAAGTTGTAATAGAAAATCATACACCCCTGGTAAAATATCTGTAATGTCTAGTGATTTTATAAGATCGAGGTATTCGTTGTTTTTTTGATCCATTTTAGCTTGAAAAAGGGCAGGTGTGATTTCTTTATCTCCCCATTTTAGGATCTTTTTTAAAGAATCTATACGGGACACGCCTTTTAACTGCTCATTTTCTTCTTCAGTAAATTTGATATCTAGCGAGGCAGCAAGACGCTGCCATGCGATAAAATGAAACTTTGCAGTATCTACAATCACCCCATCTAGATCAAAAATAAATGCTTTTTTATTCATAATTTATTGTACTAAATCTTTTGTGTCTTTTATTCTAAATGCCAGTGCACCTGCAATTAAAAAACTAATCCCACTTACCATAATAGCATATATTGCCTGATTGCCATAGGCATATTTTACCAATGGTCCACCTATAATACCATTGACAATTTGTGGGACAACTATAAAAAAGTTGAAAATACCCATGTAAACTCCCATTTTTTTTGCATTAATTGTTCCTGCAAGCATGGCATAGGGCATTGATAAAATACTAGCCCATGCGATTCCTATAGCTATCATAGGTAAAAACAGCCAGTTTTTATCTGGCATTACATAAATAAGTAATAATCCTAGACCACCTATAATTAATGAATAAGCATGAGTACGCTTACGCGAAATTTTCTTTGCAACAACTGGTAATACAAAAGCAATTATCGCAGATACCCCATTATAAACTCCAAACAGTACCCCAATCCAGTTACCTGCATCCTGATAAGAGGCACTATCAGTATCTGTATAATGCAGTCCATAAACATGTTGTGCTACCGCTGGCGTTGCAAATACCCACATACCAAACAAGGCAAACCAAGAAAAGAATTGCACCCAGCTTAATTGCCGCATGACCTCGGGCATTTTGGCAAAGTCAGTAAAAATATCGGTGAGTTTTGCTTTTTTATCGGGTACATCTATTGAGCGGTCGACGGTTATATTTGACGAAGATTCAAAACTACCCAACTGCTCTGGAGTGTACTCTTTAGTTGTAAAAATCGTAACCAAAATAGAAGTAACGAGAACCGATGCTCCTATAATAAAGGACCAAATAAGGTTATCAGGTACAGTTCCCTGTGGAGCTGTTTGTGCGATATCAAACCAATTTGCCAAGGCCCAAGGAAGCCAAGAACCTACCACTGCCCCAATACCAATTAAAACTGTTTGAATACTAAAACCTTGTGTAGCTTGCTCGTCTGACAGATTATCTGCCACCAGTGCTCTAAATGGCTCCATCGCAATATTAAAAGAGGCATCCATAATCATAAGCATACCTGCGCCTACCCACAAGGCAGGTAGAATGGCGATAAAAATTTGGGCTTGTGGTATAAAAATCATTCCTACCGAGGCAAGTATTGCGCCTAGTAAAAAAAATGGCTTGCGTCTACCAAAACGAGTCCAGGTATTATCACTATAATGACCTATAATAGGTTGTACAATAAGTCCCATAAAAGGCGCAATTAACCAAAACCACGAAAGCTCATGTACATCTGCCCCAAATATTTGTAGGATCCTGCTCGCATTAGCATTTTGCAAGGCAAATCCCATTTGAATTCCCAGAAAACCGAAACTCATGTTCCACATTTCCCAAAAACCCATTTTACGTTTTTGCATATCGTTAATAATTAAATGACGATAAGCCTTATGACTTATCAAAACTTATGTGTGTGAAGAAGACAAGTTTTGATGTTAATCTTTATTCTTGATTGCTATAAAAAAAACAATCAAATATAAAGTTAAAATTCCAATTGTAAAATTATATATTTATGGAGTAGACTCTCTTTCTATTAATGATGTTTTTACGATAACGGTTTCGTAAGTTTCATTTTCATGGTCACTAGACTCTAGCTTTGATATCAATTTTGCGGCAGCTACAGCACCCATTTCTTCTCCATTTTGACCTATAGTTGTAAGTGTAGGACTTGCATACTTTGATAACATACCATCTGTAAATGCAACAATCGCGGCGTCACCAGGTATTTTTTTTCCTGATTTCTGAATGGCTTTGCTTGCAATCACTGCAAACAACTCGTTTACGGCAACTATAGCGTCAAAATCATTTTTATTTATAAAGTCATTTATTGCTTTTTCACACGTATCAATGTCTTCTATTTTCAAAAATTGGTGATCTGAAACTTCAAAACCGCGCCTTTGTAATGCTTGTGTAAATCCTTGTGCGCGCAACCTTCCCACATTTACATAATCTACAGTAGTGATAATGCCTATCTTCTTTTTAGCTTTTCTCAATAAAAACTCTGTAGCTTCATATCCTGCAGCCACATCGTCAATAATCACCTTATCACAAGCGATGTCGTCGCACACCCGATCAAACATCACAATAGGCATACCCTGTTGTGTAGCCTCGCGCAAGTGGTGAAAATCATGTTTATCCATGGTTTCTTTAGAAAGGCTCATGATAAAACCGTCTATACTGCCATTGGCTAGCATTTGCATATTTACAACCTCTTTATCAAAACTTTCGCCAGATAAAGTAATGATCACTTGATAACCTGCCTGATTTGCTACACGTTCTACACCTGCAATAACCGTTGCAAAAAAATGATGAACAATCTCAGGAATGATGACTCCTATTTTTTTAGTTTTTTGATTTTTAAGACTTAATGCGATACTATTGGGTTTATAATTGTATTTATTTGCATAATCTTTTATTTTTTCCCTGGTATCAACACTTATTTCATAAGAATCTCTCAATGCCTTTGAAACTGTTGATATAGAGACATTTAAATCTTTAGCTATTTTCTTTAAAGTAATTTTTTGAGCCATAATTAATATAGGTATGATGGTGGTATTGGTTCCGCTTTCGCGAAAGTGAAGGTAATACAAAAATCAAAACAAGAAGACGCAAACGTTTTCGTAAAATGTGTATTTGAAAAGGATTGCGTAACCTTTACTTTACATAGTTTTGTTGTTGTGTGAGAAGACGCAAACATTAACTTTAAACTAAATTAAAAAAATGAACTTAAAATTAAAGGCAGTACTACTGCTATTTTTACTACCATTTTTTGGGATTGCACAAAGTGTAATTACTGGTACTGTATTAGAATCTAATGGTTTACCTACTCTAGGCGCCAGTGTTTCTGTTAAAGGTACATCAAATGGTACGTCATCCGACTTTAATGGTGCTTACACATTGACAAATGTGCCAGACGGCGCTGTAATTGTTTTTTCTTACATAGGATATACGACACAAGAAATTCCTTTTACAGGTCAAAACACAATTAACATCACTTTGCAAGAAGACACTTCTCAACTAGACACTGTGGTACTTATAGGATATGGTAGTACAAAAAAGGAAAACGTTACCGCAGCGCAAACTACTGTAAATAATGAAGAGTTTAATAAGGGAGCTATTACCTCTCCTGGTCAATTACTTGCTGGTAAAGTAGCAGGGGTACAAGTAACTGCGGCAAGCGGTCGCCCTGGTGATGGTCCTGTAATTCGCGTGCGCCCTGGTTCTACCCTATCTGGAACTCAAGACGCTCTTTATGTAGTAGACGGTGTGCCACTTGATCAAAGTAATGCTAGTCTCAATTCTATTAATCCTAATGATATTGAAAGCTTTACTATATTAAAAGATGCTAGTGCTACCGCAATCTATGGTAATCGAGCATCAAATGGTGTGGTATTAATTACTACCAAAAAAGCTAGCTTTTCTAGTGATTTAAAATTGGGCTATGATGTGCAGTTTGCTGTAGAAAAGGTAGATCAATATACTGATGTTTTAAATGCTGATCAATTCCGCCAGCTGGTAATTGATCAAGGTAGAGATCCATCTCTTTTAGGAAATGCATCAACTGACTGGCAAAACGCTATTTATCAAAATGCCTCGAGAGTCATTCACAACATTACTGTAGAAAAAGGTTATGAGAATACCTCTATAAGAGCTTCATTAGGTCATAATAATGAAAATGGAACCCTATTAAAATCAGGTTATGAAAGAACTAGTTTGAGCTTAAATGTGATACAAAAATTACTAAATAACGATTTAAAATTAACTTTTACTTCCCAATTTGCTAGTGAACAAATAAGAAATGCCGATACGGGCGCCATAGGTGCAGCAGTTCTTTTTGATCCTACACAACCTATTTTTAGTGGCAGCAATCTTTACGGCGGTTATTTTGAATATACCAATAGCACAGGGCCAGAACCTAATGCACCGAGAAATCCGCTAGGAATGCTTAATAGTTTAGACAGCGAATTAGATAATAATCAGGCAAGGGTAAATTTAAATGCCACTTATCAACTGCCTGTTGACGGTATAAGTTTTACTGGTAACGCGGGTATTGATTATAATGAATTTGATTCTTTTTATTCTAGAGATCCTAATTCTGGTCTGGGAGCGAGATTTGCAGGTAGAGGGTTTAGCAATGGAATAAGAAGAAATCAATTATTAGATGGACGATTTGATTACAAAAAAACTTTTGAAGACATCAATACAGATATGGAGGTAACCCTAGGTGCCAGTTATCAAGATTTTTATAGACGCACCTTTAATACAGATCTAGATAGATCAACTGGTCAACTAGTAGAAAGATTGTCTACACCAGATGTGAACTGGGTTGCTACACAGTTTGCCAGAGTATCTTTTGATATTGATGATCTTTATGTACTTTCAGGAAGTTATTCTAGAAATGCCAGCTCGCGTTTTTCTGAAGAAAATAGATGGGCAAACTTCTTTGGTGTTTCTGGAGCTATAAAATTAACTAATACAGACTTTGTTCAAAACAGCGGTTTTATTTCTCAATTGAAATTAAGAGGTGGATTTGGACAGACAGGTCAGCAAGAAATTCCCGTGAATTTTCTTTTCATTCCTACTTTTACACAAGCTGAGCCAGGAGCTGCGGTGCAATTTGGCGATAGATTTGTAAATCCTATAAGACCACAATATTCGGCAGATCTTGTTTGGGAAACTACAGACCAGTGGAATGCTGGTATAGACCTGGGTTTCTTTGATGATCGTGTTACTGGTAGTGTAGATGCTTTTTATAGAGAAACTTCAGATTTACTTTTAAACGGGCCTATTCCTGCGGGAGCATTGGGAAACTTTAGTATTCAAAATGCAGGATCTACTTTAAGTAGAGGTATTGAAACTAGTGTAAACGTGAAATTGCTAGAGAGTGAAAACTTTTCTTGGAATATAGGTGGTAACATTACTTTTCAAGAGATTGAAATTACAGACCTAGCAGGTGCCGCAAACGACCCCGTACAAGTGGGTGGTATTTCTGGAGGTGTGGGTAACAACATTCAAGAATGGGCGGTGGGTTCTGACCCTACTACCTTCCATGTTTTTAGACAGGTTTACGATCAAGATGGCAACCCGCTAGATGGCGTATTTCTTGATACAAATGGAGACAATGTGATTAATAACGATGATAGAGTAAGGTACAAAAAAGCAAATCATGATGTGTACTTTGGGATCACCACAAACTTTAGTTACAAACAATTTGATTTAAGCGCTACCTTTAGAGGGGCAGCTGGTGGTTATAACTATAACAATGTCGACTCAAACGCAGCAAATTTTGGTGCAATATTTCCTTCAAATACCCAAATTCCAATTTATTTAAATTCTCCTGTTGATATTCTAGATACTAATTTCTCTCAGCAGCGATTATTTTCAGACTATTATATACAGAAAGCAGACTTTGTTAAACTAGACAACTTATCGTTAGGCTATAATTTTATAGGCGACAAAGTTGATATAAGAGCATCTATAACAGGAACTAACCTTCTAACCATCACCGATTATGATGGTGTAGACCCTGAAGTTTTTGGTGGTATAGACAACAATCTTTACCCACGTAACAGAGGTTTAATTTTTGGACTCGGATTTAAATTTTAAAAAAAAACTATTATGAAAATGTACAAATCAATAATTTTAGTTTTCTTAGGAATGCTAATTTTTACAGCTTGTGAAGATGTGACTCCCGAAGGAGACACACTGACTGAGGCTGATCTTTTATCACAACCAGGGGCTTATGACGGTCTTATAGCCAAAGCATATGCAGGCTTAATGATAGGTGGTCAAGCAGGTGGTGACGGTAATGCAGATATACAAGGTATAGACGGTGGTTTTTCAAACTACTTTAGACTATACTGGAACATGCAAGAACTCACAACAGACGAGGCAATTATCGCCTGGAATGATGGAACCATTAGAGACTTGCACGGTCATGTGTGGACCGATGGTAACGAGTTTATCAACGCTATGTTTTCTAGAATCAATTATCAAATAGCAGTTTGTAACGAGTTTATAAGACTATCTAGCGAGGAAAAATTAAATGAATACAACGTTCCCGCTAGTGAAAGAGCAGTTATAGCTGATTATAGAAATGAAGCGCGATTTTTAAGAGCCTATTCTTACTATCATGGTATGGATCTTTTTGGAACCATGCCCTTTAGTACTGAAGATTCTAATGCAGCAGATGGACTTGCAGCTATCAACAGAATAGATTTGTTTAACTGGATAGAAAGCGAACTACTTGCAATTGAGGACCTAATGATTCCTGCACGCATGAATGAATACGGTAGAGCCGATCAGGCTGCATTACAAATGGTTCTTGCCAAAATGTATTTAAATGCCGAAGTGTACACAGGCTCACAAAGAAACGACGATGCTTTAATTTACACTAATAAAGTGATTAATAGTGGGTATACCATCCCGTCAGTACCATATGCAAATAGCTTTTATGCAGATAATGATAGCAATGGTGCACAAAGTGAATTTATTTGGACACTTAATTTTGATGGTTTAAGAACACAAACTTTTGGTGGTACTACCTATTTAACTCATGCACCAGTAGGGGGTAATATGAATCCAGCAGAATTTGGCATCAACGGTGGTTGGGGTGGAATAAGAACCACACCAGAATTTGTTGAATTATTCCCAGGTGAAGAAAACTCTGCAGATACAAGAGAAACATTTTTTACTGATGATCAAACCAAAGAGATCGCCGAGGTAGGACAATTCAAAAACGGATTTGCTATTCAAAAATATAGAAACATAGACATTAATGGTAATGCTGGTAGTGATGCTGTAGGTGACTTTGTAGATATAGATTTTCCTATCTTCAGATTATCCGATGCTTACTTAATGTATGCCGAGGCTACAGTAAGAGGAGCAACAGGCGGCGATTTAAGCCTTGCTACTTCTTACATCAATCAAATAAGAGAAAGAGCTTATGGAAATACCAGTGGTAATGTTGCAGCTAGTCAAATAAATCTAGATTTTATACTAGATGAAAGAGCACGAGAATTACACTGGGAATGTCATAGACGACAGGATCTTATCAGATTTGGTCAATTTACTACCGGTAAAGTATGGGCATGGAAAGGCAATGTAAGATCAGGAACTACTACAGCAGCATTCCGCAATTTACTACCTATTCCAGCACAAGAATTAAATTTAAATCCTAACCTTATCCAGAATCCTGGTTATTAATAATCTTATAAATTAAATACAAATGAAAAAGTTTTCAATACTAATGCTTTCGTTTTTAGCGCTTACAGGAATCACATCTTGTGAAGATAACGATAGCGAGCAATTTTCTCTAGATACAAACAGTAGCGGAGAAATCACTTTATCCCCAGAAGTAAATGCTTTTGAGGTAACCGAAACTAATGGACCAGACCTTGCAGAACGATTTGCATGGAACAGAATCTTACTTGAAACACCCGTTCAAATAGATTATCAACTAGAAATAGACCTAGAAAGTGGTGATTATAGTGACCCAAGAGTACTGGGAGCAAATAATGGTACCAATACAGCAGTTACTTTTAATAACCTTAATGAAGCAGCCCTTTCACTAGGTGCAGAACCTGGAGTGGCTACCAATTTTAAATTGAGAATAAAAGCGACCACAGCATCGACGCAAGTAAATCCAATATTTTCAAATGATGTATCTGCAACTATTACAGCATTTGAAGCTTATCCATTCAAGCCTTTGTATTTTGTAGGGGCAGCAACAGAGCCAGGGTGGAACAATGGTGATGGAAATAACGCGACTAACCCAGCACTTTTTGTAGATCTAAATGATGTAAATAAATTTTACTACACAGGCTACTTTAATGCAGGCGAATTTAAATTACTTTCTAATCTAACTAACTGGCAGCCACAATATGGACCAAGAAATGGAGCTGTGGGTGTAAATGATGGTGCAGGTAATGATCCATCTACATTTGTCATTCCTACATCAGGTTATTATGATTTTACTATTGATATTACTGGAGTAACTAATACATCAGAAGGTTCATCAAGTTTTAGTATTGTACCCAATACCGCTGCTACTACCGCGCCTACTTATACAAGTATAGGCCTTATAGGACCAGCGACACCTAATGGATGGAATGGTCCAGATGAAAACCTGACCCAATCAACCTTTGATCCACACCAGTGGGTAGCAAGAGATGTAGTACTTATAGCAGGTGAAATGAAGATTCGAGCAGATGACGACTGGACAAACAGCTGGGGCGACGCTAGTAACGCATATGCTGGTAGAGGTAATAATAACAACGACCCAAATATAAATGTTAAAGGTGGTACTTACGACATTTTCTTTAACGATTTAGACGGTAGTTTTCTACTTATCCCACAAGAATAATTAATACTTAACATCATAAAAAGGGCTGTTATCAGCCCTTTTTTTGCTTAAAACTGAAAATATATGAGACATTTTACCTTGTGGTTTATGGCGTTTTTTTGTTTCGCTTTCGCGAAAGCGCAAGTAACAACCAGCCCCTCTACACCTACACAAACTGATCAGGTTACCATCGTTTTTGATGCCACTGGTACCCCTCTAGAAAATACTACCGGAACGCTGTATGCCTATACAGGAGTGACCATTAACGGCCAAAGATGGCAAAACATTCCTAACTCAAGTTTTACAGATAATCAAACCGCCCCGCAATTTGTAAACACTAGTGGAAATGTTTACCAGCTTACATTAGGAACTAGTGTAGATCAATTTTATAGCGTCAATGCCGGTGACGTGGTTTCTGAAATTTGTCTGGTAATAAGAAATTCAAACGCAACAGTTCAAACCTCGCCTGATATATTCCTAGACATATTCCCTCCAGGGCTTAATGCGCTGATAACAACACCATCAAATGGCGCTATTTTTTCTTTAAATCAAAACATTAGCATTAGTGCAGATTGCTCACAAACTGCCGCACTAGATTTAAAAGTAAATAATATATCAATAGCCACCGCAAATGCAGCCACTATTTCTAGCCCCTACACCTTTACCACAACAGGAGCCCACACTATAGAAATAAATGCCGATAATGGTGCTCAACAAGTGAGTAATAGCATCGATGTTTATGTTCCTGCTGCAACCCAAACACAAGCAAGACCAGCAGGTTTAAAAAATGGTGTCAATGAAAATGCAGATGGTAGCGTTACTTTTTTACTAGCCGCTCCAGGAAAAAATGATGTTATTTTAATAGGGGACTTTTCTAACTGGAATCTAGAGGTAAGCAACCAAATGTTTAAAGATGGAGACTATTTCTGGATCACATTACCAGCAAGTAATTTTACAACAAATCAAGATTTTAAATACCAATATCTAGTAGATTTTGATATCAAGATTGCAGATCCGTTTTCTGAACTTATTCTAGACCCAAGTAGTGATCAATTCATAAAACCAGGTAATTTTCCTAACCTACCTGTTTATCCAGATGGACTTACCACAGGCGACTTAACGGTACACACCTATCAAAAAACACCTTATAACTGGACCACAACAAATTTTCAAAGACCCGATCAAGAAAATCTAGTTTGTTATGAAATTCTAGCAAGAGATTTTTCTGAGGAAGATAGCTTTCAAGAAATCATCAACCGCATTGATTACCTAGAAACACTAGGGATTAATGCACTAAAAGTAATGCCTGTAAACGAGTTTGAAGGTACCGACAGCTGGGGCTATAATCCCAAATATCACGGTGCCCTAGATAAAGCCTATGGCCCACCAGAAAAGTTTAAGGAACTAATAGACTTGTGCCATTCTAGAGATATAGCGGTAATACTAGATGTGGTATATAATCACGCATTTAGCCAGTCACCTTTATGCCAAATGTGGTGGGATCAGGCAAATTTTAGACCCGCAGCAAATAATCCTTATTTAAACCCTACCCCTACACACGATTTTAATGTAGGGTACGACTTTAATCATGAAAGCCAGTGGACCAAAGAATACGTAAAGCAAACCTTGCAATACTGGATAGATGAATACAGAGTAGACGGTTTTAGATTTGATTTATCTAAAGGATTCACACAAAATGTAACCATAGGAAATATCAATGCCTGGGGTGCTTATGATCAATCTAGAGTAGATATTTTAAACGATTATAAAAACACTACCTGGAATGCTACTAGCAATGACATTTATATGATCCTAGAACATTTAGGTGGTAATAATGAAGAGACAGCACTTGCTAATGCAGGTTTTATGTTATGGGGCAAGGTAAATGACGAGTTCAGTCAAAATGCTATGGGCTTTAACAGCAATACCGATGTGTTCAGAGCCTACTACCAGTCAAGAGGCTGGAACGATCAACACCTTGTATCCTATGCCGAAAGTCATGATGAACAACGTTTGATGTATAAAAACCTACAATTTGGTAATAATTCAAACACTAGTCACAACACCAGAAATCTCGCTGTTGCCCTAGACCGTCAAGAAGCTGTTGCAGCAATATTATACAGTATTCCCGGTCCTAAAATGTTATGGCAATTTGGCGAGCTAGGTTATGAAATCGATATTGACCAAAACGGTCGTACAGGTCGCAAACCTATCCCATGGACACTAGGTTATGATACCGATGCAAACCGAATGGATTTGTACAATGTAACGGCCACAATGATTAATTTTAAAACATTATATCCAGATACATTTAATACAACGAATAACAATCTAGATGTAAGTGGTCTAGTAAAGCGAATAAATCTTAATGGCCCTCTATTTGATGCGGTTGTTGTGGCAAACTTTGCCGTGACAGCGCAAAATGTAAATCCTAATTTCTCGCAAACAGGAACTTGGTATGACTATTTTAATAATAACAGTACCATTAATGTGACCAATACGACTGCACAAATTAATTTGCAACCAGGCGAATATAAACTGTACACCACCCAATCTTTACAAAATCCTTTAAGCAATGAAGATGTGGTACAAGAAAGCTCGATAATAAGGTTGTTCCCTAATCCAGCAAGCACTGTTTTTCAGCTATCGAAAGAAGTAGAACAAGTAAATATATACAATGTGTCAGGGCAGCTGGTAAGTACTTTTAAAGGCAATCAAAACACCTATGATATTAGTAATTTAAGACAAGGAATGCATTTTGTAGAACTTGTAACAACAACTGGCTTACAAATAGAAAAATTGCTTAAAAACTAATTTACCATAAAGAAAGTTTGTTTGTTTTCATTTTGTTTAAAAGCCTATCTCAATAGATAGGCTTTTTTTATGGGTGAAATTTTAATCAGCGTTTATTATCACTTAAACAACTGTCGCTCTAACAAAAAAGTAGTCATGACCACATCAAAAGGTTGTTGTATATCTACTGGCATGTATTTAATTCTATTCTGCCCGCAGCGCACTCTTAGCTTTTCAAAATATTCTTTTACTGCTTTTTGATAATCGTCTTTTACATTATCTGCATATAGGTTGATGAATTCTCCCGTCTCTACATCTGTATAACGGGTGGGCTGATTAGAAAAATCAAAATTCACCTCGGTAACGCTATCAAACACATGAAAAAGAACCACGTCGTGTTTGTTGTACTTTAAATGTCGCAATGCCTCAAAAAGCTCATCTTCATGGCGGTCACTTTGAAACATATCTGTAAAAAGAAAGATCAAAGACCTGCGTTTTATGTTTTCGGCAATTTCATGTAGGTATTTATAAGTATCAGTAGTTTGTCCCGATGGTGGTTCTATAGATATTCTAGATAGTTGGTCCAGCAACATATTGTGGTGCCGCTCGCTACCTTTTTCGGGGGCATAATATTCATAGGCACTGGCATAAATACTCATGCCCACCGCATCGCGTTGTTTTTTTAATAAATTCATGACACTCGCCGCGGCAAGTGCAGTAAAACCTATTTTATTTAAAGCGCCCAATTCTTGCTTTTTTACTTTGGGATAATGCATGGACGGGCTGTTGTCAATGATCAAATGGCAACGCAAGTTGGTTTCTTCATCATATCTTTTAGTGTACAACTTGTCGGTTTTGGCAAACAACTTCCAGTCTATGTGTCGGGTACTTTCTCCAGCATTATAATTTTTATGCTCTGCAAACTCGGCACTAAAACCGTGAAAAGGCGATTTATGCATACCGCTTATATAACCTTCTACCACTTGACTAGCAAGTAATTGCAAATTTTTAAAACCCGTTGTCTTGTTCAGTTCGCGTTGTACATCCATAGTGGGAAGATAGTAATTTGCACGCTTTCGCGAAAGCGTCACCACAAAAACTACTTAAAAACAAAAAACCCACTCGTGTGGAGCGGGCTATTTATCAAAATTATCTTTCTAAATGATTTTTTATACTAAAAGAGCATCTAAAGCATCTGTATAAGCGTTTTTAGGAGCTACTCCTACCTGACGACCTACTACTTCTCCGTTTTGGAAAACTAATACTGTAGGTATATTACGCACGCCATACTTTGCAGCAAATTCTTGATTTGCATCTACATCCATTTTTCCTACTACTGCTTTACCTTCATACTCTGTAGCTACCTCGTCAATGATTGGTCCTACCATACGACATGGTCCACACCATGCTGCCCAAAAGTCAACCAAAACAGGTTGTTCACTTTTTAATACGGTTTCTTCAAAATTTGCATCTGTTATTTCTAGTGCCATTGTATTTATAATTTAATTTATTAATGAATTGCAAAGTTAAGCAAAAGTGAGCGTTGACGGATCATGCTAGTATTGTAGTTGTTTATGACTGTATATAACTTTCTAATATGCCATATTCTGATATCCAGGTTTATAATAAATTACGGGACATTTGATTTTTTATCACCACCTTACAACTGCCCTTGTTCTAAAGCCTCTATTTCTCTTACTAGTTCTACAAAAATGTCTACACTTATTTGTTCTGGTCGTAGGTCAAAAATTTCCTTTTCTCGCATATCTTCTGGCAATTGTAAGGTTTTTAAAGAATTTCTAAGGGTCTTGCGCCGTTGTTGAAAAGCCAGTTTTACCACCTGTTTTAATTTTAGGAAAGAACAGGGTAAAGAATTATATTCCTCTTTACGGGTTAATAATAACACACCGCTATCCACTCGCGGCGGCGGATTAAAAACCTGCGGCGGCACAGTAAATAGATAGTCGGCGTGATAATAGGCTTGTACCAAAACCGATAAAATACCATATGTTTTTGAACCAGCGGTAGCACAAATGCGTTTTGCTACTTCCTTTTGAAACATCCCTCCAAATTCTGGTACTTGATCTCGATATTCTAGGGTTTTAAAAACTATTTGGGTACTTATATTGTAAGGGAAATTACCTATAATCGCAAAAGAACCCGCCCCATAAATACTACTGAGGTCCTTTTTTAAAAAATCTGCTTCTATAACCTCAAATGTGCTTTCATTTACAATTTTAGAATGTTCTATCGGGAAACTGTGTTTTAAATATATTACAGACTCACTGTCTAGTTCAAGGGCAGTGACTTTGATCCCTTTTCTAATTACGTGTTTAGTAAGCACACCCGTTCCTGGACCTATTTCTAGCACCTGCTCATATCCCTGGTAACTCAAACAATCTGCAATGCGTATTGCGACACTTTCATCTTTAAGAAAATGCTGACCTAAGTGTTTTTTTGCGGTAACACCTTTATCTTGAGAGGTATATTTTGGTTTGTATTTTGCCAATTTTTTTATTATCAATGATTATTACCTAATTAAATATGAGGCATTTAAAATGACACATAAAAAGTACGTTTAAAACATTTTTCTACTTGTGAGATTAAAAGCGTTCCTTTCTTTTTACCTGATATTCATCGATCAGTTCTAGCTCTGTTCTAAAAGATAGGATTTGCTCACCAAATTTTTCAGCACCTTCTTTTCTCAACGCCACAGCATGATTGTCATAATATTTTTGTAACGCGCTTTTGCTTATGGCTTTATACTGAATAGAAAAAGTACTAGAACCGTCTTGTTCTTCTACTAATACGCGAGTAAGCCTTGCATCTATAAAAAGACCTGTTCCTAGTACTTTAGCAATATGTTCTCTTATCCATTCTAACCATTCTATTTCTAAAGTGCTGTGCATATTACAGGTAACGTTGTAAATGATCATATTTTTTATTTTTTAAAGCTGTTAAAAAGCTTTTTCATTTTCATCACCACGCAACCTGCGGTACCGCCTACGCGCATCGACAAAATGTATACTATGTGCATGGTTAAAAATGAGCTTTTCAAACATTGATTTTGCTTTTTCAGGATCTGCTAGGCATTCTTGATATAGCAATCCCAGTCTATAATAGGCATCGTCTGCCAGTATGCCGTCACTGTAATTATCTATTATGATTTGGTAATTATCTCTAGCATTTTCATAATTCCCCTCAATTTCAAATAGTTGTGCTTGTTTTAATAAAGCTTCGTCTTCAATTGGGTCTCCTTTATGGTCAATTAATAATTTGCTGTATAGATGAATAGCCTCTGTTCTTTTGTTTTGATATTGTTTTAGTTCCGCTTTCGCGAAAGCGTGCAAAGCAACATAAGTAGTATCCATCAATGAATGATCTGAAATAGTGAGACTTAACTCCATCGCATCGTTTGCAATCAATTTACTACTAGCGCTGCGCAACACCTTTAACTGGGTAAGACTCCATGGAAAATCACCTTGAAAAAAGCTGGTGCGGGCGACTTTAAACTGCGACTCTTGCGCTCGGGCGTCATTAGGCAAATCAGTCTGAATCTGGCTGTAAAAAATAAGGGCTCGATTAAATTGCTCTTGCAAAACGAGAATATCTGCCAGCAGCATCTTTACATCGGCTTTTTGAAAATTACTGAGACTGGTTTTTTCTAGCGCTACCAGCAATGCACTGCCCTCATCAGCTTGGTCCATTTTAAAAGCTAAAAAGTCGGCATAATCCAATTGTAGCCTAAAAGTCTCTTTTCCTGTACCATAAACGTCTAGTAGCTCTTGAAATTCAGTTTTAATCGCTGCATATTCTGATGCAGTAGCCGCATCTGCCTTTAATTTTATTTTCAGGCTTTGCGCCAGGTACCTAATATTAACGGATTGAGTTTCTTGAATCATGTAATCCAGTATGTCATAGGCAGCTGTAAGATCATTTTCATCAATTGCGGTAACGACTAGGTCTTGCAAATTTTGCATGGATGTAGGATCTCTTTTGTAAATGGCCTTTTCTTGAATAAAGGCATTTTTGAAATCTTTTTGCTGTACAAATAACCACGATAGCAACTGATTGTATAGCGGGTCTTGGTTTTCACGCAATCTTAATAAAAGGACTTTTCGCAATATTTTATTGCCTTCATTATCGCTATCGTCTGTAACATATTGTGAAAACAGCGCTTGACCTCTAGAGCGATAAACTGGATTAGTCTCTATGATTTTTATGGTCTCGTCAAACATCTTTTCTAAATTACCCTGCTCGCCATAAAGCCTAGACAACTGGTAACTGAAATTAAATTTATCATCAAGCGCCATCCCTTTTTCATAGGCAATAATGGCATTATCCAGCTCGTTGCGCTGTTCAAACCTATAGGCGATTCCATAAGTGAGCTGCGGTAGCGAGTCGATAGTTTTGAGCGCCTTTTGATAATAGCTAGTTGCTATACTATCCTTGCCTTGTAATTTAAAATTATAGCCTTTTTCAATTAAAAACTGAGCTTGCAATGGCGTCTTTTTTTGAGCAATATCCATTACAGAATCGGCGCTTTTATAACGTTCTAATTGCTGATAAACATCGACTAGTGCAAATACAATCCTAGGATCCCGCTGGTTGAGTTCATAAATCTTTTCATAGATTTTTAAGGCTTTGTTGTACTCGCCTTGATCCATGTAGTTTTCGGCAAGCTTAGAATCCTGTGCAACAGTTGTAGAACAATAAAAAGCAACAATTAAAATTAACAGATAACGCATAGGGCTAAATTTAAAGGCTTTCTAGCTATAAATTATTAAAAATTAAGCTAATTTGTAAAACCCATGATCAAATTATTAAACAAGAGTATTGCAAATGCATTTTGTCACCCGCAAAACTGGTTTACAGTTGTAAAGATTTTCAAAAGAGATTTGACGGTGTTGATCGCATCAACTATTGATTAACAATGAAATGTTTTTCAAAAAAAACACCTCTAGTCTATCTTGTCAAAGCCACAATATGGAATCAAAACTTTTGGAATTTTGATACCATCTGCCATTTGATAGTTTTCTAAAATACTGGCGAGTACTCGAGGCAAAGCAAGCGAACTACCGTTTAAAGTATGCGCTAGGGCTGTTCCTTTTTCTGCAGTTCGATAACGCAATTTTAACCGATTTGCTTGAAAAGTTTTAAAGTTTGAAACACTACTTACCTCTAACCACTTTTCCTGCGCTGTGCTATACACTTCAAAATCATAAGTAAGAGAAGATGTAAAGCCTAAATCCCCACCACATAACCTTAAAATACGATAGGGTAATTCTAGTTCTTCTAATATTCTTTTTACGTGCACTACCATAGCATCTAGGGCAGCATCACTTTGATCTGGATGCTCGATACGCAATATTTCTACTTTATCAAACTGGTGTAAACGATTAAGCCCGCGCACATCACTGCCATAACTACCAGCCTCGCGACGGAAACATGGAGTATAGCCAGTCATCGCAACAGGAAAATCACTCATTTCTAAAATGTTGTCTCTATACAAATTTGTTATAGGAACCTCGGCAGTAGGGATTAAATATAAATTATCTAGACCTACATGATACATTTGTCCTTCTTTATCCGGCAATTGTCCTGTTCCATAACCACTTGCTTCATTTACTAGATGCGGCACTTGCATCTCTTGATATCCCGCAGCTGTGTTTTTATCCAGAAAATAATTGATCAAGGCACGTTGCAACCTAGCTCCTTTATTTTTATAAACAGGAAAACCAGCACCTGTGATTTTATTACCCAATTCAAAATCAATAATGTCGTATTTTTTGACCAATTCCCAGTGGGGTTTTGCATCATTGTGCAATGTAGGAATAACACCCTGTTGTAACACCACCTCGTTATCTGTCTCACTACTTCCATCAGGGACAATGTCTTGCGGTATATTAGGAATAGTGTATAATATAGATTGCAACTCTTCAACCGCTATATTCAGTTGATCGTTTAACTGCTTTGATTGCTCTTTTAATTGTGCGGTTTGCACTTTAAGTTCGTTTGCTTCAGTAACTTTTCCAGACTGGTATAACGTTCCTATCTCTTTAGAAAGCTGGTTGCTTTTTGCAAGTGTATGGTCTAGTTGTGTTTGAATACTGCGACGTTTTTCATCTACAGCAATAGCACTTTCTAGTAAAGGAAGTGCATCTAGATTTCTTTTTTGTAATGCCTGGGCAAAGGCATCTTTATTCTCACGTATTTCTGCTATTTGAAGCATGATGTTTTCTTTTGATTTAAAAAGGTAAAATTAGTGATTATCAATTGAAAGTTCTTTACAATAACTTATTGAAGTTTATTTTCACTTATATTCTTTTTAGTAAGTCATTCTTTATAATTTCTAACTGTGTTGATTGGCATTATCAAGCACAATTAAATTTAATTTTTGCATTTGAATATAAGTATTTTTTTAGGCACGATTATTCAACTCTTAAAGCGGTGAAGGCATGATCCAATGGTGGTGTTTAAAATGACTCCATTTCTCTTTTACTAGATCTACAGCGGGGTCTGTAAACTGTTTTCTAGGCCTGCCATTTATAGAAACCTTTAAATCTGCATAGACTTCTATTTCTTTGCCCTGCTGCGCATAAATTTTATCTAATTTTTGAGCAAATTGCCATATAAAATCTGGTTTTGATTGTACCGATAGTTGTTGTTTAGGACTTAAATAATCTGATAAAAGTACCGCAGTTTTTTTACCGCTATCTTTTTCAACTACATAAAATATTCCAGATCCAGACCTGCTGCGCAACATCATGCGCCAGCTTAATCTATGACCTTCTTCTGTCCACAAGACATCGTCTTGTATTACCCAATGCCTTAATGGCAATAGCAACATAATCAATAAAAAAGCAGTGCTAGAAAAAACAATAAGGCCTTTTGTTCTAGGCACTATCACCTGGGCAGCTGCATAGTAGGTCTTTTTTGATAGGAATCGTTTGTGAAGGGTTTCTGTTGAAAAAAAGAAAACCAAAAAGGATAATGCTAGATATGGAAAAATGCCAATTTGAAAAACAATACTATTAAAAATATGAAAGAAAACTGAGGCAATAACTGCCAGCCATCTGGTTTTTTTCCATAGCAATAATGGAACTATCAAAAGATCAAAAAACAACCCAAAATATAAAATAGCCTGGTGTGCCCAGTCGTGCTGTAATATTGCAAAATTCTTGCCTCTAGTGCTCATTAAATATTTAGGGAAACTGCCATCTAGCCAGTCTGGATAAAACTTTGCCACACTGGCATAACCATATATGATTGCTAAAAATAGAATTATCAAAATATAAATCCACCGTGAAAAATGCTCTTTTCTAATTGCAGGATTTAATCTAGCATCGATAGATGCTGATTGATGCGCGGGCAACAGCAGCATTAAAAAATTGAGCAACATAAGCAAATAACAATGGTTGTTATAACTGCTTTTTTGCATAAGATAGACATAGGCCCAACCTATGGCATAAAACAACATCGCAACACGGTATTTGTAACCTACCATTACCATCAATCCTGCTACACCCATTGCGACATATAATACATACATCCAGTTGCCTGGCAGCGGTTCTAAAAACTCAAAACCTATAAAAGTAAAAGTAAACTGTGGATCTATAAACAACCTTTTAACCGCACCTAGGGCAATAGAGCCAAATGCCTCGCAAGCGATAAGCAAGCCAAACAACATTCTAAATAATACCAGCGCAGTATTATCTACCTGTGTAAATAAAATTTTATCCCACTTGCTGTGCATATGCTCTTGTGTTTTGCTCATCAACTTTCATCGCTATTGTTAAACCCTGTAAATTTTGAAATTTTTCTTCATTTCTCAATCGTTTATGAAAAAAAAGTTCCATTTCTTGATGATAAAGATCTATTTGAATATCTAGATAATAGGTTTCTATGGTTTGTACCGTTGCTGTAGAAACTGTCGGGTTAATTCCTATATTGGTCATGCCAAAGATTCTTTTACCATTAATAAAAGAGCTGGTAATGTAAACCCCTGGCCCGGGGATCATTTTATAAGAATCTTTCACCTCTAAATTTGCGGTAGGATAGCCTATAGTGCGCCCTATTTTTTTACCTGCGACCACCTTACCATGTATACTAAAATCTCTATTTAAGTATCTGTTTGTTTTTTCTATAGCGCCGTTTTGTAGGGTGTTTCTTATTTTTGTACTACTTACAGCTACCGCTTCTACTTCTTTTTTAGAAATCTCGATCACTTCAAAATCAAATTCATGTGAAAAGTTTTTTAATTCTAAAATACTTGCAGATCTATTGATACCAAATCTGTGGTCATATCCTATTACGACTACTTTGGCACGCAACTTATCAACAAGTATTTCTTTAACATAATCTATCGCTGTAGTTCTTGAAAATTCAAGAGAAAAAGGATGTATCACAATATTTTCCACTCCTTGTGCAGCAACAAGTGAGACACGTTCATCGATAGTATTAATTAATTTAAGGTCATGCTGTGGTTGTAGCACCATTCTAGGATGAGGAAAAAAGGTAAGCAACACGCTGGTCAAATCATCCTTTTGGGCTCTTTTTACCACTCGATTTAGTATTTTTTTATGTCCTTGATGCACACCGTCAAAGGTTCCTATAGTTACTACCGCATCTTTGGTCGCAGTATAGGTGTCGAGATGTTTAAAAGTGTTCAATATATAAAATATTAAGGGATGCAAATTATAATAATCCTAGGACATTCTTTAGGTTTTAAGAGCTTTTTAATCTTAGTTATAAAAGCCTTCTCTAGATCTGATTTGCAGCTTGTTTTTATAATAAATATTCTTTTGTGACTTTCCTTTTTAGCTTTTTTTCAAGACGCCATTATTATCTACTTTTCAATTATGGTTTTAATATCACACTTTGTTAAAGTCTCGCTTTCGCGAAAGCGAGATAAAAAGAAGTTTATACCCCACTTGTAGCGGTAAAAAGCTGGATAATAAAGTTAAAGCTGATAAAGAAGGGTACATAAACAAGATCATCAAGTTTACCTAGTTAAAAACAACAGCGATATGAAAAGAAAATCATCACTTTACTGTGATCACTGGAATGAATATCACTCTTCCCATCAGGGTATTAAGAAAATAATTAATTGATTTACAACTGAATATAGTGGTTATGCTTATTTGCCATTAAACTGATTCATGGTGTTTGCTAGACCAGCGTGCACAAAAGAAAGCGCCATCTTTGCAGCTGTATCTAATCGCTCTGGCAGGTCTTTTTGTTCTTCATTATTCCATTGACCTAATACATAATCTACCTGTCGCCCTTTTGAAAACTGATCTGAAATACCAAATCGTAGTCTAGGATAATTAGGAGTATTTAAAGTAATTTGTGTGTCTTTAAGACCATTGTGCCCGCCGTCGGTACCCTTGGCTTTCATGCGCAATGTACCAAATGGCAGGTTTAAATCGTCTGTAATGACGAGTATGTTATCTATTGTAATATTTTCTTGTTTCATGTAAAATTTGATCGCTTTGCCGCTTAAATTCATGAATGTATTGGGTTTTAACAACAGGATACTTTTACCCATATGTGAGGTGCTTGCAACATCGCCCAGTTTTAAAGTTTCAAAACTAGTATCTTTTAAGGCCGCTATTTCATCTATTATTTTAAAACCTATATTATGTCTGGTATCTTCATATTTTGCGCCTGGATTACCTAGACCAATAATCAAAAATTTTTTCATGGAATCATTTACATTTAACCTAGCAGCTGATGAAGTGCTGCGCGATATTATTTTATTAAACCAACTCACTAATTGTTTTTATGTTTAAGCAATCTTTTAACTGAAATCTTTAGCTATCAAGGTTTATTGAATTAAAGATAACATTGCTGTTTTTTCCTAGACAATGTTTAGAAAATCTCTTTGTATGTAAACTTTCTTTAAAAGGCTTTTGTTTATCTTAAAAAGTCAGTAGCCTAATAAACAAACCACCAAAAAACACATAAAAATCATGTTATGCGATAAGGCATAAAATCAAAAACTTAAAATAAAAAAGCTGCAAAAAATAAATCTTGCAGCTCTTTAAAGTTTAAAATAAGTAATTAAGCGTTTTCTTCTTGTTCTGAAGGCACAGCGCTAGCTTCAACCTCTTCATCATCATCATCTGCCTCGACAACAGCTGTTCTAGAAGTCTTAATCATACAAACTACTACACTGTCTGGGTGCATGATTTCATATTCTGGCACTCTTAAATCACGTACATATCGCTTGTGTCCTATTTTCATAGGTGAAATATCTATTGTGATATAATCTGGTAAGTTTGCAGGAAGTGCTTTTACTTTTAATTTACGGTTATTGCGTCGCAACACACCACCATTAAGTACACCACGTGCAGAACCTTCAAGAACAACAGGAATTTCCATGGTAACCATTTTGTCATCAAAGATTTGATAAAAATCTGCATGGAGCAATAATTCTCTTACAGGATGCCATTGCATGTCTTGTGCTATCGCATTAAATTTTCCGTCTTTACCTAGATCGATAACTACGGTGTGCGCATCTGCGGTGTAGATCAACTTTTTAAATGCTTTCTCTTCTGCCGAAAAGTGTATAGGCTCGTCTCCTCCGTAAATTACGCAAGGAACCAATCCAGCATTACGTAAGGCTTTAGTTGACTTCTTGCCCACGCTTTCTCTTTTAGATCCTAAGATCGTGATTGATTTCATGTTATATATATTTAGTTAATGAAATTACATTATAAAGTTGTCACTTATCGATTTATTCTTTTGCACACTTTGCATTACACCTGCAAATAATGCTGCACAAGAAAGCACCCTGATTTTAGGGCTTTGTTGTCTTAATGGGATCGAATCGGTAACGATTAATTCTAATAATTGTGAGTCGTTGATGCGTTCATAAGCTTTTCCTGATAAAATAGCGTGTGTGCAAATTGCTCTTACGCTTTTTGCGCCTCTTTCCATCATCACATCGGCGGCTTTTGTAAGTGTGCCTGCTGTATCTACCATATCATCGACTAACACGACATTCTTACCTGTAACATCGCCTATCAATTCCATATGTGAGATTACGTTTGCTTTTTGTCTTTGTTTGTAGCACACCACCACGTCACTTTCTAGCACCTTGGCATAGGCATAGGCGCGTTTAGAACCACCCATATCTGGTGACGCCATAGTTAAGTCTTGCAGGTTTAAACTTTCTAAATAAGGTATAAAAAGCGAACTTGCAAAAAGATGATCTACAGGTTTTTCAAAAAAACCTTGTATTTGATCGGCATGAAGATCCATCGTAATAATGCGTGTTGCACCAGCAGACTCTAATATCTTAGCGATCATTTTTGCACCTATAGGTACACGTGGTTTATCCTTGCGGTCTTGTCTAGCCCAACCAAAATAGGGTATCACAGCAGTAATATGCCTTGCACTGGCACGTTTTGCAGCATCGATCATCAACAGCATTTCCATTAAATGATCGCTGCTAGGCTGTGTAGAACCGATAATAAAAATGCGACGACCTCTTATCGACTCTTCAAAAGATGGTTGAAATTCTCCATCACTAAAGGTTGAAAAATTAACCTTACCTAGAGATGTGCCATAGCTTTTTGCAATGGCAATGGCCAGTTCCATACTTTGACGACAACCAAATAATTTAGCTTCTAGAGGATCATTCATTATAAAATCTTTTTAATCTTGATTTTAAGGCTGCAAAAATAATCATAATAAAACAGACCTTATCTATAAAATGAATAAATATTATGATTAGTCAAAATACTGGACGATTAAAGATATTGACCAGGTCGATTCTAAACAAGAAAATTATATCTAACAGTATTAAATACAACAATCAGAAACTATAGAATGAAAATATACAGGTATTTGATATTAAAACCGTAACTAGTTATTATTTTAAAACATTATTAATTTTTTCTTTCCTATATATCGCTTTCTCAATGTTCTAAAACACCATACACTTTTTTTTCGCTTTCGCGAAAGCGAAATATAAAGAAAATGAAATATTGAAGTTGATCCCGTTACAAATCATTACCATAGTGAGAATGAAAGAAGATAACGCTTCATCTATTGATGTATGAAAGGTTAACAATTACAATTTTTATTATGTTATAAATTTAGCTTTTAATATGATAAACACCTTACAGAATCTTGTAAATTAAGAGTAACTAACCCATTGAAACATTAATGAATGATTTATTTTAAAACAACAAATATTTTTTAGGATATATAAATAATGACATACTAAATTGTAATATTTTTGCACATTTAATATCAATTGCCTCAGTGGTGGAATTGGTAGACACGTTGGATTCAAAATCCAATGCTGCAAGGCGTGCCGGTTCGATTCCGGCCTGAGGTACACTACAAAAAGCTTTGTTTTATAGACAAAGCTTTTTTATTTCACTTTTTTTTGATTGTTAACAATTTTATAATGTAAGAAAAAAAAATGTTTAAACATCTTATATATAAATACTTAACATAGGTAAAGACCTTGGTTTTAGTAAGCAACAAGGTGTTTTCTATCTATTATTTAAGAATTCATTGTGCGTTGTATTGATATTTTACAATGATAAATTATATATTTACCCCTTAACTTGAAAACTTAATAAATCTAATTATTCCAAATGAAACGATCACTTTCAATTTTATTCACGGCAGCCATGACCATAGGTGTTACTGGTGTAGCTTCAGCTTCATCATTAATCCAAGAAGCCCCAGAAGTAATTAAAACAGAATCTTTCCACCAGGTTTTAAAAAAGAACTTCATCGATGGAGGTCCTGGTTTTATGGCCATTGTATTAGTATGTCTTATATTAGGACTAGCAGTAGCTATAGAAAGAATCATATATTTAAATCTTTCGACTACCAACTCTAAAAAACTTGCAGAACAAGTGAACGACGCTCTTAAGAGTGGTGGGATAGAAGCAGCCAAGGACATTTGTCGCAACACCAAAGGACCTGTAGCGTCTATTTATTTTCAAGGTTTAGACCGTGCTGATGAAAGCATTGAAGCTGCCGAAAAAGCTGTTGTGGCTTATGGTGGTGTACAAATGGGACAACTTGAGAAAAACGTTTCTTGGGTATCTTTATTTATTGCACTTGCACCTATGCTAGGTTTCATGGGTACGGTAATAGGTATGATAGGATCTTTTAACAGTATTGAAGAAGCAGGTACTATGGAACCATCACTTGTTGCGGGTGGTATTAAAGTAGCGTTACTTACAACTGTATTTGGTCTTATAGTAGCGATCATCCTTCAAATTTTTTACAATTATATCATATCAAAAATTGATAGTATTGTAAATGATATGGAAGACGCCTCTATCACTCTTATCGATATTCTTGTAGATTTCAAGAACGGTAAGTAATTCACCATAACAAAAACACACCATGGTTTTACATAAAGCATTAAAATACCTAGTTCTACTTTTGAGCATTATTGCAATGGCATTCTTTTTTTACACCCTTGCTGTAGGCGATGAAGCGATAGAACTAAATACAGATGGCAGCCAGGCTGTTACTGTATCACCTTTAATTGTCCTTGCCTATATCACATTAGGTCTCACTATTTTAATTGTTCTTGTCTTTGTACTTAAAGGGCTGGCATCAAATCCTGAAGCTCTTAAGAAAGCAGGAATCTCAGTTGGTCTTATGCTTTTAGTAGCATTAATATCTTACTTTGTTCTAGCAGATAATAGTGTAGTAGACATAAATGGTAAAGTAATTGAGGTTAAAGACGGAGAACCTCTCACGCCAGGAACATCACAATGGATAGGTGCTTCCTTATACATGTTCTATATACTAGCCGCAGTAGCTGTAGGAACAGTGATATGGAGTGGAGTAAGTAAACTTATAAAAAAATAAATTATGGCTAGAAGATCTGCACCAGAAGTTAACGCAGGATCGATGGCAGACATCGCTTTCCTTTTATTGATCTTCTTTTTGGTTACCACAACAATCGAGGTTGATAGTGGTATAGCTAGCAAGCTGCCACCACCTATTCCAGAAGATACACCACCGCCTATTTTTAATAAAAAGAATATATTTCAAGTGGTTGTAAATGCAGAGAATCGTCTACTTGTTGAAGAAGAAGATATGCAAATTAAAGATTTAACAGCAGCTGCTGTTAAGTTTTTAGACAATGGTGGCGGTACAGATGCTAGAAATGCCTGTAATTACTGTCGTGGTGATAAAGATCCTGAATCATCAGATAATCCTGAAAAAGCGATTATATCACTAGTTAACGACAGGCAAACCTCCTACAAAATGTATCTAGCCGTTACCAATGAGCTTGTTAGGGCTTATACTATTTTAAGAGATAGAGAGGCAAATCGCTTGTATAATGAAAGCTATCAGTCCATGACCAAAAGATTAGCTGAGTGGCCTGCGACTGAAAAGGAAACCCCAGAGTATGACGAGTTAAACGACAAGATAAAAACAGTGCAGAAATTATTTCCTAGAAATCTTTCTGAAGCCGAACCTCAAAATAAATAAGCATTATGTCAAAATTCAATAAAAAGAAGAGTAACGACTTGCCAGCTGTGAATACGGCTTCACTACCTGATATCGTTTTTATGCTGTTGTTTTTCTTTATGGTTGCAACGGTAATGAGGGATGACGAACTTCAAATTGAAAACTCTCTTCCCAAAGCAAACCAAGTAGAAAAGTTAGCAGAAAAAAATAAAGTAGTTACTATTTACATAGGTAAACCTAATCCCAACTTTATAAAGCAATATGGAATATCTGAAGTGATACAATTGGGTGATAAAATTTCTCCAGTAAGTGATGTTAGGACTTATGTAGAAACCAAACGCAATGCCATGAACGAAGACATTAAAGATGAAATGATGGTTTCTTTAAAAGTAGATCAAAATTCGCAAATAGGTATTCTTACAGACGTAAAGCAAGAATTAAGAGATGCCATGGCATTAAAAATTAGTTACACTTCTATAGAAGGGGATCCTTTAAGAAATTTAAAAAACTAATTATTTTTTCAATATTATATCAAAATAGCCGCTTTTTATTAGCGGCTATTTTTGTGTTATAAATTGACTGGTTGTTATCGACTTGCGTTAAACTTATAGCGGTGTTTGTGTATAGTTTTTAAAGCTACATTATATTTGTTTTTTACTACTATTTACGATTAATCTATTTAGCTTTTAGATCGTGCACTGTACCGCATATAGGCAAAAAATTACATTCATAAGTACTTCCATAAATAGATAGGGAACCTGCTTATCTAATTTCAGTTATGTTTTTAAGGAATAAGTGAGTTCTAAGATTTCCTTATACATCTGTATTACTGTGAAAAAAATATACCGTCTCCTTCCTTATATGTGACAAAGGGTGTGACGCAAGCGCTAGCCTGTTTTAATTATTCTTATTATTAAAATGATGAACTTTAAAGTATCGCTCTAGTACTTAAAACAATTAGGAGTCGACTATTTTGAATATCGCTAGACCCAATTCTTGGACATTATAAAATCCATAGTAGGGCGTTATTGTCCTGCTGCAACAGGATTAATTTTGTTGTTTCGCTTATGTAGTGCAAGAAATGCAGTATCAACTTCTTTTATTCTTCTTATATCATTCTGTAACCGTTTGTTCTTGATTAATCATACTATTTAACCTGCGGCAACAAATCCAATATTTTTATTGATGAAGTTGTATGATTTTATAAGATAGCATATATTATTATCGATGGCAGTAATTTATGGCTTATCAGAATCGCCATCTTCTGTTTGATTATTTTAATATCATAAAAATTAAATGGCAAATATGAAAAGCATGTGCACAAAGACGAAGGCAATTATTAACATTACAGATGCAAATCTATAATAATTGTAAATCATTTGAACAGGTGCCATAAGCAAGTCTTTACAAGCAAATAGTTTTATACCTTTACCTTTTAATCCTTCAGCGTCTTATGAGATTTAAATCACTGGTTGTTATATTTCTTTTTGTAATGTTATCTGTTGCTGCACAAGACAAAAAGCAAACAAATAATGCCATTCCTAATGTTGTAGACTCTTTATATAGAGAAGATCAGCTATATATAGGACTTAGTTTTAGTTTAATGACAAAAAAGCCAGCAAACTATAATCAAAACGGGTTTTCGGGTGGGTTACATGCTGGCTTTATAAGAGATATGCCGATTAATAAACGACGTAATGTCGCTATTGGGGTGGGGCTAGGTTTATCAACTAATACATATAATTCAAATCTTTTTATAGGTAAAACCCCTAATGGTGATGGAGCGTATTCTATACTCGACAACAGTATAGACGTAGACCGCAACAGGCTTAATACAAATGCAATAGAACTTCCATTACAATTCAGGTGGCGCACCTCTACCCCCACCGAATACAGTTTCTGGAGGGTATATTCTGGTATAAAATTTTCCTATTTATACTATTATAAATCAAACTTTAAGAACAGTGAGATTACAAGTACACAAACCGATCTACCTGAGATCAATAGACTGCAATATGCTGCAACCTTTAGTCTAGGACATGGAAGTTTTAATGCCTTTTTACAATACAACCTCAACACTCTTTTTAATGAAAAAGCATTAATAAATAATGCACCAGTGAACTTGCAGCCCATACAATTTGGGATTGAATTTTATATTTTATAGAGAGGTAGTTTATTAAGAAGTGATAGCAAGGTTACTGTTAGCTATGGTTATTAATAAAGTAAAGTGAATAACATAGGTGAACCCAGTCAAAAGTAATGGCTATTTCCTAACCCACCATATAACTGAAAGCCAAAACCTGACTAATCAATCCCACCGCAAATCCAAAAATAAGCTCGTGACCTTTATGGGCTTTCATACTTAATCTAGATGTCGCGGTAATCCCACAAACAATACCCATAAAAGCGATGGGCAATAGCAAATTAATACCTTGTAGAAAAGATAGCATTAATAGAAAACCTAGTACACCGCCTGTAGCTAATAAATGTAAACTTATTTTATAACGTGTAGAGGTAAGAATTACCGCTACAATCGTTGCGATTAAGGTGCCTATAAAAAAATAGTACAGCGAGGTGTTAAAACCATCTCTAAAACCACCACGCAGCAAAGTGACTAATAAAAACACATAAATAATTAAAGGAATAATACGCTCTCTAGTGGTTGATAAATGGACACTTTGTACCACACCAAAAACTTTGAGTATGGTGTATATAAGTAAAGGAATGGCTGCGGTAAGAATAACTATTAAATACAGTTTTAAGCGCACACTTTCAGGATCGATAAAATAATTAAAATTAAAATACCACAAAGAAACAAAAGAAGGTATAAATAGCGGATTCACAACAAAACTCCACAGCTTAAAAAACAATTTCATAAACATTTCTTTTATAATTTCAAGAAAGATAACCGCTGTTCCTTCAATCTTTTACTTGTAAAAAAAATAGGTGTAACAACTTGTAAATGTAGTAGATACACACTAAAAAGGTGTCAATATTTTAGATTTCTTTTCTTAAACGGGCAACAGGTATATCTAGTTGCTCTCTGTATTTAGCAACCGTTCTACGTGCAATGGGGTACCCTTTTTCTTTAAGTAATTCTGCAAGTTTTTGATCTGTAAAAGGTCTTTTCTTACTTTCTTCACCTATCACATTTTCAAGTATTTTTTTAATTTCTCTAGTAGAAACCTCTTCCCCGTCAGAATTTGTCATGGACTCTGAAAAGAATTCTTTTATAAGCTTTGTACCATATGGGGTATCTACATATTTAGAATTTGCCACTCTAGATACTGTAGATACATCCATGTGTATCTCGTCTGCAATATCTTTTAAAATCATGGGTCTTAAATTGCGTTCATCGCCACTTAAAAAATAGTCTTGCTGGTAATGCATGATAGTAGACATGGTAACAAAAAGGGTTTCCTGTCGCTGCTTTATGGCATCTATAAACCATTTAGCACCATCAAGTTTTTGCTTGATAAACATCACCGCATCTTTTTGAGACTTGGTTTTTTCCTTGGCATCTTTATAACCGCGCAGCATGTTAGAATAATCTCTAGAAACATGTAATTCGGGTGCATTGCGACCATTAAGGGTAAGTTCTAGCTCGCCATCCTTTATTCTTATGGTAAAATCTGGCACAACTTGCTCTACCATACGGTTACTGCTACCAGTAAAAGAACCACCTGGTTTTGGATTAAGATGCTCAATCTCGTGAATGGCATCTCTCAAATCATCTTCTGTAATATTATATTTAAGAAGAATTTTGTCGTAATGCTTCTTGCTAAAAGCATCAAATGATTCTCCTATTAATTTTAAAGCTAGTTCGGTACTTTTTGTATTGCGCTTTCGCGAAAGCTGAATAAATAAACACTCCTGCAAGTTACGAGCTCCTACACCGGCCGGGTCTAATTCATGTACCACCTTTAGTACTTTTTCTACCTCGCTTAGATCTGTATATAAATTCATGGTAAACGCGAGGTCGTCTGTAATATCTTCTAAAGACCTTCTTATATACCCACTTTCATCTATACTACCCACGAGAAACTCGGCGATATCGCGATGTATCTCACTCAGCCTGCGGGTATTTAATTGTTCTATAAGCGTTTGTGTAAAGGATTTTCCTGCTGCATAGGGAACACTCTTTTCCTCATCGTCGGCACTGTAATTATTTGCCCTTGTGCGGTATTCTGGCACATCGTCATCACTTAGGTAATCATCTACATTAATGTCTGTTTCTATAGATTCATTACCGTCGTTGTCATAGTCATTTTCATTAGAAAACACATCATAATCATCATCAGTCTTTTCCTTGCCATCGTCTAGCGCGGGGTTTTCTTCTAGTTCAGACTTTACGCGCTGTTCAAAAGCTTGTGTGGGCAATTGTATCAACTTCATCAACTGTATTTGTTGAGGCGATAGCTTTTGCGATAATTTAAAATTGAGCGACTGTTTTAACATGGTGGTTTTGTGACTACGTAAAAATACTAAAAGTGGCGTTGATTTAAAACAAAGTTTTGAAATAATGACGGCCGACTTTTTGACGCATGACGACTGGTTTTTATAGATAGACTAACTACAACCACTAGTTAAGAGACCGTTGCCATATTTCTTTTACAATACCAAAATAACAAGGGAACTTTTTATATGTCGCCAATGAATAATTCATTTACTGTTAGCACTTTAAAATAAATTTAATCTATTCACTCAAATAACCAAATATTATCTAGAATACCTTCAAAATTAAATCATTAAAAAGCTGCGTTACCGGGGGTGCGTGGATAAGGAATCACATCTCTTACATTACCCATGCCGGTTACAAACATGACCAAACGTTCAAAACCCAGTCCAAAACCACTGTGCACCACGCTACCAAATTTGCGCATTTCTAAATACCACCACAATTCCTCTTCTGGGATATTCATGGCTTGCATTTTTGCTTTTAACACCTCATAACGCTCTTCTCGTTGCGACCCTCCCACGATTTCTCCTATTCCTGGAAAAAGAATGTCCATAGCACGCACAGTTTGATTGCCATTAACATCTTTATCGTTAAGGCGCATATAAAAAGCCTTTATTTTTGCAGGATAATCAAAAAGAATCACGGGACATTCAAAATGTTTTTCTACTAGATAACGCTCGTGTTCTGACTGTAAATCTGCACCCCATTCTTCAATAGGGTACTGAAACTTTTTCTTTTTATTAGGTTTGGAATTTTTAAGAATATCGATGGCCTCTGTATAAGAAACTCTTTTAAAATTATTTTTACCTATAAACTTCAGTTTTTCACGCAATGGCATTGGGCTGCGGTCTGCCACTGGTTTTGATTTATCTTCTTCTGCCAGACGGTTTTCTAAAAAGTCTATGTCATCAGCACAATGTTGTAGTGCATAATCGACTACATATTTTATAAAATCCTCGGCAAGATCCATATTAGCATCTAGATCATTAAAAGCCACCTCTGGCTCTATCATCCAAAACTCGGCTAGATGTCGTGAGGTATTAGAATTTTCAGCTCTGAAAGTTGGGCCAAAAGTATATACCTTACCTAGTCCCATGGCAAAGGTCTCTGCCTCTAGCTGTCCAGAAACTGTAAGATTAGCTTCTTTTTCAAAAAAATCTTTTTTGTAATCTATAAGCCCCTCTTCATTTAAGGGCATATTTTTAGGATCTAGGGTAGAAATTCTAAACATCTCGCCAGCGCCCTCGGCATCACTACCTGTAATAATAGGAGTGTGCGCTTGATAAAACCCATTTTGATTAAAATAAGTATGCACTGCATAAGAAAGCGCAGCTCTTACCCGCATTACAGCACCAAAGGTATTGGTACGCACCCTTAAATGCGCCTGCTCTCTTAAAGTTTCTAACTTGTGTTTTTTAGGCGATAGGATGGTTTTCTTAACCTCTTCAGGATCTGCTCCAGCAAGAATTTCTAGCTTTGATACTTGCAACTCTACTCGTTGTCCCGACCCGCTACTTTCCACTAAAATTCCTTTAACGCATACTGCACTTGCTACTGTTATTTGATCTAACACGCTTCTATCAAACTGCTCTGGCTCGATAACTGCTTGTAAATTATGAATGCTAGAACCATCATTAATGGCTATAAATCTATCATTTCTAAAACTGCGCACCCATCCCTTAACAGTTATTTCTATCATACTAGGTTCAGACTGTAGTACTGCCGTTATTCTTTTCATAGTTTTCTTTACATCTATACGTGATGGCAAATATAATTTTTAAACCGCGTTGCTACAATGATTAAGACTGGTAAAATAATAGTGTGCTAGACAGTGGTCTTGCTTTTGATATTTTTCATTGTTTTAAAGTTGCTTTTTTTGTTCTCGCTTTCGCGAAAGCGAGATTATAAAAATCATTATATAACAAATACTTTAACCTAGCAAAAGAAGTCTATACCTAGGTGTTAGGTTGAAAAGATGAATGGATCTAATAGATTTGAAGTTATAAACACTGTGACACGATGGAAATATTAAGCCTGCTACATCAAGTCTAAAAGAAATAAGGCGCTGACCAACAGATCAACGCCTTACTGTAATTATTAAATATACATTACTATGCTACTTGCCCCTCTTCTTCATCCAGATGGGCTGCTGGCTCTTGTACAGTTACCTTATTGGGAGTTCTAAATCTTCTCCATCTTAACTTAACACGGTGAACTAAATAAAGTAAAATAGGTACAATAATTAAGGTAAGGAATGTGGCAAATACTAGTCCATATATGACGGTCCATGCCAGTGGTCCCCAGAAAATAACATTATCACCACCTACAAATATTTGCGGGTCAAAATCACTGAATAAAGAAAAGAAATTGATGTTAAGACCTATTGCAAGCGGTATTAAACCTAGCACAGTGGTGATGGCTGTAAGTAATACTGGTCTTAAACGCGCTTTACCTCCTTTTACAATAGCGTAAAACATATCTTCTTTAGACAAGATATCATCTTCTTCCATTTCTAGTGCCTCTTTACGGCGCAGTTTGAGTAGGTCAATGTAATCTATAAGCACCACACCATTATTAACCACAATACCTGCAAGGGAAATGATTCCCATCATGGTCATAAGAATAACAAAAGAATCCCCGCTACCTATTAATCCCAAAAACACCCCTATAAAGCTGAGGAATATGGCAATCATAATAATGGCAGGCTTTGAAATAGAACCAAATTGAAATATTAAAATAAGGAATATCAGTCCCAAACCACCAAAAAGGGCACTCATTAAAAATGCCATTTCTTTGTTTTGTTCTTCAATTTGTCCTGTGTAATCTATTTTAATTTGGGATGGTGTATCAAAGTCTAGCATCTCGTTTTGAATATCTGCCACCACGGCACCAGCATCTGTAAAGCCTGGTTTTAAAGCAGAATAAACGGTTACTACACGCTTTGCATCTTTATGTTTGATCGCACTAAAACTAGAAGTGTTTTTTTGATCGGCAATAGCGCTTACTGGAATTTCTTTGATTTTGCCTGTAGCCATATCCCTAAAAGTAATGCGCTGATTAAACAGGGCGCTGCGATCATATCGCTGCTCTTCATTAAAACGTATGTTGATGTCATAATCCTCACCATCTTTTTTATAAATCCCGGCTTTTTCACCAAAAACTGCTCGACGCAATTGCATTCCCACCTGGCTATTGCTTACACCTAACTCACCTGCTTTTTCTCTGTCTACATTTATAAGCATAGATGGTTTACTTCTATTTACATCTACTTTCAACTGATCTACACCGGGAACATTACGCGCATTCAAGAATTTTACCATCTGCTCGGCAGTGGCAATCAGCTCGCCATAATCATTACCTTCTAGCTCTATATTTACAGGATAGCCTTGTGGTGGTCCAGCGGCATCTTTCTCTACCGAGATGGCAACACCTGGATAAACCCCTGCAAGTGCCTCTTGTACTTTTTTGCGCAATAGCTCTGTATCTTTAATGACACCTTCGTCATTTTGCCGCAGCTTAAACTCTCGCATGGCGGCGGTAATTTTTGCTTTATTGGGCATTTCGGCCGCACTACCGGCATCGGTTTGTGGGTTACCTGCACCCATTCCCACCTGTGCCACAGCACTTTCTACTAAGAAATTATGATCACCTTTAGTGTACTCTTCACCATTTAAAATGGCATATACGCGGTCTTCTATTTCTTTGGTAATTTGGTTGGTCTTTTCAATTGCTGTTCCCTCGGGATATTCTATATATACAATGATCTGATTGGGCTTGTTATCTGGGAAAAATTCAATTTTGGTTCTACCAGATTCAATTGAACTGCCAAAAGCCATCAATACCCCAATAAATAGAATTGCCATACCACCCAAAAACAGATAAGGTTTTATACCATTTAAGGCAAATTTTAAGAAATTCTCATAACCTCTATCCAACCATACCAAAAATGTTTTTTGAAAACCTCTTGTAATTGGTTTAATAAGAAATTTATACAACCAGAATAAAACAACAGTAAGCACCATAACACTTCCCAGTCCTTTTACTGCACCACCTACAATCAGAATAAAAACACCTAGTGTACCCATGATTGCGGTTAAATAAAGCAGTTGTTTCTTACTTAAATTGCGGTCTTCTACTTCCATGAATTTTGAAACCAGCATAGAATTAAAAAAGATAGCTACAAATAACGAACTACCTAAAACAATCGACAATGTGATAGGAAAATAAATCATGAATTGTCCCATTAATCCTGGCCAAAATCCAAGGGGTACAAAGGCGGCTACAGTTGTTAGTGTCGAGATAATAATAGGAACGGCGATCTCTCCTACACCTTTTTTTGCAGCAGCGATTCTAGACAAGCCTTCTTCATCCATTAATCGGTACACATTTTCTACCACCACAATACCATTATCTACCAGCATTCCTAGACCCATAATCATGGCAAAAAGTATCATGGTATTTAAAGTGTAACCTAACAAACTAATGATGGCAAAAGACATAAACATAGACATAGGAATAGCAAAACCTACAAACAGTGCATTTCTAAATCCTAAGAAAAACATCAATACCACTACTACCAGTAGAATTCCAAAAATAATATTATTGACCAGGTCATCTACTTGATTTAAAGTTTTTGACGACAAGTCGTTTGTAACGGTAATTTCAAGATCTGCAGGCAAGGCTCCTGTTTCTTGTGAAGCTTTTACAATATTGCGCACTGCATCTGCAGCGATAATCATGTTTTTACCAGATCGTTTTTTGATATCTAGCATGACTACTTGCTCGCCGTACTCTCGTGCAAAAGTGTTTTTATCTTCTTCTTTAAAAGTTACAGTGGCTACATCTCTTAAATAAATAGGGCCATTCTCATTTTTAATAACAAAGTTTTCTAGATCTTGTGGCTTGTCAATCTCACCTATTATTCTTATAGTGCGTCTTTGACCACTAGATTTTAAATTACCAGCGCTTACAGTAGCGTTACCACCACGTATAGTGTTTAAAATATCATCAAAACTAACTCGTGAAGCAGTCATTTTATAAATATCTACTTCTACTACAACCTCAAGATCTTGTGCACCGCGTATATCTACCTGTTTGATTTGCTCTATATCTTCAATTTCATCTTCTAGGTATTCTGCATAGGTTTTTAAATCTTTAATAGTATAGTCCCCTTTTATGTTAATGTTCATAATAGGCACCTCTTCACTTAAAGTGAGATCAAAAACATTGGGCGTTACAGGTTTATTATTAAAAGTAGGCCAGTCTTCACCAGCACTTTCTGAATCTACCTCATCTTTAACCAGCTGCTTTGCAGTTTCTACATTAATCTTTTCATCAAACTCTACAATAATGATCGAGTAGTCTTCTTGCGAGGTAGATTCTAGATCGGTAACACCGGTTATATTTTTTAACTGATCTTCTAGCGGGTCGGTAATCAAACGTTCTACATCTTCGGCAGTGTTACCTGGCCAAATGCTAGAGATGTAAATTTTAGTTTCTTTAATTTCGGGAAAATCTTCTCTAGGCATGCTATTATAAGCACTTAACCCCAAAAAGAATATAATAGCCATCATCACATAGACAACGGTAGAATTATCTATCGCCCAGGAGGACAGTTTAAATTCTTTATCACTTTTTTTATTATTTGCCATTACTTAAGAATTATTAATTTCAATAAACTGTCCTTCTTTTACTGTGCGAGCACCAGCTGTGATGACTTGATCGCCGCTTTTTAGACCACTTAGTATTTCTATACTATCGCCACTAGCTTTACCAGTTTTAACAGTGCGACGGGCTGCTTGCATACCACCATCCTTTTCAATGGCCAGCATAAGATATTGTTCACCATCTTGATTCTCACTTAACACGCTTAGCGGTACTAGAATAGCATTAGTAGAGCTATAATCGTTAATTTGTAATCTGGCTGTTAAATTAGGTTTTACATTACCCGAGGCGTTTGACACAGGTACTTCAATAGAAAAAGATCGATTTGCTGGATTGATATAATTACTAGTCTGGCGCACTTTACTTTCCATGGTTTCTGCCAGCATAGGGAATTGTATACGCACTTTAGTACCCTCCTTTATAGAAGTGATATAATTTTCTGGAACGTCTACCTCTATATACATGTCGTTTAAAGCTACTAGCCTGAATAAAGTTGATACACCGGGACTTACTACTGTACCTTGTTCTGTAATTACATCGTCAATAGTCCCAGAAAAAGGTGCTCTTACCGTTGTTTTTGCAAGCGTTTGTTGCATAGAACTGATCGCCTTGCTTTGCGCTTCATAACCAGCTTTGGCCTGTAGATATTGAATTTCAGACCCTATTTTTTGATCCCACAATCTTTTTTGTCTTTCAAAGGTTGTTTTTGCTAATTGTTCCTGTACTTGCATTTGTTGTATTTGTTGTGACAAACCACCATCATCAATTTTTGCAAGCACTTGCCCAGCCTTTACTTGCTGTCCTTTTTTTACATAAACCTGAGAAAGTATCCCAGCCATTTCTGGCATGATGGTAATGTTTTGTTTGGTATCAACACTACCCTGTAATTCTACATAATGATCAAATAAAGTGTCTTTAACTTGTAATGTACTTACTTGCGCATTAATGGCTTTCTCTCCATTTTCTTTTTGATATTTTTCAATTTTATTTAGGGCTAGTTCTAGCGCTGCTTTTTCTGTGTTTAATTCTGTTCTTTTTTGGGCAATCATTTTTGCATCGCCAGTGGCTATAAGCTCGTCAATAGACATTTCTTTATCGCCACAAGAGGTGAGTATAAAAAAACCTATAAATAGTAAGATGATCTTTTTCATAATTTATGGTGCTGTAATAGCTTTATTCTTGATTAATAAATTTTGGTGTGTTGAGTATGGTTTCTAGGTTTGCTTTTTCGGTAATGACTTGATACATGCTTTGTAAATAAGTAGCTTGCGTACTGTATAATTGTGTTTGTGCTTGTCTTAAATCAAAACTGCTGGCAACTCCCTCTTTAAATTTTACTTGGTTTTTGTTCTCAATGCGCTCTGCCAGGGTTAGGTTATCTTTACTAGTAGTATAATTATCAATTGCGGTTTCATAATTATTTAGGGCAGTTTCATAATTTAAACGCACCTCTTCTATGGTGCGTTGTAGATCTGTTTCTGCTTGATCCCAGGCAATTTTTGTGCGATCTTGAGCGGCTTTTCTTCCTAGCGAACTAAAAATAGGCAAGTTAATACTCACCCCAGCAATTGAGTTTTGAAACCACGGCTGGCCACCGTCTAGAAAAACAAAATCATTATTTGCCGTAAGTGTACCGTAATTAATAAATCCAGTTACTGTGGGTAAACTTTTGGCTTTTTCTAGCTGGTGTTCTAGACGGCGTTGCTGTGTAAAATTATAGGCTATTTGATAATCAACCGACTGGTCTAGGTCTAATGATTCATTTGCTACAGTAAGATCTATATTTTTAATCGCTAGTTGCTCGAGACCATCTACTAGGGTGACAGTTGCTTTCAAATCAACTCCCATAGCTAATTTTAACATGTCATGGGCAATTTCTTTTTGCCTTGTGGCGCTGTTTAATTGGTTATTTAATTGGGCAAGTGTAATTTGCAGTTGTTCTACATCTTCCTCTTCGGCGAGACCGTTTTCAAAGGTCTTTGTAATTTCAAATAAGTTTTTTTGAACTGCATCCCTATTTTTGGTAATGATGTCTATATTTTCTTCTGTAAGTAACACCCCTCCATAGGCATTGATGATTCCTTTTCTTATTTCTAATTTGGTCTTATTATCTGCATTTTTTGAAAAGTCAATAAAAGTTTTAGAAGCTTCTAATGCGACGATATATGACCCATCAAAAATAAGCTGTGAAAGCGTTGCTGTGAGACTCATATTTTGTCTAGGTCCAAAAACACTTGGTATAAATTCACCCTCAGGACCACCTGCAAAAGAAGCGGGAATAAAGGAAACTGGCTGTATCAATTGGTTTTGATAATTTAGGTTTCCGTCAATTTGCGGTAGGCCACTGGCTGTAGTTTCCCATTTTTGTTTTAGAGCTATGGCAATATCTCTTTTGGCATTGATTGCTTGGTAATTGTTCTCGAGCCCGTATGTTAAGGCCTCTTCTAATGTAAAAGTGTATGAATCTTGCTGGGGTGGTTGTTGTGAGTTCGCTTTCGCGAAAGCGAAAATACATAACAGCCCTACATACATAAGTTTATAGTTCATTTATTCGTGATTTGTGTTGGTTATTCTATTTAATATTTTACGCCCATATGGTGTGACGATCCCTCTTAAATGATATTCTAAATACTGATCATCTAGCTCTTTAACAGAGAATTCTTGTGCGGGAAAGATGTTTAAATTTTTAATCCCTTGTATGCCCACAAAATAAATACGGGCAATGAATCCAGGGTTAATGTTATCTCGATAAAGTCCCTTTTCTATTCCTTTAATTACGTTTTTCTGGATACAATCGTCTATAAAATCAAACTTAACCTGTGAAACCATGCGGTGCGCATCTGGATAATATTTTTGCAATTGATAAATAGCCGTTGTGCTATCGTCTTTTAAATATTCCATCACATATTTTTTAATGCTGTACAATTCTTCAATAGCATTTTCAGTATCGCTAATGATGATCTGGTTGATACCGTTACATATATTATCACATAATTGCACTGATGATTTTTCTACCAGCTCAGTTTTATTTTTAAAGTGCTGGTATAAAGTCTTTTTACTTACGCCTAGCTTTGCAGCAATCTCGTCCATAGTGACACTTTTAAACCCTAGGGACAGGAAAAGATCTAAAGAGGTCGTTATAATATGTTCTTTATATTCTGACATTTTTGATTTAAAGGGCGCAAATGTAGTATTTGGAAACTTTATAAACTATTAAAGTTTCCAAAGTTTACAATAATTTAACAACTAGTTCAATTTTAAACTGAGTAATAAGCACGTCATGAAGTATTTTTGCTTTATGAAAGCAATAGAAACCCTGAGAACTACTTTTTTAGAACACCTTAAAGCCACGATTACCCAATCGCAACCTGCTGGTTTATATGACCCTATACATTACATTCTAGAATTAGGAGGCAAGAGAATGCGCCCTTTACTTACTTTAATGAGCGCAAATATGTATGGAGGAAAAGTACAAGATGCACTAGATGCAGCTGTGGCTGTAGAAGTTTTTCATAATTTCACACTGTTGCATGATGACATTATGGATGCAGCAGACCTGCGCAGGGGTAAAGAAACCGTTCATAAAAAATGGAATGTAAACACAGGGATTCTTTCTGGTGATGCCATGCTAATTATGGCTTATAAACTTTTTGAAGGATATGATAAAGATCATTTTTTTCAATTAACGCAATTATTTTCTAAAACCGCTCTAGAAGTATGTGAGGGACAACAATATGATGTTGATTTTGAAACTAGAGACGATGTTACTGTAGAAAAATACTTGTTAATGATCAAATTAAAAACATCGGTATTAGTAGGTTGTGCATTGCAAATGGGGGCTATTATAGCTGGTGTTAAAAAGGAAGAGCAAGAATTGATTTATAATTATGGTATTTACCTGGGCATTGCTTTTCAACTAATGGATGATTATCTAGATGCACTGGGTGATCCAGAAACATTTGGCAAAGAGGTAGGTGGTGACATAAGAGAAAACAAAAAAACCTATTTATATTTAAAAAGCATAGAAGACAAAAATTGTGAAAACGAGTTGAAAGAATGGTTTGCCCTAGATCATGAAACAATGAGTGAGGATCACATTGAAGAAAAAAAGGAAGTGGTTAAAATTTTATTTGAACAAAGTGGTGGTGCCGCAGCAACATTAGAAGCGATACAGTTATATACAAATAAAGCACTAGATATCATCAACCAGCTTTCCATAAATGATGCTTACAAAAAAGAATTACGCGACTTTTCACTTGATTTGATGAAAAGGGTGAGTTAAACAAACTGTTTAAGGTATCAATGCCTTTAAATCATCTAGCGTATTGGCCTGTTCAATAGGTTTATCGGTGCGCCATCTTACAATTCTGGGAAATCTAGTTGCAACACCAGATTTATGTCTTTTACTAGTTGCAATTCCCTCAAAAGCAATTTCAAAAACATGATGCGGGGTAACTGACCTTACTGGACCAAATCTTTCTAAGGTATTCTTTTTAATCCAGGCATCTACCTTTTTAAACTCGGCATCTGTAAGACCAGAATAGGCTTTTGCAAAAGTAACCAACTCATTATCCTGCCATAGTGCAAAAGTATAATCAGTAAATAAATTTGCTCTTCTACCATGACCACGCATGGCATAAGTAAGCACAGCGTCTATCGAGAAAGGATCTGTTTTCCATTTCCACCAGTCGCCTTTTTTTCTTCCTACTAGATAAGGACTATCCTTGCGTTTGATCATTAAGCCTTCTGAATGTTTTTCTCTAGCAAGATCACGCTCGACCGCCATTTCCTTCCAAGAATTAAAAACCATAGTTTCAGAAAGTAATAATGGGGTCTTATCCTCTTTTTCAAGATCTTCCTCTTTTTTATGCAATCTTTTGACAAGATCATCAAGTATCGCACGACGTTTTTCAAAAGGCAGATCTCTTATATCTTTTCCTTGCCATTCTAATAAGTCATAGGCAACAATTACAACAGGTACATCTTTTAATAATTTTTTACTCACCGTCTTGCGACCTATTCTAGTTTGTAAATCATTAAAATTTAATATTTTTTCATCTTTATAAGCAAGAATTTCTCCATCTATCACCGTTCCATTAGGAATCACATCTAGAAATTTTTGAAATTCGGGATATTTATCGGTTACCAATTCCTCACCCCTAGACCAAACAAAGATTTCATTACCCCTTATAATAGTTTGTGATCTAATGCCATCCCATTTATGTTCTGCTATCCATTGTGATACATTACCTAGATCACTCACTTCATTTTCTATTGCATAGGCTAAATAAAAAGGATAAGGTTTTCCTTTCATGGCGACCTCGTTATCTTCATATACCAGTTCTTGAAAAGTAGTATTCTCGCCCGTCCAGCTGCCCATAAGTTTGTGCGCGAGTACATCTTTATCAATACCAGTTGCATTTGCCAGCGCTCTGGTCATTAATTTTTGAGATACCCCTATTCTAAAACCACCAGTGAGTATTTTATTAAACACAAATCTTTCATAATAATTAAGTTGCAGCCAGTTTTTTTGTAAATACTCTTTTTTTGCAGCCTCGTCCTTTTTTCTTAGTTCGATTATTTCTTGTATGATTTGAGAAAGGTTTTTATCGCTAGACCCATCGGTAGTGGGAAGAATAAGTGAAATCGTTTCTGCAAGATCACCTACAATATGATAACTTTCTTCAAAAAGCCACATAGGCACTCCACTTATTTGTGTGGCCCATTCTCTCATTAAAGTGGTGTTAACAGGTCTTTTAGGACGTCTATGAGAAAGTATTGCTATAGTCCACAGCTTATCATCGTCATTTGCAGTTTTAAAATACTCTATTAATGCGTTTACTTTGAGATTGGTTTTATTTGTACCGTCTAGCGTTCTTATCAATTCTGCAAACTGTTTCATGATGTTGTCACTTTATTAGAGTTTACAGCTGCATTTGAATCTAGTTGATTTTTTTCTAACACATGACCTTTAATTTTTTGATTATTTTTGGTAATTTCATTGTCTTTTAATGCAGTATCTGTATCAGTTTCATTATCCTTATAAGTTTCGAGATCGGCATTTTCTCCTTCATATTGCGTGCGTTCACTGCTGGCGTTTAAGCCTTTTTCTTCTCTTAAATATCTGGCAAAAATATCTTGATAACCATGGGTGGTGATCACGTTTTCACAACCTGTTGCCGCAATACTTTGTAGCAAGCCATCCCAATCGCAATGATCTGATAACACAAAACCTTTATCGATCGCACGCCTGCGCCGCGCGCCCCTAAAAGTCATCCAGCCACTAGCGCTAGCGGTGACAAACGGCACCATCTTTTTCATCCAGGCACTACCATGTGCACTAGGTGGTGCAATGACTATATTTCCTGCAATTTCATCTTTTGTGGTTTCTCTTGTTATCAAGTGTGTGGGAGGAAAACGTATTTGACCTCTCAATACCTCAGTCATTTTATACACCGCACCGTGACAATAGATTTTCATTTGTGAGGTATCTAGATGTTTGATAATGCGTTGTGCTTTTCCTAGAGAATAAGCAAAAATCACCGAAGTTTTTTGCTCTGCATGGTTTTGGGCACACCATAAATTGATGTCATTCATTACATCCTGTTGCTGCCGCCATTTAAAAGCTGGCAATCCAAAGGTACATTCTGTGATAAAAGTATCGCATTTTACAGGTTCATAAGGAGTAGAAATACCATCTGACTCGGTTTTATAATCACCAGTAAAAACAAAAACCTCGCCCCGATGTTCCACACGTATTTGTGACGACCCAGGAATATGACCAGCGGGATGAAAAGAAAACTTTACGTTGTTAATGACGATAGAATCATTATAAGAAACACCTGCAACATTAATATCACCTAATCGATGGGAAATAATGGGGACATTATTATGATGGGTAATATATTTTTTATGCCCCCATCTAGAATGATCTGCATGACCGTGTGTAATCAGGGCATTGGCAACAGGTTTCCAGGGGTCTAGATAAACACCTGCTGCTTTACAATAAATGCCTTTTTTAGTAAATTGAAGTAAAGGTATATTCATAATTTTAAAATTAAAAGACACCTGTACAAATTAAAGTTGGATTAAGATAAGTTTATCATTTTTACTTTACCTACTTTTTTAAAGTATCAATTTTCTAACTATTTACTGTGGTAGCAAGAAAGTTCATAAACTAAAATAACCACACAAGATTGACCGAGAATAATTTTATCGTAATTTTACCTTTGTAGAAAATAAAAGAATAAAACAAATTTAAAAAAAGTTGAAGATTATTTAATAGCCTTAAAAATAAACGGCTTTTTGAAATTAGAAAAAGTAGGAAAAGAGAAACTATACATGAACAAAAAATTAACAGAAATACGAGAGGATAAATAATAAATGGCAATGACTGGATTTTCTAAAAAAGACTGTATAGTGATCACAACAAGAATTGTATATCTATAAAAATTTATAGTTGGTTAACAGTAAGGTAATTTAATATCATCCCATTATAAAATTACAAAAAACGAAAAACAACTTAAGACTTTTACAAGCCTATACAGCAAGTATACATGGACCATAATATTATATCTAAAGGCTATCTGGGGAAGTGCCCAGGTCAGCATCTGCCTTAAGATTTTCTAGAAATTTTTTATTATCTGGTTGTAAAAGATTGACTTGCGCATTCATTTGATCTATAAGTTCATCTAGCGCGGTAGTAATATCGTTATACTTTTTTTTAATTTGTTCGGGGGTTTTAGTAGTATAACCCAAATAAGATTTATAAATAGACAATCTGGTTTTTAACACCTTCATACGAGACATAACAGCTTGATTATTAAAACTTTCTTGTGGGTCTAGCAACATGGTATTTACCTTATCAATCAATACATTAGTAGCTGTAATAGTATGGTCATAATTTTCAAGTCCCGTTAAAAAGTCTTGAAAAACTTGCCATTGCAAGGCATTTTTTTGCGCCTGGTTGACAAGTGTTATTTTTGAATTGTTCAAACCTAGAGTGGTAAAATCAATTGCTTTATTATCTGATGTTTTTTCAACAGGTACTTGCTTGCAGGCGGTAATTACAAATAAAAAAATGAAGAAAAAGAATCGTCGCATAAGAAATTACTATTCATGCAAAGATGATTAAAATTAAAATAATAATAAAGCAGATTTAGACCAACTAGTGCGCTCCCATTTTACTAGTTGTATAAATCGTTTTTAATATGATCTCGCTTTCGCGAAAGCGAGACAAAAAAAACAAAACAACAAAAAAAGTAACTTAATAATGAAATAATGATAAAAATAGACAATTAAATTACTGATGAAAACAAAAAGTTAAGTCTGCATGAAGCGCTGTGGGTGTTCTTATATTTGTAGAAAAATTTAAAATGGCAAAAAAGATTTTGGTGATAGGCGCTTGCGGGCAAATAGGTACAGAACTTACAACACGACTAAGAGAAATTTATGGCTGTGACAACGTGATTGCAAGCGATATAAGAGCTGGTAGTGATGATTTGATGGCATCTGGACATTTTGAAATTCTTGATGCCATGAACAAAGACCAAATAGAAAACACATGTCTTTATTACGAGATCAACGAGGTGTACCTTATGGCCGCCATGTTAAGTGCTACAGGAGAGAAATTTCCTAAAAAAGCATGGAGTTTAAACATGGATTCTTTAATGAATGTGCTGGACATTGCAAAAGATGGTAGTATTGATAAAGTGTTTTGGCCATCTAGTATAGCTGTTTTTGGACCTACTACTCCTAAAAACAATACCCCTCAACATACTATTATGGAACCTACAACTGTTTATGGAATAAGTAAACAAACAGGAGAACGCTGGTGTGAATACTACCATAATAAATATGGTGTAGATGTGCGTTCTATAAGATACCCTGGGTTGATCTCTTGGAAAACCCTCCCTGGTGGCGGTACTACCGATTATGCCATAGATATTTTTCACAAGGCTGTGGCAAATGAAAACTATCCTTGTTTTCTAAAAGAAGACACTGCACTGCCTATGATGTATATGGAAGACGCTGTAAGAGCGACCATAGAAATTATGAATGCCGCACCCGCCGCTATTAAGCAGCGGTCTTCTTACAACCTTGCTGGCATGAGCTTTACACCTAGTGAGCTTGCTACAGAAATAAAAAAGCACCTTCCTGATTTTTCTATAAGTTATGAACCCGATTTTAGACAACAAATTGCCGACAGCTGGCCAAGTTCTATAGAAGATACCGCAGCGAGAACCGACTGGAATTGGAATACTATTTATGACCTTAATGCTATGGTAAAAGATATGTTAACACACCTTAAATAAAAAGTGTGCAACTCTCGCCTAGCTATTATTATATTTGCATTTCTTAAATATTAATTTATGTCATTTTCAAGTTTATTTGTGTCTGGTGCGAGTGCCAGAAATAAAAGTCATTTTGCTACTCTAGTTACTCTTGCCCAAGCGTCTGGTGTAAAGGAAGAAGAAAAGATCATTCTTAAAAAATTTAAAAGAAGGCTAGATATATCTGATACTGATTACCATGCCATTCTTAAAAATCCAGAACATTATCCAGTTACCCCTCCTAATACTAGTGAGGAACGCATACAATGGTTGCATGATCTTTTTAAAATCGTTTTCATAGACCATCAAATGGACGAGGTAGAGCATAGATTATTGAAAAGATATGCTACAGCTATAGGTTATGACGATGAACAAGCTACTTATTTAGTAAAACGTTCTATAGAAATTTTTCAAGGTCACCTATCGTTAGATGATTACAGGTATTTACTTAATAAGGATAGATAATATCTTTATTATCAATGGTATTGTATTGCAATAAAAAAGAGAGCAACAGTAATGTTGTTTTCTTCTTTATTTTTATTAGTATAGTATTCTAATTTTAGAACAAAAAATTCTTACAAAGCAGAAATGGTTTAACAATCTTTCGTACCTCATTCGGGTTTTGTACAAGATTTAGATTTTCAATAGAAAGTTTATTGATTATCTGCACTTTGTCCAGCCTGTTAGCAACTTAATTACCCTAGCCTATTTGCCATAAATTCCTCTGCTTTTGCTACCATATTCTTACTACCACAATAAAACGGTACCCGCTGGTGCAATTCAGTTGGTTTTAAGTCCATAATTCTTTCAAAACCATTACTTGCTTTACCACCAGCTTGTTCTGCAATAAAAGCCATAGGATTACACTCGTATAACAATCTTAATTTACCTTCTCTAGCTTTTGTGCTTTCAGGATACATATAAATACCACCTTTAATCATATTGCGATGTATATCACTTACTAGACTGCCTATGTATCGACTGGTATATGGCCTATCACCTTCTTCTTGCTGGCAGTATTTTATATAATCTTTTACACCTTGTGGAAAATGAATATAGTTTCCTTCATTCACACTATAAATATGACCGTCCTCAGGAAAGGTCATATTAGGATGTGATAAATAATAAGTTCCTAATGAGGGGTTGAGTGTAAAACCGTTTACACCATTTCCAGTGGTATAAACTAGCATTGTAGAAGTACCATAAATAATGTAACCTGCGGCAACTTGCATATTACCTGGTTGTAAAAAATCTTCTAGCTGTACAGGCGTTCCTATGGGAGTTATTCTTCTGTAGATAGAAAATATAGTTCCTACAGATACATTTACATCTATATTAGAACTGCCATCCAGTGGGTCCATAGCAACTACATACTTGTTGCCGTGATCTTTACGCTCTCCTTCTATTGTAATAAAATCGTCATTCTCTTCACTAGCGATACCACAAACGATTTGTCTATTAGTAAGAGTCCTTATAAAAGTATCATTTGCAAACACGTCTAGTTTTTGTTGGTCCTCGCCCTGTGTGTTAATTTCACCAGCGCTACCTGTAATATCAACTAGACCTGCTTTGTTTACCTCGTGGTTCACCATTTTTGCAGCAAGTCTTATAGAGTTGATCAATCTAGAAAGCTCACCGCTGCTGTATTGAAAGTCTCTTTGGTTTTCAATAATAAATTCACCTAACGTTTGGTTTTTTGTGGACATAATATAAAAGTTAGACAAATATCTTAAATAAAATCGCAGTCACTATAACGATATCGTTAATTCTTTTCACATTTTTTTAAACGGTGACATTTATATTTACCTCAAATTAAAAAAATGATTGAAATAAGAGAGGCTGTAAAAGAAGATTTCCCTAGGGTACTAGAGCTGATTACAGAGCTAGCCGTTTTTGAAAAGCAACCACATGCGGTAGAAATAAGTTTAAAAGAACTAGAAGATGGAAGCTTTGGAAAGCACCCACTCTTTAAATGCTTTGTAGGTTTATACAACGGCAAGATAGAAGGTATGAGCTTATGTTATCCACGATTTTCTACCTGGAAGGGAAAAACCATACACCTAGAAGACCTAATCGTTACAGAAAAAATGCGAGGTAAAGGACTAGGTAAAGCACTGTACAATAAAGTTTTACAATATGCCAATGACCACAATGTGCGACGGGTAGAATGGGTAGTACTAGACTGGAATACAAATGCAGTAGATTTTTATGAACGCACTGGCGCCGTGATGGAAAAGGATTGGCACCTTGCGCAAATGGATCAAAAAGCTTTAAAAAATTACTTGAATCTATGAGAATATATAAATTTGGTGGCGCATCGATAAAAGATGCTACAGGGGTGCGCAATGTGGTAAAATTATTACACCTTATGGGTACTAATGATTTGGGAATTGTTGTCTCTGCCATGGGAAAAACTACAAATGCACTAGAAGGGGTAATTGCACTCTATCAAAACCACAATGCCCAATATTTAGAACACATCAACGCATTACACCAGCAACATTTACAGCTTATTAAAGATTTAGAAGCTCCTGTTGCTGGGATAAAAGAAGCATGGTTGTTACGCTTTCGCGAAAGCGAGATCAAAAAAGATATCAAAGCTATTATAGAATCTCTAAAAGGGGTGATGTTGCGCAACCAAAGCAAAAATTACAGCTTCTTATATGACCAGGTGGTAAGTCATGGAGAGCTGCTTTCTACCAAAATTGTAGCTGCATTTTTAAATGCCTGCGATATTCCTGTACAGTGGAAAGATGCTAGAAGTTTTATAAAAACAAATCAAAAATACCGTGATGCTGGTGTAAAATGGAAGGAAAGTGAAAGATTGATAATAGAATCTTGCAAAAACCAACTGTTTATTACACAAGGTTTTATAGGTTCTGATGAAAACGGGTTCACTACCACGCTGGGTAGAGAGGGTAGTGATTACACTGCTGCAATTCTAGCCTATTGTCTAGATGCTAGTAGTGTAACCGTATGGAAAGATGTTCCTGGAGTGCTCAATGCAGATCCTCGCGTTTTTATAGATACGGTGCTACTGCATAAAATACCTTATAACGAGGCAATTGAGCTAGCTTTTTATGGCGCATCTGTTATACACCCAAAAACGCTACAGCCATTGCAAGGTAAAGAAATACCGCTGTATGTAAAGTCTTTTATAGAGCCAGAAAAAGAGGGTACTGTCATTACTGCAGTTCCAACTATAGAGCCCTTGATACCCTGTTACATCGTTAGGAAAAATATGATTTTTCTTAAAATTTCTACGCGAGATTTTAGTTTTATAGGAGAACATCATATTTCTGATATTTTTAAAGAGTTGAGTCGTAATAAAATGCAAGTAGGTTTATTACAAAATAGTGCCATAAGTCTATCACTGTGTGTAGAAGATAAGTACGGCAAGATCAATGAGCTGCTCACCGACCTAGATTCAGGCTTTAAAGTAAATCATATAACAGGTGTATCTCTTTATACCGTGCGGCATTATGATGGCGATGCAATAGAGTCAATCGAGTCTGGAAAAGAGGTTTTATTAAAACAACGTGCACAAGAAACCTTACAACTGGTCGTTAAGGAATAGAAACTTTACAATTAAGTTATATTTGTAAACTTATAACTTACCAACTATATGGGATTAGTCAATGCAAAAGAAGTAGCAACTGCTATTAATATAGATAAATACGGTTATCTAGGTACTCTAGGTGGCTGGTTTTTGATGAAGATTTTGCGCATTTCTACTCTCAATAATTTGTATAACAAGCATAAAAATAAAGACACCTGTGATTTTTTAAATGGATTGCTGGAAGATCTTCAAATAGAGTTTGAAATTCCAGAAGAAGATTTAAGACGCATACCAAAAACAGGGGCTTTTATTACTATTTCAAATCATCCTTTAGGTGGCGTAGACGGTATTTTACTTTTAAAATTGCTATTAGAACACCGTCCAGATTATAAGATTATAGCAAATTTTTTATTGCACCGCATAGAGCCGTTAAAGCAATATATAATGCCAGTAAATCCTTTTGAAGATCACAAGGATGTAAAATCCAGTACGGCTGGTTTTATACAGGCCATAAGACATCTTAAAAATGATTTGCCACTAGGTATATTTCCAGCAGGTGAAGTATCTACCTATAGAGATGGAAAACTTGTGGTAGATAAAAAGTGGGAAGAAAGCGCCATGAAACTAGTGCAAAGGGCAGAGGTACCAGTTATTCCTATATACTTTCATGCAAAAAACAGTCGTTTATTTTATAGACTTGCAAAATTAAGTGATGTCTTTAGAACCGCTAAACTTCCATCTGAACTGCTATCTCAAAAACATAGAGTTATTAAAGTGAGAATAGGGAATCCTATATCTGTAAAGGCGCAAAAAGAACACAAGACACTACAAGAGTTTACCGACTTTTTACGCAAGAAAACCTACATGCTGTCCAGACCTTATGATCGGGAATCTAAAAAGCTGAGTGATATTCCTAAAAACATAAAAATATCAAAAACACCTAAAAAAATAGTCAGTAATACAGATCAGAAATCACTTGTAAAAGAAGTAGATGCCTTGAGAGCGATGGGAGATAAACGACTTTTAGAATCTAAAAATTACGAGGTCTTTCTAGCCAAAAAAGAACACATCCCTAATGTTTTAAAAGAATTAGGAAGATTGAGAGAGATTACATTTAGGGCGATAGGCGAGGGAACCAATAATGCTACAGACCTAGACTATTATGACGACTATTATTACCAGATGTTTTTATGGGATCAAGATGCAAAAAAAATAGCAGGAGCCTATCGCATGGGTATGGGCAGCGAGATCAGTAAAACATATGGTCTAGATGGCTTTTATTTACAAGAGCTGTTCAAATTTGAACCAGAATTAAACAAGATGATGAGTGAGTCTATTGAAATGGGACGCGCTTTTATTATTAAAGAATACCAGCAAAAACCCATGCCGCTATTCTTATTATGGAAAGGTATTGTACATTGTACATTGAGATTTCCAGAACATAAATACCTAATAGGTGGTGTAAGCATTAGTAATAAATTTTCTAACTTTTCTAAATCCTTAATGATCGAATTTATGAAAAGTAACTACTACGATCCTTATATAGCTCAATACATCACCCCTAAAAAAGAATTTAAGGTAAAACTAGAAGATGCAGACAAGGATTTTATATTTGATGAAAGCGAGGCCGATCTAAATAAATTTGACAAAATCATTGACGAGCTAGAACCTAACGAGTTGCGCCTGCCCGTTTTAATTAAAAAATATGTAAAGCAAAATGCCAAGGTAGTTGCCTTTAATGTAGATCCATTATTTAATAACTCGGTAGATGGCCTCATGTACATACGAATTGCCGATTTACCAGAGAGTACGGTAAAACCAGTTCTAGAAGAGTTTCAAGCCGAAATGGAATCAAAATACTCTAATCCGCAAGAAAACAAAACAGAAGAATAGTAACCTATTAATCCCTGATAAAAGTTGAATTACGGTAACCTATATTTCCTGTTATTACTCCCTATACTGGTAAATGCACAATTTATAACAGGAAATGTAAGCGATGCTACAACAAACGAACCTCTAGCTAATGCCACCGTGTATTTTTCAAACACATCATTAGGTACCGTAACCGATTTAAAAGGTAATTTTAAAATTTCTTATTATGAAAACAGCCAAAGTGTTTTTACCATAAGCCTTTTGGGATATGAAACACAATCGTTTGCAAACCCTATAACTACCGATTTTTCTAACATCAAGCTGGCGGTTAAAATAGGAGAATTACCAGCAATATATCTTAAGGCTGATGACTGGAGTAGAGAGAAAAAAGAGCGGTATTTTTTACAACAATTTTTAGGTACAACTGCAGTTGCAAAAAAATGTAGTATTCGCAATCTCGACATGATAAAAATGCGGTTTAATCCAGCTACCCATAAAATGATCGCCTATTCAAAAGAACCTATACTGGTAGAAAATAGGGATCTTAATTATCTAGTTACCTATGAACTTATTGATTTTGAGATCATATTTGAACCTATTAATTTTCAAAATATAGAGATCCCAAAAGGTGTTAAGCTTAATACGCATAGGTTGGTTTCTTCTTTCTTTGCAGGAAATGCGTTTTTTAGTGAGCTAGATGAAAGTGAGGCAAATAAACGTTGGGTAAAAAGACACCGTAAAAGAGCTTTTCAAGTTTCAGAAACGAGGTTATTTCAACTTATTATTGCCAATAAACTTGAAAAAGAAGGATATCATTTAGTTTTTAATCGTAAAAAAGTTCCTGTAGAAGATCATATAACAAGTTATAAAAAAGACGATTATTATGTTATAAAATTTAAGGAGACGCAATATGAAATTTTAGATCCTAATGGTTATCAATCAGTTTTCCAATTAGAGCATCCACAATTATATGTTACTGAAAACGGTAATGTACTTAATTATAGAGATTTGAAATTTGGCGGGTTTATTTCTAGATTGAAACTGTCTGGCATGTTGCCTCTAGATTTTTCGAAAGATTAAAACTATATGTTTTTAGGCTTTTTTTCTAGCACCGTTTCTACAAAATTAATACAATACTCTTGTAACTCTTTTCTTTTTTCTTTGAATGCCGTTTTTACGCGTTTGTCACTACCTGTTGTGCTATCTAGGCTATCCATTTCAATATGAAAAATCTTTGCTTGTTTAAAGGTGACAGTGGCAAGTTGATGGGCCTTTTGTGAAAAAGTAATGATATAGGTAAATGATTTTTCCTTTACATCATTAAAATTCACTTCTATTGTTTCTAAAGGTATCCCTACCGAGTCCATTACTTTTAACGCCATCGCATGAATAGGTAATGGATCAATTCCAGCACTCCATACACGTGTTTTTTTAGAGCTATAATAGTCTAGAAAGCCATGGGTCATTGGCCCCAAGGTGGAATTTGTAGTGCTGAGAATAAGTATATTTAAAGCCATTATGTTGCATGATAGGTATTTATAACCCTTGGTGTGTTAAGGCAAAGTTAAGAACATTAAAATTGGCACACAAAAAAAGGTCTTAAACTTAACATTTAAGACCTTATATAACTCGTTATCAACAACTTTTAAAACCAAGGTTTTTTATTTAATTGATAAGTATGGTAGAACTCTTCATCAGATTTTGTTAAATAAATAATTCCTTCAATAAAACCTATCAATCCAGGTATCCAAACAAAGAAAGCACCAATAAATATACAGGACGTAATAAAACCTAAAATAGTAACTGCGCCTGGAATGATACCTTCTTGATTATAGCCTAGAATGAACTTATGCACTCCTAGACCACCTAACACAATTCCTAAAATTCCTGCAAGTATCTTTTTGTTGTCTTGATTGTGTACCGTTTCATTAAAGTTTCGTTGAAATTCGCGAGCACTTTCACCTGCTCGGTCAAAGCCACTTTTTGAACCATCGTTATTGTCGTTATTCATGTTTTTATAGTTTGGTTAGATTTTATAAAAATAGATGATTTTTTTTAAATACAAAAAACCGCCTTTAGTTAGACCGCGTGTATTTCTATAATCTAATAAGAGCCCTGTATTAATCAACCCCCTTGTGGTTTGCAATAATTTTATCGGCAATAACCTCGGCTAGTTTGTATTTAGACTCTACCGTCCAGCCAGCTACATGCGGGCTTAATAAAACCTTATCCATTTCAAGCAATTCTTTAAATGCATCTGGCAATGTGTTTTTTGAGTGTTGCTCTAGGCGAAAAAGAGATTCAAACGAGCCCTTTTCATATTCTAAAACATCTAGCCCAGCACCCAAAATCTTACTAGATTTAATTGCCGCAACCAAATCTTTTGTAACTACCGATGCCCCTCTTGCCGTATTGATTAAATAAAAAGGCTTTTTAAAGCCTGCGATAAAAGCAGCGTCAATCATTTTTATGGTGAGCGGCGTTTGTGGTGTGTGCAGGCTTAATACATCGGCATGTTGTTGCAATTCTTCTATACTTACTTGGGTAGCATTTTCATCTGCTAGATCGTTTTTGATATCATAAAAAATCACCTTGCAATCAAAACCAGATAGCTTTTTTGCAAAAGACTTGCCCATATTTCCATAACCTATTAGTCCTACCGTTTTCCCTTCTAGTTCTACACCGCGATTCTCCTCACGACGCCACAACCCTGCGCGCACCTCGGCATCGGCTCTATTTAAGTGGTTAAAAAGTGATAATAACATTCCTAGTGCATGTTCACCTACAGCGTTTCTATTTCCCTCTGGTGCGTTATAACAGGCAATCCCTAATTCTACAGCGACATCTAAATCGATATTTTCAAGCCCTGCTCCTACACGACCTATAAATTTTAATGACGTGGCCATTTTTAAAAATGCTGCATCTATAGGAAATCTACTGCGCAATATCATCCCGTCATATTGATGGATTTGCTTTATAACATCTTGTTTTGAAGAACTAAAATCAAAAGTGTTTTCAAAACCTGCTCGTTCTAGTTTTTGGGCCAAAATGTCGTGATTGCTATCTAGGTGTAATACTTTCATATATGTTTAAATATTTAAGAATATAGTGATAAAAAGAATAGGATTTCATTGTTGAGCCCTAAAATCCAAAAAATACTATAATTTTAATGATATAAAGGCTATTTAAAGGTAACCTACAGTAACCACTATGATTTTTGATAAAATTAACTTCAGGGACAAAACGGTTTTTCTCTTATATCAATTTACATTAGATTTTCAATTAGTTAAAAAGGTCTATCTAACATTCTAAAAGTGATAGGAGCTATTTTCTTATTCAGGCACAACTTATTAGGATTTGTAAAAACCTTATACCTCTACCATATTTAACTCACTTTCAAAATCATGTTGCAGGTCTTCATGAAGTGTAGAGATACGCGTTTTAATCAATATAATTTGTCTCTCTTGCAAGTCTCGCATGGTTTTGCAGCGCATTACCTGTGGATGTGTTTCTCTCATCAACCTACAAAAGTGAATTAGAATAGAGACCTCGGTTTGCTTACTTCCTGAATAGCGCACATATTTTTTTGCCTCTCTCAATATTTTGCGCACTCCTTTTTGAAGGCGGTAATTATTTCCTGTATTTAATGCTAGAAACATATGGTCTAGGAGCATTTTAACATTGGTCACAAATTCATCTTCATTGCTAGCTTCAAAAAGTAGGTAAGTAAGAAGTTCTTTGTTTTCTTTTTTAAATCTAGAAAGACGCAAGATGATTTTGATCAAATCTTCATCAGACCTAAATATCAGTTCTTCTTTTAATTCTTTTACAGTTGCCATTTTCATATTGTGAATATAAGCAAAGTGTGATTTATTTTGATAATTGAAAAATCTATCAAACTCGATTTAGTTGTAGAAGGTCTGTTTGTTTATGCCACACTTACAACATATAGTTAGGTAGATCTTTATTTTTAAGGCCCAATAAAAAATATCTAGACTTACTTTATATCATTATTACTAGATGAATTTAATTATTACGCTTTCGCGAAAGCGAGATATTTAAAAACAACCTGTTAAATACCAATAATTGCCCTGGCGATCATAAAATAAATCAAAATTCCAAAAATATCATTGCTTGTGGTGATAAATGGCCCTGTGGCAAGTGCGGGGTCGATGCCGCGTTTATGCAACGCCAGCGGCACAAATGTACCTACCAGTCCTGCTACAATAATCACAGCAAAAAGCGAAATAGAAATCGCGAGAGAGGTAAGTAATTCACCATTAGTTGCAAAAGTGTAGATAAATAAAAGGATCGCGAGTATGATGCCGTTTAACATGGCCAGCAACACTTCTTTAATAAGGCGATTGCTTATACTACCTTTTAAGTCATCATTTGCGATACCTTGAACGATAATCGCACTAGATTGTACGCCCACATTACCAGCCATAGCAGCAATAAGGGGAGTAAAGAAAAATAGCACGGCATGTTTTTCAAAAATTTGCTCAAAACCACCCATAATAGCTGCTGCACCTATCCCTCCCAAAAGACCTAGGGCCAGCCATGGTAATCGCGCCTTTGTCAAGTCTAAAATACTATCATTTGCCTCTACATCTTGAGAGATACCACTGGCGAGCTGGTAATCTTTTTCGGCTTCCTCGGTAATAAAATCTACTATATCGTCTATGGTAATGCGACCTACCAGTCGTTCTAATTCGTCAATCACAGGTATGGCCTCTAGGTCGTATTTACGCATGATGCGGGCAACCTCTTCACCTGGCGTATTTACAGTAACAAAATCTACTTTGGGAATATAAACGTCTTTTATAGGCGTGGTCTCTTTACTAGTAAGCAGGTCTTTTAAAGAAAGTCTCCCTTTAAGTTTATTGTTGTTATCTACCACATAAATAGAGTGAATGCGAGTAACATTTTCGGCTTGCGCGCGCATCTCGCTTACACAACCAGTCACTGTCCAGTTTTCATTGACACGCACCAGCTCTTTTGCCATAAGACCACCAGCGCTATTTTCATCAAAACGCAGTAAATCTACTATATCTACCGCATGCTGCTCATCTATGATTTCATTGATTACTTTTTGAGCAATATTATCTGGTAGCTCGCTTAGGATATCAGCCGCGTCGTCAGTATCCATTTCTTCTAGTTCTTCAGCAATTTCTTTGGGAGAAAGCTCGTTTAAAATGCGGTCTCTCTGGTCTTCATCGAGCTCCATCAGGGCCTCAGAAGTTTTTTCTGAATCTAATAGTTTTACTATATAAACAGCGTGGGCAAGATTTAACTCGTCTATGATTTCTGCAATGTCGGCAAAGTGCAATTCTTTTAAAATAAACTTTAACTGCTCGTGATCATCAACCTCAATAAGGGATTGTATTTGCTCTATAAAATCTTCTGTGATGTTGAACTGCATGATCTGGGCTTATGAGACAAAGATAATTGTCTAGTAAGGAGTAGAATAAATTTTTACACTAAAAATTCTAGTCACTTCTTTATTTTTTGACTTTATAATGATTTGAGTGGGTAAAATAAAAATTGGTTTTTTTTAGAAATGACAAATTCCCAAGAAATATTTGCTATTTTTTAGGTTTAGAATCACCTTGACACATTAAAAAGGCCAAATTTTAAAAGATTAATTCTCGATTAGAGGTCTATCCTAATAGACGTTGGACGGTTTTCCATTACTGGATATCAACAGATCGCAATGTTTATAAATTCAATGATTTAGAACAATAATCGATAGCTTTTCAAAATTTGAGAACGCCTTACAGTTGTGCAGTAATGCAAGAATAACACCAGTAATAAGAGAATCGGGTGGACCTTATAGCGCAGCGCACGTATCGGTTTTAAGAGTAACATAAAAAGAAAAAAATGATGATGACTGTTGCTTTTTGAATCGGGAATATATCTCCCAAGCGATTTATGCTGTTTTAATAAGACAAACAAACTTTGTCAAAAAATAAGCTGCAAATCACCGGTTTTTAGCTCAAATATTCAATTCTAGCACGATTTCCACCATACTTACAACTATTTATATCTTAATAAATTTAAAATATTTTTAATGATTCATTGCTAGATATTTGCAGGGTTTTTAATGCTCCTATTGGTTTTTATTCAATGTATTTCACCCCACAATCTGTCGCAGTACTGTTAAATAATCTTCTTGATTGTTTACAAAATCTAGATCGGTAACGTCTATTACTTTTATTTTTAGCTCTTGTTGTGACCTTATATAATCTGCATAGCCTTGTTGTATTTGGGCTAGATAGCTGGCCTCTATATGGCGTTCATACTCACGACCACGCTTTTTGATATTTTCTAGCAATCGATCCTCAGTCTGGTATAAATACACATATAAATCTGGTTTTACCAGCTCTTTATACATCATATAAAACAGGCGTTTATACAGTGAGTATTCTTCTTTAGACAGGGTTATTTTACTAAATATCAATGATTTGATTACATAATAATCGGCGATGGTGCATTCCTTAAACAGGTCTTGTTGTGCCACATCATCACTTAATTGCTGGTATCTATCGGCTAGAAAGGACATCTCTAGCGGGAACGAATAGCGTTCTTTATCTTCATAAAACAGGGGCAAAAAAGGATTGTCTGCAAATCGCTCTAGGACTTGTTTTGCATTAAAATCTTCAGATAATTTATGCGTCAGGCTCGTTTTTCCACTTCCTATATTTCCCTCTACTGCTATAAAATTAAGATGTTGTATGGGGTACCGCTTTCGCGAAAGCGGAATTGTAACACCCTCAATCTTTTGTAAAGGTGCTAGACCACTAGATAGTTCTTTGATGCTTTTTTGTAATACGGGATGCAGGATGGTAGCCGCCATATCGCATAAGGGTTGCATGACAAAATTGCGCTCGTGCATTCTTGCATGCGGTATTTGTAATTGTGGCGTGTTGATGATTTGATCATCAAAAAGCACAATATCTAGGTCTATAATACGGTTTTCATAGGTACTACCAGTGCGAGGCGTGCGTCCCATATCGACCTCTATTTGTTGTAAGATGGCCAGCGTTTGTTGTGGCGTTTTATGGCTGTGTACAAGAATGCAAGTGTTTAAAAAATCGGCGCCAGTAAACCCAGCGGCGGGCACTTCATAAACATTTGCAGCATTAATAATTAGGCCCAGGCGTCGTTCTAGATGTAGAGCGGCGTCTAGCAGGTGCTGCTTGCGGTCGCCTAGATTACTGCCTAAAGCGATGAATATCTTGTGGTTGTGAATTGTATAAATGCTGCTTATTTTTAGGGCAAATTAATCATTATTGACCAACTCTTAAACTACTTTTGTCATAATTATGAAGGTTTTAAAAGGCAATCACCTGCGTCTAGCGCATCGCATTTATCTCGTTCTGGGAGCACTATTTATTTGCTCGCTGGTGGTATCAAATCTTATATTTCAAAAGTTTTTTTATTGGAACCCGCTGGGATGGTATAATTTTGAGATATCTGTGGGCCTATTGCCCTATCCCATTACTTTTTTAGTAACCGATCTAGTCAGCGAGATTTATGGACGTCGCAAGGCAAATGACCTGGTGCTAGCAGGTATTTTTGCATCGTTTTTTAGTCTAGGTATTATCGCGATTGCAAATAATGTTCCCGCAATAGATGCAAGCCCGATAGGCGATGCTGTTTTTAATAAAGTTTTTGGCGCTACTACCATTGCGGTTATTGCCAGCATGACTTCTTATTTGTTTGCGCAATTTATTGATATACAGATTTATCACTTTTGGAAAAGACTTACCAATGGCAAAATGCTGTGGCTGCGCAATAACTTTAGCACGATATTTTCGCAATTTGTGGACACGCTATCTGTTTTATTGTTACTGTGTTATTATGAAGTTTTATTATGGGAACAGTTTTTGCCATTATTAATTGCTGGTTTTCTTTTTAAAATGTTGGTCGCATTGATAGACACCCCATTATTGTATGCAAGCGTTTATCTTTTTAGAAGACTTTTTAAGCTAGAAGTAGGTGAAGAAATAGAAATTGATTGAAAGACCTACTTAATTATTTATTTCATTGAAAAACAACTAACTAAACAACATATTCATTAAAAAAAATTATGAAGAAATTTTTTAAAATTCTAGGTATTACCCTGCTGTTATTGATCATTTTGATCGGGGCAGCTCCATTTTTCTTTAAGGATCAAATTGCGCAAGTGATCAAGGACAAACTCAATGCCTCTATGGATGCCACTATAGATTTTGCCCAGGTAGATTTAAGTTTTTTCAGGTCTTTTCCAGATGCGCACCTCAATATCTCGTCCTTATCGGTGATCAATAAGGCGCCTTTTGCTGGCGATACGCTTTTTTATGGTAAAGAGGTACGACTGGACCTGCCCATAGGCGATTTGTTTAACGATGCGGGTGACCCTATTCATGTTAATCAGCTGGTAATCAATCAGGCTGTAGCACGATTTACTGCAGATACACTGGGTAATTCTAGTTGGGATATTGGTAAAGAAGACGCTTTTGCAAAAGCGGAACAACCACCAATTAATGACCCAAATTCTGGCTTTTCTTTTGATTTAAATCATTACGAGATCAATGATTCTGAACTTACTTATGAAGATCGAGCTACACAAAATAAACTGGTTTTTTCTAATTTTAATCACAGCGGTAATGGAGATTTTTCTTCAAATAAAAGTACCCTAGAAACGCACACAGATGCTGTGGTAGATTATGGACTGGACGGTATTCAATACCTTTCAGGGCAAAAAATTCTGCTAGATGCGGCGATTTTAATGGATCTAGAAAATCAGAAATATACTTTTCAAGAAAACAAGGCGCTAGTCAACGATCTAGAATTAAAAATGGATGGTTATGTACAACTGGCCGAGGAGTTTACTATGGTAGACCTTGCCTTTAACACCCCATCGTCTGACTTTAAAAACTTTTTTGCTTTAATACCAGAAACCTATCGGAGCAATCTAGATGGCATCACCACCACAGGAGATTTTAAAGTAAACGGACTGATAAAAGGAGAGGTAGATGACGATCGCATTCCTAAAATGAACATCAACATCAGCTCGCAAAATGCCTCTTTTAAATATCCAGATTTACCTAAAACAGTAACCAATATTAACATTGACGCCCAGCTGATTAATGAAACTGGTATTGTAAAAGACACCTATTTTAATGTGGCACAAACTTCTTTTAATATAGGTGCAGATAGATTGAGTGGTAATGCCATGATTAGAAATCTGACTGAAAACATGAATGTGGACCTTAATGCCAAAGGAAATCTTGATTTTCAAAATCTTGCACAAGCATTTCCATTTCCAGAGGGAATGAATATAGTAGGTAAAATGGCGCTAGATATGGCAGCGAGATTTGATATGGAAAGCATAGAAAAAGAGCGCTATGAGCAAATTTATACTAAAGGAACTGCAAGATTGACCGATTTTACTTATGAAGGCGACGCTTTAATGAAGCTATTAAAAATAAATAAGGCAGGTGTAGACATGACCACCTCTAGAATACAGCTGAAGGATTTTGACGCACAAACAGGTAATACAGATTTAAAAGCCACAGGAGTGCTGAATAATTTACTAGGTTTTTTACTAAAAGATCAAAAACTAAAAGGAAATTTTGCGGTAACATCAAACACATTTGACACAGCAGATTTTATGACTGCAACTGTTGTAGAACCTGCACAAAAAGCAACCGAAGTTACCCAAACCTCTAAAGCTGCCGTAACTAAAGAAGCCATCAAAATACCTGCATTTCTAGACGCCAATCTAGATTTTAATGCAAACGAGGTGCTATATGATGGTCTGGTACTTAAAAATGTAAGTGGTGCTGCCCTAGTAAGAGATGAAACACTTACCATGAATAATGTGCAAACCTCAATTTTTGATGGTACAATAGGTGTAAATGGCTCTGTTTCTACAAAACAAGAAGTCCCTGTTTTTAAAATGGCACTAGACATGAAAAGTCTGGATATTGCAAAATCTTTTTCGGGATTCAACATGTTCAAGTCTTTTGTACCTATTATAAGTACATTGCAAGGTAAAATCAATACCAGTATGGAGCTTACAGGAGATCTAGACCAAGAGTTATCTCCTATTTTAACCACACTAGCGGGTGATGCCTTGGCACAATTGCTTACTAAAAATATAACCTCGTCTGGCAATCCATTATTATCAAAACTAGATGATCAATTAGGTTTTATTGACTTTGATGACTTTGATATTTCTGATATTACTACAAAGCTTAATTTTAAAGGTGGTGCCTTGCAGGTGGCGCCTTTTGATTTTGATATTAAAGGAATTAAGACAACCGCAAGCGGTTCTCACAGCCTTAGTAACGAGATGGATTATATGCTGTCCTTTGACGTGCCCGCAAAGTATCTAGGTAAAGAAGGGGCAGGTTTGTTATCAAAGTTAACCGCCGAGGATATTGATAAAATAAATATTCCTATCCCTGTAAAACTTTCAGGATCATTTTTGAGCCCTAAAGTAGATTTGAATATGAATCTTGCGATAACAAATTTGACCAATCAAATTATAGAGATTCAAAAACAAAAATTAAAAGATAAAGGACAAGAGGCCGCTGGAAACACAATTAATGATTTGATTAATGGTAAAAATCCTTTACAGGGAATCAAAGACGTTATAGGAGGAAACAATAGAAACCCAGCCGATTCTACCACCACAGGGGGAACCCCAAACACTAAAAAGCCACAAGATCAAATAAAAGAAGCAGCGGGAAATGCCATCAGAGACTTGTTTGGCCGTAAAAAGCCCAAAGCAGCAGATACCACCAAAGTGAAGAAGCAATAATTTTTTAAAAACTTTTGGTGTTATTTTGGTATTGATTTGTTGATTGTAATGGGTTTTTGGGTTTGTTTTTTATAATAAAAAGATTTGAATATCCGTAATTACGCCTAAATTTTGTATATTGTGTTGAAATATAATAA
>CAZQGX010000005.1:0-88120 GCA_964593255.1 uncultured Flavobacteriaceae bacterium | reverse complement strand
ATTTGAATTAAATATTGGCATAAATAAAAACTTAGATAATTGCAATGCGATTTTTGATGTTTACCAATTTGGCAAACTTATTTTTTTGATTTGGTTTTGAAGTTTCCATGTATTTCTTTAATGATTGTAATAAGGTCATATTTAATTTACGGTACTCTTTGTTTATATTAATGATAACTAAATCTAATTGCTCCTTAATTACATTACAAAAGTCTATAATTTGAATTCATAAGAATGTATCCATTTTTCACTTATTTGTGTCTATTTTTTATAAAAGTAGGATTCAAGAAACAGAAAATCAGTTCAAATAATATGTTGTTTAGTTTACGCTTTCGCGAAAGCGTAATATTTCAATGATTAATAATATTAGTTTCAATAGTTAACGTAACTACAAGCTGCTAGTGTTATTTGTTCAACTACTTTTTTAAAAGAGATTTTTTTATAACGATTAACACCCCCAACCCCACTTTGACAAATGCGCAGTGCATCGCCTCAAGGGGGCTTTTGTTTCTAGCACAAAACAATATTTTTAACTATAGATAAGTTTCTTTCCTTGCTTGTGCGGTATTTAGTTCGGTAAGGGAGGATTAAGGAGGGTGTTCTCCAGCAAGATAAACATTCCCAATCCCCTTTACTATAAGAACACCCCAACCTCACTTCGACAAATGCACAGTGCATCGCCTCAAGGGGGCTTTTGAATCTAACACAAAACAATAATTTTAACTAAAGATAAGTTTTATTCCCTTGAGGGAGGATTAAGGATGGTGTTACCCAGCAAGATAAACACCCCCAACCCCCAAAGGCGGCTTTTTTAATTCCTGCTCAAAAAAGAATCCTAACTAAAATCAAGCTTGCTACCTTGCCAGTGCCGAATTTATTTCGGTAAGGGAGGATTTTGTTTTTTTTAACTATTAAATTATTTTATGCCTAAGATCAAGTTTCCTCCCTTGAGGGAGGATTAAGGAGGGTGTACACCGGCACGATAAACACACCCCAATATCTTCTAAAATTATATTGTGGTTACCATTGATTTATCGTAATCGTTTTTGTGTGCATAATAATTAAACCTAATTATTCGTAGTAAACAAATTAAAGAGCACAATTTAAATCCAAAAGAATGTATCCATTTTTCACTTATTTGTGTCTATTTTTTTTGAAAGCCTAGTTTATAGTTTTTTTTGATACATTAGGATTTATAGTTTTTTATTTTTACAGTGTATAAGTCCATTAATAGTTGCTACTTGATTACATGTATTTTAAGTCCAATTAATTTTATAAGATTCATAATTTGTTTATAGGAGTATAAGGTACGGGTATTTTTTAATCCTTTTTATGATATTGACCTATGCCAACACCTATTTAACTAAATGTTTTAGCTATTATGACACCATCAACTTCCAGTAAAAGATTGAACAGGGGATCAACTCTTTCTTATGTAAAGTTCAATTTATGACAATGTGGTTTTTACGATCAAAAAGAAACTGTTGTCATTTGTTAGAATATTTTAATAAATCCTTTCATGTATAAACATTTACTTCTTCTTTTATGCTTTATCTTATTCAACCTTTCCGTAGATGCTCAAAGTGATGATATTAAAATTTTAGACAGTCTGGACTACATATACTGCAAAGACATAAACTGTGTACCTGCTGATACCACGATAAAGCGCATCAAGAACTTTATAAAAACTTATGATGCTTTAAATATTAAAGACTCCACCAATATTGTAAAAAAAGGCAAAGCCTATACACAGCTTATGCTCATGTTTTCTAGAAAGCGCAAAAAAGATTCTGTAGATTACTACTACAATATGACTATTACAAATTTTCAAAATCCTAAAGTTAAATCGGAGGCGCATAGAATCATGGCATTAACCTATATGTTTGCTCAAGATGCCAATAAAGCCTTACAATTTTACGATAAAGCGCTACAGGAGGCTAAACTAGATACAAATGAAAATACAGAGCGCACTATTTTATTAGAATTAAGTTTATTTTATCGCTATGCAGAAGATTTTGAAGATGCACGAGATATCCTTACCGAGCTAACGAAAAAAGACACTTTAAATTTTAGAACAGTCTATGAGGATGTTTATATTAAATTCCATTTTGAAGAATATAATGAAGCGCTAAACCAGCTAAAGCAAGTAGATTCTTCAGCAATTAAAGATAAACTTATGTTTAGGGCTTATCACGAAGCTTTTGTAGATGCCTATATCAATTTAAAACAATACGATGCTGCACTACACCACAATGACATCGCTGTTAAAGATTCCAGAAGTATAGCCAGCTTTAGTCCTATTGATGATTATACCTACTACGCCAAAATTTACCATAAAAAGGGTGAAAATAACAAAGCATTATCTTATCTTAATAAGATTCCCGATACCAGTGTAGCTAGCAATTCTAACTTTTCTTTAAAGGACTTTCATGAGCTGAGCTATTTGGTGCATAAATCTTTAGGAAATGCAGAATTGGCCTTTAAAAATTATGAAAAATACCATGACATTAAAGCAGTTTTTGATGAAGAAATAAAACAAAAACAAGCAGGGATTTTAAAATATAAGCTTAATAAAGATAAGGTGTTAAACGCACTGAAGACTAAACAAATTGAAGAGAACCTTAAAAAGAAACAAGAATTATATGCTATCGTATTTGCTTTTATAGCGGTCATTATTTTATTACTGGTACTATTTTTTATTAATAAAATCAGACAAAACAGAAAAGAATTTAAGCTAAAGCAAAACACCAAATTAAATAAACTTAAAAACCAGTACCTAGAAAATATAACCCATGAGTTCAAGACTCCTTTAAGTGTAATTATAGGCTATCAAGACCTTGTCAAAGCCAATCTATTAAATCCGTCTAAAGCAATACATTACATAGAAAAAACACAACAGGCACAACATAAATTAATGACCAGCCTGAATGAATTTCTAACGTTTATTAGGTTAGAAAACAATTCTAAAATAGATATTTACCTTAAAGAAAACTTAATATTGTATGATTTTTTGGTCGATACCCTGCAAGGTTTTGAACCCTTGTTTTTGTCTAAAGGTAGTACCTTAAACTTTAAAACAAACATACATAAAAACAGCACATTAAGTTTTAATTACTCCCGACTGGAAAAAGTAATAAATAACCTGGTTGACAATGCTATCAAATTTTCTGAAGTTAATCAGTCTGTTAATGTAAGATTTATGGTTACAGACAGTGAATTTTTATTAATAGTAGAAGATCAAGGCAAAGGGATATCTAGTGAAGATCAAAGTAAAATCTTTAGCCGTTTCTTTCAGACATATTCTGGGAAACAATCAAATGGCTTTGGGATTGGTTTGTACCTGGTGAATGAGATTGTCAGATCCTTGAATGGTGAAATTAATGTAGAATCAACATTAGGACAAGGCACTAGCTTTACTATAAGCATTCCATTAAATACTGAAGAATTAGTTGGTTTAAAGGCATCACCTGTCGAGATGGTCTTATTTGAAAAAGATACAGCAACTACTGAACAGGATAGATATAACATTTTGATAGTAGACGACCAATACGAAATGTTGGAATACATAACTGAAATATTGCCAAAAGACTATACATGTGACCATGCCTTTAGCGCAGAAGAAGCTCTACATAAAATTGAAACATCAAGCTATGACTTAATCATCTCCGATTACAAGATGGCTGAGATGAGCGGATATCAATTAAAACTAAAGCTAAATGAAAATAAAAAAACCTCTACAATTCCTTTTATATTAATCAGTGCATTTGTTATCAATGAAAACTTTTTGGATATAGAAGATTCTAAAGGCTTCATTTTTTTGCAAAAGCCATTTAAAGATGATAACTTAATACAAATTGTCAACACATTTATTCGTAAAAAAACAAATGCTAAAATCATGGCCAATACCAGTGAAACAGCTGAGGTAGAAATGGACAACGAGATTCAAGCGTTTATTAATAAAACAAATGCGTATATCATTAATAACCTACGAAACGAAAACCTGCAAGTAGAAGATATAGCCAATCATCTGGATTTAGATAAAAATACATTCTCTAAATTGATTAAAGAATATACAGGCAAAACCACTATAAAAATAATTATAGAAATTAGATTGTTAAAAGCCTACGAGTATTTTAAATCGGCTAAGTACATGACAATTAATGAAACTAGGATTGCTGTTGGTATTAATAATAGAAGCTATTTTAATAAAAAGTTTACAGAACGATTTGGTGTTAAACCTGGTGATATGTTTAATGCTTATAAAAATTAAAGGTAATATAATAGAAATGCCTAAAAATAATTAACCAATCATCGTTAATAACTCACTATTAAGCATTATAACAACTAAAGCATCAATCCTTAAACACCTCTTTCAATGAAATTGACAATTCTGGAAAGAGTTTACCTGTCACCTCATCATCTCCTTCTTTTTCATTAAAAATATCTAATAATTTGTACTTGTCATCTTCCAAATAATAAATTTCTAAGGTATTGGTAGCTGGGTTGGCTATCCAATATTCTTTTACACCGTTTTCTTCGTAAAGGTTAAACTTTTCATTATAGTCTTTTTTGGCGGTATAGGTAGATAAAATTTCAACTATCAAATCGGGTGCGCCTAAACAACCCGCATCGTCTAATTTGTCTAAATCGCATATCACACAAATATCGGGTTGGACAACTGTTGTTATTTTATCATTTTGTTCTTTGTTTTAATATAGCCGAACATCAAATGGAGCATGATAAAGTTTACATGAATGTTTTATAAAATAATTATCTAAAGAACGTTCTAGGCGTCAACTTATTTCTTGATGGACCCTTTTAGGCGCTGGACTCATTTTATAAATCCAACCTTTGATGAGTTCTACACGTTCTTCAAAATGCCATGTAAGGTAATCGGCATAAGTATATTGCTTATTCTGGTCTAATTGCGATATGTCGGTTATTTTTTTCATATCATTTGAGAATCTTTCTATAACATAAAGTTAGGTAATTTAAGTTAAATGATATTGGAATTTTAGCAGTTAAATACTGCAACTACCTTATTTTAGAATTAAACCAAAGATTTATTATTCTGTTAATGCTAATTACCTTAGTGTATTGTTTAATAGTTGTATTCATACATACCTAATACTTAATTGGTGCACATCTTAGCCCCCAATAGTTGGGAGTGATATTTTAATTTCAAATAAATACATGTGAGACATAAAGTAGAAGAAATGGACATTCACTGATAAGCTAGAGACGATTTTTAAACCTGTAGCACAGATTTCTGAGATTCAGACCTGCCTAAAATTTATTGTTATAGATTTTTGTCTTTTACCATAGATCTACTTTTTATAACATATTTAACCCAACAACTTGTCTACTATCCAATAGCTGGTGCCTGCTGCAATTATTGCTGCAACTAGACTTAATCCCAGGTATAATAAAGCCGTTTGATAAGCCCCCATTTTAAGCAGCATAAAGAATTCTATACTAAAAGTTGAAAATGTAGTAAGACCACCACAAAATCCAACACCTATAAACAGCAGCCAGGACTGGGATAATTGCTCCTTATGAAAGGCTGCAATAATACCACCTAGTAATAAACACCCTAAAATATTTACACCTAGCGTAGGAATCCATTTTATGGTACTACTATTGACTAGTGTAGAAAAATAAAATCTAAGACAACTGCCTAGACCGCCACCTAAAAAGACAAATAAAAAAGACTTCATTTATTGAATGGGTATATAGATCTCTGTTCTATAATCTGCTGGGTTGGGTGTTTTTTTAGGGTTTGTTTTATAAATTTCATAAGGTGGTGCTACAGATTTTATAAGACCGTTTTTTAAAATAAATTCTTCTCCCTTATCTCTTGCCTCTTGCAGGTGGCGGTAAGCCCCGTTTAAAGTAATTTTAACCGCTTTGCCAGGTTCTTGATAACTGTATAATACGTTGCTATCTATTTCTGTAATTTCTTTATTTTGTACGGGTACTGCTACACTAAAAAATAAATAGTCGGCACTAGGATCTCTGTTTTCATAGATAATACGTGGTAAACCATAGTTTTCAATTTTACCTCGTTCCATGTAGGAATTGATATTTTGAAGCATTTGTGATCGTAAATCTTGAAAATTTTCTCGCTTAGCACTAGTTGACATGTATAAAAAATATCCACCACCTGTTTCTATAATACCGTCTACATTTGTGGTGTGTACATTCATACTTTCTATCACAACTTGATCTAAATTTTTAAGTCCTTGTTGATATTGTTCATCTATTTTTACAGTCATTTTGTTATTAAAAATGCTGTTATAAGCTTTTTCAACTAGTCCAAATTCGCCATTCATTTGCCAGGTTACTTGTGTGCCATATTCTACTGTTAATAAGCTGATGCTTTCCTGACTTGTGCTGCTTGCAAACCACTGTTTATAGGTTCTTTCTAGGTGCATGAATTTGTTTTCTTCTATACCAGTGGTGCTGATTTTTCCCTCACCATCTGCATCTGTAAATTTGTAAAATGCGTCCACACCTTTAGTCTGGCTTCCTAACACTGTACTAGTCTCGTTATTCTCTTTAAATTGCATGTTCCAATTTTGCCAGCTTTTAAAATCTTCAATTTGTTGATATACTACAGGTGCGGGTGCCTCGATAACAATAGATTGTGTAACAGTATACTTGCCATTTTTTAAGGAAAAAAATATAGCACCCCCCACAATAAAAATAAGTATTAAAATAAAAATATATTTGATGGCCTTCATTTGCAATTACTTTTAAATAAAACAAATATACAATTATTAAATAGCAGGTTGTACTATTAAGGAAAAACACACTTTTACTATTTCAAAAACCAGTTAAGTGCTATGAAAAAACTTGATAGCTTTATTGGTGTGGCATAAAACAAAAATATTATGTAACTACTTGAAAATCATAAGTTAATTAAATAAAAAAGATTTTTAAACGCTTACTGATCAGTTTTAAAAAGCATTGTATAAATCATAGTTTACCATTTTGTCTATTACATCTTAAAACTATAATGAAACTTAGTGAGTTTAACGGTTGACATTAATCAAGTATTAAAAAAGTTTTTAAGTAAAACCCTCGTGACTACTAGATTAAAAAAAAAAACAATAATTATTAACAAAGTTAATGTATCATATTTTGCGACATAGGTTAACATTTAGACAAGATTAGTGTTTCTTAAAAAACGGGATTTTTAGAAAACCTATTTTGCGTGAGGGGATGAAGTGAAAATCCTTTTTTAAGGCTTTTTTCTAGCCTTAAAAAAGATTGTAACGCAATACCCGACCCACCGGGGCACGACCTAATTAACATCACAATTAAAGTTATATTTTTATTATCTAAAAATACCAGTTGGGAAGGTAACTATACTTTCCATCCCATCTGCGCCCACTGCTGCCACTCCAAAAAATGAATTGTCAATCACAATACCCGTCAATGTAAATTCTTGAACATCGCCTACATATCTAGAATGATCCCATGTGGGGCTGGTCGTATCACGCCAGTAGATTTTGTATCCCACGGCGTTTTTTACTTTGTCCCATTGTAGCTTTACATCTGCCTCTACAATGCCGCCTATTTTTACATTTTGCGGTTGGGTAGGAGCCCATGCTAGTTGGGCTAGGTTGATGGCATTTACTGCGGTTAATTTTTTTGCATAGGGAAAATTGACATGTTCAATAACATCACCATATGCTATTCCGTTTTCGGTTCTTATGTCTTGATGTTGTTGTGTATAATTTTCATGCGCTTCCATGATGCGTATACCAGGAAATCCCAGATCTGTAAACGGCCTGTGGTGACCGCCACGACCGAATCTATCTAAACGATAGACCATCATGGGTTTCATACTGGGCATATAGGTTGTTACAGATTTATGAATGTATCTTGCTAATTGTCTTGATATTCCATCTACCTCGCCACCATAAAACCTGCGGTTAGATCTTTGTCTTTCTGTCTCGGTAGGGTCTGTAGGTTCTGAAAAAATTCTGAATTCTCTATTATCAATCACACCATCAACTCCTTTAATATTGCCTATCATATCATTATTTAAAAAACCTATGACGTTCCATTTTTCTTTTTGTGCATAGGTAGCCAGCCCTTTACCACCAAATAACCCTTGTTCTTCACCACTTAAGCCCACATAAACAATGCTATTTTTAAATTTGCGCTTGCTCAATACCCTGGCAGCTTCTATAGTTCCCGCCATACCGCTGGCATTGTCGTTTGCACCTGGGGCATCTGTCGTAAAATCCATGGTATCACTGGCACGAGAGTCTATATCACCACTCATCATTACCATATCGTTAGGGTGATCAGTACCGCGCTGTATTGCAACCACGTTTACCACCCATGCGTCTTTAGGAATGCGGTTTCCCATCTCTTTAGTCACATAATCTTTTTGATAAAAAACCTCTAGACAATTACCACAGCTGGCAGATATCTGATCAAATTGTGCCTTGATCCATCTTCTTGCCGCGCCTATACCACGTGTGTCTGAAATCGTGTCAGAAAATGTATTTCTCGTTCCAAAACTTGCAAGGGTGCGCACATCTTTTTCTATACGGTCTGCACTTACTTCGTCAATAATGCGATAAAGGTCTAATTGATGATCAGACGGTAGCTGTGCCATGATACTATAGCTAGCCAGCAGGGTGAAGATTAAAAGTGTATTTTTCATTTTTTTGATTTTATGATTGTTGGGTATCTCGCTTTCGCGAAAGCGGAGTACTAATAGTTATGGTTTACAATATTAAATTTCTACTAATCAGTTTCTAATGCTATGTTTACCTCTTGATGGTTAAGAATAAAATCGTTGTTGTTGATCCAATAGTTTGAGGTGATGATTTCATAGACATCATTTTTTAAAGGTTTTAAATACCATAACAGGTCGTTTGCCTCGGGAAATGTGATCTGGCCAGCTATTTGATCTTTATAAAGGCGTTTAATAATGGTGTGTTCATCGATAAGTGCAGCGAGGCATTTAAGGGCAATAGTTTTGTCAATGGCAGTGTTACCATTATTTTGAGTAGGTTCTATTTTTACTTTTATTACACTTGCTTGTGCATATGGAAATTTGCCGTTATAGGCTTTGTACAGCAGCTGGTTGATGTCAAATAATCTAGAATGAAAAGAAATATCAGAATAATGTTCGGCTACATTTTCTTTAAGCATATCGTTAGAAATTTGTTCAATTTGCCCCTTGTTTAATTCATCGCCTAGTTGATGATGCAGCAACATTGCTGCTGCCTCTTGCGGCTCAAAATCGGTAATCGCCAGAAACAAAAATTCTTTTATGTCTTTTACAGCAATGCCGCTTGTATCGCCAAATTCAAAAAGCGCTAACAATTTTAAATAATCTTTATCACTCCATTTACTTTCTATCTGGTTGATAGAGGTGACTTCTATCAATGATACTTTAAAATCCATAAATTATTGTTCTACTTAATTATTTTAAAGATAATGAAAGGGATTTTGTTTATTGAAAAAGTACTTGTAAAATTATTTAATGTAAAAACCACTTAGGTTATCTATACTATTTATAAAGACCTAAAATCACTCTTTTTTTTGAATTTCTACCTGATGTGGATAAGGAATTTCTACACCTATGGTGTCAAGAGTTGGTTTAAAATTTTGTTGTAAATAAAATCGCACCGTCCATACATCATCAGTTAATGTAAAGGGTCTAACGATAATGTTTATGGAGCTACTAGCATTTTCAACCACTTGAACAATAGGGGCAGGATCTTTAAGAACTAGTGGATGGTCGGTACATAATTTAGTAAGTACCTCTAGCGTCCTAGGTATATCTGCATCATAACTTACCCCAATCATAGTGTCACATCTTAAAATTCCCTCAGTATTAAAGTTGATAATATTACCGTTTAATAGTGGTCCATTAGGTATAATGGCTAGTTTACGTTCAAAGGTTACTATTTTGGTTTGCAAAATATCTATCTCTTTTATAACACCTGTAATCCCTTGTGCTTCTATAGTATCACCTATTTTAAAAGGTTTAAACAATAACAAAAGAACACCGCCTGCAAAATTTGATAAAGATCCTTGTAGCGCTAGACCTATCGCAAGCCCCGCAGCACCTACAACAGCGGCAAAGCTAGTGGTTTGTATGCCTAGGGTTCCTATTATGGTCACAATTAATAATATCCATAAACTCCATTTAAGTAAGTTTAAAACAAAAGCGACTAATGTAGGCTCATAAGATCTAGCTACCATAATTCTATTGGAAAGCTTTAAGGTTCTATTAAGCAACCATCTACCGACTATAAAAATTAATAGTGCTTTTATTACATTAAGTACAAGCGCAAATAAATGATTAAAACCATTTTCAAAATTGATGTATTCTAACAGTTCTTTCATAAAATGAAAATTAGGATATTTTTTTCGTTTTTTGGTATAATTGATAAAAAAACATGATTGTTAACCAAAGACTCCATGCAATAATAAAAGATCTAAGCTATAAATAAAGTGTAATTAATGAGATATCATTAAAGAGGGTGAAATATTCATTTTAAAATGGCTTTATATATGGGCTAGCAAGACATTTAGAGACATTTTTAGTCAAAAAAACCGTTTTATGATGTCATAAAACGGTTTTAAATCAATTTTCACAGTTCTTTATTAAAAAGGATAAGTATTTGCATTTGTAACTGTATTGGCCACTGTGTTTCTTAATGCGATTACATTGGGTAAGGTGGTATATTTTGTAAAACGTTTTAAACCCATAAGAATCATACGTTGTTCATCACCTTCAGTAAAACTAGAGACCCCTTCTTCTGCTCTTGCCTGTACAATTTTTACGGCGTTATAAAGGTACAGCTGCGACATTGCGATTTGTACTTTTTGAGCTTCTACCCCCGTGCGGCTTATGTTTTTTTGCGTTCTTAATATAGCGCTTTCTGCCATATAGATTTCAATAAGAATATCAGATGCGGCAAGTAATAATTGCTGATTTTCTTCTAGTTCTGCACCAAATTTTTGAACAGCACTTCCTGCAACCATTAAGAAAACTTTCTTAAGTTTTTTAATCATGTCCATTTCTTGCGATAATGGTTCTGAAAAGTCTGGAATATCAAATGACGGGATAGAAGTAAGCTCCTCACTTACAGCCATGGCAGGTTCTAGCAGGTTAACGTGACCTTTCATAGCTTTTTTAACCAGCATTCCTACTGCAAGCATGCGGTTGATCTCGTTTGTACCTTCATAGATTCTAGAGATGCGTGCATCTCTCCAGGCAGCTTCCATAGGTGCATCTGCACTAAATCCCATACCTCCATAAATTTGAAGTCCTTCATCTGCACAAATTTGCATGTCTTCAGAAACTGCTACTTTAAGAATAGAACATTCTATAGCAAATTCTTCTACACCTTTCAATTCGGCCTCTGCAAATGTGGCACCAGCCTCTTGTCGCACATGAATTCTATTTTCAATATCTTTTGCAGCACGATAAGATGCACTTTCACCTACATAGGCATTAGTGGCCATATCGGCAATTTTTTTACGTATTGCTCCAAATTTTGCGATATGCGTATTGAACTGCTCGCGCTCGTTTGCATATTGTGTAGCAAGAGATATGACGCGACGTTGTGCGTCTAGACATGCAGCGGCAAGTTTGATGCGCCCCACGTTTAGTGCATTCATTGCTATTTTAAAGCCTTCACCACGGCCAGCAAGCATGTTTTCTACCGGTACCATGCAGTCATTAAAAAACACTTGTCTAGTCGATGATGCGTGAATACCTAATTTATGTTCTTCCTCGCCCATACTGATCCCATTGCTCGCATCATTTTCTACAATAAAGCCAGTGATGTTTTTGTCATTTTCTATTCTTGCAAACACAACAAATACACTACAAAAACCAGCATTTGAAATCCACATTTTTTGACCGTTAATTTTATAATGTTTACCGTCTTCTGTAAGTTCTGCCTTAGTCTTTCCAGAATTTGCGTCGCTACCTGCGCCAGGTTCTGTTAAACAATAAGCTCCAAACCATTCACCTGTAGCAAGTTTAGGCACATATTTTTGTTTTTGTTCTTCAGTTCCATAAAGGGTAATAGGTAAAGTACCAATTCCTGTGTGCGCACCAAAAGCTGTCGCAATAGAACCTGTAGCACCAGAGATATAATCACAAACCAGCATGGTAGAAACAAAGCCCATACCCAGGCCGCCGTACTCTTCAGGAACTGCGATGCCTAAAAAGCCCATATCACCAGCCTTGCGCATTACAGCTTCTGTAAGGGCATAGTCCTTTTTTTCAAAACGATCTTTATGAGGGATAATTTCCTTATTCACAAAATCGGTTACTGATTCCTTCATCATTAGTTGCTCATCAGTAAAATCTTCTGGAGTGAACACATCATGAGGATTTGTCTCGGTTACAATAAATTGACCACCACGGATCATTTTTGTTTCAATGCTAGTTGTTGTTGCCATAATTTTTTAATTTGTGAATAAATAAAGTTACAAAAGAATATGATTGAATGATGATTCTAAAAGCAACGTTATTAAAATGTAATAAATTGATTTGTGATTTACTTATTCTGTTATTTAATGTTTTTTGTTGTTATTTTTTGTATTTAAAAGTTATTTAAACTTTATAAAAATGGATGATAAATTAATTTAAAAATTCATAAACACCGCATGCACCCTGCCCAGTTCCTACACACATAGTGACGATACCGTATTTATTTTTCATTTCACGTTTTCTCATTTCATCAAATAGTTGTACACTTAATTTGGCACCGGTACAACCTAGTGGATGTCCTAGTGCAATTGCACCACCGTTAGGGTTAATGATATCTGGATTTAAACCTAGCTCGCGAATTACAGCAAGCGATTGCGAGGCAAATGCCTCATTTAGTTCTATCATATCCACCTCGTTTAAAGTTAGTCCAGCCTGTTTTAATGCTTTAGGGATCGCTTTTACAGGACCTATCCCCATGATTCTGGGGGGTACTCCTGCAGCTGCAAAATTTACCATGCGAGCAATAGGTTCTAAGTTCAACTCTTTTACCATTTCCTCACTCATTACCATTACCATAGCAGCACCATCACTCATTTGTGAAGAGTTACCTGCAGTAACAGATCCACCAGCTGCAAAAACCGGTCTTAATTTAGAAAGTACTTCTAGTTTTGTATCTGCACGAGGACCTTCATCTTTACTTACAGTGTAAGATTTTGTTACCTTTTTACCATCCTCGTTTAAAAATGTCTCCTCAACATTTATAGGGACAATTTGATCTTGAAAACGGTTTTCGCCTTGGGCTTTTAAAGCTTTTTGGTGTGAGTGATATGCAAATTCATCTTGATCTTCTCTAGAAACTTTGAATTCGTTTGCTACAGCCTCGGCAGTTAATCCCATTCCCCAATAGTAATCTTCATGTCCTGCTTTTGTAACACGATAATCGGGAGTAGGTTTGTAACCACCCATGGGTATATAGCTCATAGATTCTGCACCCCCAGCAATAATACAGCTGGCCATTCCAGATTGAATTTTGGCAGTAGCCATAGCAATGGTTTCAACACCACTTGCGCAATATCTATTTACCGTTACACCAGGTACGTCGTCTATTTTTAAACCCATAAGAGATATCAATCTTGCCATATTAAGACCTTGTTCTGCCTCGGGCATTGCGTTTCCAATGATTACATCGTCTATTCTTTTTTTATCAAGATTAGGAATGTCTTTAAGCATTGCCTCGATGGTCTCGGCGGCGAGTTCATCAGGTCTTTTAAATCTAAATACACCTTTTGGGGCTTTTCCTACAGCTGTTCTTTTTGCAGCTACTATATATGCGGTTTTGTTCATATTAATTATTTTGAGGACAGGCTATTTGACGACCGACCAGCGATCCTTGATTAAGACTGTTTATGAATTTTATGATTTGGTTTTGAATCTTTTGTATTTTATTTTCTAGATGAGCAAAAGCGACTACAGATATGTAATCAACCTTGTGTGCGATAATAAGTAGGGTTTCCCATTTAAAATCACTGCCTAGAGTTGTTTTTAAATATTGTTTAAAATGTTTGTCTAACGATGGTGAAGTTTCTAAAGCAATATTTGATGGAATTGATATGGCAAATCTTTGTATCGAATTGTATAAACCATAACGCACAACTTTTAGAAACGGACGAGTAATTTTATAAGTGCCTTTTGTCACTTCTATTCCTTCCCTTGAGATATTAAGTTTTTTAAAATTATGCTTTATCATTTTATAAATATTAGTCATTCATCGGTCGTTGTCGAGTCTGTTGTCCTAAATTTAGTTTCTCAACGGCTTTCCTTTTTGTATCATATGTTGTAATCTTTCTAGTGTTTTACGCTCGCCAGTTAAACTTAAAAATGCTTCACGTTCTAGGTCTAGCAGGTATTGTTCTGTGACTAGGGTAGGAGCGCTTAAATCGCCACCAGCCATGACATAGGCTAGTTTATTGGCAATTTTCTTATCGTGTTCAGAAATATATTTCCCGGCTTCCATTTGGTCTGTACCTACTAAAAACATTCCTAAGGCTTGTTTTCCTAGTACCTTAATGTCTTTACGTTTAACAGGTTGTGTATAACCTTTATCTGCTAATAATTTTGCCTGCGCTTTCGCGAAAGCGATACGTCTATCATTATTTACCACTACATGATCTACTCCCTTTCTAAGGATACCTAGATCAAAAGCTTCGTAAGCACTTGTTGCTACTTTTGCCATTCCTATGGTAAGAAAGTACTCTTGAAGGCGGTTTAATTCTACATCATTCTTCTCAAATGTGTCGCTGGCTCTTAATGCCATTTCTTTAGAACCACCACCGCCTGGTATAACACCCACGCCAAATTCTACTAGACCTATATAGGTTTCTGCGCTTGCCACGGCAACATCTGCATGCATGGTCATCTCACAACCGCCACCTAGTGTCATTTGATGTGGAGCCACGATTACAGGAATGCTGCTGTATCGCAATCGCATCATAGTGTTTTGAAATTGTTTTATAGCCATGTTAAGCTCCTCATATTCTTGCTCTACAGCCATCATAAATATCATACCTATATTTGCACCTACAGAAAAGTTGGCACCGTTGTTTGCAACAACAAGACCATCAAAACGGTCCTCGGCAATGTCAATAGCTTTGTTTAAACCTGCGAGTACATCGCCACCTATGGCGTTCATTTTAGAGGTAAATTCTACATTGATAATTCCATCACCTATATCAAGCACCGTCACACCAGAATTTTTAAATACAGGTGCGTTACCACGCAAATTGTCTAAAATGATAAATGCTTCTTGCCCTGGTTTTTTGATATATTTTTTATCAGGAATAGAGTAGTAGTAGGTTGCCCCATCTTTAATAGTGTAAAAAGAGTCACATCCTTTTTCAAGCATTTCAATAACCCAAGGAGCTGGTTCTTTATCTATGGCTTGCATAAGTTCAATACCTTTTTCTACACCTATGGCGTCCCAAATCTGGTATGGGCCGTGTTCCCATCCAAAACCTGCGCTCATGGCATCATCTATACGATACAACTCGTCAGATATTTCTGGAATTCTATGTTGCACATAAGCAAAAAGTGTTGCAAATGATTTTCTATAAAATTCTCCGGCCTTATCTTTTCCATTAATCAATACAGTAAAACGATCGACTACTTTGTCTATAGTTTTGGTTAATTCTAGAGTAGCAAATTTTGCTTTAGGTTGATCTTCATATTCTAGAGTTTCAAGATTTAAGGCTTTTATTACACTAGTACCGTCGTCATTTTTAAATTTTTTATAAAACCCCTGACCTGTTTTTGAACCCAGCCATTTTTTTTCCATCATGGTATTGATAAAATCTGGAAGTTTAAAAGTGTCTTTATGCTCGTCATTTGGACAGTTTTCATAAACACCATTTGCAACATGCACAAGGGTATCAAGACCTACAACATCTACAGTTCTAAAGGTGGCAGATTTTGCACGACCTATAACTGGTCCAGTAAGTTTATCGATTTCTGAAACATTAAGGCCCATTTCCTTTACAGTATGAAATAGACTTTGAATAGAAAAAATACCTATGCGATTACCAATGAAAGCTGGAGTATCTTTGGCTAGCACTGCGGTTTTGCCTAAAAACTTTTCTCCATATTCCATTAGAAAATCAGTCACCTCTTGTTTACATGCTGGACCAGGAATTACCTCAAATAACTTTAAGTATCTAGGCGGATTAAAAAAGTGTGTAACAGCAAAATGATGTTGAAAATCTTTACTGCGACCTTCATTCATAAATGATATAGGAATACCAGATGTATTTGAAGTGATTAACGTACCAGGTGTGCGATGTTTTTCAATTTGTTCAAAAACAGACTTTTTGATATCCAGTCTTTCAACCACCACCTCTATGATCCAATCAGTATTTGAAATTTTATATAGATCATCTTCTAAATTTCCTGTTGTGATACGACTTACAAAAGAGTTATTGTAAAGTGGTGTGGGTTTACTTTTTACAGATGCTGTAAAGTTATCGTTTACCATACGGTTACGTACCACTTTATCCTGAAGTGTAAGACCTTTTAATTGCTCTATTTCAGTTAATTCTCTAGGAACAATATCAAGTAGGAGCACCTCGCATCCAATATTGGCAAAATGGCAAGCAATACCACTTCCCATAATTCCTGATCCTATCACGGTTACATGTTTTATTCTACGTTTTCTCATATTATTTTTGTGCTAAAAGAGTTTGCTTATGATATATTTTTTTTGATCCTACGATATCGTTAATTTTATAGGCAACCTCAAGAAATGTTTCTAATTTTTCTGGTTCGATTTCATTGCGTACTACTTGGTCAAAGGTCTTAACAACCGATTTTGAAAACTCTCTCATTTCTATTCCAAAATCGGTTAGATGAATAAGAACACTTCTACCATCTTCTGGATTTCGGCGTCTTTCAATCAATCCTTTGTCTTCCATCATTTTAAGAGTGCGTGATAGAGATGTGGCCTCCATTCCCATTTTAGGACCCAATGCTGTGCTAGGTGTTCCTGTCTCTGGATCAATACTTATTAAAGCAAACCCTGTTGCCATAGTACTTCCTTTAACAGATGCTTGCTCATTATACATTTTAGAAACTGACATCCAGGTGGCTCTTAATATATAGTCTATGGTCTTATTTCTCATCTTGTAATTTGTACTGCAATATACACATTTTTATTATGCACGCATAACAAAATTATATTTTTTTCAATCGATTTCGTTAAAAGCGCCAAACATAAAAAATCCCAATGAATACATTGGGATTTTTAAAATTTTACTAGTCTTACTTAATAGTTAATATAAACCCATCTGGCAGTATCTTCAATACTTGGGTCGTTATATTGAATAACATAAAAATAAACCCCTGTAGGTAAGAGACCATCACCAGCTAGAACGCCTTTATTAGGGATTCCAGCAAATTCTTGATAATTAGCAGCCGATGTTTCATAAACTACAGAACCATTGCGATTAAATATCTTAAGATTAAAGTTATTGTATTGCTCAGCTAGCCCAGGAATTGAAAAAGTATCATTAACTCCATCGTTATTTGGACTAAATCCTTCTGGGAATATGATTTCACATCGCTCAAAAATAATGGTAAACGATGATATATTAAAACATCCAGTTGTAATATTTTCTAGTCTGGCAAATACGGTACCAGTGGTCACACCTGCTTGAAAAGGTACAATATAATCAGTCGGTAGTGGATTTGATCCCGCTTGGGCATCTGCATCCGTCGCGTGATAACTTATTACGAATTCTGTCGGGTCATTTCCATTTAAAATGGTATCGTCTTGATCTGATAGTATAAATAAATTTTGATCTAGTTCTACATCTTCATCACATATATTTGATAGGTCTGTTGCGATACCTATTGATGGAGCTTCTTGTACAGTTATCAAGAAACTAGTTGTGTTGTAACATCCATCTGGTGATTGCGCTCTAACAAATATTTCTTGAGTACCAGTAACGGTATAAGGGGAAGATAAAGGGTTGTTACCAGAATCCGCATCGTTTTGATTATTGTAGTAACTTACTACATTAATTCCACTTGGATCTACCTCGTTATCCTGATCTTGCAGCGTGAAAGAACCGCTACCGTCTAGAGGTGCGTCATCACAAACTTCTATATCTACTGGTGTACCTATTGATGGTATATCTAAAACTACCAGATTAAAAGGTGCGGTACCATAACAATCAGCCTCATTTGTATTTTGTAATCTTACATATATTACTTGTGGATTAGAAGTATTTGTGTATGGAACGCTGGTATCTATAACACCCATGTTCATATCTGCATTTGCTTGTGAATCATGAAATGTATAAGAAACATTTATAGGGTTCCCCGCTGTGTTTTCAATTACTGCTAGATACGCCGCTAGATCAAAATCTTCTAATCCATCTTGACTGCTATCATCACAAGTCTCAAAATCAGGAATATTTGATACACTAGGTGTTGTGCTTACAGTAAGATCAAAAGAGGCTACAGAACTACAACCATCGTCTACAGGAGAATTGCGATTAGAAATACGCACCCAAACTTGAATAGTTCCTACAGCCACGTTATAATTATCTGGCAACCTGTTGGTATCATTTTCTGCATCTGTCATTGTAGGGTGGTAGCTTATTTCAAAGGTTGCAGCATCTTGCGTACCTAATACATCTGCTGTAAACAGTGTTAAATCAATTAATTCACCGCCTGAATTATCGCCATCACAATAATCTAACAGTGTATTATTAATGCTATCTACCACTCCATTTTCATATATGGTAATGTCTTGTGTAAAGTTTCTTACATCACCAGATACGTTTGTTACGTTCACAGTTACTGTATAAGTACCGGCGGTTGCATACGTATTTTGCACTATACCAGGTCCAGTAACTGATAAAGTATTACCATCACCAAAATCCCACATCGATGCGGCTACCTGTGGAAGACATGAAAGTTGAAAGTCGGTAGTATCACCCTGACATTGATCAGTTACAGTAAAGAAACTCTGAAATTCGGATTGTACAAATACAGGCAGTCCTTGTTTACCTTGACCAGGGCTGATATCAAAAGCTGTAGGGTTATAAGTGGCAGTAGGCGTTTCAGAATTTTCTATTCTTCCTAAAGTGGTTTGATCAAATCTAGCAACATAAATATTATTATCTTTTGCAAGTTGTAAAGTACTTCTCCCTTCACTTACACTTGCCATTTGTCTTTTTGAAGTTAAAATATTTGCATCGTCACATAATTCATATTGAAATAATAATTTGGTACCATTAAATCCATAAGTATTACTATCGTCATGATAGAGATATTGTGATGAAGCTGAAAATTCAGCACCATAAACTGGCCCTGTATGCAATGTCAAACCATTACCGCTTACTTGTCCAATACCAGGATTAAATTCATATAAGAAAGCACCTGTTCTAGCATTAGCTCCAAAACCTCCATTTTGGTTACATATTACCAGTTTAGTTCCATCTGGAGAAATACGTAACATACCACGGTCTCCAGACGTTGCCGCTAGTGGTGTAGGAAACCAGCCTAAGTTTGAATTTGAAGATTGTGCTATAGGTGTAGGAAAAACAAAAGAAAAACCTGGGCCACCACCCGTGCCAGGAAAACCTCGTACTTCCCAAGTAAAAATAGCATTAAAATCTCCTGTTCCATTATTTTGTGCAGTGGCGTTGCTTTCTGCAAAGGTCATTACATAGGCATTATTAGAATTTGTTTTAATGGTTGCCGCTACCTTTTCGGCACAAGATTGTAATAATACTACATTTTTAATTCCTCCTACCACATCACCCAGTCCCCCGTTAAGAGACATTTCTACACGTGAGTAGGAGAGAGGTCCTATACCTGCTGCGCCGACGGTAAAAATAAAGTAAACACCATCGTTTGCAGGGGCTTTAACAATAATAGCAGATTGTGTTGAAGAAAAGTTTCCATCTAGTCCTGTTCCATTTGGCATGACACCTCCGTTTCTATTCCATACGGTAGAACCATCTGTAAAAAATAATAAGTTCCCATTGTTGTCTGATATTGCAGCAACACCTTCATCAGTGTCATAACCAGAATTGATTACCGCTGCACTATTGGATCTATTTTGTGGATTAGGTGTAAATTCTACACCAGCACGATCACCAAATATCCACCATGATGATTCATTTTGTGCGCTTAAGAGCAGGGAAAAGACTAATGATAAAGCAAATAGTAGATTTTTTTTCATTTTCAATAATTATTTCGGTTCAAGTTTAGTTTAAATAGATATAACCGGCTTGCGGCTTTATATTGGGTTCATTTAATTCTAATACATAAAAATATGTTCCAGTCGGTAATATTTCACCATTGTTAAAAAGTCCAGTATTTGCTGTTCCGTCCCAGGGGCCGGTGTCATTATTTCCTTTCCAGACCTTCTGACCATATCGGTTAAATATATATAAATTATGTTTATCATAAATATTATATAAGCCAGAAACGATTAAAGTATCATTTCTTCCATCACCGTCGGGAGTAATAAGGTTAAAAACCTCTACCGGACAATTTTTTAAACGTATTAAAAACGATACGATTTTATAACAGTTTTCATTTGATACTCTTACATAAATAATTTGTAATGGGTACAAGTTAGTATAGTCAGATGGATTGATAATGGCGTTTTGATTGTTTATGGCGTCAACTTCAGATTCGAAAAAATTTATTGTTTGATTGCTATTACTTGAAATGATATTGCCTATTTCTGTCAAATCAAACTGTGCTTGATCAAAGCCTTCTTCACATGACTCAAGTTCTTCTGGAAAATTATTTATCATTACCTGTTCAAAAACTTGAATGGTTGTTGTAATGGTAAAAATTTGCGTTAGTGTTTCAACGGTTGCAGTAATCGTATAAGTTCCTGGAGCGGTAAAGAGATGAGTAGGTACTAATTCATTTGAAAAACTATCGGCTCCCGCATCTATATCTCCAAAATCCCAGCTTACACTAACTAAGTTTGCAGCAGTATTTATATTAAAGGTTTGTGTTTCTCCAAAACAATGATCAAAAGCATTGATTTCTCCATTTAATAAAAACGACTGTACAAAAATAGGAAGTCCATACCACGCAGTAGCATTTGCGGTTAAAGGAAAAGAGTTAAAGGTGTAATTTGCTGTTACACCAGCCTCATCGGGATTGTTTATTACACTCAGGGCATTTTGTGTAAATCTGGAGTGATATATTTTATTATCTAGACCTAATTGTAATGCGCCTCTAAAAGGGGAAAGCGTATCCTGATGTATAATTACCGCACTATTTACAACGTTTGGGGTCGTAAGATCATATTGAATGATTTCTCCCCTGATCAGTTCAAATATTTGTGTTGTAGAAGGATTCATATAATCTACCTCGGCATATAGGTATTTTCCATTACCGCTAAATTCAATCCCGTAAATAGAACCACCGTCCTGTCGAGTAAGTAACGGTTGCGGATTTGAAACCCTGCCTGTGGCATTATTAAAATCATATAAATATAACTCGCCACCATTTGTATAACCCAGACTTCTAGCGGTTAAAATGTCTGTGATTCCCGAGAATTCAGCAGTTGTATTATTTGAGAAATGTGCTGCAGCAAGTTTATTCCCTCTTGCGTTTACCTTAATATATCCTCTCATTGCTGCAACATCTACATTTGTAATAGGCGATATGATTAGTTCTATAAAAGGCGCTACTTGAGAAAGTACTGGATTGTTATTTAAGCCATTAGTTGTTAATTCATAAGAATAGAAAACATCTTGAAATTGTGTAATAATCCAAAACCCATCACCTGTTGCATTAGAAATAGCTGTCAATTTTTCAGATGTTATAGATAGTAGATTAATATTTTTATTGTTAATATCTACATCGCCACTGCCACCGTTTAGGCTCATATCTACAATAGAATAGTGTAAACCCTCGGTATTGCGATATACTAGATCATCAGTATCTACTGTAAAAATAAAATATTTACCAGGATTTGCAGGAAAAGGCACAATAATGGCGCTGCTTGTACTAGAAGAGTTACCTATAAGTCCAGTACCATTAGGCATTAAGGTATGGTTGGCATCATAGACTAAGGAGCCATCAGTATAAAACAAGAGATTCCCAAATTCATCAGATATAGTTGCACAACCCTCGCCAGTATTTAGTTGCCCATTGTCAATTGCAACTGCATTGCCTGAATTAAAGTCTATCCCAGCATTGATTCCAAAATACCAGAAGGATGACTCTAATTGCGCTTTCGCGAAAGCGGAACTAATAAATAGTAATATTAAAAAGAAGTTTTTCATTGCGCTACCGTAAAAATAGGCAATTTGTTTTTATCTTTTTAAAGTAAAGTGTGATGAAAATGTCGTCCCGTCAATTAATGTGGCTTTGAACCAATAATCGCTAGAAGGTAATGGGGCACCATTAAAAGTACCATCCCATCCTGGTCCTTGTGGCGAGATTTGTTTTAGTAATTTACCATATCTATCAAAGATGAAGATTTCTGTTTGTGGTTCAAAAACAACAGAAACCCCTATTAATTGCCAGTAATCATTAAAACCATCGTTATTAGGAGTAAAAAAACGTGGGTAACCAACGATCACAAAATCTTGTGTGGTAATACCACAACCGTTTCTATCTCTTACATAAGCTGTGTAAAATCCGGGGGCTAGATTTTCAAAAGTAGAACTGTCCTGAAAGGAATCTAAAGGGTCAATACGGTATTCATAACTTCCAAGACCCGTTACATTTATTGTAGCCCTGCCGGTAGGATTTGCGCCCGCATTAATGGTGTCAATGCTTGTAATGGTAGCAGGTTCACTAATAATTACTGTTACTACTCTTTGTCTTGAACAGCCTTCTTCATTAAATACGGTAACGCGGTATTCTCCTCCTGTAGTTACTGCGATACTTTCTGTTGTTTCACCAGTGTTCCATAAGTACGTATAATCACTTGCAGTCCCTGTAAGTAGCCCACTATTTATAACTAGTGCTTGTGGGTCGTTACCGCAGTAATCATGCAAGTCTGTAAGTACTATAAACGGCAATTCGTTTACGGTAAGGGAAACCTCGCTTATTCCAAAACAATTACCATCTGAAGACTCTGCCCTTGCAAATATAATTTGATTGAAAGGGGTGGTATTTGTATATGATAATGGCAGTTCGTTTTGTTTTGTTAAAGCATCGTTGTTAGTTGCATAGTACGCCACGGTAACATTTGCAGGTGCATTTATAAGTACATTACTATCTGCACTAGATAGGTCAAACTGTGCAAGACCGTCTTCAATACCGTCATCATCACAGGTGGATAAACTAGAATCTTGGGCATCACTGGCACTTACCTCTAGGGTTACAGCTGCTGTGGTAAAACAGCCTGTTGCGTCGTCTGTCACCCTTGCAATAATGGTTTGCGAGACACTATTGTTGGTATAACTTATATTATCTAACTCGTTGCTGTTATTTGTTGCATCGTTAACATTGATAAAGTAAGAAACGCTCACCCCAGTGGCGCCACCAGCAATCGTATCGTCAAAACTTCTTAAGTTAAAGATCGTTCTACCATCTAATGTGCCATCTTCATCACATTGAAAAGCAGCAAAATCATTTGCAACAGGTTTAGGATTTACGATTAATTGAAAAGATTGACTGGTGTCTGCGCAACTGTTTTCCAATACATTTTCAATTCGTACGTAAATAGTTTCATTAAATGCAATTGTGTTTGTGTAATTTAACGGTAACGGAGTGATATTGAGATCGGCATCATTTTGTGAACCGTGATAGGTCACATTAAAATCTGTAGGGCTTTGGGTGGCTAGGATTGTTGGGGTTTGATCGTTTAAATTAAATATTGCAAATCCATCAAAATCATCATCACAAACTTCAAGCTCATTTACAGGATTAGAAACAGGTTGATCAAAACGAATAATCTCAAAACTGGTCGTTTCATAACAAATGGCACTATTTGAATTGTAAATTCTAGCTATTATGGTTTGTTGCTGGGTATTCATTTCAAAAGGTAAGGTAATATTACCTCGGTTTTCATCGGCACTAGATTGCCTTGTAAAGTATCTTATAGTGAATAGATTGCGGTCTTGTGTACCTAAAATTTGTGGTGTTGCAATTTGTTCTAGGTCTATAATTTCAATACCGTTTAAATCGGCATCACATATTATAATATCTTGGATAGTATTTGCTACTGGGGTGTCATAAATTTGAACATTTTTGCGGTACACTCTTGTGCTACCACCTGTGGTTAATGACAGCACCACATTATAAATGCCGCTAGCGGGATAAACATGCGTTGGATTTTCAAGAGTAGAGGTTGTTCCATCTCCAAAATCCCATAAAACACTATCTGGCGGTGTGTCAGATTGAAATTCAAAAGTAGTACCGTCTCCTAGGCATAAGTTCTCTACCTCGATCAAGGCAAAGAAGCTTTGTATAAATGGTGGTAAACCTTGTGTAGATAATCTTCCTGCAAGTGGTATCGCATCATGTTGATAATTACATCCTGTACCTGCTACGTTTGGATTATTGATTACTCCTAAAAACGGCCTGCCTATATCATAGGTATCTGCAAGGGCTCTATAAATTTTACCATCTATACCTAGTTGTAGAGAGCCACGATAACCTGCTCTTGTGTCAATTTCTAGACCAGTAAGTACAGGCGCGGCAAGGTTTGCAGCTGTTAATTCATATTGAAATAAAGAAGATGAATGATCTGCAGGGATATTACTACCCACACCATTTGAGGCGGTTACATATAGCAGGCTGCCATCTGGTGAAAACTCTGCCCCATAACCTGATGTGTTAAAGGTGCTAAAAGAAATTCTTCTTTCATTAGAAACTATTCCCGTACTTTGATCATAATCATAAATGTAGGTGCCAGTTTGCATAGTACAAGAGACTAGATACCTTCCATCAGGAGAAATTTTTAAATTCCCCCTGCGGTCTGAGGTAGGGGATGCAACTGTAGAAACCACAGGAGTAACATTCACTCCAGTAGCGCTAACGGTAAAGGTATAAAAAGAGTCAAAATTGCCAAAACCAGCTGCCGATGCAAAAGCGGTTACTAATATCTCGTCATTTACTGCATGGTTAATGGCGGTTAATTTTTCAGCAGCGCGGGGAATCAAAAGGGTAGGGTTGTTAATGTCGGTAGTTACTCGCCCTAAACCACTATTACCTGTCATATCTACCTCGTAATAATGGACACCCTCGGCACCACCAAATGCTGGTAAATCTACTGTAAAAATATAATAAATGTCGGCGTCTTGTGGTTTTGGAATGATGATGGCGCTTTGGGTACTTGATGGATTACCTCTTAAACCTACTCCATTTTGCATTACCTGGTGTGTACGGTCATAAACCGTTGTACCATCAGTATAAAATAATAACTGCCCATTTTCATCAGATATTGTTGCACAACCTTCATTAGTAGATACCTGTCCATCTACAAGTGGGGTAACGGCACCTGTGGTAGGATTAAAATTTATCCCTGCATTAAAACCGAAATACCAATTTGAAGCTTGCAATTGTGCATGAACGGTAAATCCAGTTAAGGATATACCCCATAATATTAAGGCGATAAGTATTTTTATTTTTTGCATATGCGAATTTAAAACACAAATATTTGATTTGATACTTTTTTAACAAATCTTGAATAAATACGGTTTTAATTCACTTTCAACAATTTAAAAAAAGATTTTAATATAAATCTGATTATTTTACTAGACATAATTATAAATCTCTTCTTTTTAGTAGTTTATAAGACCAAAAGATAAAAACTGTTGTCCATGCGGTGCACATTACAACGTTGATCCATCTTACACCATACTCTTTTGTAAACTCATCTTGTGATAGCGTTTCAATTCCAGTTTTTACTAGACTTACCTTACTAAATGGTTCTACAATTAAATTTGATATAGAATTTAAAGGTAAAATATCTCTTAACACTTCCCACAAACCCCAACCTAGTTTGATGTCTAAATAAGAGCTTATTCCAAAAATGATTAGCTCAAATATCCCCCAAATTCCTATAAGTCCTAGGGCAAAGGCACTGCGTTTTACTAATACCCCAGCAAACAAACATATTGCAAAAAAGCACAGGTGACTTATAAAGAAAGCACCTATATATTCTAAGTCTCTAAAAATTAATTGAACCTCGTTTATAGTGGAGTATAATAATCCAAGAATTAAACACACTGCAAAAACTAACACAGTAAGAATTACTGTAAATGATAGAATAAAATAAAATTTAGAAAGAATTAATTCTTTTTTACTCAGTCCATCAATTAGGTTTTGCTTTAAAGTACGATTGCTGTATTCATTTGCGACTAGTGATACAATAACTATAGCAATTAAAAACTTTAAAAAACTTATTAAGTATGTACTTAAATGCCAGATGTAAGGAAAATCAAATATCCCTAAATCAGAAAGACTACCCGTTGTTCCATTAATTGTAACTTCATATAATCCTACAAACATCGAGGTAACAACAATTGCTAAATATATAAAAGTAAGCACTTTACTGCTGCGACTATGTTTAAATTTGTGGAATTCTATATCTAATAATCTTTTCATGGATGGGTTTAATTTTTATTGGTTAGTTCAATAAATTGGTCTTCTAGGCTTTGTTTTTTGTGGTATAGCTTGCTTAATATGATTCCTTTATTAAAAGTGTCTTGGTTGATTTGCGAGGTATCAATATCTGATAATAAACTTACCTCTAGACCACCATCAAGTGTTTGAATATCCCCAGTGTAGGATTGTTCTTTTAAGAAATGGTGCAGTGCAACTCGATCTGGCGCGTCTATCCATATGGTACCGTGATTTTTATTCATTTGGTTTACTGGACCTGCGTATAACATTTTACCCAGTCGTAACACCACCACATCAGTACATACTTTTTCTACTTCGTCTAGTAAATGTGATGCCAGCAATATAGTTGTACCGCTAGCAGCAATTTTTTTTATAATATCTCTTATTTGTCTAATCCCTTGTGGATCGAGTCCATTTGTAGGTTCGTCTAGAATTAAAATTTCTGGATCATTAAGCAAGGCACTCGCAATCGCAAGCCGTTGTTTCATTCCCAGAGAGTAGGTTTTAAAAGGAGAATGCTTTCGCGAAAGCAAATCCACAACCTGCAACTTCTCATCGATGACAGCAGCATTGATATTTTTAATTTTACAAACCAGTTGAAGGTTTTGCACCGCACTCATACTGGGGTAAAAATTTGGACTTTCTATTATCGCACCTATTCTTTTTAAAGCATCGTGATTTGAAATAGACCCGTCAAACCATTTATAATCTCCACTTGTGGGGTTTACAACGTTTAGTACCATGCCTAGTGTAGTAGATTTACCGCTGCCATTAGGACCTAAAATACCGTAAACATGACCTTTTTTAATGTTAAAAGAAATGTGATCTACAGCAGTAAGGGAACCGTATTGTTTGTGAAGTTGATTAATTTCAAGGATGGTTTCCATGAATTGTGATTTTTTTGTTATATTATGTGACTGTAAAAAAATTAAATTGTTACCATAAAAATGGCAGAAAATATTCTTAACGATAAATTACTATCTAATAAAAAACCTACTTTTCCCATAGGCACCTCACTATCAGACTATGTAAGGAAATATAATCGAGCCACCTCAATCCCCGTTTCTTATGATGATTTATTAAGGTTTACTGGTTGTATCACGGTTTATGATAAAAATGATGAAGATACGCTATGGGTGCGCTGTTATTATTCAGATTCTGAAAGAGAACATATAGACAATAATTTAAAAAGAATTTACGATATCATGCACAGTGATGGTCGCGATGATGATCTTAATTATTTAAGTGTAGATGCAGTAGATTATTGTACGTTTGGAAATACAAAGCCATTCCGCATTAAAATACGTAATATTCTTAATGATGGATTTACTTATTTTTATGTAAAAAAAGCCGATGCTTCTAGAGTTTATGGACTTGAATTAGAACATTTATTATCACCGCACCGCATCAATTTTTTAGTTTATAAAAACACCTTGATAGAGGGGCACATTGCAGGAATCCCTGGGGATGATTTTATACAAAATTTTATGTATGGTTGCGACCATCAAGAATTAACGCAAATTGCAAAAGAATTTGTAAAATTTAATGAACGTTGCATGATTAGATTATTAGGTGACATGAGGTCTTACAATTATGTGGTAGTTCCTACCCATGACTTTGACAGGGTAAGTTATTCCATACGGGCAATAGATTTTGACCAGCAAAGTTATGAGGGTAAATTAAAAGTATATCGTCCACAGTTTTTTAAAGAAAACCTTGCCATGGTTGCAAATGTTACCGATTGCCTTAAAAATGAAAGTATAGAACAATATAAAAAAGAAGAACGTTCTTTAATTGCAAAACGCTTGATCAATACCCAAAAGCGATACAAACAACTAATAAAATGCATGAAGACCGACTATATTTCTACACCAGAAAAGTTTAAACAACTCAAAAGAGAATTACAAGACTTTACTGGTGATGTTGCTTTTAAATCTACTAGGAATATGGGGGGTATTTTAAATGTAGCAATGGAATTTGTAATGAGAAATTATTATGATTATAAAAAGTAGTTATTTTTCCTGAGAATTATTAAGACAAAAAGAATGTGGGTCGCCTGTGTTTATTATTTAAAAATAGGTTTATTCAACTATATGTTAACTGGTGAAATGATCAAATATTTTCTAAAATATCACGCCCTATAATATTAATCATGTGATCATATTCTTGTGTTGTAATTACTTTTTTTCTTCTCTATTAAAATAGACCAGGTAATAGTACATTTGTTTTTCTTCGTCCCAGCCTTTTTCAATATACTTTTCGGCACTACTAGAGTTTGTAAAATCCATTTTTATTTGCACTTGGGTATCTAGATTGATAACACTTTTAATCCCTTTGCGAGCGGCACTTACCGCAGTATTTGAAATAGGAAAGGTAGAAACGTCTTCTATAGAATGTTTAGCGCCTTTTTCTACTTTGTAATTTTTAAACTCGGGTATTAAATCTGGGTTTTCAAGAGTTTCGTTTAAAAATGCAGTTTCTTCAAAAATGTCATTTTTTGCAAAATGATTTACCGCTCGATTCATAAACATTACTTCTTCTTTTTTATCCTCGGCAGGGAGGACTACATCTTTGGCAAAATCTTTACAAAATTTCAAGTATTTTTTAGTAAAAAAGTTTTCATCTTCAAAAATATTTACCCCTAGAAAACTTTCTAACCAGTATTTTGCATCATATCTATTAGAATCTACAGATAGGATTTTATAGCCTGCTGCTTCTTCTACATTAAAAATGATGGCACCTTTATCAAGTTTATTCAAATTTACCCCTTGTTGAAGAATCATTTTTAGGTCGGCATGTTGTTCTTCAAATTGTAAAAAATCTTGTTTGATCTCGCTTTTAAAAATACCTATTGCGTTGGTTTTATTATTGTCAACCATCATGTTATCAAAATAGCATATATACAATTCACCGCTTCTTATGTGTGGATGATCTGATTGTTGGTATAGATGTTTGGCTATTTTTTTGCTGTTCTCTAGCAAGGTTGCTGGTGTGGAGAATATCGCTTTCGCGAAAGCGAACATTTCATGAAACTCTAGATCATTTTCATCAAAAAAGCTGTAATAAGCCTCTTCTTTAGACCGGAATGGTTTTAAGAAATATTCTTTTAATAAGGAGTGCATCTCGTCATCTAGCGGGGTTGTAACACTCGATGTAAGTAGGTTTTCACCTTTATTTTTATTGCCCACGCGATGTATGGCAAGATTTTCAATTCTTGTATTAAATAAGTTGATCATGTGCTAGTATAGGTCATATTCATCAAAAGATCCCTCGTCATAAAACTGATCTTCACCGTCGTCTGGATCATCGTGGTAAGGGTCTTCATCATCTTCATCTTCATGAAATCGTGGATCTGCTTCAAACTCTTTGTCTGGAGCGCTGTCTGGTAATTCTCCCATAGAAAAAATGACTTGTGGATAGGCAGTACCTGCCTGGTTAGGCACCACATCTGCCAGTTCTACCATAAAAGTCCACATACTTAAAAAGTCGTAGATGTAGATCATTTTGGCTTCTTTTTTACCTAAGACTTTTTCTACGATGGTATCTGCCATAGTTGGGCTAGGGGCGCTGCCGCCACCCATGTTAAAAAGGCAATACTCTTGTCCCTGGTTCCAATCTTTATCACTTGCATAGAAACTGGCCATTTCATCACCTGGTAACTGAAAAGATTGGACAATAACGTTGTGAAACTCTTCAAGAGAGCTATTACCGTCTATTTCAATATCTCTTAAACAGTCTTGTGTGGTATCAAGAATGACTCTTAATCTATAAATCATTTAATTTTTTTTTGGGTTGCAAAGATACGAATTTTGCAAATGTAGTTGGATTAATTTTAAATACTAGGTGGCTAGTTTTATTGCAAATCGATGATGCCTCTTTTTAATCTTTTTCAATTTATAAGATTACTGTGTTGTTTGTTAATTTGTAATAATTAAGTGATTTAGGCTTTTAACAAATGGAAATAGGTTAAACCAATTTTATTTGTAGTTTAAGGAAAAGAATATTAAGTCAAACGCTTTTTATATTTGAATACACAATGACTTATTTTATGGCCACACGCATGCGCATCCACAAATAAAACTGTGCTCCTAAAATTAAGGATGCAACAATTAAATGCACCGCTTGCGATCCAAAAGGGAAATCTACATAATTCATCAATACACCACTTAAAATAGTAATAGTAAATAAAGCAGTTAATGATACATACAGTCGTTTTGAATGATGGTATTTAAAAATCATATGGTAAAAAAACCAAGCGTGTGCTAGTAATAGTAGTATAGAATAACTTCTGTGAATTAGGAATATTATAGGGCCATTTTCTAACCATTGTGAGCTTAATGGATAGTCAAAAAGATCTACTTGATGGTCTATATACTGCCGCACCTGTGTTCCCATCACCACTTGTATAAGGGTTAATGCGATTAAGAAGGCTGCAAAACGCACCATTTTTTTTGTACTTTTATAACTGTAGTCTATAGGTTTTACCTCGTGTAATAAATAAATAAGTAAGCCTACAATTAATAATGCCGCAATCATGTGAAAGGTAATCAGTGCAGGAGATAAGTTAGTATCTACTACAATTTTTCCAATAACTGCCTGTATTCCCATAGAGAGTACAGCCACAAAACTTAAAATAGTAAGTCTAGGTTTTGTTTTTATGTAGCGCAAAGAAAATATAAACATGATCAATACAGCAAGACCACCTAATGCGCCTATCAGTCTATTGATATACTCTGTCCAGGTATGATACACATTAAAAACCGAGTAGTCATGTTTTGTGTAGCGTTCCCAGTTGGTTTCATTAAATGTTGCTTGTGTAAAAAAGTCTTTTTTTGCAACCCTCAATTCCTCATCTACTATAATTACCATTCCTTTTTTGTAAGGAGTAAGTGGTGAAAATTCAATTTGCGATTGTTCTGTAGGGGGGATTAAATAACCAAAACATTTGGGCCAGTCTGGACATCCCATACCACTACCTGTCATGCGCACTATTGCACCTGCAATAATGATAAGATAAATGACCACAACACTGGTTGTTAACCACCAACGGTATCTTTTTTCTGAAAAGAATTTTTTTAATGTTGTACTCATGTAAATTATTATCTTTAAAATTGTTGCTTTTTCTAATAGTATGTTATTATTAGGCCTATTGTTTAATTATTTGAGGGTCAAAATTTAAAATAATTCAAAACGTGATAACTTTTAATGCATTCTATCGCCACGTACTTCTAGAGATGGTAAAAAGCTTGCCTCGTGTTGTAACCAGTATGTCCATCGCTGTGCTACCACATCTGGTTTAAAGAAACTTTTTGCTAGTTGCAAAAACAATTTGTAATGAGCAGCCTCGGCAATCATGAATTTGTGATAGAAAGTTTTTAAGTCATTATCTTCTAATTCTTGTGACAGTATTTTAAATCGCTCACAGCTGCGTGCCTCGATTAGACCGCAAATTAACAATTGGTCTAAAAACAATTGTTCACGACCTTGACCTTTGGGTTTACCTTTCATCAATTCTTTAATGTACTGGTCTGGTCTTTGTATACCTAGGGTTAAGTTTCTTTTTTTTAATTCGGCTAGAACCTGTCTAAAATGTCCCCATTCTTCGGTAACTATAGGGGCAAGCGCATCAACAATTAAAGGCTTATCAGAATGCATTTGAATTATGGATATGATGGTACTTGCGGCTTTTTGTTCACAAAATGCATGATCGGTAAGAATGTCTTGCATACTCATTGCAGCGAGATTTACCCATCTAGGGTCTGTAGGTAAATTTAGGCCTAGTGTCGTTTTTGTAGTGATTTGTTCCATATTACAAAGGTCGGTGACAATTGTATTTAATAACAATTATAATAGTTGTTATAAAGAGACTTTATAAAAATTTTATAGTTGGATCATACTTTATTAGCAGTGCTGTGTAAGTAAGGTTGCATAGTATAAAAATAGAATTTGCAATAAGTTTAAATTATCTGGTCCTGTGGTTTGTTTATATTTCAGGCTGCTACCATAAAGTAGAAATTACAACTTTAATAAATGTTACAAACTGGTTTATTCTAGGTGTATGTAAAAAAATAAAAACAAAAAAGTGATATCAATTATAAGTATTAATTACACTTGCAGGGAAGTTGTAAAGAACAACTAACGTGTTCATAAATTATAACAATCATGTAAAGCGTTGATACATGTTTAAAGACCTTGCTTTATAGCAGCCATTTTTATGGCGGCAATTGCAGCCTCACTGCCTTTATTACCGTGAATGCCACCACTGCGATTTACAGATTGCTCGTGGTTATCATCTGTTAATACACAAAATATGACAGGAATTTTTGATTTGTTTAAATTTAAATCTTTAATACCGCTGGTAACACCTTGACAAACAAAATCAAAATGTGCTGTTTCACCTCTTATAACACTTCCTATCGCAATTACCGCATCTAGACCCTTGCGCAATTTGCTATCTTTTACAGGGTAAGTGTTGGATTGCATTTGTTTGCAACCATAAATTAGCTCAAACGACCCTGGAACATCCATGCGGTAAATGGCATGTTTATTTACACCACAATCTATAAGCGTTTCTTGTGCACCTTTAAAAAGATTCTCGGTGATATCGTTATTCCATTCAGAAACCACAATACCTATACGCATGTTAACAGCATCTGGCAACAGGTCTTTGTTATAATGCGATAAATCTTTACCTGCCGTCGCCATATTTTAAAAGTTTGATGCAGCCTTGACCTGTCCTAAAAGTACTTGTGCATTTGTTGCCTCGGGTGCATCTGGATAATCTTCTTCAATTCTTTCAAGAGCTGTGATGGCTGTGTTATAATCGTTTGTGATCAATGCCACTTTTGCCGCTTTCAATAAATATTTAGGAGTAGAAAACTCGTTTACATTTGTATTTGCCGCCTTCATATAAAATGCAACTGCATCTTTTTGCTGACCCGCTTGTACAAGAGCATCACCTATACCGGCCTGTGCGATAGAGTTCAATACAGAATCACCACCGTCATAAGCTTTTAAATAATCTATTGCATTTTGCAGTTGGTCACCACCTATATTTAAATATGCCATTCCTGCCTGATATGTGGCAAGGTTTCCTGCATCGGTACCTTTATACTCTTCTACAATTTTTAAAAGACCATATTTTCCATTTGCACCCTCTAGCGCTACTCTATAAAGAGAATCTTTGGTAGTACCAGTAGAATTAAGAGCAAGTTCGTAATATTTATTTGCTTCATAAGACTCTGCAATAGCCTCCTTTTGTTTAGGTACCATTACAAACTCATTATATGCCCAGGCACCTAAAGCACCTATAACGATAACGGCAACTATAATAATCAGCACCTTTTGGTTTTTTTGTAACCATTTTTCAGTTTTACTTGCGCCTTCATCAAGTGTCCCAAAAACTTCTGCCGTTGTTGATTCAGAATCGTCAAAAAGATTTTCCTTATCTTCTTTTTCTGGTTTTGTTTTTGATTTGTACCCTCGTTTGTTATAAGTAGCCATAAATGTTTTAAATTGGATTTGCAAAAGTATCATTTTTATCCATATATAAAAATGTGTGAAAGCTTTATTCTCTATCAATTGTATGTTTAAGTTTGTAATAGGTGAAAGGTATGGTTGTAGGTATCGCTTTCGCGAAAGCGGAATAACCACAAGTATCACAAAATTAAATATTTACATTCATTTTTATGCAGTTAGATTCCCTTAGTCTTATCAATTATAAAAGCTTTGCATCTGTCGAATTTGAGTTTGATAAGCGCATAAATTGTTTTGTAGGCAATAATGGTGTGGGAAAAACAAACGTTTTAGATGCTATTTATCACCTTGCTTTTGCAAAAAGTTATTTCAATCCCATAACGCTACAAAATATCAAACATGATGAAGAGTTTTTTGTAGTTAATGGTAATTTCTTAAAAAATGAACAAGAGGAAAAAGTAGTTGTAAGTGCCAAAAAAGGTGCTAAACGAGTGGTAAAGCGCAACGGGAAAATTTATGAAAAAATAAGCGATCACATAGGATTGATACCGCTGGTGATTATTTCTCCTGCCGACCGTGACCTTATTACAGAGGGTAGTGATACCAGACGCAAATTTCTTGATGGTGTTATTTCTTTAAGTAACCAATTGTATTTAAATAAGTTAATTACTTATAATAGGTTATTACAGCAACGCAATTCTTTACTTAAGTATTTTTCTATTAATCATAAATTTGATAGCGATGCACTCGCTGTCTATGATGAACAACTAGTCGCACTAGGTACTTACATACACAAGACTCGCACAGCATTTTTAGATTTATTTATCCCAATTTTTAAAAAATACTATTTGCAAATCTCGCGGTCAAAAGAGGTGGTATCCATAGCATTTAAAGCAGATTTTAATGATGCACCCCCAGCAAAAGTATTTAAAGATGCCATACAAAAAGATCTGCAATTGCAATATACGAGCGTGGGGACGCACAAGGATGATTTGGTTTTACTGCTCGATGATCATGCGGTAAAAAAATTTGGTAGTCAAGGACAGCAAAAAAGTTTTCTCACCTCTTTAAAACTAGCGCAATTTGAATTTATCAAGCAGCAAAGTGGGACAGTACCTATCTTATTACTAGATGATATTTTTGATAAATTAGATGAATCTAGAGTTGCACAAATTATTGATATGGTTAATGATGACCGATTTGGTCAAATATTTATAAGTGATACCCATCCCGAGAGGACTGAGGCGGTGATTAAAAAAACAGATCAATCTTATAAAATGTTTAAATTATGAAAAAAATATTTCTTCTTTTATGTACGATAGTATTTGTATCTTGTAGTAATAATCAAGCAAAAATAAAAGCTGTTGAAGGGTATTGGAACATTAATCAGGTTACATTACCAGATGGCAGTGATAGAGAGTTTCCTTTTTCAAATCACATGGATCATTTTGAAATAGAAGGTTCTAAAGGTGTAAAAAATAGGGTAAGTCCCACTTATGATGGTGGTTTTATAAGTTATGGAAGTCCTGTGTACTTTAAATGGGAAGAGATAGATGGAGAAATAAAGTTAAGCTTTAATGACGGCGATCAGGCTTATCAACAAATTGTAAAAAAGGCGACAGACGAGACACTAGTCTTATTACATGAAAATGGCACTACTTACAAATATTTAAAACACATACCTAATGAGAAATAATAAGAAAGATGATTTTGTGAGTATGAGTGATATTTTAAATGATTTTAAAGCGCAAGATAAATTGCAAAAGGGCTTTGAAAAAGTGGATATAGAGATGGCATGGAATGAAGTTATGGGGCCCGGAATTTCAAAATATACGACTCAAATAAAATGCAACGCAGGTACTTTATATGTTAATTTATCGTCATCTGTTTTAAGACAAGAATTAATGTACGGTCGCGCCAAAATCATTAAAAATTTAAATGACCATTTAGGTAGGGAAATGGTTGAAAAATTAGTGTTGAGGTAGGGGTTTAGGTTTACAGTTATGATATTATTTCTGTCGTGTTTGCTTAAGAAATTAAAACGAGTCGCTTATGTAGATTAGCTCAAAGATTTAAATGATATTTACTGAATATTTATTAAAAATTAAAATACAATAAGACTTTTTGCCTTTGTAAAAGATCTCTTTAAAAGCAAACATGTAAACTGATATTAATCTTGAAAGCCCCATTAATATTTACATCTATTGTAGTTTTAAATGATTAATAGGTCGACAATGGTTTTAATTATCAATACCTTCCAGGAGTGTTATCCACCTCTTCACTTGCTCTTAAGGTACGCTCTTTGACCAGATTCTTTTTAAAAATGCGTTCATAAAGCTCTTTAATGCTGTCAAAATCTATACGATATTGTAAACCTAGACCTTGTGTGTGATCCTCTTGTTGACCTAATTGCTGCAGGGTATTTTCTCTATTAAACAACTTTAAACGCAGGGTGCCATCTTCATTGATTAAAAATTCTATTTCTACATTTCCTATCACTGTTCTTTCATTTGCACTAGTGGTACCCACAGGTACTCCCAGCTTGCCATTGATCAATACCCTGTCAGTTATTTGTGTGCTTAAAGTAATCCCAAAACGGTCTGATCGTTGTAAGTCAGAATTTGGATTTCGTTCAGAAGCTTCATAACTTACACCAAAGTTAAATTTACTGTCTTCACGGCTTACTAAATCATTTACTATGCCTGTAACATTTTCTACCACATTTTCAGTAACGGCATTTTGTCCTATACTATTTGGATTGTAAAAAGCTCCTAGAGCAACTAGAGAAAGCGCTTGTAATTGTCTTTGTGATCTATCTTCAAGTCTGTATTGAAGTTCAGAACTTACAACAGAGTTTGTATTAGGAAACCTGATTTCAAATTCTGGATCAAAGAATCGCAAGTCACCTTGTAGTTTTGTCAAAACTTCTACCGGTATTTGTGCATTAAGGTTAGGATTATCTAATAGAACTGAGGGATTTGCCCTAGTTTTATAAACAGCCTGAATATCGATATTGGCACTAGTGGGGTCGCCATTCCAGTCTATAGAACCGCCTGGTTCAATAATAAAATTCTTATTTACAATACCTGCATATTTAAAGTTGTAAATACCTTGGGCTGCAATAAAGTCGCCATTCATTATGAATTTACCGTTTGTGTTAATTTCAAGTATAAGGTTTCCTACACCACTACCACGTATATAACTGCCGTTTGTAGGATCTACAGTAATTTCTACTTCTGCTACAGGGGTTACTTGTAAATCAAACCTTAATTCCAGACCTTTTATTTGATCAGTGACAACGGTTTCACCCGATATACGGGCTTGTTTTTCTTCTGGGCTTAAAAAGTAAATTGCCGAGGTGTCTCCTAATGATTCTCCCCCTTTTATGGGTACCTTAAAAATCGTTCCTTCTCCTGTAGTGGCAGTTACATTGATCAAAAGCTGATCGATCAATCCTGTTATAGTTGCCTTGCCGTCTATAAATGCTGTGCCGTAATACAACGATTCTTGTGTTAACTCTGTGTCTAGAGCAAGAAGATAATCAGACTCGATTTTAAGGTCTAAATCCCAAAAGCCAAAATTCTTGTGATTAATAGCGCCAGATAGTACTCCTTTAGTATTGTATTTTGTGTCTATAAGTTGCAAGTTATTAAAATCAAATGCAGTAGAAGTGATATTAATTTTTGCATCGTTTTCTATGTCAAAATCTGTATTAAGATATGGAATTCTTAACCCTGCTTTTTTTAAATTTAACACACCATTAATATCTGGCGCTTTCAAGTCTCCTGTAAATCTCGCTTGCCCAGATGTGATTCCCCTTATATTGTCTAACACTTCACCTCCTAATGGACTTAAAGCTTGCAGATTAAAATCTTTTAAAACCGTATTTACATTTATCGTGCTGTTTTTACCACTTGTATTTATAGTACCTACGGCTGTAAATGTTTTTTCATTATCATCTTTTAATTGTGCATTTACGTTATAAAGGCTTAAATCATCATTACCTGAAATAAAGAGTTCAAAATCGCCCAGTGGTGTCTCGTTTACTTCAAAATTTTTAATAGTCAAGTCACTAGAAGGCGCATAAGCCCCATCTTTTTGTAAAAGTGATAAGGTGCCGTCCATCTTACCTCTCAATTTTAAACTATCAATAGGAGAGGTAATACTAGAAATTTTTACATTTTCAAAATTAAGATGCAGGTCTTTATCTTTCTCTCCATTGATAAAACCAGCTAGGCTTATTAGTTCTTCTTGATGTTTTGCAGTTAATGTGTCTAGTTGAAAAGATTTAAAATCATGATCAAATGTTAATTGTACGTTCTGATCTGTTTTATTGAGCAACCATTTTTTACCCTGAAAAATGACATCACTTTTTTTAATTCCTACAACCGATTCATTTTTATCGTTTATGGTGTGATAAAAGCTTAGGTTAAATTGATCAGTGTCTCTTGCGGCGTTATTAAACTTTGTTCTGAAAAGAAGTGTATCCTTATTTGTTACATTAATCAATTGAAAATCGTTCATATCAAACACGCTGTTTTTTACTCCATCTACTTTTATAAAGGTATTAAATAAGGGGTTTTGGTTGTTTATTTGAACATTTACCTGATCTAGTTCTATGTCATATATTTTAATATCTGGCGATCTAAAGGTCATTCTAAACTGTGCTTCATTACTTGCCACCTGGCCTTTTAAAATGGTGTTTTCGCCTAGAGCGATATCGGGAAAAAACAGGTCTATAATTTTATCATATATCTTAAATTCATAATTTAAATATTGATCTTTTGTTATGGTTTTAGATTTGTAATTGGTATAAACGTTACCTATACTATTTTTAAATAACTCTGGAATTTCAGAAAGCATAAAAACTCCAGATAGTTCTCCTTCAATAATTTCAGTACTATTAATAGTGATAAAACGCTCTTCATTTTTAAAACTAGACACAATACTAAAATCTTCAAAAAGGTAATTGTCTTTTGGGTTTTTAAAGCTGGCGTCTTTTATATCTATGGTTCCTATTGCATCGTCAATTGTGGTGCCTTTCATTTTCATAACGATGTCTCCTTTTAGTATTGCGATAGAATCTCGTTTAAAAATGTTGATAGCATTTAAGTCGGCATATTTAATTGTTGCAGCAAAGTCATAGGTATTTACAGCTGTGCTAAGATCGGCAAGGCCATCAAACTCCATTTTAAGATTAGGATCGTCTATGGAAGCTTTACCATTAAATATGGGTTTTTTAAAGTTACCGTTCACCTTAATATTGCGGTAGGTATAGCCATTAAAGCTCAATGCTGCTACCTTTCCTTTTAGCACTGCGTCTGCATTTTCTGGATCAAAACCTCTACCGTTTACATCTAGATCTAGACTTACACTACCCAATTCTCCTACACCTAATAAAGACCCTAAATTAAGTCGCGCTACCTTTACATTGCCGTTATAAGCTATTCTGCTGCTTTGTATGTCGTTAAGAACTAGATTTGTATTAAAGTTACCCTTGCGGCTGGTACCATACAATTTGCTAACTATTGTGCTGGCATTTACACTAGCATAACCAGTGGCTTTTACAGTCCCTAATTGATTTAATTGTTCTGGCAGGTTGCTACCTAAAATATTAGGTAAGAATTTTTTAAGGTCTGTATTGCTTAATTGCAAGTTGTTAAAGTTTCCTTCAATAAAAAAGTCATCTTCATTTTCTAGTAGATTTTTAAAATGCATATCACCGTCTATAGTAATGTCGCTAAGTGTCGTTGCCAGTAGATCGTCTACCTTAAAGTCATTAAGAGTTCCTAGCATGTGTCCACTTAATATAACGTGGTCATTTTCTACAATTTCATCATAAAATTTCCTCAGCTCGTTAGTAGATAAATCACTGCGTTTTATGTCAAAATCCCATTTCACTTTCGAGATAAATTCCGCAAAATCTTTACGATCATAGGATAATTTAAGATCACCAGCTAGTTTCGATCCTGCTGTATTGATAACCAGATCTTTGGCAAGAATTTGCGAGGGCGTGTATGAAAAATCTGCTTTTAAGTTTTTTATTCTTAAGTTTTTATTCCCATAAGCATCTGGTTTCATCACACCTGTGTACATATCAAAATTTGCTTGTTGTATGGCAGCGCTTACGTTTGATCCATTGATGGTTAATTTGTCGGTTTGCAGATTAAGGTTTTTTGCAACAAAAGTTTCAGGATACTTTAGGTTTTCATCTATAATGCTGACTCTAGCATCGGTAATTTTTAGGTTACCTGTTGTTAACAAGAAAGGAGTAGAAGAGGTGCTTTCACTTTCTCCAAATTTATTTATAAACTCGTTGAGATTGTCTGTTTCATCACCCTTATATCTTTTCATATTTAAGTACAACCCGTCTATAGAAGTGTCGCCTAATGCCGGCTGCCCTGCCATCATTTTTCCAAAGCCTAAAATAGATGTAGAAAGTTTTTTAAAGTAAATAATCGTATCCTTACGAGCATCTAAAGCTCTAGATTCGATGATGCTCACTTTACCAAAAACTGAAATATCAATTTTCTTTATCTCAATATCGGTACCGTATTCTTCATTAAGAGAAGAGGTGGCATATCTAGCCGCAGCAGTTTGTACCGCTGGAAATGAAAAGGCTATGACCACTATTAAAAATAATAGAAGAAGTGCAAGTAGCACCTTTGGTAAAATACGTAAAAGCTTTTTAATGATATATAAATTATATTTGCAAATATTACCAATTTTTATGCCCCAAACCCCACATGAACAAACAAATTTCTTATATTCTAGCGATTGAATCTTCTTGTGACGACACGGCATGTGCTATTTTAAAAAATGACCAAGTATTATCAAATATTATAGCTGGCCAGGAGATTCATGAAAAGTATGGCGGGGTGGTTCCAGAACTTGCTTCTAGAGCTCATCAATCTCACATTATTCCAGTTGTTAATCAGGCTATTAAAACTGCGGGAATTGATAAAAATGATATTAGTGCAATTGCATTTACTAGGGGGCCTGGCCTTATGGGTAGCCTGCTAGTAGGTGCTAGTTTTGCAAAATCTCTTGCGCTATCGCTAGACATTCCACTTATTGATGTGCACCACATGCAGGGTCATATTTTGGCTCATTATATAGATAAGGGTCAGGATAAACCTAGTTTTCCATTCCTTGCAGTAACCATAAGTGGTGGACACACACAAATTGTAAAAGTGACCGATTATCATAACATGCAAGTTATTGGAACCACACAAGACGATGCCATAGGCGAGGCATTTGATAAAAGCGGTAAAATGCTAGGATTAGGATATCCTGCGGGAGCACAAATCGACCGACTCGCGCAAGAGGGAGATCCTGAAAGATTTCCCTTTCCTATACCCAAAGCTCCAGGTTTAAACTACAGTTTCAGCGGCTTTAAAACAGCTGTATTGTATTTTGTACAAAGAGAAGTGAGAAAAAATCCAGATTTTATAAAAGAAAATCTTGTAGATATTTGTGCGAGTATACAGCATACTTTAATCAATATATTATTTCAAAAAATAGAGAAAGCTGTACTAAAAACAGGCATTAACACAGTTGCTATAGGCGGTGGTGTAAGTGCAAACTCTGGCATAAGGACCAAACTACTTTCTTATAATAAAAAAGGCTGGAACACCTTTATACCGCCATTTGAATACACCACCGATAATGCCGCAATGATAGGCATATCAGGATATTATAAATTTTTAGATGGATATACAGCTGGTATGGAAATTACCGCTTCACCTAGAATCGAGTTGTAATGCAATTATTTTATTTTCCTGACATACAAATAGATCAGCCATTTCTACAATTAGAAAAAGAGCAAGCAAGGCACATGACCAAAGTTTTACGCAAGAAAGAGGGCGATTTAGTTCATGTAACAGATGGTAAAGGAAACTTATATGATGGTAAAATAAGTAGTGTTACTAGCAATAAATGTGGTATTGATCTCGCTTTTGCGAAAGCGTACCCAAAACCATCAACCCACTTACATATAGCCATTGCACCTACAAAAATGAATGATCGCATGGAATGGTTTTTAGAAAAGTCAACAGAAATAGGGGTCTCAAAAATAACGCCCTTGCTATGCGATCACAGCGAAAGAAAAAAAATAAATATAGATAGATTCACAAAAATAATTATAAGCGCCCTGCAACAAAGTAATCAGTTTTATTTGCCAGAAATAGCAGCGTTAACAACATTTCAAAACTTTGTAAACACTCCCTTTAAAGGTGTAAAATGTATCGCACATTGTGAAAAAACAGATAAGAAAACTATCATCGATACCATTGACCACGACCAGGACTTTACTGTCATTATAGGACCAGAGGGAGATGTGTCTAGCCGTGAGATTGCAATGGCATTAGAAAATAACTTTACACCTATTTCTCTAGGAAATAAAAGGTTGCGTACAGAAACCGCTGGCGTATATGCTGCAACAGTTTTTAATCATTTAATGGGGCGATAGCGTTAATTTTTTAATTATAAACCTAGTTTTTTCCTGATACAATAAATGATTAACTTATATTATTGTAAAAGAGTTTGAGTTTTATTTTTAAAATCATTGTCCGCCCTTTATCTAGAATAATCACTTTAGTTTTTTTAATGCCTGATATACTTTTTTAAAGTCAATCTTAGATGCAATTTTGGGTCTAAAAACTTAATTTTTCAGTGTATTATGTTGTTATTTAGTTTAGTTTTAAATGTAATTATGTGTAGTAAAATTTAAATCTATGTTCTATTTTCCAAACGCAACGCGCTATAGTTTCTTATTTGCAATCCAGTTTTTGAAAATAAAGCATTTGACACCATTCATAATGTCATAGAAGTTTGTAATTTGCAGTACTTATGAAAACAATATTTTTTACAGTTGGTTTGTTGATTATAAATGTGTTAACTGCACAACAACTAGCTGTATTAAAGTATAATGGCGGTGGTGACTGGTATGCAAATCCTACCGCAGTTCCTAATCTTATAACTTATTGCAACAATGCAATAGGTACAAAATTAGATAAAGAAGTGGCAACAGTAGAAGCCAGTAGTATTGATATTTTTCAATATCCATTTATCCACATGACAGGTCATGGCAATGTAGTGTTTAATGATGCCGATGTACAAAATCTACAAAACTACCTATTAAGTGGTGGTTTTCTTCATATAGACGACAATTATGGTATGGAGCCTTATCTTAATAAAGAATTGGTTAAACTATTTCCACAACAAGAGTTAATAGAATTGCCAGCATCACACGCTATTTTTAATATTTATGCAAGTTTTCCAAAAGGCTTGCCTAAAATCCATGAACACGAGGGACAACGACCGCAAGCCAAAGGATTGTTTTATGAAGGAAGATTAGTGTTGTTATTTACCTTTGAAAGTGATTTAGGCGATGGTTGGGAAAGCCCAGAGGTACATAACGATCCGCCAGAGATACGCAAAAAAGCGCTAGATATGGGGGCAAATATTATTAAATACGTTTTTACAAACTAGGTTATGAGCAACGCTATACATTCTAAATCCATAGCCTATGGAATTTTAAGGGCATTAGGCTTAATATTTGGTATTCTAGTACTGCTTTGGTTTTTGTGGGAAATACAGTCTGTTATTATATATATAGGATTTGCGGCGGTTATTTCTTTGATAGGTAGACCTATTGTAATTTTTTTACGCAACACGCTCAAATTTCATAATACCCTTGCTGTAATTGTGACTTTATCTATTCTATTTTCATTAATTATTGGTATCATATTAATGATCATTCCTATTATTAAAGAACAAAGAGATAATTTTAAACGTATTGATTTTGTTGCATTAGAGGCAAATATAGAAGTTCTTAATGTGCAAATCAGTGAATATTTTGGCATACCCAAAGTAAATGTTATGGAACGTTTACAAAATTCAGAATACTATCAAGATTTTAATATGGGTGTCGTTCCTGAATTTGTAAACGGTTTTTTTGGAACCCTAGGTAGTTTTGGAATAGGATTATTTTCAATTTTGTTCATCACCTTTTTCTTACTTAAAGATAGCAGGTTGCTACTAGAGGGGGTTTTAGTCTTTTCTAAAAAAGGAACCGAGGGTCAATTTTTAAGAGCATTTACAAAAATAAAACAGTTGCTATCACGATATTTTATAGGGCTGATTTTTCAAATACTCATCATTTTTATTTTGTACAGTATTCTTTTGTTTATTGTGAGTGCAGAAAATGCGTTGATCATTGCATTTTTCTGTGCTTTATTAAATTTAGTTCCTTATTTAGGGCCAGCAATAGGTTATGTAATTATGTCGGCTTTGGTAATAAGTGGAAACCTAGGATCTGATTTTTCTGTGGTTATTTTACCAAAATTAATTATCATTATTATAGGTTATGGCATTGTGCAAACTATTGATAATTTCATCAACCAGCCTTTGATTTTTGGTAAAAGCGTTAAATCACACCCATTAGAAATTTTCATTATTATTTTAATAGCTGGACTTTTATTTGGTATTTTGGGTCTTGTGCTTGCTGTGCCTACTTATACCGCTATAAAAGTGATTTCTCAAGAATTTTTAAGCGAGTATAAAATCGTTAAAAAACTCACTCAAAATTTGTAAATGAATAAGGCGGTCATTAACGCGGTGGTTGATGAATATTTAAGAGTACATTTACATGAAAATGCTGCTGCTTTTATGCTCAAAAAGCATCCGTTTCAAAATATCACAAATCAAGAGCTTGCACAGCAATTAGTTGGTTTGCAAAAGGCAAAAAATAAGTTTCCTGATTTATTTGATAACCACCATATCGTTTATCCTAAAAAGAAATTTTTAGAACAAACTAGTTCTCAAATTACTGCGTCTTATAAATCACAGCTACTCTCTTTAAGTAGTATGATTGATCTTACTGGTGGTTTTGGTGTTGATGTTTCCGCTTTCGCGAAAGCGTGCCCCACAACAATACACATAGAAATTTCTAGCACTTTACAAGCCTATGCACAACAGTCTTTTACAGCCCAAGGTTTACAAATAAAATCTGTAAATGCCGACGGTTTGCAGTATTTGAGTGTGCATAAAGATACCTATGATTTGATTTATCTAGACCCTAGTAGAAAAACACAAGCGCACTCAAAAGCCATCATGCTAGAAGATTATGAACCTAATGTGATTCAATTTATGGACATGCTGTTGCAAAAGGGTAAAAAAGTGATGATTAAAACATCGCCTATGCTAGACATCACCGCGGGTCTAAAACAGCTGGGCAAGGTGCGTTGTTTGCATATAGTAGCGTTAAAAAATGAAGTAAAAGAGCTTTTGTGGATACTAGATAAGCAAGCTTCTGATCCTGTGGAACTAATTTGTGTCAATCTAGAAACAGAGCAACCTATTTTTAAAACAACATTAAATGTAACAACGCATGACTCATATGCAACACCTAAAAAATATCTTTACGAGCCCAATGCCTCAATAATGAAATCACAGCAGTTTGCCGCTTTAATGCAACAATATCCAGTTTACAAGCTAGACCACGATTCCCACCTATTTACGGCAAATGAACTAGTTGATTTCCCTGGCAGGATATTTAAAATCATCAAAGTACATAATTTTAAACCTAAATTAATTAAAAAATTATACGCTGGTACTGCACGGGGAGTTGTAACCAGAAATAGTAAGGAAACAGTAGCACAGCTGCGCAAAAAATATAATTTTAAAGAACATGAAACAGATTACTTATTTTTTACAAGTTCTAAAGAAGTGGGCGCAGTAGTTATTGAAGCAGTAAAACTAATCTAGATAATTCAAAAAAAACATCATATACACAGACGTTTACATGAATTTATTTATAATTGATCACCATGGTAAATGCAGGTCTTTCACTTCGTTTTGGTAAAATTCTTCTAATCTTGTTACTAATTTTTGAGAAATAGGTTTTTGAGTACTTTCTATATTACTTTTAAGTTGTGCAATACTTGTATTACCAGGTATTACCGTCGTGACTGCATCATACGAGGTACAAAAGGATAGGGCGGTTTGCGCTAGATTATTTTCAGGTCTTATTATTTTCTTTAATTTTTCTATCAATTTACTTCGGGTTAAAATATCTATTTTTGACCAGCGACTTCTTATGTCTTCAAAAGTGCTTTGCTCATCATACTTGCCAGTAAGCCAGCCAGAATCTAAAGGAATTTTTGCAATAATACTCACTTCTTTTTCTTGTGCGAGATCAAATGCTATTGCCGTATCTTGATGCAGTATGTTAAAAAAAGCCTCGATGACACTGCCATTAGTAGTCTTCATAAAAAGCTTCATATCTTCATAGGTGTCAAGTGACGCACCATATGCTTTAATTTTCCCTTCTTCTTTTAAACTTTCTAATATTTTGTAATGGTCATTTTTATTTCCATTTAAATATGCCACTGGTGGACTATGAATGATCATAGAATCTATGTAATCTACTTGTAGTCTTTTTAAACTGCCTTCTAAGGATTCTTTAATATGGTTTGAATCATAATTGATTTTACCATTTACAGTATGACCAAATTTTGTGTTGATCACGATTTTGCTTCTATCATACTGTTTTAATGCTTTACCTAGTCTTAATTCGCTTGTTCCATATCCATAATTTGGCGCTGTGTCAAAAAAATTAATACCACTTTCTATTGCGGTATGTACCATAGCAATCGCCTCAATTTCGGTCATACTTTTCCAGTCAGTACTTTTACCTAGTTGCCATGCTCCCAGACCTATTTCAGATATTGCAGGCATATTTTTTATATAATTGTTGTATTTCATTTTCTTTTATTTGTGAGATTATTCAGGGATAATATTTTGCTTTTAACCATCTCATTTGTTCAAATATAAAACCTATCATAACTTCTAGCTATGCAATTTTGTATAAGTTGGTTTGTTTTGTAACCAGTACGTTACTTGTTATTTGTCATTAAGATTAATTCATCAAAAGACTATTTGTGGTTGATGCTGACTTTACTCGTTAAAGCGATGTTTTTTGTATCACTATTTGACCCTTATAGTGTATGCTTCTTTACCTGTTTTTATGATTACTTTTGCAGCGATTAAAAATTAAATCATGATCACTATAGATAATCTTGCTGTGTCTTACAGCGGCACTACCTTATTTAGCGATGTTTCTTTTGTTATCAATCCTACAGATAAAATTGCATTGATGGGAAAAAATGGGGCAGGAAAATCCACGATGATGAAGATCATAGCTGGGGTTCAAAACCCTTCTAAAGGTCATGTAAGGGCACCCAAAGACTTAGTTATTGCCTATTTACCACAGCACCTGCTTACTACAGATAATTGCACCGTGTTTGAAGAAGCTGCAAAAGCCTTTCAGCATATTCTTGCAATGAAAGAAGAAATGGAGCATTTAAATAACGAGCTTACTGTAAGAACTGATTATGAAAGTGATGCCTATATGACAATCATTGAAAAAGTAACCGAGTTGGGTGAAAAATTCTATGCGCTAGAAGAAATTAATTATGATGCCGAGGTAGAAAAAGCTTTAAAAGGCCTGGGCTTTAAACAACAAGATTTTAACAGGCAAACTAGCGAGTTTAGCGGTGGGTGGCGTATGCGTATAGAGCTGGCAAAAATTTTACTTCAAAAACCAGATTTGATTTTACTAGACGAGCCTACTAATCACATAGATATAGAATCTGTCTTGTGGCTAGAAGATTTTTTAATCAATAAAGCAAATGCGGTAATGGTTATTTCACATGATAAGGCTTTTATAGATAACATTACAAACCGTACCATAGAGGTTGCCATGGGACGTGTTTTTGATTATAAGGCTACTTATTCACACTACTTGGTCTTGCGACAAGAACGTAGGGCACACCAATTAAAAGCCTATCAAGAACAACAAAAATTTATTGCAGATAACAAACTTTTTATAGAGCGTTTTAAAGGTACTTATTCAAAAACTAACCAGGTTACCTCTAGAGAAAGAATGCTAGAAAAATTAAAAATCGTAGAGATTGACGAGGTAGACACTAGTGCATTAAAATTGCGATTCCCACCCTCACCACGATCGGGTGACTATCCAGTTACAGTAAAAGACGTGTCTAAATCTTATGGCGATCATGTTGTTTTTAAACACGCAAACATGTCCATTGCTAGAGGTGAAAAAGTATCTTTTGTAGGTCGCAATGGCGAGGGAAAATCTACCATGATAAAAGCCATTCTAGGTGAAATAGAGGTAGAGGGAACTTGCCAATTAGGGCACAACTGTAAAATTGGTTATTTTGCTCAGAATCAAGCAGCTTTATTAGATAAGGAACTTACTATTTTTCAAACAGTAGATGAGGTTGCACAGGGTGAGATACGCACACAAATGAAAAATATATTAGGTCGTTTCATGTTTAGCGGTGATGATCTAGAAAAAAAAGTAGGTGTGTTGTCTGGTGGTGAAAAAACAAGACTAGCCATGGTAAAATTATTATTAGAGCCTGTAAACCTTTTGATACTTGATGAACCTACAAATCACCTAGATATAAAATCAAAAGACGTGCTTAAAGAAGCTTTACTTACCTTTGATGGAACGCTTATTTTAGTATCACACGATCGTGATTTTTTACAAGGTCTATCACAGAAAGTATTTGAATTTAAAGAACAACGAGTAATAGAGCATTTTGAAAGTATTGATGCCTTTTTAGAGCGTAATAAGATCAATAGCATTGCACAAATAGATTTATTGCAGTAAGATTTGATAAAATAAGTTTAGACTAATAAACGCAAGGATGCAGCATGTGTTAGTACTCCCACTTCCGTTTTTTATTCAGGGCCTCTTGTATTTCAAGATCTTCTAGCGGTATTACCTTTAAAAACGATGGGTGCTGCTCGATAGCATATTCAATTTGCTCTACTATTTTTTCTACGGTATCATTTTCATAATCTATCACTAGCGGTTCTTTTATTACCATAGATTGAAGAATGTTCCGTTTTTTAATGCGCAATCCTTTTTTGTCAAAACTTCTTCTAAAACCGTCTATAACAATAGGAATAACTATAGGTTTGTATTGTTTTATGATGTGTGCAGTTCCTTTTCTAATAGGTTTAAAGGGTTTTGTGGTTCCCTGAGGGAAAGTGATTACCCAGCCGTCTTTTAACGCAATTCCTATATTTACCGTATCGTCTGGATTTACTGATCTGTTAACTTCTTCACCTTTTGCTCGCCAGGTGCGCTCTACAGTGATGGCACCTGCATAGGCAAAAATTTTAGGCAGCAAGCCGCTTTGCATGGTTTCCTTGGCGGCTACATAATACACATTTAGTTTAGGTCGCCACAAATAACCCACGTTTTTAATGCTGTCGTCACGCCCTTTTAAAGCCGCATTAAATACATGAAACATGCTTACCACATCGGCAAAATAGGTTTGATGATTAGACACAAATAACACACCTGTTTCTGGTAGGTTTCTGATCACATCGCTTCCTTCAATTTCCATTTCATTAAAACCTCGATAGCGACGGTGGGTTAAAACGCCCATAATGCGTATAAGCCAGGTTTTAAGAAACAAAATATGACCAAAAGGATTTTTTTTAAATAACCCCATCTATTTTTTCATTTAATACAAGTAACAAATATAGGTAATCACTGTTTTAAAAGTCACAAATTAATCTTGCTGTGCAGCGATTAGTATATCTTTAATTTCTTGCAGCATCATGGCTGTAGCGCCCCACACCATTACCTCGCCAAAATTAAAACAAGGCACTTCCATTTTATTCATATAACTGGTTGACATTGTGGTTTGTTTGTGGTTATCGGGGTTCAACAGTTCTGACAATTTAATTTCTATGATAGATTTTACCTCGCTGGGTTGGGGCTGGAATGTTAAGTTCGCTTTCGCGAAAGCGAGATAAGGATAAACCATATAGTTACTAGGTGGTATGTAAATAGAGGATAAAGGCATAATCAAGTGTTGCTGCGCTCTAGGAATACCGATCTCTTCTTCAGTTTCTCGCATTGCGGTAATACTGTGATCTGCATCGCTTTTCTCTCTTTTACCACCAGGAAAAGCAATCTGACCGCTGTGTTTTCCTTTTGATAACGTGCGCTCGATAAGCACAAAATGCGGTACATTTTTTTTAGGGTAAATTAACATCATGACCGATGCTTCTTTGGGCTTTATTTTATCATAATTGATATATTGTAGTGCTTCTTTGCGTTCCATCACTGCCATTTTAAGCTGTGACGCTGCGCCAGGAAGTTCAATTTTCTGTAGCTTTGACAGCACATTTAAAAAGTCGTCAAATGAAGTCAATTATTCTTGTTTTAATTCTTGTTATAACCTGTCTATCATGTAAAGATACACCACAGGTACAAAATAACCTAAATGAAAAGGCAAGTGACACCGTACCAAGGCTTACCAAAGAACAAAGGCGTTTTAAGAATATGTACAAACGTCAAATATCAGCAAGCGGTGATAGTTTACTAGCTTATATTCCGCAAGATAGTGTAGAAGTGTTTTTTACTAGATATGGTAAAGAAAATCCTGAAAATAAGGTACGTTTAATTACAAAATTCGGAAATGTAGAAATGGAATTGTTTGAAGAAACGCCTATATACCGAGCTAGTTTTATTTATCTAGTTAAGAATAAGTATTTCAACGGTACCCTTATTTATAGGATTGTTAAAGATTTTGTAGTACAAGGCGGTAATAGTGATGAGATGTTGCCATCATTAAAAAGGTCTAGCAGTGGTAATTATAAATTACCACCACATTTTATACCTGGGTTGAATCATGAACGAGGTTCTTTAGGCAGTGCCAAAGAATGGGAAAATAATCCTGAAAACTGGCACAATCCTTTTGAGTTTTTTATCACCTTGAGTAAGTCACCACATTTAGATCAAGAGCATACCGTTTTTGGAAGGGTAACAAAAGGTATGGATGTTGTTGATATGATGGGGAATCTTCCCACGGGCGATGGCGACTGGCCTGTGGAAGATGTTTACATAGATATGGAGATCATCAGATAGTAAAAGACAATATCATAACAACACTTAGTTTTATAGGTTTGTGGCATAGATTTATTTTGTTTAAGCTTTTTCCATTTGCTACAAAAAGGCTTTATTATCTATATTTTATCAACTTTTATTTAAACTACCGTGGTGGTTGTTGTAATTAATAAAAGTTGATGAATAAAAAAGTTGTTACTGTTTGCTAGAATGTTAAAAGTTTAAATCATTTTGATTTTTAATTATTAATATCTATACACAATCGCGTTGATATTCATACCCGCACCCACACTTGCAAACATCACCACATCTCCTTTATTGACTTTATGCTGTGGCATTTTACCGCGCACAACTAGATCCATAACTGTGGGGACCGTAGCTACCGAACTGTTGCCCAATTTGTGAATGATCATAGGCATAATGTCCATAGGAATATCCATGTCGTAAAGTTTGTAAAAGCGTGCTATTATAGCTTCATCCATTTTTTCATTTGCCTGGTGTATAAAAATCTTTTTAAGATCTTTAATATCAACATTAGCCTGTTCTAGTGCAGCTTTCATGCCCTCCGGCACTTTAGAAAGGGCAAAATTATAAATACGACGACCGTACATTTTAATATAAGTGGTTTTATCTAAAAGCTTTTTATTGTAAGAGGTTTCATTAAAAATAAAGTAGGTTTGTTCTTCTGTATAGGTGGCTGTAGATTGACCTAAAATACCACTATCATCATCACTAGCTTCTAGAATTGCAGCACCCGCTCCATCAGAGTATATCATAGAATCTCTATCATGTGGATCAACCACTCTTGATAAAGCTTCTGCACCTATTACAAGTACTTTTTTTGCAAGACCAGATTTTATAAAAGAGTCTGCATGGGTGACGCCTAGTATCCATCCTGGACAACCAAAAAGCACATCATAAGCAACACATTGTGGGTTTTTGATACCTAACTTATTCTTTACACGGCTTGCAAGACTAGGTACCATGTCGCTAGAACCGCCATCTGCTTTTACATCGCCATAATTGTGTGCAACGATTAAAAAATCTAAGGTTTCAGGATCGCAGTGAGCATCTTTTATTGCATTTTGTGCTGCAAGTGTGGCAATATCACTTGTAAGAAGGTCTTTACTCATGTACCTACGCTCTTCAATACCAGTTATCGCAACAAATTTTTCTATGATAGTAGCATTGTCTCCATCAAAAGAACTACCATCATTATTTAAGAATTCATGGTTCATGAATTCTTCATTTTTTCTAACCACATCAGGAATGTGGCTTCCTACTCCCGTAATTTTTGCTCTCATTCAGTGAGTGTTCTATCTTTAAGAATACAAAAAAAGTGATTATTATGTTTCATTCCTAATATTTACTTATTCATTATGAACAAATTTTACATTTTTTAAGGAATTGTTATTAATTAATTGATTTTATTGTCATATATGCAATGCATTGCATAATAACCACTTTCATTTTATTATAGTGCTAGAATTTAGTGTTGTTTACTGTGGTAATTTTACGCTTTTTTATTAGGTTGATGAAGTTGTTAAAATTCCGCTTTCGCGAAAGCGAACTTACCATAAAATATCACGTTACTATAAGTAATAAAGATTGAATTTTTTATGACAGCTAGGTAAAATTTGTTGAATTGCTATAACAAGGTATCATTTTTAAACTTGTGGTGTTTGTTTATTGAATACTTCATTTTCTTCTTTACTGAGAAGTCTGGATTGAATGATAAATCTAAATCCCAGCGGTATTTCTAGTGAAAAGCTAGACCCACGTCCAGCGGTCACATCTACTGTAAGGTGGGTGTGTTTCCAGTAATTGAACTGGTCTTGATTCATATAATAATTTACACCAGCAATTTGACCTAGTAAAACATCGCTTTCATCTAGGTACATGTCTTCTTTTTCAAATATCATGGGTGAAGAACCGTCGCAGCAACCACCACTTTGGTGAAAGATCAACTCGCCGTGTTGCTCTTGTAATTGTTTTACTAGTGCTGTTGCTTTATCTGTAATTGCTACTCGACTGTGTTTCATAAATATTGTATTTTAAAAAGGCAAGCTTTTGTGATAGCTTGCCTTTTGAGATATTGCGGTTTTTTACACTTTTTTATTTGCTAAAAAATTGTCTCTGTCCATTTTTCTTAAACCTTTTTTTCTTCCTTAGCCCAGCTAGGAAACTCAAAAAAGCTTTCAAATAAACTAGAAATTGTTTATTTCCTTAAAAACGTTAAAGGATAAAATCACTTCAGTGTAAATACTTCAGTGTTTAAAAGAAACCTAATTTATTTTTATCATAAGAAATCAGCATATTTTTAGTTTGGCGGTAATAATTCATCATCATTAAATGATTTTCTCTACCAAAACCTGATTTTTTATATCCTCCAAAGGGTGCGTGAGCAGGATAAGCATGATAACAATTTACCCAAACGCGGCCTGCTTTTATTGCTCTAGGAATTTGATACAGTTGGTGTGCATCTCTAGTCCAAACCCCAGCACCTAAACCATAAAGTGTATCGTTTGCTATTTCAATAGCCTCGGCTTCGTCTTTAAATTTAGTCACACATACCACGGGTCCAAAAATTTCCTCTTGAAACACCCTCATTTTATTTTTTCCTTCTAGTATAGTGGGTTGTATGTAAAAACCATTACTCATATCATCTTCTAGATGGCATGCCTCCCCACCTGTTAATACTTTGGCACCTTCTTCTTTTCCTATTTTAATATACGATAAAATTTTCTCGTACTGATCGTTTGATGCTTGAGCGCCTACCATACAAGCGGTGTCATATGGATTTGTTTGTACAATAGCCTTGGTACGTTCAATTACACGTTCCATAAATTGATCATAGATATCTTCTTGTACCAATAGTCTTGATGGGCAGGTACAAACCTCACCTTGATTAAAAGCAAATAGCACGGCACCCTCTATACATTTGTCTAGAAATGCATCATCATGATCCATTACGCTATTGAAAAATATATTAGGTGATTTACCACCTAACTCCATAGTTACTGGGTTAAGGTTTTTAGAAGCATATTGCATAATAAGTTGTCCTGTTGTTGTTTCTCCTGTAAAGGCAACTTTATTTACACCAGCGCTAGACGCTAGGGGTTTACCAGCTTCTGGACCAAAACCGTGAATGATGTTTAATACACCTGGCGGGAAAACATCGGCTATTTTTTCTATGAGTAATGTTGCTGTAGAGGGTGTTTGTTCTGCTGGTTTTAACACTACACAATTACCTGCCGCGAGTGCAGGAGGTAGTTTCCATGAAAGCATTAATAAAGGAAAATTCCATGGAATAATCTGTGCAACTACCCCTAGAGGTTCTTTAATGTTCATAGATAGGGTGTGCTCGTCTAGCTCTGTCGCACTGCCTTCTTCTGCTCTTATGACCGCTGCAAAATATCGCCAGTGATCAACACATAAAGGGATATCAGCATTTAATGTTTCTCTAATAGGTTTACCATTATCACAAGTTTCTACAAGAGCAAACTCTTCTAGGTTTTCTTCAATAATATCTGCTACTTTGTTAAGAAGTGCCGCTCTTGCTGCAGCCGAGGTGTTTCCCCAGCCTTCTTTTGCTGCATTTGCAGCAGCAACTGCATTTTCTACGTCTTCTTTTTGCGATCTAGGGTATTTTGCAATCAGTGAATTATCAATAGGTGATGTGTTCTCAAAATAATCACCTCCTACAGGGGCGACAAATTTTCCATTGATGAAGTTATCATAATGGGATTTAAATGAAGGTTTTGAATATGCCATGATGTTTTTAGAATGTTACTGTGTTTACCTACTCTTTTAAAAGATTTTCGGTTGCCTCTATAAAATATTCTTGTTTTATCAATTTGATAAATTAATCAATTGATTATTGCATAAAATTATAATTTATAACCTGTATTTCCAAAAATGTGAATTACTAATTCATACGTATTAACTTATTTTTATAGTTTAAGTCGATAAGCATGACATTATAGGTACTATTAGAATCATTTTTTTAGAATTCAATTATTGAAATGTTAGTGTTATTCACAAATCAAAATATGTATCTTTGCCTATCATCAAATGCACAATTGCCTTGCATTTTAGAAATTAAATAAGTTTCATGAGTCAAAAATTACTTCTCGACGCCACGGCTTTGGATATTATACTTCACAGGCTTGCTTGTCAATTAATTGAAAATCATGATACTTTTGAGAATACCGCCCTTATAGGTTTACAGCCTAGGGGTAGTTTTTTATTACATCGTCTTGCTAATATTCTCACAACACATTATAGAATTAAAGCGCTTAAAACAGGTTTGCTAGACATAACTTTTTATAGAGATGATTTTAGAAGACATGAAGAACCTTTAAAAGCAAATACAACCGAGATTGATTTTTTAGTAGAAGATAAAAACGTCGTGCTGGTAGACGATGTGTTGTACACAGGTAGAAGCATACGCGCCGCACTTACTGCGTTGCAATCTTTTGGCAGGCCTAGCACGGTAGAGTTGTTAACACTTATAGATAGAAGATTTTCTAGACATTTACCCATACAACCAGATTATAACGGTCGCCAGGTAGATGCTATTAATAATCAAAAAGTAAAAGTATTGTGGAAAGAAAATAGCAGTGAGGACGCAGTATATCTTTTAAAAAATGAAGACTAATGAATGAATTAAGTGTTGATAATTTATTAGGCATTAAGTACCTGAGTGTTGATGACATACAGCTGATTCATAAAACGGCAGATCAATTTAAAGAGGTAATTAACCGACCTATTAAAAAGGTACCTTCTTTAAGAGATATTACTATTGCCAATTTGTTTTTTGAAAACTCTACCAGAACTAAATTATCCTTTGAACTGGCAGAAAAACGCCTAAGTGCCGATGTAATTAACTTTAGCGCTGCGCAAAGCTCGGTAACTAAAGGAGAAACACTAGTCGATACAGTAAACAATATCCTAGCGATGAAAGTTGATATTGTTGTCATGCGACACCCACATCCAGGGGCAGGTGTTTTTTTATCAAAACATGTAAATGCTAGAATCGTTAATGCTGGCGATGGTGCACATGAACATCCCACGCAAGCATTACTAGATTGCTATTCTATAAAAGAAAAACTAGGAGCTGTAAAAGGTAAAAAAGTAGTCATTGTGGGCGATATATTGCACAGCCGTGTGGCACTTTCTAATATTTACTGTCTTAAAAAGCTAGGAGCCGAGGTGATGGTTTGTGGACCAGCGACTTTGTTGCCTAAACATATTGCATCACTAGGGGTAAAAGTAGAACTCAATTTAAAAAAAGCGCTAGAATGGTGCGATGTTGCTAATATGTTGCGCGTGCAAAATGAACGTATGGACATCTCTTATTTTCCTAGTGTAAGAGAATATGTACAACAATATGGTGTTAATAGAGAGATACTAGACAGTCTTAAAAAAGAAATTGTTATCATGCATCCTGGACCTATAAATAGAGGGGTAGAAATAACTAGCGATGTAGCCGACTCTAAACAAGCGATCATACTTAATCAAGTAGAGAATGGAGTGGCAGTAAGAATGGCAGTACTTTATCTAGTCGCTGCAAAAATTAGAAGAAATGATTAGTGAACAAAACGACAATTACACCTTATTAAAAGACGAGCATGACGATATAGAAGGTTTTGCAAGTTTTTTAGAACGCATTTATGATCAATTCAAAGAAAAAAATTTAATTATAGACCTTTTGAAATATGAAGATGCTACTTTAAAGAATTTACTTTGTTATTTGAATTTGAGTAACAAGCATAGGGCCAGCAAACAATCTTTTGTGATAGTAAATATTGCGCTACCGATAGAAGAAATTCCAGATGAGTTGCTCGTAGTTCCTACTATTACTGAAGCTGTAGATGTGATCAATCTAGAGGATATGGAAAGAGATTTAGGATTTTAAAATTGGCTGGTTTTAACTTCAATTGTTTTAAAACACCTAAAAACCTTTAATATTAAAATGTAATTTTTAATGTTAATTAAACTTTTCTAAGTTACCAAAAAATTGCCTTTTATCTTTTTTTCCTTATTTAAGCTCAGCTAGGCAACTTAAAAAAGCATTGAAATAAAAAAACAGGTAGTTTTCGTTTAAATGTTAAAAGTCGAAATTACTCCTTTATTAAAATTAGATTATTTATTTAAACCACCAACTACAAAATACGCACTTATTTGAAATTAACCATACTAGGCTGCCACAGTGCCACACCGCGAGATAATGCTAGACCTACTGCACAGGTTTTGGAAATTAAAGGTCACCTATTTTTGATAGATTGCGGCGAGGGTACACAAATGGCATTACGTAAAAACCGAGTAAAATTTGCCCGTATCAAGCATATTTTTATTTCGCATTTGCACGGCGACCATGTGTATGGATTGATAGGGTTGATCTCTACTTTTTGCCTTTTAGGAAGGGAAGCCGATTTAACTATTTACGGCCCTAAAGGGATCAAAAAGATGATATTGTTGCAATTAAAACTTGCTAATGTTTATACTATGTTTGAATTACGCTTTTGCGAAAGCGTAGAAAAAACACCACAAATCTTGTTTAATGACGAGTTTGTTACAGTTACGACTATCCCGCTAGACCATAGGGTTTATACACACGGATTTTTATTTAAGGAATCTCCTGGAGAAAGGCATCTCGATATTGTCGCTTGTGAAGAGATGGGTATTAACAAAGCATTCTATCGTAAGATCAAACAAGGTCAAGATGTGGTTTTAGATAACGGTAATGTAATTTATAATGATCTACTAACCACAGCTGGTGATACTGCAAAAAGTTATGCGTTTTGTAGTGATACTTTTTATAAAGAGGATATTGTTCCACAAATAACTGGGGTAACTGCATTATATCACGAAAGCACTTTCTTAAAACCGCATGAACATTTGTGCGAAAAAACAAAACATTGCACCGCGGCACAAGCAGCAACTATTGCATTAAAAGCTGAGGTTGGCACGCTTATTTTGGGTCATTATTCTTCTAGATATGGTGATTATGAATTGTTCAAAAAAGAAGCGGTAGAAATTTTTGAAAATACACAATTAGCCCTGGACGGTAAGGTATTTAAATTTTAAGTATGATCTATTCCCAGCTTACCTTACTATTATTCGATTGCGTTTAATAATTTTTGCCATATCTCATCATGAAACAAGATAGGAACTGGCTCTTGATTGGACGTGTTACCCATGCGTATTACTACCATATTTAAACTGGGTATTACATCTATAAATTGGCCATTTTTCCCTAAAGCACTAATCATATCTACTGGTGCTGCTGGTGTTACTGATGTAAGAAAAGGTGTTGCAAAACCCGGGAATATGGTAGATGGCTTGCCATTAAGCCACCATAAATAACCATAAGATTCATTAATTGATTGAGATGTAGTCGTCATAGCACTAAAATAAGTAGCATCGTTCAATATACTCGTGCCATCCCAATTCCCTTGGTTTAATGTTAATAGACCAAAACGCGCTGCACTTCTTGCATCACTAAAATACACATTGCTAGACTGTGCTGTATTTGCCCAAAAACCAGACATGCCTATTTTGCTGGCGATGGCATTATCGGTATATTGATTATTAGTCATCCCTGTTGCTGCCTCGAGAATATCATGAACGATTAGATAGGTTGCGTTGTGATAGTACCATTGATTGCCGGCATTTGTTCCATAATTAAAACAGGATGGGTCGTTACAATTTAAATCTGTTACATTATAATCTATCCCTGTGGTAAATGTAAGATGGTTTTTTACTGTGATTAGATCTTCTTTATCTCGCGGCATATTAGTCCAGCCATTACCTAGATAGTCAGCCGTTTTATCGTTAATATTTAAATGTCCTTCTTGTTGTGCTATTCCTACCAGTGTTGCAGTTAGCGATTTCCCTGCACTTGCCCAGTACCAGTAACTATCTTTATTGAAAGCATTGCCTAGTAAATCTGTATTCCAATACTCTTCAATCACAATTTTTCCGTCAACCAATACTATAAATGCTCTTGTTTCATTTTGTTCTAAAAAGCTATTTAATTCGGTAACTTTTTGTGCATCCCAGTTTAAAGTTGCTGGGTCTATGGTTTGCCACTCGTCACCGCTAGCAGGAGGGAAGTAGCTATTTATTGCTGGCACAGCATCATCGTCTTGTGTCGAGTCGCAGGCTGTCAAAAACAACAAAATTGATATAGTGAAAAAAACTGAATATTTCATAACGAGGAATTACCGTTTAAATTTAATCATATTGACTACAATTACAATGCAATGGTTTAAAATATGTTTGAAGATTAATGATTATCGATTTTTGATTTACTGATGATTATTAACGACTCGCTAAGGACTTTTTTCTTTGTGTTCTTCTTTTTTTTTGGTGCATTTTTTTTACGACAAAGTAGACCAGTTCAAAGAGTATTAATTTTGACGACCGACTCTTTGTCGACTGTGCAGCTATGTTTTTTTATGGAACTCGTTTTTTTATTGTATTTAAAAAGTGTGACGGTTAGAATTTTTTTCTCGCTCTAGCGAAAGCGAAATTATGAACACAACATATAGAAAAATATGACTCCTCTAATTTTTTAAATCAAACAAGACTTTTCTAAATTACTAAAAAATATTTAAAAGTTTTAGAGGGTTGTTTAAAGGTCTTTTTTATAGGTTCTTCTTCTTTTATGCAAAATAGGATCGTAATTTTTCCAAGAGGCTTGTACGGCAAGATTGTCTTCTAACTCTGGATTTGTCTCGCATTTTGTAATTCCATAATTCATAAAGTTTTGAGTAACGTTTCTAAACATCATAGCAGTCACCCCTTTACCTTGATACTCGGGATCAATGCCTATAAGGTAAAAAGCTGCATTTGTATTTTTCTTTTTGGCTCTCAATAAATGAATAAAACCAAAAGGAAATAATTTGCCATTTGCTTTTTGCAGTGCCCTAGAAAACGAGGGCATTGTGATGGCAAAACCTATTAATTTACCAGACTGATCTACCACTAGTTCTATAAAATCTGGATTGATAAAAGGCAGGTATTTTTCTTTATACAGTTCTATTTGATATTGTTGTATAGGTACATAGGTAATCAAATTGCTATAGGTTTTATTTAACAAGTCAAACATCCCGTCTACATAGGGTAAGATTTCTTTTGTGGATTTAAACTGCAATGTTTTTAACGAGTATCGCTCTGCAATAATATCGGCAAATCTATTTATTTTATCAGGTATGGGATTGGGTGGTTGGAATTTGAATTCAACCCACTCTGCCGCTTTTTTAAAACCTAGTTGTTCTAGATGCTCCATATAATAGGGGTAATTGTACCAGGTAATCATGGTACTAACCTCGTCAAATCCCTTAATTAATAGACCTGCTTTATCCATATTAGAAAAACCTACCGGTCCTTCTATAAATTTTAAATTCTTTTCTTTACCTAGTTGCTCTACCTGTGCAAGCAGCGCTTTTGTAACCTCTAGATCGTCGATCATATCTAGCCAGCCAAAACGCATTTTTGCTTTTTTTTGTTCGTTTATTTCTATATAATTAACCAGTGCAGCAATGCGTCCCACAATCTTTTTATCCTTATATGCTAGAAACAACCAGCAATCTGCATTTTTAAAAACTTGATTTTTATCGGGATCAAAAATTGCGAGTTCGTCTTTTATTATAGGGGGAACAAAGTATTTATTGTCTTTGTACAAATCCATTTGAAACTTTACAAATTTTTTGATATCCTCTTTAGAGGTGATTTTACGTACTTCAATCATAATTTACTCCCTGTCGTTGTTACCTTCTTCAAGATTAATTTTATTCTTTTTTTTCTTATTGTTGCCCTTACCGTTTTTACCGGCATTCTTTGATTGTTTAATCTGGGCATCTTGATGGAAATCTATACGGTAAGACATCCCCAGGTTTACTTGAAAGACAGTGGGTGTGTCTTTAAAATTAAATGTAAGACTAGAGTCTACTTGCCAGTCGTTATTAATCAAATAGGTAACACCGCCACGGGCAAGGTCATCGCTATAAAAGTCTGATTTGAGACCTTGATACTCTGCAAAAACTGCCCATTTATTATTTAAACTATGGGTGGTAGTTAGCAACCATTGGTAGCTTATATCATCAGTAGTAAGGTAGTCTACCACAAAGTTTGTTACTACTACCCAGCGACCTAGATTGTTTTGAGTTATTAATTCTACCCTAGGGGTTACCGATGGAACATCTGGTGGTATCAGTAAATTTATATCACTAAAATTAAAATTGGCCCCTGCATATATTGATACCGCAGGAATAAGATCGCGCCAGTTGATAGTTTGATTTGCTTTCCAGCTTAATATACTTGCCTCTTTTTCACCAAATACCTTTAGCGGGTCAAAAACCAAGTATTTTGCACCAAATGTAAATCTAGAAAAATTTGAGAAAGAGGATTCTGTAAAAACAGGACCGTTAAAATCGGTTTGATTAACACTATCAAATGTGCCAAAAAGCGAGAATTCTAGTTTTTCACTTAAAGCTCCATAACGCAATTGAAAACTTGTGCCTATATAATCCCTTTCATAATTTTGAAGTTTGTGTTCATCGGTGCGATAAAACAAAGAACCTTCTATTTGAGCAACCCCAGTACCTACTGCAAAGGCTCCTTGTGATCTACCTGGATTATTTGTATTGATCGTTTCTGTATATTGGGCTGCAACTTGTTGTATGGTAAAACATAGTGCTAGAAAAAATACGTATGCTTTGTTAGCGTTTGTCATGTTTTTTAAATCTAGTTCAAATTTAATATTTCTCGCAATACATTTATATATTCTAAAGGTCTTTTGTTATAAAACATGTTTTATTTTTAATTCAAATTCAATAGTATTTGTATGTTTTGTCAAATATCAGATCTAATTTTCTTGTAGATTTTAAATTTTGAACGAGCTGCTTTTGAGATCAACAAGTGTAGCATAATTTTATTTTTATCAAAATTTTGTTCTTTATTAGATAAACTTTAAAGTTTCGCTTTCGCGAAAGCGAGATAAATAAAGATATATTGAAAGCAATACAATGAAAGCGAGATAAATAGAACGCATTAACAAAACTATTTTATATAGTTTATGGCAGTTGAGATTCAAGCTTTTAAATCTTGTTAGCAATTATTTTAAATAAAATTAAAAGAAGTAATTTTTATAAATTGCAACCTGTTATCAAAATCAATTTTATTTTCAACCTATATAGGAATATAATAAACATACAGATCACTTTTTGATGGTGATTCTTTTTACATAACATAACATGATTAAGAGCACTAGAAAAAAAAGGATTTTATTACATACAAGTTTGGTAATATTCTTATCAGTAATTCCATCTACTTTAAATTCTCAAAGTTTATTAAGAAAATATGTTGACAGTTTTATATATGATAAAAAAGATGTTTCAGAACCACAGCTTTTAGTTTATCCTACCATAGCATATGCGCCAGAAACCACATGGGAAATAGGTTTGAGTTCGCTATATGTTTATTATGCAAATAAAGACGTAACAAATAGATTAAGCGAGATAACAGGTTTTACTTTTTTTACCTTAGAAAACCAATATGGATTATGGTTTGACCATGCTATTTACTCTGATAAAGATGAATGGTTTTTTTTAGGAAGATTGCGTTTTCAAAGTTTTCCATTACTGTATCATGGTATAGGTACAAATACCCCAGTAGACTATACGGCAAGAGTAGATGCTAATCAAGTTTTTATAAAAGAGCGAGTTTTAAGAAAATTGAGAAAGGATTTATTTCTAGGTTTAGAAGTAGATTTTCAAAGCTTGTCCTCGGTCGATTTTATACAAAGTGATCCCGATAATACTTCATTTCAATTGCCATTGGGCAGTAATGGGTCTACTAATCTAGGTCTGGGATTAGGACTAGTTACAGACACAAGGCACAATGTTTTAAATGTAAGAGATGGTTTTTTCTCAGAATTAGCTTTTTTACATTCAAATAATTTTTGGGGCAGTGATTTTACTTTTACCTCGATTACAACCGACTCGCGTTTTTATAAGCCAGTTGGGAAAAACAATGTATTTGCCGCGCAGGTGTTAGGACAATTTAATTTTGGAGATGTTCCTTTTAATCAACTTGCTCAAATGGGTGGTGAAAGCATGATGCGCGGTTATTATTTTGGTAGATATAGAGACAATAATCAAATAGCGACACAAATAGAATTTAGAGCATTACCAATTCCTTTTAGTTTTACAAATAGAATAGGTGCTGCGGTATTTGCGGGCACGGGTACGGTTTTTAGTGATGCCAATGATTTGGGGTTATCAAATTTAAAATTTTCGGCTGGTGCGGGTTTACGTTTTTTACTTTTTCCTAAAAAAGATATTTGGACCAGATTTGATTATGCTATTACAAATGAAGGTGGTGGGTTTTATCTTTTTATTGGTGAATCATTTTAAGGTGGATTTGTTTATTTTTTAAGGTAAAGTACTTTTTTGAAATAGTTGCGAGTTTTTTTAAATTTCAACATAAGACACAACATCTTGTAAACCTGTATAAACAAAAAAACAGGTTAACATTAATAGTTGTTAACCTGTTTATTTGATTACCTATCATAAAGATTTAAATAATAAATCATTTCATAAGTTGCTGGATTGTTAAGATCAAGCCTTACCACCTAGCAGTAAAACTTGATCGCAAACTACCTCGGTAGTATAACGTTTTTGACCTTCTTTGTCTTCCCACTGTCTGGTAACCAGTTTACCTTCTACACCTATTTTATTTCCTTTTTTTACATATTGAGAAATAATGCCAGCAGTGCCATTAAAGGCAACCACGCGGTGCCATTGTGTGTCTGTAACTTGCTCGCCTTGTTTGTTTACATAACGGTCTGTGGTAGCGATAGAAAATTTAGCTATTTGCTTACCGTCGTTTAAATTTACGATTTCTGGATCTTGCCCTAGATTACCGATTAACTGTACTTTGTTGCTTAAATTACTCATAATAAATTAGTTTGTATGGGTTAAAAAATTAGTTAATGCCATCGTTTGTTGTTGATGACGGTGCAAAGATGTGATATTACAAAAGTCAGAAACGTATTTTAACCGTTTGTTTACGTTTATTTACGTTTGTATCTGTTTAAAGTCAGTAAGTAGACTGTAAAATATAGGAAATATAAAAATATTTATTTTGTATCAATTAGCGTTGTTAAACTGTGATTGTGATTTTAATGGCCTATTTCAAAAATATTTCTGCAATTATTGTTACAAGAATTCATTTATTTTTTGAGCTTTTATGTCTTTATAGGATCAAAATTTTTAAAAATCTTTTGACTTAAGGTTAAAACAGCGTTTAGATTTTTTAAACACCATAATTAAGCAAGTTAACTAACAAAATAAAACATGATCTAGGTAGATAGTCGTATTTTTTATTGAAGCATTATTCAGCTCGCTTTTATTGTATTGCTTTTGTTGTATTGCTTTTGTTGTTTCTCTTTTATTGTTTCGCTTTCGCGAAAGCGATATAAAAAGAACTTCATTCTACCGCAAAAAGTTACGAAAGCAAGATCAAGAGGTTTTTACCGCTGAAGAAATTTTTAAAACCTAAAAACAAAAAGGTAAACATCACTTTAATTGATAAGGCAAAACACGTAATATTATACAGATACATGATTTTCAAAATACAATAGCCAGATAAAACCTGATTATTGCTACCCCGACTGGGTTATAAATAGCAAATTTTTACAGCCTGCATATCCTTTAAAATAACTATTTTTGAACAAAGACTTTTTAAATGGATTTAGACTTCAATAAAAACGAAGATCACAATAAAATGCTTCTTTCTGACATGAAAAGAAAGATGGGTAAAGTAGCCCTAGGTGGTGGTAAAAAACGTATTGAAAACCTGCATGCCAAAGGTAAAATGACTGCAAGAGAGCGCATAGATTATCTAGTCGATCAACCAGAGGATTGTATAGAAATTGCAGGTTTTGCTGGTGATGGGATGTATGAAGAACACGGCGGTTGTCCTAGCGGTGGGGTAGTAGTAAAAATAGGATATGTGCAAGGTCGACAGGTGATTGTTGTGGCAAATGACGCCACGGTAAAAGCTGGTGCATGGTTTCCCATAACAGGAAAGAAAAACTTGCGTGCTCAAGAAATTTCTATAGAAAACAGATTGCCAATTATTTATCTAGTAGATAGTGCAGGGGTGTACTTGCCCATGCAAGACGAGATTTTTCCTGATAAGGAGCATTTTGGCCGCATATTTAGAAACAATGCAGTAATGAGCAGTATGGGAATTACCCAAATTGCTGCGGTAATGGGCAGTTGTGTGGCCGGTGGCGCTTATTTGCCTATCATGAGTGACGAGGCGCTGATTGTTGATAAAACCGGTAGTATTTTTCTTGCAGGTTCTTATTTAGTTAAAGCTGCGATAGGAGAAAGCATTGATAATGAAACCCTAGGTGGTGCAACAACACATTGTGAAATTAGTGGGGTGACTGATTATAAAGCCAAAGACGATAAAGACGCACTGGATAAAATAAAAAGGATTTTTGACAAAATAGGAGCAAGCGAGACTGCTGGATTTAATAGAATACCGGCAGTTGCACCACAATTGGATCCAGATGGATTGTTCGGCGCGTTACCTAGAGAACGCAATGCACAATACGACATGATGGAGCTTGTTAATCGCATGGTAGATGCAAATTCGTTTGAGCCTTATAAAGATGGTTATGGACAAACACTGATCACAGGTTATGCACGCATGGACGGATGGGCAATAGGTATTGTGGCTAATCAACGTAAAATTGTTAAAACTAAAAAAGGTGAAATGCAATTTGGCGGAGTGATTTATAGCGATAGCGCCGATAAGGCAACTAGATTTATAGCAAACTGTAACCAGAAGAAAATACCATTGGTTTTTTTACAAGATGTCACTGGTTTTATGGTAGGTTCAAAATCAGAACACGGTGGTATTATAAAAGACGGTGCCAAAATGGTAAATGCAGTTTCTAACAGTGTGGTGCCAAAATTTACAGTGATTATAGGTAACAGCTATGGCGCGGGTAATTATGCTATGTGTGGAAAGGCATACGACCCCAGATTGATTGTCGCATGGCCCACTGCCGAGCTTGCTGTGATGAGTGGCAACAGCGCTGCAAAAGTATTGATGCAAATAGAAAAAGCATCGCTAGAAAAAACAGGAAAAAAACTTACTGAAGAAGAAGAAAAAGAGCTATTTGCCAAAACAAAAGATCGCTATGACCGCCAGGTATCGCCTTATTATGCAGCCTCTAGAATATGGACTGATGCTATTATCGACCCGCGAGAGACTAGAAAATGGATATCGATGGGTATAGAAGCTGCAAATCACGCACCCATTACTAAGGATTTTAATCTAGGAGTGATACAGACCTAATAGTAAAATCCTGCGTTTTTTAAGTTGTAGTTAAATACAAGTTCTTTGCTAATGCAAAGAAATACATGAGATTAATAAAGAGATTTTTAAAAGTACTTTTTATTCTATTAATTGCAGGTTACTTATCTATTTGTGGCCTGCTTTATTATTATCAAGAAAGATTGCTTTTTTTTCCTGAAAAAACAGCTGCTGATGTCGTATTTGAATTTGATAATGAATTTATTGAAAAAAACATTCCTACCCGCTCTGGTCATATAATTAACAGCTTACTTTTTAAAAAAGAAAATTCAAAAGGGGTTATTTTCTATTTGCACGGCAACTCAGGTAATTTAGAGTCTGTAGGTAATGTTGCGACTCACTTTTTACCATTGGGTTATGATGTTTTTATGATAGACTATGCTGGTTTTGGAAAAAGTACGGGTGGCATTACAAATCAAGAAGATTTATACCGCGATATGCAAGATGTTTATGACGATCTTAAAAAGAATTATACAGAGGGTCAAATCGTTATTTTGGGATATTCTTTAGGCACAGGCATTGCTGCACATCTTGCATTGCAAAACCAGCCTGCACACCTGGTGCTGCATGCACCTTATTACAATATGAGCGACATGATGCAACGCAACTATCCTGGTATTCCTACTTTTATTCTAAAATATAAACTTGCCACAAACGAGTATCTCAAAGACTATAAAGCACCAGTACATCTTTTTCATGGGGAAATAGACAGTGTTATACCACTAGAGTCTGCACAACGATTAAACAGTGAATTAGGCATACCTTTATACATATTACCCAATCAAGGTCATAATGATATGGCAGGTAATAAAGAAGCCCTGTCTCAATTAAATAAGATTTTAAATGAGTAAGGAAAAGTATCTGTATCTAGCCTGTCGCTGCTTGTAACCGTGATTTAAATGACAAATTGATAAGGGAACTATTCTAGAAATAATTTACAATTAGTAATTGATCATGCTAGCATGCAATTATCAATAACAAAAGGGAAATCATTAACAGTCAGTACCAACAACGAAAATTGACTAAGAAACATTTTCCGTTATTACCAAAATCCAGGGTCTAGGTTAAATATTCTTTTCAAAGCCCAGCTTTAAAACTACTGCTTTTCAACTAGTTTTAATTAAAGCTAAAGGTTGTATTGATTTTAAAAACAAAATTGTCACTCGTCTTTTCAAAGCTATAATCACCATGGCGAAAAAACCCACCAATTCCAAAGTTAAAATACAAAGTATCCAAATAATTAATTTTGATTAGTTTAGTAAATTCTATACCAGACTCCATAAAAATATTTTCTTTGGTTTGATAGTTCCATGCATGTGAAAATGGATGAGATAAATCGCCCCATCCCATATTATGGTGCAGGATCAGTCCTGGGCTAAATGTTTCTGTTTTAAATAACAAACTCCCAATGTCGTGAGTTAAAAATAAATGCACATAACGATCTGATAAAAATTCATAAGGTAACATTGTTTGAAAAGTATCGTACATTACGACAGGGATGTCTCGGTAATTGCTACCTTCACCTGTAAATAACAAACCAAGCGGTAAATCTCCATCAATAATTCCCGCTTGCAGTCGATAACGCGTTTTACCTAAATTACGGGTAAAAATACTTTGATGTACACTGGCTTCTAACTTGTTGTAATTGAAATCACCGTTTAAAAATGAATCAAATCCTCGTGCATAACGCACATTAAAAACAGGATAATCGGTACCTAGGCTTACTCTTTTTAGAGGCGTTTCTACAATACGTTCTCTAAGAGCATAACGTAAGTTAATAACGGCCTCGGTGTTTTGGTAACCGGTAATTAAACTCTGATTCTGAATAAGGAAATAATTGTATTTAGGATCTATTTGCTCCTGTCGCACGCTTGCATTCCATTTTAAATACTTGAAATCTCGACGACCAAATTCCATTTGAAAGGACTCTACAAAATCCATATTAGATGCAATAAATGAACGTAAGTCGCCATTTAAAGAAAACCCTGAATTTCTACTCATGGCAGCAGTTCCTATTTCACGCACATCGTTTTGATAATTAAATTTTAAATACATATCCTTACTTCTATTGATATCGTATCTTATTTCTCCACCATATTTCCAATCTTTATCTCTAAAACCGTATGCCGCATAACCGCCAAAACTGACTTTTTCAAATAACTTTTCATTGGTATATAATCCAGCACCTAGTCGGAATCCCTCGTATCGATTAAAATTAAAAAATTTATCGAATGGAATATTAAATTTCCCCCACGGGATATAACCATCACCCAATTTATTAGCAATATCTAAAACTTTATCTAGATTCAATTCTTTTCCCAAACTATCCACCACTTTATAGGTTGTTTTTTCAACTGGGGTTAAACTATCAACACGATATTTTTGCCAAAATGATTTAGGTTTTTTAGGTGCGTCTTTTTCATATTTCAGTTGCACTTCACTAAAAAACCTTCGTTTTAAATCTGGTAAAAATTTGATGTCTCGCAAATAGGTTTTACCATTAATAAAAACCCCTTCATTTAGTACTAGCTCAAAATTTAGTTGTTCAGGAAACCAGTTTTCTTCTTTTAGCAATTGGTACTTTTGCTGAATCTTTAACTGGATCATCATTTTGTCAAAGGGCTGTGCTATAATGTTTTGTATGGCATACCCATTAGAATTAATGTACATAAAACCTTTAAGCCCATCTATATTTGCTGTTTTTTTAGGTTGGTAAGAAATATTGAAAATAGTGTCTTGATCTCTTATAATTTCTTCTTCTAAAAAGTAATCGTACCGTTTCATACTGCCATTTGCAATGGGATTTAAAAAATGTAAGTCCAATAAATCAATATTGTCTTCATAAAATCCAAAAGGCTGTAATTCGGTTGCTAACATGGCAAAGTATGGGTTCTTAAAACCAGAAACGCGGGTGCCTATTACTTTTTCTTCACTTAAGTCTGGTGGTAAAAACTTGCGCTCTGTAACAGATTCTAGTAGCATAACGTTAAAGTTACCTTCTTTAATAAGGGTTTTATCAAAACTGCTTATACTATCGCTATCTAGGTTTAATTCACCCTTTTCTATTTGTTGTAAATATACCGCTCTTAAAGAGTCGCCCTTTTTAAATCTATCTTCTTGATCTACAATGCTTTTATTGTATGATGTGTATTGAAATCCACCTTTTTTTAGGGGGTTGTTTTTATCTCGATTTGCAATTACCAGTCGTATGATACGCAACGCTGGATTTTCTCCTGTTGTAACAACCACCTCATCTAGATTGTCTGATCTGGATTGAAGTGGTATGATCATTTGATTTGTATCTCCAACGTCAATTTTATAGTTTTTATAGCCCAAATAAGAAACTTCAATAGTAGAAATAGGAGTATTATCTTGATAAGAAAATTTACCATCAATGTCTGAGATAGTGCCTTTTGTTGAATTGCCGTTGATGGTAATATTTGCAAATGCCAGGGTTTCTTTAGTATTTGCATCAATGATTACACCGCCTACTTTATATTGAGAATGTAATAATTGGCTGAATAATAATAGCAAGAGCAGCCATTTTAAACTGATATTCATGTAAGTACTTTTGGATGAATAATTAGACGTCTAATATAGTTTGTTCAACTTATAAATTTAATGATGTTTATAAAAAAAAATATAGCAACCATCTTGTAATAAATTAGATAATTATTTTTCAAGAGAATTGGTAATGATCTCGCTTTCATATTCTCGCTTTCGCGAAAGCGAGGACATGAAAGCGAGATAAAAACAAACCCATCACAAATCAAAATACATTTTAATTAATTTATGATTGCCGTTACAATTAGTATATGCCAATAACGTTTTGCGGCTTTGTGTAGTGGCGTATTTTTAGCTTAAAAGTTCAATCGAAGAACCGTACTTTAACCTACCACAAAACTGTCAAACGAAGCACTGCACCCGCCATTACGCAAAACCGCTGTTGTGCGTTCGTATTTCTTAAAATTGCTTTTCAAAAGCCTTTCCGTTAAACTTAAATATATTTCCGTCTGCCATTCCAAAAAGCAAATTGTTTTTGTAGTCTTTATAAATAGTCCAAATCATTGGTTTCGATAGTTTGTTACTAATTAAATAGTTTGTCAAAGTTTTACCGTCATATTTCCAAGCTCCTGTATCTCTATCTCCAAACCAAATATTGCCTTCTGAATCTTCTTCAATAGCAAAAACGTGTTCAAGTGTACCTGGTTTTGATTTATCTCCTCTTCTCGTGCTTGTTGGATGGATTAAATTATTCTTTTCAGAAAAATTAATTATTGAATTGCCTTCCATTAGCAAAACACCAATTCCATTATTTCCTATCCAAATTTGTCCTTTTGAATCTGCTAATACACTTCTTATATGCAAAAGCTCATTATCTTTTAGGTTTAATTTTTCATTATCAAAGATATTTACCATTTTACCATCATAGTTAAATAGTGCTGAATAAGTTGCAATCCAAACTTTACCGTTTTTATGTTTTGAAATATCAGTTACGCCATAAGTATTTTTAGGGTTTTGATATTTGGGTTTTGGGAAAACTAAGTAGTTCATATTTATTCCGTCAAAACGATTTATTCCGTCTTCTTCACCTGCATAAAACCATAAATCTCCATTAGTTTCATTCCAATCAGATTTTGGGTTGTTATTTTTATATGGATAATTAGTAAACTTTCCTTTGTCATATACACTCACTCCTCTTGCAGTTCCAATCAAAATATTTCCATTCTTGTCTTCCTGGATTGAACGGATTTGATTGTCGGATAGACCTTCATTTGTTGTAAAGTATTCAAATGATTTTCCATTATAAAAACTTACGCCTTCATTATGACTTCCAAACCAATAGTTGCCTTTACTGTCTTGTAAGATAGCACGTATTCCCGAAGTAAATTTTAAGGTGTCGGTTTTTGAAGTTATTACCAATTTAGGCTTATTAGTTTGTTTTTCTGTTGAATTCTTCTCAACACAAGAAAAGTTTAGTGTCAATATCAGCACTATGTAAATCATTTTCAATTTCTTGTTCATTTTCAGGTTTCACTAATATGACTCACAACTTATAAATAACAGTATTATGCTCGGTAAAAGTTAAGAATTATCGCCTAAACTACACGTTTTATTAATGTTGTAATCAATAAGTTAAAGTTAGGTCTATATTCTATGTTTCAAAGACGAAATAGTCAAATTTTATTAATAAGTGTCCACAAGTCCATCATGACTAGTTTTAAACTAAGTAAGAATCAATAACAGGTTCCTACTATTTAAAACAAATCCTTAACTTCTATTTTTAAGAAGCTGATAGCAGTAGCGCTAGGTGCCCTTCTATCCATAAGATCATTAAGTAATGCTTGTCGCAGGGCATCGGCAGTGGTGACTTTTGCACTCATTGATACCTGTCTTATATTTTGAATAGTAGTGTTTTTTGCGGCGCGTATAATGTTCCAGCATTCTTCACTTACATAAACTTGTTGTGCGATGTTGTGCTCAAATTCTTGTTCTATGGCGCTTATTAAACTTTGCTCATACTCTGCCTTACTCATGCTTCCAGGTTTAGTGCGCACAACTAGATTTGTAGGTTTAATGCGTTCTAGAAAAAGCACAAGCCTTTCATAAGCTGCCATGCGCATGGGTAGCGTTTTTGCCTGTGATTCTCTTACCGTTATAAATCGTCTTCTTTTCTCTTCATTTTTCATAAAAGAAGAAAGAAAATAATAGGCAATTACAGCAACTAAAAAGGCTGGCAATAAAGTTTGAAAAAGTGAAAAAACTAAATCCTGCATAGATTTTATGATTAGAAGTTATCTAGACTTTTACTAAATGAAAAAAGTAAAAATAAACCCTTATTTAAATGTCAAAAATAAGTGGTTATTTTAAATGACACCATAAATTGGGAATCATTTTTATTTATGTAGTGATTTATATTTTTAACATTTTAGCAAATCAGAAAAGTTTAGACCATTTCTATCTTTTGTAGATCATCTCATCAATCTTTAAATTGTTTTAATTCAGCAACTTTTAACAAGGGTATTTGAAGGTTGATCAACATATTCTTTTTTCATTTAAAAGATAAGGTTTCTCTTATTCAAAATACCTACTTTTGCAACTGTTTAAATAACAGATAAAAATAACCTATGGCGCATGCAAAGTACATATTTGTAACAGGTGGAGTAACCTCTTCTCTAGGGAAAGGAATTATTGCAGCTTCACTAGCAAAATTATTGCAAGCTAGGGGTTTAAGGGTGACGATTCAAAAATTAGACCCTTATATAAATGTAGATCCAGGAACGCTCAATCCTTATGAACATGGTGAATGTTATGTAACAGAAGATGGTGCCGAAACAGATCTAGATCTAGGCCATTATGAACGTTTTTTAAATGTAACAACATCGCAAGCAAATAATGTCACCACTGGTAGGATATATCAAAGTGTTATAAATAAAGAACGTCGTGGAGAGTTTTTAGGTAAAACGGTTCAGGTAATACCACATATTACCGACGAGATCAAAGAGCGCATTCAAATACTAGGTAAATCTGGTGAGTATGATGTGATCATTACAGAGATAGGCGGTACAGTAGGGGATATAGAGTCCTTACCTTACATAGAAAGTGTAAGGCAATTGCAATGGGAGCTGGGCGATGATAATTCACTAGTTATTCATTTAACGCTTATTCCTTATTTACGTGCGGCAGGTGAGTTAAAAACAAAACCCACACAGCACAGCATTAAAACACTTATGGAAAGTGGTGTGCGCGCCGATATTTTAGTATGCCGTACAGAGCACGAGTTATCTGATGAGATTCGTATTAAATTAGCACGTTTTTGTAATGTAAAGCAAGAAGCTGTTATTCAATCAATAGATGTGGAAACCATTTATGACGTGCCTAATAAAATGCTATTAGAAGGACTAGACCGCGTGGTAATTAAAAAACTAAAGATTATTACCAAAGATCAACCAGATTTAAAATCCTGGAACGAGTTTGTGCAACGTCATAAAAATCCTAAAAGTACAGTTACCATTGGTCTTATAGGAAAATATGTAGAGTTGCAAGACTCTTATAAATCCATTTTAGAAGCATTTATACATGCAGGTGCTGCAAACGAGGTAAAAGTAAAAATAGAATCTATTCATAGTGAGTATCTAGAGATTGAAAATGTAAATAAAAAACTATCACATCTAGATGGATTGCTGGTTGCACCAGGTTTTGGAGAGCGTGGTATAGAGGGTAAGATCGCGGCGGTGCGTTTTGCAAGAGAGCAAAAACTACCATTTTTTGGTATATGTCTAGGCATGCAAATGGCAGTAATTGAATATGCTCGCAATGTGTTAGGAATAGCAGATGCAAATTCTATAGAAATGGACGAGCAAACTGCAAATCCGGTAATTTCCTTAATGGAAGACCAAAAAAATATTTTAAACATGGGTGGCACGATGCGCCTAGGGGCATGGGATTGTGAGCTTATAGGGGGTAAAATAAAAGAAATTTATGGCATAAAAGTAATCAGCGAGCGCCATAGACATCGTTATGAATACAACACTGAATTCAGAGAGCAATTAGAAAAAAATGGCTTGATAACAACAGGTATTAACCCAAAATCAAATCTAGTAGAAACCATTGAAATTAAAGATCATCCATGGTTCATAGGCGTGCAATATCATCCAGAATATAAAAGTACAGTAGCCGTTCCACATCCATTATTTACCTCTTTTGTGGCAGCTGCAGCAGATTTTAAATTACACAAGAATAAAAGTTAAATTCCGCTTTCGCGAAAGCGAGATTATTAAACACTACAATCAACAAAATTAATACCCCACAAGGGCATAAATATGGAAGAGAAAAAGACGGACTGGAAAAGCATGATGGGTCTTGCAATTATTTTTGTATTAGTTGCATTTATATTTTTTAGAAACGCAGACCAAAATCTAGTTGAAAAAGAAAACCTACCACAGGTAGAAACAGCAGCACCAGCTACACCGGCAGCAGCTCCCATGGCCGTGGGTAACGATAGTACTGCAATGGTTACGTCTAGCGCAGCCCAAGGTGAGCTACTAGATTTTTCTAATAAACTGGTTGACTTTAAAATCAATACCAAAGGTGCTCTTATTGAAGAGGCTTTATTAAAGAGTTTTAAAACCTATGATTCTTTACCAGTTTACCTTGTAAAGGGTGGTGACCACCAGTTTGATCTTCAATTTATGACCAAAGACGGTCGTAAAATGCATACTAAAGATCTGGTCTTTACTCCTTCTATTTCACAAAACGGCAAAAATCAAGTCATAAGTCTTGTGTCAAATTTAAGTAATGAAAGTTATATAGAATTTCGTTACGAGTTAAAGCCAGACGATTATATGATAGACTTTAACATTAATTCTCGAGGTTTATCGCGAGTAGCAAATACAGACGAGGCAGTCGCTCTTACCTGGCAATTACAGGGATACCGCCGTTCTAAAGGAATGGACAATGAAAGCCGTTATACCGAGGCAAAATTTGAGTATGATAACGGGAGTACCGATTATACAGGACAAGGTGAAAATGCCCAGGAGGAAGCTGTACAAATTTCCTACATTGCCTATAAACAACACTTTTTCTCTTCTATAGTATTAACAGATACACCATTTAAAAGTGGTACTATAGAATCTTACAATAACTACAGCGCAAATGATAAACAAGAGGTATTGACTAAAAAGTTTACCTCAAAACTAGAGTTAGAGTATAATGGCGGTGAGCTTGCTTATAATATGGATTGGTATTTTGGTCCTACAGATTATGATATTTTAGATGGTTATGACCGCAATCTAGACGAGGTTGTAGATTTAGGTTGGGGAATTTTTGGAATTATAAATGAATGGGCGATAAGACCATTATTCACGTTATTAAGCAGTCCTGAAAACGGGATGGGAATTCCTTATGGTATAGCTATCATCTTGTTGACGGTTTGTGTTAGGATTGTGCTTTCGCCTGTTTTATATAAGAGTTATTTAACACAGGCCAAAATGAAAATACTGCGTCCTGAAATCAACAAAATAGCCGAGCAGTATAAGGACAACGCCATGAAAAAGCAACAGGAAACGATGCGTATTCAAAGCGAGGCAGGAGCTAGCCCATTGAGCGGTTGTTTACCGGCATTGCTGCAAATGCCAGTGTTTTTTGCGCTATTTAAGTTTTTCCCAACAGCATTTGAATTGCGACAAAAAAGCTTTCTATGGGCAGATGATTTATCCAGTTATGACGAGATCATCACTTTGCCATTTAAAATACCATTTTACGGTGACCATGTAAGTTTATTTCCTATTCTAGCATCTATTTCTATTTTCTTTTATATGCAAATGACGACAGGTCAAAGCATGCAGGCAGCGCAGCAACCTGGTATGCCCAATATGAAGTTTATCATGTACCTTTCACCATTGTTCATGCTGGTTTTCTTTAATAATTATGCCAGTGGACTGTCATTGTATTATTTTGTGTCTAACTTGATCACTATAGGTCTTATGCTGGTAATTAAGTATGTAATTATTGATAAAGATAAAGTGCTTGCAAAAATTGAGAAGGCTAAAGCAAAACCAAAGAAAAAAGGAAAATTTGCCTCTAAAATGTCTGAAATTATGGCAAAAGCACAAGCGCAACAAGAGGAACAAAAGAAATTAAAAGGGAAGTAATTCTCAAATCATTTAAAAAGCCTCAAACTTTATTTAGTTTGGGGCTTTTTTTGTTATTGCAATTCAATAATATCGGCTTCTAATGATTATCGATAACAAGTCCTTAAAGCATTAGTTGGTTAAAGTGTAAAATGTGCCTTAAAGCATATTTAATACTAGGATAACTTTTCAAAATTAATCGGTGATCGATAGGTACTTATTAAGATCTAAAGATTTTTGATTATGTAGTTTAGCTCACTTAATATTAATTCAAATCTATCGTGTCTGGCAAAGAAGATGGACCGCTTTTCTATTGGGGCACAGACGTAAAATGGGTTTTTTACAATCTATAATCAGCCATGTCCCACAAAGAAAATGCACTTTTTGCTTATGAAATATAGAAGATTCAAATGATTTTAACTATTTACCATAATTATTAAATTAAAGTAAAAAGGTTTTTGATCACTCACATGTAAATTAATTAAAATCATGGTGTGACTTAGGTTTATCGTGTGGGGCGTCTATAATAATAAATACTCGAGAAGCTTTTGTAATGAAACAGACAATAATGTATTCAAATAAAAAAACTGGCATCTGTTTTTCAACAAATGCCAGTTTTTAAGAAACTTTTAAAAACCTTATTAAAAGATAATTAGTCCCATTTAGAACCAAAGAATTTTGATCTACTTCCTTTTTTACCTTTTGAATCGTGAGATGGTTTAGAATCTTCTGTTCTTGGTCTAGACTTGCGGTCTTTAAAACTACTGCCTTTACTTGTACCAGCATCATCAGTTGATCTAGAGCTGCGACCTTTAAAACCACCACCAGAACTAGCATTATCATCACGACGGCCTCTATGACTGCCGCTACCACCGCTAGAACCTCTATCGCTGCGGCCTTTATAACCTCCACTAGAATCATTATCGCGATTACCCTTGTAACCGCCACCGCCGCTTCTACCGCGACCACCGTCACGACCACCACGACTATCTCTAGATTCAGTCACCACACCATCGTGAACATTTGCTCTTAACTCACGACCATTGCGTTGTGCAGTATTTATTTTTTCCATTTGCGAGGCAACTTCTTCTTTTACGTCTATAAAAGAATGGGCACCATCTAGCACAATGCGTCCTATATCATTACCTGTTATGCCTGTAACATCACAAACAAAACCTAGTAAAGCACCTTTATTCATATCGTCTTTGCGACCTAGGTTGACAAAATAGGTTTTCATACCTTCTTCTTTACCTCTAGATCTTGGTTTTCTTTCTCTGTATTCGCCTTTGTCCTCTCTACCGCTAGATCGATCATTTAAATCTGTAATAGAGTTGCGTTTGTAGATAGAATTAAATTCTTTGGTAAGAAATTTTGCGATCAGCTCGTCTTTTGTAACATCAGTAAGGTTTTCTTGCACTTCTTTAAAAAGCTCGTCAGTAATTTTTTCATTAACTACTTGTGCTTTTACATTTGCGGTCCACCTTGCTATACGTTTTTGTGTAATCGCTTCTAGAGCTGGAATTTCCCCTCTTTCAAAAGTAATAGAAAGTTTATTTTCCATAAACTTAAGCTTGCGCATGTCTCCTTTTGTGATGAGTGCGATAGATTCACCTTTTTTACCTGCACGCGCAGTACGACCAGAGCGGTGTGCATAAAATTCTGGATCATCTGGTAGTGCAAAATGAATTACATGGGTAATATCATCTACATCTATACCACGTGCTGCCACATCGGTAGCGATTAACAACTGTAGGTTTCTATTTCTAAAACGTTTCATTGCCGCGTCGCGTTGTGCTTGTGACATATCGCCGTGCAATGGCTCAGTAGAATAGCCGTTGTTATTCAGCTCGTCTGCAACTTGTTGTGTATCTCTTTTTGTTCTACAAAATACCAGACCAAACATATCTTGATCAAAATCTAGCATTCTTCTCAATGCCTCGGTTTTATCACGAGCCTTTAATTGCACGTACTGGTGGGAGATATTTGTATTTACAATATCCTCTCTATTGATACGCACCTCTTCAGGATTTTTCATGTAGGTATCTACAATTTTCTTGATCTCTCTAGCCATGGTGGCAGAAAATAACCAGATATTGCGACCTACATCTGTTTTAGAAAGAATAAAATCTATATCTTCTCTAAAACCCATGTTCAGCATCTCGTCTGCCTCGTCAAGAATTAAAAACTTGAGGGAGTCTAGTTTTATCTCGCGGCGTTTCATAAGGTCCATAAGACGACCAGGTGTGGCAACTATTACCTGCGCACCACGTCTTATATCTTTAATTTGTCCCATAATATTAGCACCACCAAAAACTGGAACAACATTAAGTCTTCCCATTTTTTGAGACATAGCCTCTATTTGTCCACAAATTTGTTGTGCAAGCTCTCGCGTGGGGGCAAGAATTAATGCCTGCGTGTCTTTTGAGCTGGTGTCCATTAATTCTAGTAATGGTATCCCAAATGCTGCGGTTTTCCCTGTACCAGTCTGCGCCAGACCTATAAAATCTCCATCGTGCTTCAGCAGGATAGGAATTGCTTGCTTTTGAATTTCTGTTGGATTCTCAAATCCCATTTCAGCAAGACCGTCTAATAACGGCTGTGTAAGCCCTAAGGCTTCAAAATTTTTCAAATAACTGTATTTTAATATTTTGCAAAAGTACAAAATATTCCTGAATTTACAGTGATCTATTTTTGCATCACTGTAAAACAGGTTAATAGGCTAACCTGATTAACAGATTAACACGGCTATTTTACAGTACAAACTCAGTAAAGTCATCTATATCTTTTCTTGTGGGAACGGCTGGTTGCTCGCTGCTGTCATAAGTTCCTAGATAGAAAAATCCCAAAAAGCTTTCTCTTTCTCCTACCGTGATGCGCTCAAATTTTGATAGATCTGCAAAATCTTTAGGCGAGCTCCAGTAGCAACCATAACCCAAATTATGAGTGGTAAGCCACATGTTTTGCACGCTCATACTCACTGCAGCAATTTCTTCCCATTCTGGTATGGACTCTTTTTCATCCCTGTGTTTAAAAATAAGAATCATATGACTGGTAACTGCCAGTTTTGATTGCAATTGCTTTAATTTAATAGACAGTGACTTGCCCGTGTTTTCAGTAAACTGATTGCCCATAAATATTCCTAGGTCAGTAAGTGCATCGCCTTGCAATACTTTATAACGCCAGGGCTCAGTTTTTCTATGATTGGGCGCCCACCTAGCACTTTCTAATATTTTAAGCACATCGTCATGTGGTATTTTTCCACCCGTATATTGCGCAGGAAAAATGCTGCGGCGGGACTGTATCAAGTCTTGTAGATTTATTTTCATAGTGTGAAGTTAATAATAATTCCGCTTTCGCGAAAGCGAGATACAACAAACACCTTTTTAAATTACCATTTTTCTTTAAGAAGAGAGTAAAAAAAATAAAAGTAAAAATAAAAGTAAATTCAAAAATAAAAATTATAAGTTCAGAATTATAGAGTATTGAATATGGATGATGGAGTATGGAGAGAGCGTTAAATTAAATATCAAAAATCTCCAATCGTTAATCTACAATCGTTAATCGTTAATTTGTGATAGGTGATAGGTGATATGTGATTTGAGATATATTGTTAAACTTAAATTTAAACTTTTCTTGCCCTTTGCCTATCGGCATGTGCATTCCTCTCGTTGCACTCGTAGGATGCAAGAGGGGGAAAACCTATAAATTTTGCAATTAAGATAATAATAAACGAGATGAATCGCCTTACCGCCGCGGCGGATTAGGTAAGGGATGGGTGTAATGCTGGTTAAAAATAAAAACAAAAACAAAAACAAAAATCAAGATGAAAAAGAAACTGTAAAGGCATTTTTTAGCGAGTGAAAAAAGTTTAAATGACTTCATTAATTTAAAATGCCGTAAAACAACATATTTATCATAATTTTAGGGATTAAAACAAATACATGCTCACAAAGGTTTATGGAAGTGCTGTTTTTGGGGTAGAGGCCACCACAATCACGGTAGAAGTAAATGCAGATAAAGGAATAGGCTACCACCTAGTAGGCCTGCCAGACAAGGCGATAAGTGAAAGTTCTTACCGCATTACGGCTGCTCTTAAAAATGTAGGGTACCAGATGCCCGGTAAAAAATTAATACTTAATCTATCACCAGCCGATTTAAGAAAGGAGGGGAGTGCCTATGATTTGCCACTGGCACTGGGTATACTTAATGCATCTGGACAAATACAAACCGATGCCTTTGCAGATTATATTATCATGGGCGAGTTGTCACTAGATGGGCAATTACAACCCATAAGAGGTGCTTTACCCATTGCCATAAAAGCAAGGGAAGAAGGCTATAAAGGATTTATTTTACCCAAACAAAACGCCAGAGAGGCGGCTATTGTAGACCAGTTAAATGTGTATGGCGTTGATAATATCCTAGAGGTAATCGAGTTTTTTAATGAAGGAAAAGAACTCACTCCCACTGTGGTAGATACCAGAGACGAATTCTTTCAAGCACTAGAACATCCAGAATTTGACTTTGCCGATGTAAAAGGTCAGGAATCTATAAAAAGATGTATGGAAATTGCAGCATCTGGCGGTCATAACATCATATTAATAGGTCCACCAGGTGCAGGTAAAACCATGCTTGCCAAAAGATTGCCCTCAATTCTACCCCCCATGACACTGCATGAAGCGCTAGAAACTACCAAAATTCACAGCGTTGCAGGGCGCACACAAGAAAAAGCAGGATTGATTGCACAACGGCCGTTTAGGAGTCCACATCATACCATTTCAGACGTGGCGCTGGTGGGCGGCGGCGCCTATCCACAACCAGGCGAGATTTCTTTAAGTCACAATGGGGTTTTATTTTTAGACGAGCTGCCAGAATTTAAACGCACCGTACTAGAGGTGATGCGACAACCGCTAGAAGACCGAGAGGTAACTATATCTAGAGCAAAATTTACCGTTACCTATCCATCTAGTTTTATGCTGGTAGCTAGTATGAATCCCAGTCCTGGTGGTTATTTTAACGATCCCAACGCCCCTGTGCAAAGCAGCCCCGCCGAGATGCAACGTTATTTAAGCAAAATATCTGGCCCGCTACTAGACCGTATTGACATACATATAGAGGTGACTCCTGTACCCTTTGAAAAACTGACAGAAGAACGACTGGCAGAAAAATCTACAGTGATTAGAAAACGAGTTACAGCCGCTAGGGATATACAAACAGCTCGCTTTTGCGAAAGCGAAAAAACGCATTACAACGCACAAATGACCGTAAAGGACATTAGGAAATATTGCGTTCTAGACGTTGCCAGTAAAGAACTGCTTAAAAACGCCATGGAACGATTGAACCTGAGTGCACGGGCTTATGACCGTATTTTAAAGGTAGCACGCACCATTGCCGACCTAGAAGCTGCCCAAAATATTAACGGCACCCACATTGCCGAAGCTATACAATACCGCAGCCTGGACCGTGATGGCTGGCTGGGGTAATGTGTTGTAGTTGTAGTGTGCTTATAAATATTTTGTTTTGGCTTAAAGCCAAAGCGTAATTAGAACAGGCCTTTGTGAGAGGATAGAGCTCGTGATTTTATTTTATTGCTGTGTCAAAAAATTAATAAAGGCTTACATCTATATCAAACAAGCTTAATAACACAAGCATAAAGTGATTAAGGATAATATGATATGTTTTTATGAAAAGCACAAAAGTAGAGGCGATTATTTGTAAGTTATTTAAAGTTTATATAATGTAAAACTGATTTAAAATTGAACTTATTATGAAGTCACCATTTACCTATACCTGCGGGACGCACCGAGGCCAAGCGGTTATATTTATACATTTTGAAAAGGATTATGAACTAATTAAACAGGTTAAAAAAATACGTGGTACCCGCTGGAGCAATGAAAAGAAAATATGGTATTTACCAGATACACAGGCTGCTCGCAAGCTTTTTAATCTAGAATCAAAAAATGAAGTGGCGAGACTGGGTGATGATGGTATAATGCATATAGAAAAATTTAAACGGCAGTTGATGTCTAAACGATACAGTCCCAACACTCTTAATTCTTATGTAGAGGCGTTGCGTGTTTTTTTACTTTATCTTAATGACAAGGCTGTAGAAAGTATCACTAATGACGATGTAGTTGCTTTTAACAACGACTATATTTTAAAGAAAAACTACAGTGCTTCTTATCAAAACCAGATTGTTAATGCACTGAAGTTATATTTTGCCGAGATACAAGATAAAAAACTAGAACTAGACAAAATACATCGACCACGTCGAGAAAAACGCTTGCCAAATGTTTTGAGTAAAGAAGAAGTGAAAAAAATACTTGATACATTAAGCAATTTAAAACATCGCGCGATGCTATCAATGATATATAGTTGTGGCCTGCGCAGTAGTGAATTGATCAACCTTGTTCACAGCGATATAGACTCTAAACGACAAGTGGTGGTTATAAGACAATCTAAAGGTAAAAAGGACCGCATCACACCATTATCGCCTAAAATACTGGAGTTACTGCGCAAATATTACAAAGCATATCGACCACAAACTTATTTATTTGAAGGGCAGGTAGAAAATACACCATATTGTGCACGCAGTCTTGCGATGGTATTGAAAAAAAATGTTAGTTTAGCGGGTATTAAAAAACCTGTAACCTTGCACTGGTTGCGCCACAGTTATGCAACGCATTTATTAGAAAGTGGTACCGACCTGCGTTATATACAGGAATTATTGGGACATAATAGTAGCAGAACAACCGAGATTTACACACATGTAAGTACCAAAAGCCTGCAACAGATCAAAAGTCCCTTTGATGATTTGTAAAATAATACGCAATAGCAGTTGCGCATATACAACACAAAATAGTTGTACAGGCGCAATAAAAAGTAGAATTGTTGCGTGTATAAGTAAGTTGTAAGTAATGCGGAAAATCGAGCAAAATAGGAAATTTTCGTTCTAAAAAGCCAACCGCACAGTCAAGCACATTTCATTTTTTTCGTGCCTCAAAAAATAAAAAGAGCTTGCCTTTTCCCACCACACACTTTTACGGAATGATAATTTTAATACTCATTTAGTGAGTATGTTGAAAATGTTCTTTACATTAGTTGACTGAATTAAAAAAATTCAAAATGAACCGAATAAAAGAGGTTTTAGAACAGAAAGGAATAAAACAAATCTGGTTGGCTGAACAACTTGGAAAGAGTTACAATATGGTTCACTCTTACGCTCAAAACAAAAGACAACCAAGTTTAGAGGATTTATACAAGATTGCCGAAATTCTAAATGTAGAAGCCAAGGAATTACTAACTGACCGAAAAGAATTATAAAAAATATGGACGGAACAAGTCTAACACCTGAACAAGAAAAACTAAATGCTTTAAAACAAGTATTACCTGAAGTATTTGCCGAAGGAAAAGTTGATTGGGAAAAACTAAAAGCTACTCTTGGAGAAGATATAAACTTCTCAAATGAACGCTACGTGTTGAATTGGGCTGGAAAAAGTGAAGCCTTTAAAGTTTTGCAAGCACCAACTACAAAAACTCTTGTGCCAGCTAAGAACGAAAGTGTAAACTTTGACAAAACGGAAAATATTTTTATAGAAGGAGAAAACTTAGAAGTTTTAAAAGTGCTTCAAAAAAGTTATTTCGGTAAAGTAAAAATGATTTACATCGACCCACCATATAATACAGGAAATGATTCTTTTATTTATCCTGACAAATTCTCAGAAACCAAAGAAGACTACGAAAAACGAGTTGGCGATAAGGACGAAGATGGTTATATGACTAAAGATGGTATGTTCAAAAAGAATAGCAAAGAAAACGGACAATACCACAGCAATTGGCTAAATATGATGTACCCAAGATTGTTTTTGGCTAAAAACCTTTTAAAACAAGATGGTGTAATTTTCATTTCAATTGACGACAATGAAGTCCATAATCTTCGCCTTTTAATGAATGAAGTTTTTGGAGAGGAAAATTTCGTATCAGAATTAATGTGGAAAAAAAGAGTTTCACCAGCTAATGATTCTCAATGGTTTAGTAGTGACCACGAATATATTCTAGTTTATGCTAAAAATAAAGAAAATTGGTTTCCAGAAAGATTAGAACGCAACGCAAAACAAAATTCCTATTACACAAATCCTGATAATGATTCAAGAGGTCCTTGGAATTCAGCTGCATATACTTGTAATAAAAATAAAGATGAAAGACCTAATTTATATTATCCTCTAATAAATCCTAACAATGGTCAAGAAGTTTGGCCTAAAGAAACGGCTGTTTGGGCTTATTCAAAAGAAACTCATCAAAAACATATTAAGGAAGATATTCTTTATTGGGGAAGTGATGGTAAAAGTAAATCACCTCGTAAAAAACAATTTTTATCAGATGCAAAACGAGTTGTCTCTCGTTCATTTCTTGAGCATTCAGATGTTGGAAGTACTCAATCAGCCACTTTAGATTTCTTAAAATTATTTGAGCATAACTACTTCAATTATACAAAACCAGTTGAGCTAATAAAAAGGTTAATAAAAGTTTCATCTAAAACAGATAATTCAGAAATAATAATGGATTTTTTCGCAGGCTCAGGAACAACTGCACATTCTCTAATGGATTTAAAAAAAGAAATACAAATACCACATAAATATATTTGTGTACAATTACCAGAGTTGTGTGAGGAAAAAAGTCAAGCATATAAAGATGGTTATAAAACAATAGCGGACATATCAAAAGAACGCATTAGAAGAGCTGGAAATAAAATAAAAGAAGAAATACAAACTATAATAACAAAATCTAAATCAGAAATAAAAAAATTAGAAGGCGAATTGCCAACAGACGAAACCAAAACAAAAATTGAAAATTTAAAAACTAAAATTGAACTACTTAAAAATCAAGATTTAGGTTTTAAAGTATTAAAACTTTCTGATAGCAATTTTAAGCAATGGCAACAAATTACAGGTAATGACAAACAAGCATTAGAAGAACAAATGCAACTTTTTATTGACCCAGTTGCAAAAAATGCCACAACCGAAAATATGGTTTATGAACTTATGCTAAAAAGTGGCAAAGACTTAAACAGTAATATTGAAGTACAAGAAGATTTTTATGTTTTAAATAATTATGAATTAGTGTTTTTATTAAAACAAGCTAATCAAAAAATCATTGACTTAGTTATTTCTAAAAAGCCTAAAAAAGTAATTGCCTTAGACAAACTATTTAAAGGTAACGACCAACTAAAAACCAACGCTTCTTTGCAAATGAAAGATGCAGGTATAGAATTTAAAACAATATAATATGAAATTAGCGTTTGATTCTAACCTACAATATCAACAAGAGGCCATAAAATCTATTACAGACTTGTTTGAAGGCCAACCAAAGGAAAATTCTATTATGGAATTTAACCTAAGAGAAAAAGGCACTTTAGACTTAATAAATGGCGTAAGTAATAATTTAATTTTGTCCAAAGAACAAATCTTATCTAATCTTCAATCTGTTCAACTTTCAAATGGTATTGAGAAATCAACTGAATTAGATGGAATGCACTTTTCCATAGAAATGGAAACAGGAACTGGAAAAACTTATGTTTATTTAAGAAGTATATATGAACTGAATAAACTTTATGATTTTAAAAAGTTTGTAATTGTAGTTCCGTCCGTAGCAATTAGAGAAGGGGTTTTGAAAAATTTAGAAATAACTCACGAACATTTTCAAAATTTATATGATAATATTCCAATAAATTTTCAAGTTTATGATAGTTCTAAAGTTTCAACACTAAGAGGTTTTGCTACTAACAATAATATTGAAGTTTTGGTTATTAACATTGATTCTTTTGCAAAAGACCAGAACATAATTAATCAACCTCATTATCGAGCAAATGGTAGAAAACCAATAGAATTTTTACAATCTGTAAATCCAATTGTTATTGTGGATGAACCACAAAATATGGAAACAGAAAAACGTATTTCGGCAATTGAAAATCTAAATGGTCTTTGTACACTTCGTTATTCTGCAACACATAGAAATCAATATAATTTAACTTATAGTTTAAATCCTGTAAAAGCTTACGATTTAGGTTTAGTAAAACAAATTGAAGTAGATTCTATCGTAGAAGAAAATGCTTTTAATGATGCTTTTGTACAAGTAGATTCTATAAAAGCAACAAAAACAAAAATAACAGCAAAAGTTTCTATCAATATAAACGATAAAGGAGGCGTAAAAAAGAAATCCGTTTCCGTTAAAGTTGGAGACGATTTATACAAACTATCCAACGAACGAGAAATTTATTCAGATGGTTATATCATTGAAGAAATAGACGCAACGAACAACTGTATTTCAATTTCAAACGGTAATTTATTGTACAAAGGAGATAGCCAAGGTGGATTGAATGATGAAGTAATGAAATTTCAAATCCGTAAAACGGTTGAAGAACATTTAAAAAAAGAAAAACGCTTAAACAAATTAGGAATAAAAGTGCTTTCTCTCTTTTTCATTGATAAGGTTGCAAATTATCGTAATTACGATTCAGCAGGAAATCAAAATAAAGGGAAATTTGCAGAATGGTTTGAAGAAATTTATCAAGAATATATATCAAAACCTGCATTTAAAGAACTTAATAAATTTTCAGTAGAGGAAACACATAATGGTTATTTCTCTCAAGACAAGAAAGGCAAATGGAAAGATACTAAAGGCGAAACCAAAGCAGATGATGATACTTACAGTCTAATAATGAAGGATAAAGAGAAATTACTGAATATTGATAATTCACTTCGTTTCATATTCTCACATTCAGCACTTAGAGAAGGTTGGGATAATCCAAATGTATTTCAGATTTGTACCTTGAATGAAACCAAATCTGACGTTAAGAAGCGTCAAGAAATTGGTAGAGGTTTACGTTTAGCTGTTGACCAAACTGGACAACGAACTTATGACCAAAACATTAATCGTCTAACAGTAATTGCAAACGAATCTTATGATGATTTTGCAAAAACACTACAAAAGGAAATTGAAGATGATTGCGGAGTAGAATTTAAAGACAGAATCAAAAACAAACGAGAAAGAACAGCAATCAAATACAGAAAAGGATTTGAAGCAGACCCAAAATTCTTGGAAATTTGGGAAAATCTCAAAAAGAAAACAACTTACAGAGTTGATTATAAAACAGATGAATTAATAACATTTGCGTCTAAAGCAGTAAATGATTTACCTGTAATCAAAGCACCTTCTATTCGTTCAACTAAGGTCAATATCAATATGACTGACGAAGGTATAGAAACAATGTATGCAGGCGATAAAGTGGAATCTTACGACAGCTATTCTTGGAAAATACCAGATGTTTTAGGTTACATTCAAAGCAAAACGGAATTAACTCGTTCTACAATTCAAGAAATTTTAAGTAAATCAGAAAGAATTGGGGACATATTAATAAATCCACAACTTTTTTTAGACTTAACAACTCAAGCCATTAAAAGAACTTTATATGATTTGATGATTGACGGAATCAAGTATCAAAAAATTGGAGGTTCAGATTATGAAATGGCTTTATTTGAAGCTCAGGAATTAGAAGTGTATTTGAATGACTTTTCTTTTAAAGTAACTGACTCTTCGAAAACAATTTATGAAGAGTTTGTGCCATTAGATTCTGGAGTTGAGAGCAAGTTTGCACAGGATTGTGAAACAAGCGACCAAATTAAGTTCTATTTCAAACTTCCGAATTGGTTTAAAATTCCAACACCAATTGGGAATTACAATCCAGATTGGGCTTTAGTTTTTGAAGATGATAAGAAAATATATTTTGTTGCAGAAACAAAAGACACAGGAACACCAGAAGTTGATTTAGGAAAACTAAGTGGAGACGAACAATTGAAAATAAAATGCGGAAAGGCACACTTTAACGAATTTGAGGAATTAGAATATAAAGTAGTAAATAAAGTAGGACAGTTAATTGAATAAGCCAACGCTCAAAGCCATACACATTTGCAATTCGCTACAGCCAACGCTACGCCAAAAATTGTAAAAGAGTATGTCTTGCCAACGCTCACATTTGAACTAAATAACAAACATCGGAAA
>CAZQGX010000004.1:0-93508 GCA_964593255.1 uncultured Flavobacteriaceae bacterium | reverse complement strand
CATAAAACTAATTTATTAGTGTAAATATAACACATCTGTCCTAGAACTTAGCCAACACAATGTATCTTCAATGGCGAGGTTTAGGAGCTGAAACGGGAGGTTTGGGATTTATTTTCTAACTTTACGATTGAAAAAATAGGGGGCGTGTTTATTAGGTCGCCACTGAATTATACACAGACCGAGATGTACTATTAGCAAACTGAGTGAATAACATCAAAATTAAATGATTCCAACTATTACAACCCTTTTAATGCTTGTAGGTATGCTTACTTTTAACTAATTTTTTAAAGGCCAAGTGATCTAACTTAGAAAGTAACTGAGAAAACAAAGTTATATTTGACATAGAGAACAGTTTTGGCTTTGTATTGCACCTTAAAGGTAATGCTTTACGGATCAGAACCCCGTTCTATTTTAAATCGTTCAAGACTTTATTGATATATGTATCATAATTGAAACGTTAAATTAAATAAAAGTGTCTTAGTTATTTTTTTAAGATTATTTTTATTACACCTAGAAGAAAGATAAAACCAATAAAGCCTATTAAAATCCAAGATACACCTTTATAATTCTTTTTATGTAATTCTTTGTCTTTTAAATACATAAAAGAGATTATTACCGTAAAAACTATAAAAAAGGCTATTCCAAAATAAATTTGACCTTGGCTAAACATAGGGTCTTTTAAAACAAATGGGATGATATTCATACAAATATATTACAGAAATAAAATAATGTTTGACTTAAGTAATTTTGATTGATCTTACAAGTTAAGCAAAAAATCAACTGTGTTTTTTTGACAAAAACGCTTCTGAATTATTGTATAAAATGTTTATCGTTTACTATTTTTAATTTTACAAAATTACAAAGCAATACACCCACCAACATCATAGATATGAAAAAACAATTAGATAGTGTAGATAAATTTCATACCGTGTTTAAACTAGGCAAAAACAATAAACCGGTTGCACACATTACAAATGCCCGCATAAAGCTGCGGTTTGATTTAATGAAAGAAGAAAATGAAGAATATCTAGAAGCAGCACAGAATAACGATCTTATAGAAGTAGCTGATGCACTGGGTGACATGTTATATATTTTGTGTGGTACAATTATCGAGCACGGAATGCAAAATGTCATAGAAGATGTATTTGATGAAATACAGCGTTCTAATATGTCTAAATTAGGTACAGATGGAATGCCTATATATCGTGAAGATGGTAAGGTATTAAAGGGGCCAGAATATTTTAAACCTAATTTTGAAGAAATTCTTAAAAATTTTAAATGATTACATTTTGGGTAAATAAAATGCCACCGCATGTTATGCATAGTCACTCGTATCTAATTAAAAAATTAGACTACTTAAATTGTGAAAAATAGCAAATATAATACAGACTTTAATTACTGAAAACAGCCGTGTTTCACTAGTATTTAAGTGGTCAATACAGCAAGAGAATCGTTTATTTGCAACGAGAGTTGTAAAATACTTAATGTCATGGCTCTTTTGTCTGTCTCTTGCTGGTCGCAACTTGTTAATTTATTTTATTATTTTATTATTTTATTTGAACAAGATAAATCACTTTTAATGCCTATAGCAAATTACTGCTATAAATATGTTCTAATTATAATTTAATGGATAGACTTAAATAGGGCAGGTAGGCTTGTTGTAATTCCGCTTTCGCGAAAGCGAGAACATTACCCACTATATCTTATATAGAAGCTACAAATTTTTTAAAAATCTTTTTATGTCTTTCAAGGTCTAAATCGGGCGACAGTGAAGCCCTAACTATATAATCTTTATCACCTTCTTTTGTAGTACCTTGAGTAGATGTAGCGGGAACGGTCCAATAGCAACCTTTTAGCTGTCCATAGCTCACGCAAAATTTACTTTCTTCAGGGATTTCCTTGATCATTAAATGAATCAATTTAAGGTTTAAATCTCGTTTATAAGTTTCTTTTTCTTGCGGTGTGTTTCCTTTGGTAGGTAGATCTAATGAAAAAACCGAGGGTGTAAATCCTTGATTTGCCAAATCTTCTGAAACAAAATTAATTTTGGCGTCGGGTAATTCCTGTTTTATAAATTCAACAAACTCGCGGGTGTTTTTATAAGCATCGATAATTCTTTGATTCATCGACGGTAATTGCCGTGCTAGAATATCGTATTGCAGGGCAGTTGCCTCGTTATCACATAGGGTTAAATGTTGCTGTATTTTATGCATTAAAGACTGGGTATTATTATTACCTACACAATAACCTGCTGTACATTGCCCACCACTAGGGAATTTAGAACCACTTACATAAGATATAGTTTTAATAGAAGATAATATCTTACCCTCTCCTAAAAACAAGTAATTAGGACAAAAAGTTTGATCTAAAATAATCACAGGGTCAATGGCTATATTATCATTTGCGGTTTTACGTTTTTTACTTAAAACGTTTTTGAGTTTGATTAAATCTGGAACTTCTACTCTAGGATTTGTAGGAATTTCTACAATGATGTAAGGTATGGCATCTTCTAGAGAAATTTGATTTAAAACCCTTTCTATGCTTTGTACCATGTCATTATCACCGTCAACAGGTAAATCTACAATAGACACGTTATCTATACTTCGTGCTATTCTTCTAGCTTGATCGTTTGTGCCACCATAGCAATTAGGCGGTACAATAAATTTGATAGGTTTCTTTTTGTGCAACTGTTGTGCCTCGTGAATTAAACCCATCATGATGGCATATTGTATAGACAACCCGCTTGATCCCACAATAGGCGTGAGCGAGGCACCTGTAATTTCTTTAATAGTTGATAAAACCCTTGATTTATTGGTTTTTATATCTGTTGTTTTTACTGTTTCGTTTGTAGTATTGGTAAGAATTTGCAAGGCCGTTAAACAATCTGCCGGTGTCATGGCAATGGTTTCCCTTCTGCGCACGTGTTGTATGTAAGGGATATAATGGTCATTGTGGGATCCATTGCTTATAAGAATACTACCCAAATCCTCTTGTAATCCTATATAAAAGTCTATTTGTGGTTGCAGCTGGATATTACAAATGGCATCTTTTTGATCTATAAAAATAATGCTACCGTCAAAAACACTTATATCTGCAACAGTTTTTACTTTTTTAAGTTCAAATTGATATCCATAAACCTCTTTTAAAGTGTTGATGTCTATAACATTTGGTAAACTCTCTACATAATTAATTTGAGTGTTTTTGTTTTGAAGCTTATTGGTTCTTAATATTGAAAATATGGGCATAGTTTGAGAAGAAAAACTAATTACCTGTTCAGCTTTTATATATTGCAATTTTGCAATGCCCCATTCTAATAAACAAGATAATGGATGACCTAGTCTAATATAATCATAGGCAGTAGGTAATATTTTTAGTGCTGCGGTAGAACTGTCGTTACTTTCAAATAAGATTTGTAATCTGTCTAAAAACTGAACCTTTGCCAGTTGCTCTTGATAAATGTCTAATCTATGGGTGGTGAGACCAGTCCAATCTTCAGGTTTATTTTTGATTACATTTTTTATAAAGTCGATGGTATCAATTCTATTCATATCAATAATTTATTTTACAAAAGTATATATAAAAATTACCAACTTGTATCGTTTAACAAGACGTTTGCTTTCAACTTTTTACCTTAATTGCGCTAATATTTTTAACAAAATCATGATACATTTAATAGTTTAAATATCAGTTTTAGGTGTTATTTTTATAAAAAAATATAATTATATGAAAACCTTATTATACACGTTCTTGTTTCTTACATGTTCTTTTGTCGTTGCACAGCAAGTAGATCGTGTGGTCATAAAGGGAAATATTGTTGTAGAGGGTAATGATCTTGAGGGTATTACTGTTTACAATTCTACTACAAATAAAGGTGCGGTAACCGACGTTTTTGGAAATTTTACCATTACAGCTGCAAAAGATGATTTACTACAAATAAGATCATTAAACTATCAAAATTTTGATATTTTTATAACAGCTGAAATAATAAAATCCCAACGCATGCGTGTTTTTTTAATAGAAGAAATAGAAAAATTAGAAGAGGTCGTGGTAGCTACAAAACTGCTTACAGGTAATATTAAAAGCGATATACCCATTGCCGCTGGAAAATCTTTAAATTCTAGTATATTATATTTTGGTAAAAAAAGTAAAAATTCAATTGAATTCGGCAATGAAAACAAGAAACAAATAGATGACATAGCTGTGCAGTCAAATGCAAAATCCATGGTAACAGGTCTGAATTTAATTAATGTGGTTGATCAATTATTAATACCCTTATTTAGGTCTGAGGTTGAGGACAAAAAAAAGGCTGGTATACCTGAGGTTCCTGTAAAAACAATAAAATATTATTTTGCTTCAACTTTTTTAGTAGAAAACTTTAATATTCCGCCACACCGTGTAGAAGAGTTTGTAAGATATGTAGAGGATGAAACCTTTAATTTTGATTACCTTAATTACGGTAATGAAATGGAATTTTTACAACTACTAAGCGAAAAAAGCAAAGCGTTTCTAACAAAATAACCTCTTAAATATTGCTATAGTTGTCAAGTTTCATGATGTTGTTGATTCTTAATTCCTTGTAAATCAATAAACTTAGCTACAACTTACTGTTTGATGGTGCAATATTATCTGTAACAAACAAAAAATAACTAATTACTGACTCAGTACCTTTTCAACCCTTGCAAATCGTTCACAATTCATAACCCATAAAGAGGTATTTGCCAGTTGTTCCTTTCCAGAAATATGATAAAAGTTGCACGGAATAGTATCTGTATTTGATTTTGAAAAATCTACAGAACCATACATTAGAATAAGCTGTATATCTAGGGTATCTATTTCTCGGTTTTTTAACATGTCACGTACTTCTGGAGAGAATCGTATGGCATTTTTTTTACGTATATCGTTGATCACCCTATCCTCAGGCAACCAGGTGCATTGTGTCCTCTTGCCAGTAAGAAAGAAAATTAAAAATATAATTCCTATTGCAAAACCACCACCATAAAACCCCAATCGCTGTATAAACTTCATAACTATTTAAAAAATAAGCAAATTTACATCGCTGTATGCTAAATTGAACCATTCTCCTACCGATTTATTGGTCACAATACCATGATAAAGGTAGATACCGCATTTAAGTCCTTTATCCATGCGTATGGCATGTTCAATACCACCATCGTTTGCAATATTTAAAATATATGGTGTAAAAATGTTGCTTAATGCGACGCTAGCAGTTTTAGAATATCTAGCAGGAATATTGGGTACACAATAATGTGTTACCCCCAGTTTTGTAAATGTTGGTTTATCATGGCTAGTCACCTCACTTGTTTCAAAACAACCTCCTTTATCGATGCTCACGTCTATTATTACCGCACCTTTTTTCATGTTTTCGACCATTGTTTGCGATACCACGACAGGGGTTCTATTTTCTCCTGTAAGCGCTCCTATGACTACATCACAGCGCCTCAATGCTTTAGAAAGGTATTTAGGCTGTATGGTAGAAGTGAACAACTGCTGGCTCACATTACTTTGCACAGCTCGCAGTTTTGATATAGAGTTGTCAAAAAGTTTGACACTAGCCCCTAGACCCAGTGCGGTTCTTGCAGCAAATTCTCCTATGACACCAGCCCCTAATATCACTACTTCAACAGGTGGTACACCGGTGATGTTACCAAATAAATGTCCCGTTCTATGTGCGCCACTAGACAATAATTCTGCCGCGATAAGAATAGACGCAACACCAGATATCTCGCCTAGGGCATTTACTGCTGTAAACCTGCCTTCATCATCAGTGATTAGCTCATAGGCTAGTGCTGTTATTTTCTTTTCGGCTAGTTTATTAAAATAATTTTGATTTCTAGTTTTTAATTGTAAAGCCGATATCAATACAGATTGTGGCTTGATCATTTGTATTTCTTCTAGAGAGGGTGGGGCTACTTTAAGAATTGTAGGGCATGCAAATACCTTGGCAGTATCGGTCGTTAATTCTGCCCCCGCATTATTGTACTCTTGGTCAGTAAAATTACTTGCGAGACCTGCTCCTTTTTCAATTAAAATACGATGTCCATGGGCACAAACGGCCGCAACAGCATCTGGCGTTAAACAAATACGTTTTTCTTGATGTTGTGTCTCTTTGGGAATACCTATAAATAATTCTTGCTTAGTAGGTTGTATTTCTAAACGTTCCTCTTGTGGGATCAATTGGTCTTTGGTAAATGGGGTAGAAAAAGAAGACATTATCAACGGTATAAATTAATTAAATCTTTATCATGTATAAAGTGATCAAACTTTATTCTTTCAAATTTAACTTATTATAGTAATTAGATTTCGTTTTGTCCATTTAAAGTTTAATTTTATTGTCTATTTTGTAATAAATAGCAAATAAGTCGTTATAATTTCGCTTTCGCGAAAGCGAGATCATTCACAAAACTATTGTCCTATTCTAAATTTTAATTAAAAGCTCGCAGCAAAAATCTAAAAGGTTTTTAGGGGGTTTAAATGTAAAGTACGCTCGTCATCACTAATTATTTCTATACTTAACTCTTGATAATCGTCTAAAAAAGTTAATGCAAAGGTGGGCCATTCAATAAACAGAAAAGCATTATTATTCAGGTAGTCTTCAAATCCCAGATCATATAGTTGGTCTTGATTTTCTAATCTATATAAATCAAAATGCATGACTTCATGATCTTTACCTTTATATTCATTTACGATACTAAAAGTAGGGGAACTTATTTTGTTTGTTATACCTAATTGTTTGCAAATAGCAGCAATAAGAGTAGTTTTTCCAGCTCCCATAGGAGCATTAAATAAAATTACCTTAGACTCTAGCTGTTGCAATAATTGCTGTGCGATAGCATCTATGTCGTTAATATGATATGATATCTCCATTATCTGGGTTCAAATACAGCAAAAGGTATCAACATTTCTTCTAACGAGACACCACCGTGCTGATAGGTGTTTTTAAAATAACTCACGTAATGATTATAATTATTAGGATATGCAAAAAACAAATCATCTTTTGCAAATATAAAACTACTACTCATGTTTATTTTAGGTAATTTAATTGTGCTAGGATCTGTGGCTGCGAGAACATCTTTATCTTCATAAGTAAGACTGCGACCTGTTTTGTACCTTAAATTTAAACTTGTGTTTTTATCTCCTATGACTTTACTAGGTGTGGTCACATTTATGGTGCCGTGATCTGTGGTGAGAATTAATTTAAATCCTAATTCTTGCCCGCGCTGTATGATATCTAAAAGTGGTGAATTTTTAAACCAGCTTAATGTAAGAGATCTATAGCTTTTATCGGTACTGGCCAGTTCTTTTATCACTTCCATTTCTGTCTTACTGTGTGACAACATATCAACAAAGTTATAAACCACCACGGTAAGGTCATTATCCTTTTGGCTTTTAAAGTTATCAACTAGCTTGCGACCACTGTTTTCATTAGTAATTTTATGATATTGGTGATTTATTTGTAGTCCCAATCGCTTTAATTGCGCAATTAAAAATTCGTTTTCATGCATGTTTTTACCACCCTCGTCTGTATCATCTAGCCACAGATCTGGATGGCGTTTTTTCATATCCTCGGGCATTAATCCAGAAAAGATGGCATTTCGGGCATATTGAGTAGCTGTGGGTAAAATAGAGCAGTAGGTTTCATCTTCTGTTTTTTTATAATGATTGTTAATTAAATTTTCAAATACTCTAAATTGGTCTAACCTTAGGTTGTCCACCACCACAAGCAGCACTTGCTCTTTTTTATGTAATAAGGGCGCCACTTTTTTTCTAAATAAATCATGACTTAATACAGGGTTATCTTCCTGCCCGTCAAACCACCCAGGATAATTTTTATCTATAAATTTACAAAACTGTAAGTTAGCCTCTTTTTTCTGTGCTTTTAATATTTCAAACATTCCAGGATCCTCGACATCTTCTAATTCGATTTCCCAATAAACAAGTTTTTGATAAAGTTGTACCCACTCTTCATAGCTATTGATCATTGACATGTCCATGGCTATTTTACGAAATTCCTTTTGGTAATCGCTCGCAGTTTTTTGATTTATTAATCTAGTGTGATCTAGGTTTTTCTTTACAGCCAGTAATATTTGATGTGGATTTACAGGTTTGATTAAATAATCTGCAATTTTGGAGCCTATAGCTTCTTCCATAATATACTCTTCCTCACTTTTAGTGATCATGATTACTGGCAACTGCGCTTGCTTTTCTTTAATTTCATGTAAGGTTTCTAAACCTGTTAAGCCTGGCATATTTTCATCTAGAAAGATAAGGTCATATCTAGTTTCTTCTATGGCTTCCAGCGCTTCAGAGCCGCTTATTCTTGTATCTATCGTATAACCTTTACTTTCTAAAAATAGAATGTGTGGTTTTAATAAATCTACCTCATCGTCTACCCACAGTATTTTGATCATTCCCATATCCTTATATTTGTATTAAATTACTGTTATCTTGAAACAACAGAACAAACTTAAAATATTAAACGATCCCATCTACGGTTTTATTTCGATTCCTTCAGAAGAGATTTTTAAATTAGTAGAGCATCCTTATTTTCAGCGCCTGCGCAGGATCACCCAAATGGGGTTAAGTTATTTGGTTTATCCAGGCGCGCACCACACTAGATTTCATCATGCGCTGGGCTGTTTGCACTTAATGCAAAAAGCAGTACAAGTTCTTAGGTCTAAGTCGGTTGTGATAACTATAGAAGAGGAGGACGCCCTATATAAAGCCATATTATTACACGATATAGGACATGGTCCATTTTCACATGCACTAGAATACCACATAGTCGATAAAGTGACCCACGAGCAATTATCAGGTTATTTTATGAATCAATTAAACATCGAATTTAACGGTAGTTTAACGCTTGCGATTCAAATTTTTAAGGGCGATTATCACCGTCCATTTATGCTAGAGCTTATTTCTAGCCAGCTAGACATGGATAGATTGGACTATTTAAAAAGAGACAGTTTTTATACAGGTGTTGCTGAGGGCAATATAAATAGCCAGAGATTGATTAGTATGTTACATGTGGTAAATGATCAACTTGTTGTAGAAGAAAAAGGTCTATATAGTGTAGAAAATTTCTTGTCTGGACGCAGGTTGATGTACTGGCAAGTCTATTTACATAAAACAGGAATAGGAGCAGAACACCTATTGCAATCTGTCATTAAACGTATTAAAGAGTTGATAGACAAAGGTAAAACAGTAGAATTACCACAAAATTTAAATTATTTCTTAACCCATGCCCAACCAGATTTTAAATCAAACCCTAGCGTTCTAGAAAAGTTTGCTAGCCTAGATGATGTAGATATTCTTACCACTCTTAAAATGGGTATGAACCACGATGATTTTGTATTAAGTGAGTTGTGTAAAATGATTGTCAATCGTCAATTGCTCAAAATAAAATTTGTCAATAAGCCAGTTTCAGATCAAAAAACGCAAAAACATTTAAATAAATTAATACAAACCTTTAATTTAACCCAGCATGAAGCTTCTTATTTTGTCTTTTCAGGACAGGTTATTAATCTCGCTTACGCAAAAGCGAAACCCATACAAATACTTAATAAAAAAGGAAAGTTAATAGAGCTTATTAAGGCAGGAAATGAAGATAGTTTTAAAGCGCTAAGCAAAGAAGTAAAAAAATATTACAACTGCTATCCAAAGCTGCAAGATTAATTTAAATTAGTACTTTTGTAATAATGAAATTTACAGTTAAACAAATAGCCGATATTCTAGAGGGCACTGTCGAGGGAGATTCAAATCTTGCGGTCGACAAATTGTCCAAAATTGAAGAAGGTACACCTGGTAGTTTGAGTTTTTTATCAAATTCAAAATACACCCCATATATTTACAAAACACAAGCTACAGCAGTTATTGTAAATAAAGATTTTATTAAGGAACAAGATCTATCATGTTCTTTAATTAGAGTAGAAGATGCTTATCTAGCTTTTACTAAGCTGCTGGAGTTCTATCAAATGGCAAAATTGAGTAAACAAGGCATAGAGCAACCTAGTTTTATACATGAAAGTGCAAGTTATGGAGATGCTTTTTTTCTAGCCGCATTTAGTTATATAGGTCAAAATGTTAAACTAGGTCACAACGTTAAGGTATTCTCAAATGTAAATATCGCCGATAATGTTGTAATAGGGGATAATTGTATTATTCATCCTGGCGTTAATATTATGTCAGAAACGATTATAGGAAATCATGTTGTGATTAATTCTGGTAGTGTAATAGGATCTGACGGTTTTGGATTTGCGCCTAGTGGGGATGGTACTTATAAAAAAATACCTCAAACAGGCAACGTGATTATCGAGGATCATGTAAATATAGGTGCATTAACCACCATTGATAAAGCAACACTAGGTAGCACAATAATTAGATCAGGTGTGAAACTAGACAATCAAATACAAATAGCACACAATGCTGAAATAGGCTCTAATACAGTAATTGCCGCCCAAACAGGAATTGCAGGTTCTGCCAAAATTGGAAAAAATTGTAAAATAGGAGGACAAGTAGGTGTAGCTGGTCACATAGAGATTGAAGATAATGTAGGTATACAAGCACAAAGTGGTATAGGCAAAAAAATAAAGAGTGGAACAAAAGTGCAAGGATCACCAGCATTTGAATATGGAGAATGGAATAGGAGCTATGTGTTATTTAAAAATTTTAAAAAAATCGAATTGCGTATTTCAGATCTCGAAAAAAAAATATTATAGATGACGGTAACAGAATTTAAACAAACGACTATTAAAGAACAAGTAACCCTCGTTGGTGTCGGGTTACATACTGGTAAAAAAGTAACAATTGTTTTTAAACCAGCCCCAGAAAATCATGGGTATGCTTTTCAACGTGTCGATCTAGAAGGTAGCCCGGTTATAGAGGCACTTGCATCTTATGTAACAGATACACAGAGAGGCACAACTCTAGATAAAAGAGGTGTGCAAATTAATACCTGCGAGCATGTTCTTGCTGCGCTAGTAGGTCTAGAAATTGATAATTGCTTAATAGAAATTGATAGCAGTGAACCGCCTATAATGGATGGATCTTCAAAATATTTTATCGAGGCTCTAGAACAAGCAGGCAAGGTAGAACAAGAGCAGTTTAGAGAAGAATATGTAATTAAAGAAATCTTCTCTTATAAAGATGAAGAATCTGGCAGTGAAATTATAATAATGCCAGAGAATTGTTACCAGATTACAACTATGGTTGATTTTGGAACTAAAGTTTTAGGCACACAAAATGCTACCTTAAACAAAATAAGCGACTTTAAAGAGCAAATTTCATGTGCAAGAACTTTTAGTTTTTTACACGAGATCGAAATGCTATTAGAACAAGGACTAATCAAGGGAGGTGATCTTAATAACGCAATAGTTTATGTAGATAAAGAACTATCTGATAAAACAATGCAAAATTTAAAAAAGGCGTTTAATAAAGATAATATTACCGTAAGGCCTAACGGTATTCTAGATAATTTAGAATTGCACCATCCTAATGAGGCTGCCCGCCATAAACTACTAGACGTTATAGGCGACCTAGCCTTAATAGGTTACAGAATAAGAGGTAAAGTAATTGCAACAAAACCAGGGCATTTTGTAAACACACAGTTTGCAAAAAAAATGCAAAAAATCATCAAAAAAGATATAAAGGATAATGTACCCCAAGTAGATATCCATCAAGAACCCCTAATGGACGTGGTGAAAATAATGGAAGTACTGCCACATAGACCTCCTTTTTTATTAATAGATAAGATTTTTGAACTTTCTAACAGTCATGTTATAGGTTTAAAAAATGTTACTATGAACGAGCCGTTTTTTGTCGGTCATTTTCCCGGTCAGCCAGTAATGCCAGGTGTGTTAATAGTAGAAGCAATGGCGCAAACTGGTGGTATTTTAGTTTTAAGCACCGTTCCAGATCCAGAAAATTACTTGACGTTTTTTATGAAAATGGATAATGTAAAGTTTAAAAGAAAGGTGTCACCAGGTGATACGCTCATATTTAAGTGTGATTTAATTTCTCCTATAAGAAGAGGGATTTGTCACATGCAAGCTTATGCTTATGCAAATGGTATTCTTTGTGCCGAAGCAGAGTTGATGGCACAAATCTCAAAAGTTAAATAATGAATCAACCACTAGCATACGTACACCCAGGGGCAAAAGTTGCCAAAAATGTTGTTATAGAACCATTTACCACCATTCACAATGATGTGATTATTGAAGAGGGCAGCTGGATAGGATCTAACGTTACCATCATGGAAGGGGCTCGCATAGGAAAGAACGTGAGTATTTTCCCAGGTGCTGTAATTAGCGCTATCCCTCAAGATAAAAAATTTGAAGATGAAGACACCCTCACAATAATAGGTGATAATACAACTATTAGAGAGTGTGTTACCATCAACCGCGGCACATCAGACAGGATGAAAACCGTAATAGGTAAAAATTGTTGGATCATGGCCTATTGCCATATTGCACACGATTGTGTAGTGGGTGATCATTGTATTTTTTCAAATAACAGTACACTTGCAGGTCATATTTCAGTAGGAGATCATGTAGTTTTAGCAGGAATGGCGGCGGTGCAACAATTTTGTCAAATAGGTAGTCATGCTTTTGTTACCGGTGGCTCTTTGGTGCGCAAGGATGTCCCACCCTATGTAAAAGCAGGTAGAGAGCCATTAAGTTATGTGGGTATCAACTCGGTTGGTTTGCGCAGGCGGGGCTTTGAATTAGAAAAGATTAGAGAAATACAAGATATCTATCGCATTTTATATCAAAAAAATTACAACGTTTCACAGGCAGTAGATATTATAGAGGCAGAAATGAGTGCCACTCCTGAAAGAGATGAAATATTAGAATTTATTAAAAACACAAAAAGAGGTATCATGAGAGGATACATTAGTAAACAGTAAAATATGGCAAGTACAAGCGACATTAGAAAAGGATTATGCATACGTTATAATCATGATATTTTTAAAATCATTGAATTCTTACACGTTAAACCAGGAAAAGGTCCTGCTTTTGTAAGAACAAAATTAAAGTCAGTAACCTCAGGAAAGGTGATAGACAATACCTTTTCGGCAGGTCATAAGATTGATGACATCAGGGTAGAAACACAGGCTTTTCAATATTTATATCAAGATACAGAGGGTTATCATTTTATGAATACCGAGAGTTATGAACAAATCAGGTTGCCAGAATCTGTTTTGGATGCTCCTGGATTACTTAAAGAAGGCGAGATTGTAAAAATTCAAATAAATACTGAAGATAACTCTCCACTTTCTGTAGACATGCCACAATATGTTGTACTGCAAGTAACTGCAACTGAGCCAGGTCTTAAAGGAAATACAGCTACTAATGCATCAAAACCAGCAACTGTAGAAACTGGTGCCGAGGTAATGGTGCCACTTTTCATTAACGAGGGTGACATCATTAAAATTGATACAGAAAAAGGAAACTATCACGAAAGAATGAAACAGTAGTGAAATTCCCAAAATCATATCAATTATTTGAAATTGCAGCAATCATTAATTGTGATTATGTCGGTCCCGCTTCATTTCCTGTATTAGGAATGAACGAGATACACGTCGTTACTCCTGGCGATATTGTCTTTGTAGATCATCCTAAATACTATGATAAAGCATTAAAAAGTGCTGCAACAGTGGTGCTAATTAATAAGCAAGTAGACTGCCCAGAGGGTAAGGCGTTACTAATTTCAGACGATCCTTTTAGAGATTTTAATAGGCTTACTACCTATTTTAATCCTTTTTCCGCTTTCGCGAAAGCGGAATTACCCAAAAGCATAGGAGAACATTCACACATTCATCCCAGTGCAGTTATAGGTAAAGACGTTGAAATAGGAAGTCATACCATTATTCACGCAAATGTAACTGTAGGCGACCGAACGGTTATTGGTAATCATGTGATTATAAATGCAGGAGTTGTTTTGGGAGGTGATGCTTTTTATTACAAACGCCGGCCAGATGGTTATGATAAATTGTTGAGTAATGGTCGGGTAATAATTGAAGATCATGTAGAACTAGGCGCCAATACTACTGTAGATCGTGGCGTAACAGGCGATACTACTATAGGTTATGGAAGTAAACTCGATAACCAGGTGCAAATTGGTCATGATACTGTTTTAGGTAAAAATGTTTTGATTGCTAGTCAAACGGGTATTGCAGGCTGTGTGGTTATAGAAGATGAAGTTACTATATGGGGGCAAGTAGGCGTCACGAGCGGTGTCACAATAGGTAAAAAGGCGGTAATATCGGCAAAATCTGGTGTGAGTAAATCACTAGAAGGAAATCAAAGCTATTTTGGAATTCCCGCAGCAGATTTTAGAAGTAAATACAAAGAAATTGCAGCCATTAAGCAAATCCCTGAACTAATTTCCCTTTTAAAAAAGAATAAAGAATAGTGGTTCATATTTTAATTAAAAGATAGGTTTTTATTTTAGGTTAACATTTGATTCTTACTTATTTTGCGATAATTTATTTTTCAAAAAAAATTATAAAATAACAACTAACCAATTATATTAAATTTTCATATAAATTTTAAACAATGAGCGTTTTAGTAAACAAAGATTCTAAAGTAATAGTACAAGGTTTTACCGGTAGCGAGGGAACTTTTCACGCAGGTCAAATGATCGACTACGGTACCAATGTCGTGGGCGGTGTAACTCCTGGTAAAGGAGGACAGGAACATCTAGGTAAACCTGTATTTAACACTGTAAAAGAAGCGGTAGACAAAGCAGGTGCAGATGTAACTATTATTTTTGTTCCACCAGCTTTTGCAGCCGATGCTATAAAAGAAGCTGCAGATGCGGGTATAAAAGTAATTATTACCATTACCGAGGGAATCCCAGTTGCCGATATGGTAAAAGCTGCAGATTATATTAAAGGCATGAATTGTAGACTAGTAGGTCCTAACTGTCCAGGAGTGATTACCCCAGGAGAAGCAAAAGTAGGTATCATGCCTGGTTTTGTATTTAAGAAAGGAAGGGTAGGTATAGTTTCAAAATCTGGAACGCTTACTTATGAAGCCTCTGATCAAGTTGTAAAACAAGGTTACGGTATTTCAACCGCTATAGGAATAGGTGGGGATCCAATAATCGGTACCACTACTAAAGAAGCTGTAGAGTTGTTTATGAATGATCCAGAAACAGATGCCATCGTCATGATAGGTGAGATAGGTGGACAACTAGAAGGTGACGCCGCAAAATGGATCAAAGAAACAGGAAATAAAAAACCAGTAATAGGTTTTATAGCGGGTGAAACAGCACCAGCCGGTCGTACAATGGGACACGCAGGTGCTATAGTAGGTGGCGCCGAAGATACTGCACAAGCCAAAAAAGCAATCATGAAGGAATGCGGTATTTTTGTAGTGGACTCCCCAGCTGAAATAGGTAAAAAAGTTGCTGAGGTTTTAGGTTAAATAATTATCTAAATCATTTTTATATGGAACATGTAAAATTCAATATGGATACTGCAATTAAAATCAAATTGCATTATCAAGCACAGTACACGCAAACTTTGAATAAATTGCAAGAATTAAAGCAAATTCTAGATCAGTTTGAACAAGTGGATACTGGCGCGTTACAACTGGATTTAAACACCTCTGTTCTATCTAATGACGTTTCTAATTCACTAAATAATGAAACAACAGCTGTATCTTCAAATAACCATTCACAGACTACCAAACGTAAGTATAAAAAAAGAAAAGGTTCTAAAAACCCATGGGTGAATTTTATAAAGTCTAGGTTAAAAGCGACACAACTGCCTTTATCTTATGATGACATTACTAACCATGCCATCGCTATTAAAAATTTAGACCCTAAAGATTTTAAAGATATACGTAAAAAGATGGTAGGCGCATCTTATGTTTTAAGAACCAAAAAAGGAATTATAGATACCTATGCCATTAAAGGTTCTAGAACAAAATATATGGGGTTAAAGGAATGGTTTGAAAGAGATGGCCTGCTTAAAGTTGAATTTGCTGCAAAAATTAATCAATAATGAAATTATTACAAGGAAAAAATGTAATCATAACTGGCGCAAGTCGAGGTATAGGTAAAGGAATTGCTCAAGTTTTTGCTAGTCATGGTGCAAATGTTGCTTTTACTTATTCAAGTTCGCAAACACCAGCACTAGAACTAGAAAAAGAACTTTCTGATCTAGGTGTAAAGGCAAAAGCCTACAAAAGTAACGCTGCAGATTTTAAGGAATCTCAAGAATTAATAGAGGCTATATCTAAAGATTTTGATAGTATTGATGTGTTGATTAACAATGCAGGTATTACAAAAGATAATTTATTAATGCGCATGAGTGAAGCAGATTTTGATCAAGTAATTGAAATCAACTTAAAGTCGGTATTTAATATGACCAAAGCAGTACAACGCACGATGTTAAAACAGCGTCATGGCAGCATTATAAACATGAGTAGTGTGGTAGGTGTTAAAGGAAATGCTGGTCAGACCAATTATGCAGCAAGTAAAGCTGGTATTATAGGTTTTAGTAAATCTGTTGCACTAGAACTTGGTTCTCGCAATATACGTTGCAATTCAATAGCACCTGGTTTTATTGAAACCGAGATGACAGGTGCATTAAATGAAGAAATTGTACAAGGATGGAGAGACGGTATACCACTTAAACGCGGCGGTACTGTAGAAGATGTAGCAAATGCATGTGTCTTTCTCGCTAGCGATTTATCTGCATATATAACAGGACAAACACTACATGTAGATGGTGGTATGTTAACCTAATGAACACTTAATAAATCGTTATTTGATGACCGTAATATTGATGATTATAGCTGCAGTGGTTGCTGTGCTTATTGCCCTTTTTCAATACGGTTACATAGGTAAAAATAAATCTACTAAAAAAAAACCGTGGTTTGCGCTTTTGCGTTTTCTCACGGTTTTTTGTGTTTTATTAATTCTTATCGCACCTAGATTTGAATCAAAAACCTATCAAGAACTGTTACCACAACTTGTGATAATGGTAGACAATTCAAAGTCTATTGCGCATCTAGAGTCATCTATTGCTCTTAAAAGCGACTTGCAATTACTATTAAATGATAAGGGAATTAATGAAAGATTTGAGGTTCAAAGTTTTCAATTTGATAAAGATGTACAACCTCTTGATAGTTTGCAATTTGATAAATTTGATACCGATTTAAACAAAGCGATATCACAACCGCAAGAAATTTTTAAAAATAGAAATAAAGCAATTGTACTTCTTACAGATGGTAATCAAACCACTGGAAATAGTTATGCCTATTCAAAAATTGATAATAAGACAAAAGTATTTCCTATCATTTATGGCGATACTACACAATATCCTGATTTATACATATCAAACATTAATGTAAATAGGTATACTTATTTAAATAATGAATTTCCTGTAGAGGTTTTTATCAATTACCTAGGCAATGAAAAAGCAACGCGACTGCTTACTATTACACAAGGCGGCAAAACCTTGTACAAGAAAACTTTTACATTTGATATAGGTCAAAAATCTGCGATTGCAAACTTTAATCTGGGCAGTACAACCATAGGCACGATGTCGCTACAGGCTACAATAGAACCACTTAATGCTGAAAAGAACACAGCAAATAACACCCGCAATTTTGCAGTACAAGTAATAGACCAACAAACAAATGTATTGATCTTATACGACTACCTGCACCCAGATATAGGAGCTTTAAAAAAGGCCATTAGTTCAAATCAGCAGCGGCAGGTTACTATTAAAAATACAACAGATGCCTATGACCTAAATGAATATAATCTTGTGGTGATGTATGGTGTAAGTACCGCTTTTGCGAAAGCGTACACACAAAAAGAATTATTAGGTAAAAATACATGGGTCATTGTAGGGCCAGACCCCGATTTGTCTTACTTAAACAAAATAAATACTGCCATTAATATTGATTTAAATAGAGAATATGACGAGGCTCAACCTATTTTAAATGATGCATATGCGTCTTTTAACTTACAATCGTTAAATTTTGAAGATTATCCGCCTGTAAAGGTTCCATTTGGTGATATAAAATTTAATACAAACATTGATGTGCTTTTTTACAAACAAATAGGAGCTATAAAAACAAAGCAACCCATATGGTTTACCTATGAGAACGGCGAAGAAAAGCATGCCATTACCCTTGCAAGTGGTTTGTGGCGGTGGCGAGCACAAAGTTTTCTTAATAATAAAGACTTTAAAAATTTTGATGATTTAGTAAACAGTCAAATTCAGTATCTTGCAAGCAATAAGAAAAGAGACAGGTTAGAGGTTATTTTTGATCCTTTTTACGACCAAAATAGACCAATAGAGATCAACGCTCAATACCTAAATAAGAACTATGAATTTGATACAAACGGTCTTTTAAATATTAGTGTGATCAATAAAAACACTGGAGAAAAATTTGATAGACCATTTGTTTTACAAAACAATGCTTACATTGTAGATTTAAGCGGTATAGTGGCAGGAGATTATACCTTTATTGTAATAGAGGAAAATGAAAAATTGACTAGTAAAGGCGCAATAAGTATTTTAGAATATGATATAGAAAAGCAACAATCAAACGCAAGTGACACAGGTATGAAAAATCTTGTGGGAAAAGAAAACGTTTTATATCAAGGAAATATAAAAACGCTTATAAACAAATTAAATAATGAACCACTTCTACAAACAGTAGAAAGAGAAAACATTGAGCAAACTAGTTTTATAGACTTACAGTATTTATTAGGTTTGATACTTCTATTACTAGGTATTGAATGGTTTTTAAGAAAATATAATGGATTAATTTAAAAAATAAACAAAATGGAAAGATTATCAAAAGCAGCGATATTTATTATAATAGGTGTTGTCATATTTTTAATAGTAATTTTTAAAAGCTCGGTAGTTATTGAGTCAGGTCAAGCAGGTGTACTTTTTCAAACACTCAGTAATGGTGTCGATAGAGAAAATACCTATGGTGAGGGTTTTCATATCATCGCACCATGGAATGAAATGATTATCTATCCAGTAAGACAACTATCAATAAGCGATAAAATGAGAGTATTATCGGTTAATGGTCTAGAAGTTACTGTAGATGGAACAGTATGGTATCAACCAGAGTATGATAAGCTTCCTTATCTACATCAAGAAAAAGGACGTAATTATGAAGAGGCAATTCTAGCCCCAGCCATAAGCGCGGCAGCAAGAAGTGTAGTAGGTCGCTATACTCCAGAGCAATTGTATTCTAGTAAAAGAGATGTAATTCAAAATGAAATCTTAGAAGAGGTTCAAAGAGAATTATCCTCTCAGTACATACAGGTAAATCGCGTACTTGTTGAAGACGTGACGTTACCTACTAAAATCAAATCTGCCATAGAACGTAAACTAGAACAAGAGCAAGAAGCATTAGAATATGAATTTAGACTTGCAAGAGCAACTAAGGAAGCCGAAAGACAAAAAATTGATGCCGAGGGTAAAGCTATTGCAAACCAAATTTTAAGTGCATCGTTAACAGACAAAATTCTTACGGAAAAAGGAATAGAAGCTACATTAAAACTTGCAGAATCCCCTAATTCTAAGGTGATTGTAATTGGTGCTGGTGAAGGTGGTGGATTACCAATCATTCTAGGAAACCAGTAGAACATTTCTACATTATAAAAAGCGCAAATATCGATATTTGCGCTTTTTTTGTTTCTATTAGACTTATTAGATTATTTCTGTTATCTTTAACTCTTATCAAAATAGTCCAATGTCTAGATTTTTACTTCTTATTACGTTCATATTTTATATGAATATAATGAACGGGCAGTGTCCATCAGTTACTCAAATTAATTATTCAAACTATACTGGTACAAGTGTAGCAATTAATTGGACACCAGGAGGTACAGAAACATCTTGGAATATTGAATATGGCATTCATCCTTATAATCCAGCAACAAACTCTGGTGTGATTGTAAGTGCAGCTGGATCAACTACTTTTTTCGCTTTTGGATTGTTGCCCAATACCGCATACGACTTTTATATATCGGCCAACTGTAATAATCAGGGGTTAAGCGCACAAACTGGACCCGTTACTGTACCAAATAATAGCATAAGTGGCACTTTAACTTATGACATTGATACTAATGGTTGTGACAATTTAGATCCTATAGCAAATGGAGTGCGTATAAATGCGGTGTCGTCTTCAAATTCTTCTTTATTTTCAGCGATTACAGACTCTAATGGTAATTATGAAATTTTTGTACCTAACGACAGCTATGTTTTAGAGGTAGATGTTAACAGCTCTTTTGTTTCTGTAAACCCTTTAAGTACTATTGTAACATTTCCAAATTCTTTAGCCAGTTCTGTTCAAAATTTTTGTATTGCACCATTAACCTATCAACAAGATATTGATGTTAGTATCGTGCCGCTATCACAGGCTAGACCTGGATTTGATGTAGGTTATGAAATTATTGTAGTTAACAGGGGGACTCTGGCAGTTACAGATGCTCTTAATTTCTCTTATCCTAGCGATGTAATGTCATTTTTAACCGCTATTCCTCTCCCAAATAATACAACAGTTAATAGTTTATCCTGGAATTACTCTTTACAACCTTTTGAAAGCATTATCTATGAACTAAGTTTTAATTTAAATCCACCCACACATCCTATATTTCCTTTAAATAGCAATGATATTTTGAATTTAAATGCCGCAACTTATCTAACAGGTGGTGATGTTAATTTAACAAATAATACCTTTAATCTTAACCAGACTTTGGTTAACAGTTACGATCCTAACGATAAAACTTGTTTACAAGGTAATACTATTCAGACCGATATGATAGGTGAGTACTTACATTACCTAATTAGGTTTGAGAATACAGGCACAGCAAGTGCTATTAATGTAAAAGTTAAAGATGTGATTGATACCTCAAGGTTTGATATAGGCAGTTTTGTGCCTCTTGCATCTAGTCACGAGTACTATACAAGGGTCACAAATGGTAATGAAGTATCGTTTCATTTTGACAATATTAATTTAGACTATAATAATGCGTCTAATGATGGTTATGTAATGTTTAAAATTAAAACATTATATACACTAGTAGAAGGCAATAGTTTTGATAATACGGCTGGGATTTATTTTGACTTTAATTTTCCTATCATTACAAACACAGAAACTGTGTCCATTCTTAATACAGCAAGCATTGATTATCTTACCGATAATAGTATTGTAATATTCCCTAATCCATCCAAAGATTTTATAAACCTTAAATATTCAAACTCCATTAATGATCTTAAGATATTTAATATTCAAGGTAAAATTCAGTCGCAATACGAGCGGTTAACAACTAATTTTAACGAGCCTATTTCAATTAAAAATTTAAAACAAGGTGTTTATTTTATTGTGGTTAAAAGTGATCGAGGTCAAAATACTTTGAAGTTTATTAAGAACTAATAGAAAAGCCACTACTTATTTGTAGTATTTACAACTTTATAACCATAATCGTTTTAAGTATTAGTTTCTCATATTTGAAAATTTAAAAACAAAAATGAATAAGAGTTTGCCGTCTCTTTCCAGTTGTTAAAAGCTGTAAAAAAATGTGTCTTAAACATAAATAATCAAACATTCACTATTTAGGAAAAAGAGTTTTTATAAAATACGCCCTACAGTTAACAGTATCTCCTAAAAATAAAATACATAAGTAGTGTTTACCCTTTACATTTGATTATCGCTTATGTTGTTTATTTCTATCAATCACTCTTTAATAGTAACGCTATCAGTTATTGCTGTTATTTTTTGCAAAAAAAATCTGGGCGAGAAGACATAGCGATTTTTTTACTACCAGTGATTGACATCTATGTTAGTTTGGTTTCTGTATACATGCTGTTTCATAATACGCAATTGTGTCTTTAGCGTGAAAATGCTTGAAGAATCTTTTTACAGTTGCAACTTTGTTAGGTTCTTTGTTTTTTACAATGTTAGAATCTTGTAAAATATATGATTGTGGTAAGGCTTTCGCGAAAGCGAGAAAACAAATAGTGACAATAACAAGTCTGATGGTCGTAATTGTATAATGATAGGTAATATTAGTACTTTTGCTTGAATTTAATTCAATAAATATGTCTACCGCAAAAAAGCAATACAAAAGAGTTACTGTAAAATCACTTACAGAAATGAAAGCAAACAAAGAAAAAATATCCATGTTGACCGCCTATGATTACACCATGGCAAAAATTATAGACAGTGCAGGTATTGATGTTATTCTTGTGGGTGACAGTGCTAGTAATGTGATGGCAGGACATGAAACGACTTTGCCTATTACACTAGACCAAATGATTTATCATGCTAGTAGTGTTGTGCGTGGTACAGAGCGTGCGCTAGTTGTGGTAGATTTACCCTTTGGCAGTTATCAAAGTGACCCTAAAGAGGCCTTGCGCAGCGCCATAAGGATCATGAAAGAAAGTGGTGGTCATAGTATAAAATTAGAAGGCGGTAGCGAGGTTAAGGAATCCATTAAGCGCATTTTAAATGCAGGGATACCCGTGATGGGTCACCTAGGGTTGACACCTCAATCAATTTATAAATTTGGAACCTATACAGTAAGAGCAAAAGAAGTACAAGAGGCTGAAAAATTAATTGAAGACGCTATGGCGCTAGAACGCTGGGGTTGTTTTGCAATTGTGCTAGAAAAAGTACCCGCTGCACTCGCTCAAAAGGTTGCACAGCAATTGACCATTCCTGTTATAGGTATAGGTGCTGGCGCTGGTGTTGATGGCCAGGTGCTGGTATCTCATGATATGTTTGGGATGACACATGAATTTAGCCCACGATTTTTAAGACGTTATTTAAATTTATATGAAGACATGGGTAATGCGGTTTCTAATTATGTAAAAGATGTAAAAACTGTTGATTTTCCTAATGAAGACGAACAGTATTAATCTATTTATTAATGAATCAAAACAATCTCTTAACAAATTGCTTTAAAAGAATCTTGAATTCTTATATTACTCAAAGTCATGGCCTTTACTTATCAAATATCTTGTTGATTACTTATTCAAACTATCAACTAAATTATTTTCTTAACAATAACAACATCTTTACTTTTCAAAAAGACAATTAAATACATACATGGGTACATTTATTATAGAAGGAGGACATCAATTAAAAGGTGATATCACACCGCAAGGGGCTAAAAACGAGGCTCTTCAAATCTTATGTGCGGTTTTATTGACCGATCAACCGGTAGAAATAAATAACGTACCAGACATTATTGATGTTATTAAATTGATAGAATTACTTAACCATTTAGGTGTTAAAGTCACTAGAAATGAACCAGAGTCTTATACATTTCAAGCAGATGATATTAATCTAGACTTTTTACAGTCTGAAGAATATAAAATTCAGGGACGAGGCTTGCGTGGGTCTATCATGCTTGTTGGACCGTTGTTAGCGCGTTTTGGCAGGGGTTATATTCCACGACCTGGTGGTGATAAAATAGGAAGAAGACGTCTAGACACTCACTTTGAAGGCTTTATAAAATTAGGAGCCACCTTTAGATATAATAAAGAAGAGTATTTTTATGGAGTAGAAGCAAAGGAACTACAAGGTACTTATATGCTTCTAGATGAAGCATCTGTAACAGGAACTGCAAATATTGTGATGGCAGCAGTTCTTGCTAAAGGAACGACAACCATTTATAACGCTGCTTGCGAGCCATATTTACAGCAATTATGCAATATGCTGGTGCGTATGGGGGCAAAAATATCGGGAATAGGTTCAAATTTATTAACAATAGAAGGTGTTAAAAAATTAAATGGTACCACCCACCGCATATTGCCAGATATGGTAGAAATAGGCAGCTGGATAGGTCTAGCTGCAATTACAAAATCTGAAATCACTATAAAAAATGTTGCCTTTAAAGAGTTGGGAATCATTCCAAATACCTTTAGAAAACTAGGGATTACTATAGAGCAACAAGGGGATGATATTTACATACCACCGCATAATGATGGGTATGAAATACAAAGTTACATAGATGGTTCTATACTTACAATTGCCGATGCACCATGGCCAGGTTTTACTCCAGATTTGTTAAGTATCGTTTTAGTTGTTGCTACACAGGCACGAGGTAGCGTGCTCATACATCAAAAAATGTTTGAAAGCCGTTTATTTTTTGTAGATAAATTGATTGATATGGGGGCAAAAATCATTCTTTGTGATCCACACAGGGCCAGTGTGATAGGTCATGATTTTAAATCCCGATTAAAAGCAACTACCATGACTAGTCCTGATATTAGGGCAGGAATTTCTTTACTTATCGCGGCATTAAGTGCAAAAGGTACAAGTACCATACATAATATAGAACAAATTGATAGAGGATATCAACATATAGACACTAGGTTACAAGCTATAGGTGCAAAAATTAGTAGAATTGGCTAAAGTTTATATCTGGTTGAAATTAATTGCATTTCCATGCTTTTCATTGAAGTGATTTAGAATTTTAACATTTTAGTAAAAAAGAGCTTTTTTTTTGCAAATGAAAAAAGTTAAAACTACCACTTTGTCTAGTCACTGTATAAAATAATATGAATGTATAAGGTTTCCGCTTTCGCGAAAGCGATATCTTACAAAAACAATTTATAGCAAATTGATTGTTTTGTGTAAATTAAAAACACATTTATTTGGTTTAAAATGAAATGAAAGTTTCCTTTTGACAACAACCCTCATGTTATGGACTACAGACCAAATTACAAGGTTATATTCAGTGAAAAATGCATTCTTTGATAATATTAACTTAAAATAACTGAGTTTTATTTAATTTAGGCAAGAATTTTGAGTTGATTAAGACATGAAAAATGTATCCTTATTTTTAATTATTCTTTTCAGTAGTTTTTCTTTTGCACAAGAAATACCTAGGTCAACACCGCGTACTATTGAACCAGTGCCACAAACTACAAGAGGTGGATCAATGCTATTTCCAGAGAAAACGGAAACTAAAACTTATACAAGACCTAAGAAAAATAATGAAATCAGCATGCTTCAACAAACTGACCTTGTAGATCCAGGCATACGGTTTGAAAAACAAAAGTTTACAAGAGATGCGCCTGTAGGTGCTGGATTTAGAAGTGATACATTTCTAGGAGAAATAAGAACAGGGGAGAAGTTGCTAAGACTTGTATGTAGGGATCATCAATATGAAGATGGGGATTTAGTGCGTATCTGGCTGGATGACAAAATAATTGTAAATGAAATTTATTTAAGAAATGTTTATCAAGGTGTAGATATCCCTCTTAAAGATGGATTTAACAAACTAGAAATAGAGGCATTAAATCAAGGAACTTCTGGTCCCAATACTGCCGAATTTAAGGTGATGAGCCCTAATGGCGAGGTAGTACAACAAAACATTTGGAATCTCGCATCTGGAGTAAAAGCAACACTTATTATGCTTAAAGAATAATAAGTTTTATTATTTTTATAACCCTTATGTAGCTGCTTATAACCATTATTAAATGGAAAGTAAGTTGTTTTTGATTCATTTATAGTATTTAAACTTATAGTACCTACCACCTATAAAACTGGCTTAACCAGATGTATTATTGAATGATCATTCTGAAAGGGCTTTTTTATTTTTCACATAAATAAATAGCTCAATCATAGCGATAAAAATCATCATATAAGCTACTAGCTCTACACTTTCTTCTGATGCTCGTTCTACATTATAAGAATATTGATCTCCTAAAATATTGCGCCAATTAGCTGGTTTTCCATATATACGAGTAAAAACATGAAGATTAGCTAGTGATATTAAAAGTACCCCAAAACCAAGTGAATGACTGACACTTTCTAACTCTTTTAAAAATGTTATGAAGTTTTTAATTAAAATAAAAACGGTAATGATTATTATAATAAGTACAAATGGAAACCAACCTATTTGAGGCATTAATCCATCAAACCACGCGTCTAGTTCTCTGATTAAGTGCATAACAAGGAATAAACTAATTGCCGACATGAAAATCCTATAATTCTTTGTAAATTTTAATGAAATAAATCCTATTGTAAAAGATAAGAACAACAATGTTTGTTGTGAGTATTCAATTAAATTTGACTCATTTGCCACACCTAGCAAAAAGTCTTCTTCAATAGGGATGGTGCATAAATACATTAAGACGCAATAAATTGCAAAGCGCATAAAGTTTGATAAAATAGATTTCATATGGGTTAATAGACTAGGGAAATAAATCTTAATTAGAAGATAAATTACTTAATAATTTGGTCAAAAATTTTATGGAGATGGTGGGAGTGTAATTCTTGTAATTTTTACATTATATGATAAATTCTATTCATGACTTGGGGAAATCAAGTTGTCATAAATGTTACAATCGCTACCATCTACTTAAAGTTTGCAAATTTAAATCATTTACATTTTGCAACTTAATTTATTAGTATGTTTTATGTTTTTAATCTTTCAAATAGATAAATAATTAGTCATACTTTGCTTTGATATTATGGATGTTGTTTAAATTAATTCAATATCCTCTTTAGCAATAGGAGCGACAACCTTGCCATTTAAGCTTGCTATGGTAAAATTGCCTATTCTTACCCTTACTAGTCGCAACACAGGAAATCCCACAGCAGCACTCATTTTACGAATTTGTCTAAATTTACCTTCTTTTAACGTTATGGAAACCCACGAGGTAGCGCCATGTCTATCTTCTCTTATTTTTTGATTAGTTTTAGGAAGTACAGGTTCCTTTTCTAATTTAAAGGCATGGCATTCTTTAGTTTTGTAATTTTTTCCATTAACACTTATTTCAACACCAGAACATAATTGTTGAATCGCAGCTGTTGTAATAATCCCGTTTACTTGTGCATAGTACTCCTTTTCTATTTTGCCTATTTTATTAATGTAATTACTAAATGCTCCATTTGTTGTAATTAAAAGCAGGCCTTCACTTGTTTCATCTAGTCTTCCTATAGCCATACTTTCAGGCGGGAAACTGTATAAATCACCTAAAAACTGTTTGTTTCTTTGATGCCTATCATTACTTAAAAACTGACTTAGCATTTTATAAGGCTTATAGATTAAAAAAAGTCGGTTATTCATTTTTATGTAAGTTGCTTTTCTTTGTAGTTGATATAAGTATTGCCATTTTAAAACCTTCTTGTAAATGAGTTTTATTATTTTAATAAGATAGGTATGTCTTTTTGTGATTTTTAATTAAAATATAACCAAATATTGTACTAGCAACAGTATATAGCAGACATAGCTCTAACCTTTAGAAATATTTATAGCAGTTTCAATAAGTGCCAAATGAGAATAAGCCTGAGGGAAATTACCAAGTAATCGCTTTGTTTTAAAGTCAATATCCTCACTCATCAAACCTAAATGATTAGAATAACCTATAAGCGTTTCAAATAAATATTTGGCCTCTTTTTTTTCTCCTATTTTAAACAAACTATTAATGTACCAAAAAGTACAAATAGTAAATGAAGAGCTGGGCAAGCCAAAATCGTCCTTATTCTTATATCTATATAATAATCCTTCATTGTTTAAATGTTTACCGATTGCTTTTACTGTACTCACATATTTGGGATCATCGGCGGCTATAAAACCATAAGATTCCATTAGTAAAACTGATGCGTCCATATCTGTGGAGCCATAAGATTGTGTAAAAGCTTGTGTCTCTTCATTCCATGCATTTTCAAAGATATTGTTCTTAATTGTTTGTTCTAATGCTTGCCACCTTGCTAATTTTGATGTTTTATTAAATATTTTTGAGATTTTTATAGCCCTATCAATTGCTACCCAACATAAAACTTTTGAAAAGGTAAAGTGTCTATCTTCTGTTCTAAATTCCCATATTCCTTTATCAGGTTCTTGCCAGTGATTTGCTACAACCCAGGCAATGCCCTTGGTTATTGTCCATAACTCTTCTTTATTATCAGTATCTGAATCAAAATTAACAAGCTCTTGATGTATAACATCTACTAATATTCCATAGATATCATTTTGTTTTTGAGCATAAGCGGCGTTTCCAATTCTAACAGGTTTTGAATCATGATAGCCAGAAAGATGAGACAGTATTTTTTCTGTAAGCTCCTTTTCTTTATTTATACCATACATGATTTGCAGCTTTTCATTTTTATCTGGAATCAAATCGATTATAAATTGCAAATAACTTTTAGTCATTTTGTTATGACCCAATTGTGATATTACCTTAACTACCATAGAGGCATCCCTTACCCAGCAAAAACGATAATCCCAATTTCTTACTTCACCAATAGTTTCAGGTAATGAGGTGGTTGCTGCTGCTAGCACAGCGCCAGATTTTTCATAACTTAAAAGTTTCAAAGTCATCGCACTTCTCAAAATTATATCGTTGTAAAGTTTAAAGGTATGAGTTCTATCACTCCAGTTTAACCAGTATAATTTTGTTTTATCAAAATCAATAATTACAGACTCCATAGATGGTAAATCTATTTTTTCATTGTAAGAAAGTAAAAGGAATGCATCTTTGTTTAATGAAATTTCTTCAGAGTTAACAATTGCATTTTTGTCTAATGAAGTATAAAGAAATAAACTATCAAACTTATCTGTTTCAGTTACCCCTACTACAAAATTTTCTTTGATATAAATTTCAGTTTTACCTACCGCGTATTCTAATTTTGGCGAGAAATCTATTTTGAATTTTGGTATTCCATGTGTGACTTTTAAATATCTAATAATTTCTGGCGGGGCGTGATATTTACCCTTATTCTTAGGATATCTAGGTAAAAAATCATAAACCTCAAATCCTGCATTAGGTGCAATAAAACGTGTTACTAAAACACATGTTTTTGACAAATATTCTTGCGTTATCTGGTAGGAATCATTTATTTCAAAACCAAATTGGCCTCCTATTTTTTCGTCCAATAATTTTGCAAAGACTGAGGCAGAATCAAATTCTGGCAAACAACACCAATCTATTGAACCTTTACTTGAAACTAGTGCAGCGGTTCTACAATTACCTATTATTCCATAGTTAAGATTATTCATGTATTTTGATATTATTAAATTTTACAGTATCTTGAAAAGTGAATATAAGAAATTAATCAAGCTATTACAAAATTTAATTATGAATAAGACAATAATAGTTTCAAATCGATTACCGTTACAAATATCCATTGCTGGGGACCGACTTAAAGTAACCCCCAGTGTGGGTGGTCTAGCAACAGGACTTAAATCTGTTCATAAAAACAGTAACGACATCTGGATAGGCTGGTCTGGAATAATACAAGAGGATTTAAATGACTTATTAAAAAGTAAAGTTGTACAAGCGGTTAAAAAAGAAAAGTGTGTTTCTGTAAATCTTACACAAAAAGATATAGATCTGTATTACTTTGGTTTTAGTAATAAAACACTATGGCCTTTATTTCATTATTTTATAGAATATACAGAATTTGATAATAAATCTTGGGAAGCATATAAAAGAGTAAATGAAAAATTTGCCGATGCAGTCATCGCTCATGCTATTGACGGGGATCAAGTTTGGATACAAGACTATCAACTGCTGCTTGTTCCCGCACTAGTAAGAGCTAAAAAGCAAAATATATCAATAGGTTTTTTTAATCATATCCCTTTTCCTTCTTATGAAATTTTTAGAATTTTCCCTAAAAGAAAAGAACTTTTAGAAGGAATGTTAGGAGCAGATCTTATAGGTTTTCATACCTATGATTATGAAAGACATTTTTTGAGTTCCATAAAACGTATTTTAAGGCTAGAGGTTAATTTTAATAAAATCAATTACAATAATAGAATCATTAAGGTCGATTCTTTTCCTATGGGCATAGATTATAAAAAATTTAATGAGGCAGCGCACTTTCACGATAATCAAGATGAAAATTCTAAATCCGAAATTCAAAAGCGATTAGACCAGCATTTGAATGATGCAAAAGATGTTAAAATGGTGCTTTCTATCGACCGCATGGATTACACAAAAGGAATCCCTAACAGGATAAAAGCTTTTGAACACTTTTTAAAAAAATACCCTCAATTTAAAGAAAAAATAAGATTAATAATGCTTGCTGTTCCATCACGATCACAAGTACCTCAATACCAGAAATTAAAACAAGAAACTGACGAGCTAGTGGGTAGAATCAATGGACAATATGCAACGGTAAGTTGGACACCTATTTGGTATTTTTACAGGGCTTTACCGTTTGAAAATTTAATTGATTTATATACATCATCACACGTTGCTTTAATCACGCCAGTTAGAGATGGGATGAATCTCGTTGCCAAGGAGTATGTTGCGACAAGGACTAGAGGTGATGGGGTATTGGTATTAAGCGAGATGGCTGGTGCTTCTAAAGAATTGAATGAGGCCTTAATGATCAATCCTTTTAACTTTGAAGAAATTGCTGATACTTTAAAACGCGCACTTGAAATGCCCAAACAAGAGCAAAAGAAAAGAATGCTAGCCTTACAAAAACGCGTTAAAAGGTATGGCGTTGTGAAATGGGCCAATGAATTCATGGACTCTTTGCAACAAATACCTACAATAGACGAGGGTATCAATGCAAAAAAAATCACTTTAGAAATAACAGAAGATTTAAGAGATAAATGGCAATCAAAAGAATCAAAAGTGATGTTTCTAGATTATGACGGTACCTTAGTTAATTTTACTAAAAACCCCTCTGATGCAAGACCAGATAATGAACTGTTTAAAATTCTCGAGCGATTAAATGAACTGGATAATTTAAAAATTGTAATTATAAGCGGTAGAGACAAAAAAACTTTAAATAAGTGGTTTAAAAAGACACCTTATACTTTGATTTCTGATCATGGTGTATCCATAAGAGAGGAAGGAAAAAAATGGAAAAATCTAGAAAATTTAAAAACAGACTGGATTGAAAATGTTCTTCCAATATTTGAAACATTTGTAGATAGAACCCCTGGTAGTATATTAGAAAAAAAGAAATTTTCACTAGCATGGCATTATAGATCAATAGATATTGAACTAGCCCAAAATCGTTTAGTAGAAATAAAAACGGTTTTAAATAGTTTTATTTCAAATACTGATTTAACATTATTAGAAGGCAATAAAGTCCTTGAAATTAAAAGTAGTAAAGTAAACAAGGGTAGGAGCTGCTCTCAGTATTTAAATAAGTATAAGGCAGATCATATTTTTGCAATGGGTGACGACTGGACAGATGAATTTATGTTTGAAGAACTTTCTAATAAAGCCATGACAATTAAAGTTGGGATAAACAAGACCAAGGCAAATTATTACATCAACAATGTTGAAGAAGCAAGAAAATTATTGAACATTTTAGGGTCTTAGTCCACGTTAAACTTTATTATAAGTCCATGAAATTTGTTTCAGTTTTCAAAACTACCAGTGCTGTTTAATAATAATAATGTTAAATATTATGATTTAGAAAATCAATACGTTAGTGATAAATTTTATTTAAATATCGCTTTCGCGAAAGCGAGACATAAATAAAGATCATACAAAAGGCAGGTGTATAAATAATTCACTAGTTACCCTATAAAAAGCAAATCTTGTAATTACCTTTATTTATACCCATAAATTGAATGCAGCATCGCAACTTTCAGACTTAATTATTGATGTTTAATAAGATTAGGACAGAAATCATAAATCTATTGCACCTTTTCCTTCTCTTATAAGAACAGGTTCCTCGCCAGTAAGGTCAATAACAGTAGATGCAATGTTATCACCATAACCACCGTCTATAACTATATCGACTAGATTACCCCATTTTTCTATGATTAGGCTAGGGTCTGTTGTGTATTCTATAACCTCGTCTTCATCTTTGATAGAAGTAGAAATAATTGGGTTGCCTAATAGTCTTACCAGCTCTGTAGCTATTTTGTTGTCTGGCACCCGTATTCCTACAGTTTTCTTTTTTTTGAAAACTGATGGTAAATTATTGTTACCGGGCAATATAAAAGTATAGGGGCCAGGTAGATTGCGTTTTAAAATTTTAAAGGTATGTGAGTCTATTTGACTTACATAGTCACTTAGGTTACTCAAATTTTCACAGATGAAGGAGAAATTTGCCTTCTCTAATTTTATTCCCTTAATTCTAGCAATTTTTTCTAGAGCAGATTTATTGGTTATATCACAACCTAGTCCATAAACAGTATCTGTGGGATATATAACAAGAGCCCCGTCTCGCATGGCATCTACTATTTTATTTAAGTCCCTTTGATTCGGATTATCTGGGTATAGTTTAATTAATTGTGCCATAATAGTTTAATGTGTATTAAAAAGAGATTTCATAGGAATCCATAAAAATATAAGAGCAATAATTGCTATAATCACCCCAATCCAAAATTTTAAATTACTATTGCCTGAATCTGGAACAACCTCGTATTTGTACTTTCCATCACGACTAATTTTTATTGTAACAGCGTTCTTTGAAGAATCAGAATTGGCTTTTTGATTTTTTACAAACAAAAACCAGCCAAACATTAAAAAAGTTGAAATTATGACGATTCCAAAAACAGTATGAGAACTGACCTGTAGAATTTGTTGTATTGAAATGATTGAATTATTCAAAGTTTATTTATTAAGGTAGTATAAAATTAAGAAATAAAAACATCAAAATTGGCACAGTAGCATATTTTTATGATTTTACTCAAACGTTTTTTTAAATTATTATCGATCAAAATGTTAATAGTCAGATAACATTTTAATTATTTTAACTTTATAAAAGCATTTTTGATAGAAATATTTTAAGATCTAGTTATTCTTGTCTCTAATTCAAAGTATTTCTTATAATCATAATGGGCAACAAAATATACAGTTATAATGTACTATACCCATTTCATTAACTTTTTTATTTTTTCTAGTTTTGTGGAATATGGTGCATATTTGACCGTTAGGTCAATCCATGTGCCACGATGAACGATACTTTTATAATGTGAAAAGACTTCAAAGGTTTTTTTACCGTGATAAGAGCCTATGCCACTATTGCCCACACCGCCAAAAGGCAACCTATCATTCACAAATTGAACTATACTATCGTTAATAACACCGCCGCCAAAAGAAAATCTATTAATAAACCAGTCTTCAAACTTTGAATCGCTGCTAAAGCAATAAGCGCCTAAAGGTTTTTCATAACTGTCTATCCATTGTTCTAGGTCTTGCTTGTCTTTATAAGAGATCATTGGTAGGATGGGGCCAAATATCTCTATTTTCATTAATTTTGAATCTCTTAATGGTTCATCGACTAAAGTAGGAGCGATATATAAGGTATTAAGGTCATGTTCTCCACCTGCGATGATTGTTTGGTCTTCTAGCATTTCAAGTAAATTATTGAAATGCTCTTTTCTAATTATTCTAGGAAAATCTGGAGATTCCTTGATTTGCTCACCAAAAAATTGATGAAGTTGCGTTTTAATTTCTTTTACAAGCTGTTTCTTAATACTTTCATGTACTAATAAATAATCGGGAGCAATACATGTTTGACCAGCGTTAAGGAATTTTGCCCATACAATTCGTTTGGCAGCTACTTTTATTGAGGCGCTTTCATGTATTACACAAGGGTTTTTACCACCTAGTTCTAGAGTAACAGGGGTAAGATATTTTGCCGCAGCTTTGTAAATTATTTTTCCAACAGCTGGACTACCAGTAAAAAATATATAATCCCATCTTAATGCTGTAAGTTGTTTTGCAACAGCAGTATCACCCAATGCCACTGCAACATGTTCTTTATTAAAGGCTTCATCAATAATTTCTGCTATTAATTTACTAGTTGCGTTAGAAAACTCGCTAGGTTTTAGAACCACAGTGTTACCAGCTGCAACTGCCCCAATTAGTGGTGCCATTGCGAGCTGAAAAGGATAATTCCAGGGTGAGATAATCAATACATTACCGTAAGGTTCTGGATACCTGCGCGCTTTTGAAGGAAAGTTAAGTACAGATGCGCGAACCTTTATAGGTTGCATCCATTTTTTGGTTTTATAGATATACTTTTTTAGTTCACCTATTATAACATTATACTCTGTAAGAAAAGCTTCAAACTCGCTTTTACCTAAATCGCTAGACAGCGCGTCATAAACTTTTTGTTCTCTGCTTTCAATGGCTTTTTTCAGTCTTAGTAAACTGTCTACACGGTATTTAAGTTCTTTAGTCTTGTGTAATTTAAAAAAATCTTGTTGCGATTTATGTAGTTGTTCTATGTTCATCTTTAGAGTAAGTCGTTTGTAAAAAGCGAGGTAGCATTTAAATCGTGTTGTTCAAGTTTATTCTTTTTAAGCCAGTTTAGAAAATCATTGATTCCTTGTATATCCATAATTCCCCATTTATTATGATCACCTAGGGCATCGCAGGTAATTTTTACAGATTGTTTGAGGTCTATATTTTGATCTTTTTCTGGTATGTAAGTAGCTAATATCTTGGCGGCATGTTTATTGTTATTTTGGGCATAGATAAAGCCTTTTTTAGTGGCTTTTAAAAAGGCTTTTAAGTGGCTAGTTATAGTAGCGGTCGCATGTTTTGAACAAGCAATTACAGGCGAGTAGGAGTAGGGGATTCCATAATCTTTTAATTTAAAATAAGTCAAATTTAAGGAAGTATCTGATCTATAAAGAGATTCCCAGTTTGTGAAAATCCATGTTGCGGTAATATCATCGTTTTCCATAGCGTCCCAAATTTTTAGTTTATCTGGATAAACACAATTTATGATTCCTTGACCTCCATCGTTTTTAATCATTTGCCTAACTATAGCATCTTCATAACGAGCATTGTATGAACCATAAATAGTGTGGTCTAAGTACTTTGGAGAACTGATTCCAGAATTATTTTTGCAAACAATCGCACTTAAATCTTCTTTAAACAAGGCTGCAATGGCGACTAGATCAAAAGCTTGTGATTTTGTTTGATAACTAATCACACTTTCTAAAGGACACATCGCCATATCTACAAGTCCTAGTTCGACTTTTTTTGCCGGTGTCACGCTATAATTGTCATGTGATGGGTCTATGAATAGAACATCAAGTTGTTCTTCTTTATAAAATCCCATATTTTGGGATACCAAAAAACCAATATGATTTGCATTTGGTGTCCAGTCTAATGCGATTTTTAATTCTGTCATAAGTAAGGCATTTTAAATAATACTAATCTATCTTAAAACAATTCCATATGATGTAAAAATGGTTGTAAAGTATTTTTATAGACCAGTTTCTACTTTATAACTGCTTTCCAAACAGCGTCGCTGTTATTAACAGGTGCTATAATTTTTACTGATTCTTTTTTTACAGGGTGTATAAATTCTAATGATCTTGCATGCAAATGAATACTGATGTCTTTATTACTTCTTTTGGCACCGTATTTTAAATCTCCCTTTATAATACAACCTATTTTACTGAGCTGTGCCCTGATTTGATGATGTCTTCCCGTTTCTAGCTTAATTTCCAATAATGTATATCGATCTAATTCTTGAATTACTTTATAAGAAAGTACTGCCTTTTTTGAGTTAGGAACTTCATGCTCGTGCGCATAACTTTTGTTTTGTTTTGTATTGCGCACTAGATAATGGGTTAAACGCTGTTCTTTTATATTGACTTTTCCTTCTACAATCGCCCAATAGTTTTTTACAGTTTCATGAGTAGCAAAAAGCTTATTCATTCTGGTCAATGCCTTTGTAGTACGTGCAAAAATAACTACACCGCTGGTAGGACGATCTAATCTATGTACCACGCCCAGGTATGCAGCGCCTGGTTTCTTGTATTTGCTTGCGATATAATCTTTAATTAATTCAGGTAATATTTGATCACCGGTTTTATCCCCTTGTACCAGTTCTCCAGATAATTTATTGACCGCAATAAGATGGTTGTCTTCATAAAGAATACGGTTGTTGATTTGCTGGGTTATAAATATATTTTTATCCGTCATTTAATTATTTAATCTGTATGTGATTTAATTCTTGAATTAAAAATATAAATCCCTTGTTACCATGGTAAAAAGGGATTTTAATTATACAATCGTTCTAACTAAGTCTTTAATGTATTAAAACAAGCCTTCATTTTTATTAGAAAAGTAATTAAAATCGTGATTGTTCTCGATTTTTAAAAGACTTTCATAAATCATTTTGATCACATTTTCTACATCATCACGATGCACCATTTCTACAGTGGTATGCATGTAACGCAATGGTAAAGATATCAATGCACTAGGAACACCGCCATTAGAATAAGCAAATGCATCTGTATCAGTACCTGTAGATCGCGAGGTCGCCCTGCGTTGATAAGGAATCTTTTTAGCATCAGCCGCTTCCATTATTAGGTTGCGCAAGTTATTTTGAATTGCTGGAGCATATGCTAGTACTGGTCCTTTACCTATTGCCGCATCGCCATTTGACTTTTTATCAATCATGGGTGTGGTGGTATCGTGGGTAACATCTGTTATGATCGCCACATTAGGTTTTATGGTTTGGGTAATCATTTCTGCACCGCGCAATCCTATTTCTTCCTGAACAGAATTTGTTACATAAAGGCCAAAATTCAGCTCTTGTTTATTTTCTTTCAATAGTCTTGCTACTTCGGCAATCATAAATCCACCCATGCGATTGTCCAGTGCACGGCAAACAAATTTATTTTTGTTTAGTACAAAAAACTCGTCTGGATAGGTGATTACACAACCCACATCGACACCTAGGGCAAGAACCTGATCTTTTGTCTCGCAACCGCAATCTATAAAAATGTTGTCTGGTTGTGGTGACTCTTCTTTTGATTTGTCTCTAGTATGAATTGCAGGCCAGCCAAAAACGCCCGTTACAATTCCTTTACGGGTATGAATATTTACTTTTTTAGACGGTGCAATTTGATGATCGCTACCACCATTGCGCACCACATAAATAAGACCATTATCGGTAATATAGTTCACATACCAAGAAATCTCATCGGCATGTCCTTCTATAACTACTTTAAACTGTGCGTCGGGATTTATAACACCTACAGCAGTACCATAATTATCTGTTATAAAGCTATCTACATAAGGTTTTAGATAGTCCATCCACACTTTTTGCCCATTCCACTCATATCCTGTGGGCGATGCGGTATTGAGATATTCCTCTAGAAAAGTTAGGGATTTTTTATTTAAAATGCTTTTTTGCGCCATCTATTAATTTTTAGGGTGTGAAGATAATAATATAGCATTAAAAACCCTTCATTTGTAAACGGTTTCTTATTTTTGGTATGCTTTTTTCACTCTAGTTTTATATGAAGATTATTTGGTATTTTTTAGTAATTTTATTTGGTCTCGCTTTCGCGAAAGCGCAACAAACACCATCACCACAGCCAGTTTTAAAGGATACGACCATAAAAGTGAATTCGCAATATTACTATGTGCTAGAGGACTCGTTGAGCGCCATAGAGTTAGATAAAATATTGTTATTACAAGATTTAAATTTTGATAGTAAATATGAACGCATACGCTACTTAATTTTAAAACGTAAAGTGCAAAAGGTATGGCCATATGCAAAACTAGCCTCAGAACGATTAACTGTTCTCGACGAGCGATTAGCATCGTTAGAAACTAAAAACCAAAAACGCAAGTATTCTAAAATGGTTCAAAAGTATGTAGAAGAAGAGTTTAAAGGTGAACTTAAAAAACTTACTAAAACCGAAGGGCAGATTCTTATAAAGCTTATACACAGGCAAACAGGTAATACAGCCTATGATTTGTTAAAACGTTTAAGAAGCGGGTGGAGTGCATTTTGGTATGATCAAACGGCTAGTATTTTTGATATGTCTTTAAAAGAAGAGTATATGCCAGAGACTGTTGTAGACGATTTTTATGTAGAAGATATTTTATTAAACAGTATTATAGACGATCAATTACAAGAACAAAAGCCAGCTATAGAGTTTGATTATTTTGCCGCGAGAGCACACTGGAAGGAATATGAAAAAAGTTTACCATCTAATTATGATAGCATTCAACTGGCTGAAAGAGCCAAAAGAATAAGGGATTATAATGAAAAAAAGGCTAAAGAAGCCAGACGTAAAAAGCGTTGATAAAAACCTCTTAGTATTCTAATTAATAGTTGATAGTTTTAAGTTGAGTTGGTTAAAGCAAAGTTTGGGCTAATTTCCCAAAGCAAATCGGTCTAATTTCTTAAACGTTCATGATTTTATTAATTAAAAAAGCGCTCAACAGGGCATATTGAACGCTTTTAAATTTTATATAGCTTGTATGCTTATTTTAAAGCAGGTCGTTTTTTTGCATTGGCAAGTTCCCAGGCTGTTGCAAAAATAAGTTTTGTTCTTCTAGTATATAATTCATATTCTATTTTGTCTGGTGTATCTGTTGCCTTGTGATAATCTTCATGAACACCATTAAAATAAAAAATCACAGGTACATTGTTTTTTGCAAAATTATAATGATCGCTGCGGTAGTAAAACCGGTTAGGATCATCCTTACCGTTGTAGGTATAGTCCAATCTCATGTTGATATACTTCTTGTTTGCAGCTTCAGAAATATCGTGTAGATCTTGCGACAACATATCGCTACCTATTAGATATAAGTAATCTGGATCTTCTTTTTGGTTGGGATCTATTCTACCTATCATGTCTATATTTAAATTTGCTATAGTGTTTGCCATAGGATAAATAGGGTTTTGGGCATAATATTTACTTCCTTTAAGCCCTATTTCCTCACCAGTTACATGTAAAAATAGAATTGATCTTTTAGGACCATAGCCATCATTAACTGCTTGTTTAAAAGCTTCGGCAATCTCTAAAAGTGCTATTGTACCGCTACCATCGTCGTCGGCACCATTAAAAACCTCTCCGTTTTCCATACCAACATGGTCTAAATGCGCAGAAATTACAAGAACCTCGTCTGGCAATTCTTTTCCTTTAATAAAGGCCAATACATTTTCGGAAGAAAGTTCTGGTTTTCCAAAAGCAGTACCTGGCACAGTTTGAAAATAATCTTGATTCTCACCACCGCCAGGTACACCAATTTTTATGTACTGATCTCTCAAATAATTTACAGCTTTTTTTTGTCCTGGACTACCAGTGTCGCGGCCTTCCATTTCATCACTGGCATAGTAGTAAAGTTGTTCTTTAAGTTCTTCTACAGTAATGGTATTTGCATATTTCATTACATCTACATCTGTAAATGCAGTGTTTTTAGTGTTTTGTGTGTTTGCTTCTTTGTCTTTTAAAGCTTTATCGTTGTTTGCATTGATGCCTTTGCATCCTGCAAGCAAGCCGAAGCATAAAAAAGTAATAGCTATGTATCTTATGTTCATTGGTTAAAAATTAATTAGTTTCTGTTTTTAGAAGTTTTTAGTACTTTATATTCTTCATAACACTCGCTTATCGCATCAAGTATCTGTAAGTCATTTGCAGTTTCAATAAATTGTTTAGAATATTGGCAATTTCTTAAAATAGCGTCTATATCTAGTTTATCTAGTTGCAATAAATTCATTAAAGTTTCTCTATCATATTTACTTTGCAGCAATGTTCTTATCTCGTCTTGTTCTTTTACCTGGCGCAATTTACTCATGGATTTCCCTTTTTTACTAAAGGTATTATAGAGAAAATCTGCTGGGTTAAAAACACTTTCTAATACTTTGGTGATGGCACCTGGCTCGCTATCACCAGCTTCATAACCTTTAGGAAGACCACTTATTTTATACCTTCGGGTGGCATAAATAGGAGCTCTTTTTGCGTCTATTTCAAGGAAACCAGTGAGAGAGGTTTCTGTAACGGTTACCTCGTCTAGGGCAATTCCTTGCTCTGTCATTGATATAGTCACATCACCATATTTTAACCAGTCATCTGTTACACGCACGTTAATGGTTTCAAAACCTAGGTAAGAAAAGTAAAGGGTGTCATTTGCCTTTGCAATGATTTTAAAAATTCCTTCACTATCTGTTGTGGTTCCTTTAACCTGATTTAAGTTTAGAATATTTACATTTTCTAGAATAGAGTTATCTTTTGCATTAAGTACTTTACCTTGCACGATGGTTGACTTGGTATCGGTATTATTTGTTGTGTTTTTTTCGCCTTGAGCGATACTTGTCAAATAACAAAGTAAACAGAAAATCAAAATAAATATTTTATTATTCTTCATATAGTAAATAAAAATAGGTAAAAGTTTTTACCTAATAATGAATAGTTGATTAATTAAATTCTTTTAAGTAACGAATAAGTTCCATTAGGGCTATTGATCTGTGGCTTATTTTACCTTTTTGTGTCATGGTCATTTGTGCAAAAGATTGTTCAAATCCCTTGGGTTGAAATACAGCGTCATACCCAAAACCCTTATTCCCTTTTCTTTCTTTTAAGATATTTCCTTCACAAACCCCTTCAAATAAGGTTTGATGGTGGTTCAAATTTAAGGCAATAGCGGTTACAAATCGTGCTGCTCTATGGTTATTATTTGTTAATTTATAAAGTAGTAAATCAATATTGTCTTCATTATTTTTATGGTTACCTGCATATCTAGCACTGTAAATACCAGGTTCACCGTTTAAAGCATCAACTAATAAACCAGTATCATCTGCAAATATGGGTAGGTCAAATCTATCTTTTAAAAACTCGACTTTTTGAATGGCGTTACCTGCAATAGTTGTAGCCGTTTCTGGAATGTCTTGATTAAAATCTAGGTCTTTAAGGCTTATTAATTTGATATAAGAGGGCATTAACGCCTGTACCTCAATAAGTTTATTTTGATTGTGGGTTGCAAATATCAGTTCCATAGTTATAGTTCTTGTGCAATTTTTTCAATAAGCGCGACAGATACGACGTGTTTTATCTCTGGACGGTACAGCTCACATTCTGTACCAAAAAGTAATTCTATTTTTTCTTTTTCTCTTTTTACAATAACATCAGTCGAGTATTCGTCTTTTGTTCCAGCAATATGTATAAATTTTAAACAGTGTGATTTAAAATGAATTCCATCTTTTACATCAAGCTCTTTTGGGATACTGCCACTGTGCATTATTAACGCCTTTACATGATGTGTGTAGTTTTTTAAAAATCGCATGGCAATAGATACCCCTTGCGAGTATCCAAAGATCACAAGGCGATGATCACCTATTAAATTTTCGTTTACAAGAACTTCATAGATATAATTAAGATTGTTTTCCATTTCTTGTGCTGTATCTACTTTTGTAAGCCAGCATGCGCCTACATGTTTAAAATCTTTGCCTAAGTACGATTTAGAAGGCGCTTGCAAGACAAGAACATAATTTTTTACTGGGTCAAGACTTTCAAAATAACGCTTAAAATAAATTGATAAATATCCCAAACCGTGAAAACATATCCATATGTTTTCTGTTTTCTCGGTTAATTTAAAAAGTGTTCTATAAGTATTAGTATGCTGGTAAGAAACTGCTTTTATCATATTACTTTGTAATTCTTTGATATTAGGGAGCCTGCAACTTGTTAATTGTGTAACTAATCACGGTAGTTGTGATTTTTATACTACGGTAATCTTCTTTAAGACTCTAAACTACATTAAGCGATAAATTAACTTTACCATCATGTAATTCTTAACAAGTATTTATCTATCTATGTCTTATTTTTGACAAATATATGGACAAACAAGATATATTAGAGCGTTGTAATGCCATATGCTGCAACACGCTTATGGAAACCCTAGAAATCAATTTTATTGATGTGGGAGAGGATTATTTAACTGCAAAAATGCCAGTAACGCCAAAAGTGCACCAGCCAGATGGTGTACTGCATGGTGGTGCCAGTGTCGCTCTTGCCGAGTCGGTAGGAAGTGCAGCTTGTTATTTGTTTCTCGATACTGCAAATTATTCCATACGTGGTCTAGAAATCAGTGCTAATCATACCAAGTCTAAAAAAGATGGATTTGTATTTGCAACTGCTCGTTTTGTGCACAAGGGAAGAACAATCCAGTTATGGGAAATTAAAATTGTAGACGAACAAAACGTGCTGATATCGATTTGTAAACTAACTACCATTGCCTTAAAAAAATAGCTTTAATATTTACCATAATTTTTATCACGCTTGCGCGAAAACTTAATTACATACCTAGAATTTCTATTAGAAAAAGACTTGCCTTTTTTGTTATTTAGAGATGCAAATAATAATGTTGTGCGCATCCTGTCACAACGCAGTCAAAGGTTGTTTAAAAAGGCGCCTGACAATATGTCTTATAGTGTTTTCGCAAAATTTCAAGACACACAAAATCAAGCTTTTATATTAGGTGAAGATGATAAACACTTTACATATAATAACCCCCTTGTTACTATCGATGAAAAACAAAAACTAGAGGAAGTTATAGACCTAGCAGATCAAGAAAGGTATGTAAATCTCATAACTAAAGCAGTGCAGTTTTTAAATGCCAGTAGTGTTAAAAAAGTTGTTCTTTCACGCAGGCAATGTTTTGATAAAAAACGATCAGATCTAGAGATGCTTATTACATTATTAGACGAATATAATAGCGCATATTGTTATTTTTTTAATCATCCCAAAATAGGTCGATGGATGGGCGCAACACCAGAGGTTTTGGTGAACATTAAAAAAAATTTGTTACAAACAATGTCACTGGCAGGAACAGCATTGTATAACACAAATGGAAATCATAAATGGGGCAAAAAAGAATTACAAGAGCAAGAATTAGTTACAGATTTTATAATTGAACAACTTAACCACACCGGGGCTACTGAAATAAAAAAAGGATCTTTAGAAACCATCATTGCAGGCAAACTAATTCATTTAAGAACGTTAATTACGGCTGTAGTTTCAACAAATGATTATAATAGGGTAGTCGAGGCACTGCATCCTACACCAGCCGTTTGTGGTTTGCCTAGAGCAGGTGCTATGAAATTTATACAAGATAATGAAAGTTATGACAGGTCTTTTTATAGCGGTTATATAGGAATAATCGATAAAGATCAAGCAAGTTATTATGTGAACTTAAGGTGTATGGAACTTTATGATGATCAAGTTTGCTTGTATGCAGGAGGAGGTATTACAAAATTAAGTGACCCACTGGCAGAGTTTCAAGAAACTGTCAATAAGTTAGGTACTATGAAAAAATTGATTTAATTACTATAATATACTTCTAAATGCGGTGCGCAACAAAGAAGTTTTAAATCCCATGGCAGCTCTTTTTTCATATCTACTGTTGCCTCTAAGACTAAAAAACCGAAATGTTTTTTTAAATACCGACCTTGTAAATACAGCAGTTTGATATACTCCCACAAATAAATAAAATATTAAGTACTTAATTAAGATCATAATTTACCCTTCTTTTAATTGATACCTAAATATCTAAATAATTTTTTAAATAAACTACATCGTTTTCTGAAAATTGTAATTAAAAATATTAAAAACATATTCATATCGATAAAACGTCATTATATAAGGGTAGAAGTTATTCATTATCTTTAAAAGTCATAAATATACCATGTTTTATATAAAGTGTGAAATGATAAGCATTACCGCCCTTTCTTTCATTTTTTTCGAGGGTACATAGCAAGTTTTAACCATTACAATGATTACAATTTTTACTATTACCATACAGAAATTTTTAAGTCCTAACTTTTTTCTATCTAGAATTTTTTTAATACTACAGTTAGCAATGATTGTATTGTAAAATTGATGTTTTGTAAGAATTGATTTTCGACTTAAATCCTGATCATTTTCTTTTTGATAAGAAGCTGTTAAGTAAGTTGGTCGTGCGCTTTTTCGCATTTACCTTTGTACTATTATGTATCCAGAGATATTACATGCCCAGCAAATTATTCTTTTATTTAAAAAAAGAGGTATAAGAAATATAGTTATTTCTCCAGGGTCACGCAATGCACCGTTAACAATAGGATTTTCTGAAAACAGTTTTTTTAATTGTTATAGTATTGTGGATGAGCGTTGTGCGGCACATGTTGCACTTGGGATGGCACAACAATTACAAGTACCAGTAGCAGTACTATGCACCAGTGGTAGTGCCTTGTTAAATTATTACCCAGCAGTTGCAGAGGCTTATTATTCTGAAATCCCACTAATTGTTCTTAGTGCCGACCGACCGCCACATAAAATAGATATAGGCGATGGTCAGACCATCAGGCAGCAACGCGTTTTTGCAAATCACATTTTGTATGACACCCAGTTAGAAATCATCAAATCTATAAATGATCAAGAGGGTATCGCAACAAACGAGCGATTGATCAACAAAGCTATTAACACCTCAATTTCCCAGCATGGTCCTGTACACATGAACATTCCTTTTGAAGAGCCTTTATACAATCGTGTAGCGCAGCCATCGCTAGATGTAAAAGTCATAGATTTATTAAAAGACGAGTCTAGCGAGATTCCAGAAAGTTTTATTAATCAATGGAAAAATGCCCACAGAAAGTTAGTGATTTTAGCAACATTAAATCCGCCTGTGTTTGAAAAGGAGGATTTAGATATTTTAACTAGTGACCCCAGCGTTTTGGTAATGAGCGAGGTAAGCAGCAATGTAGTCCATGATAAAGTAATTTGGGGAATAGATACTTTAATAGCACCTATCGAGCAAGAGGACGATCAAATAAAAGATTTACAGCCCGATCTAGTAATTACGATAGGAGGTATGATTGTTTCAAAAAAAATCAAACAATATTTAAGACGTTTTGAAACCAAAGCTCATTATCATGTAGGAAAAAGACGTGCCTACGACGCCTTTTTTAAACTTATGGGGCACATAAAGGTAAAGCCACAAACATGGATACGACAGTTACCTACTAATTTTGTAGAAAGTAATTATCAAGATCGATGGCTACAGCATTTTAATAATTATTTACAAAAAAGAGAAGTCTATTTTAAAAATATGCCATGGTCTGATTTTAAGGTGTTTGAACTCGCTTTTTCTAGCTTACCAGAAAATATTGTTTTACAATTAGGCAACAGCAGTACTATAAGGTATGCTCAGTTGTTTAAAATGAACAATACTCACACTGTCTTTTCAAATAGAGGTACAAGTGGTATAGATGGTAGCACTAGCACCGCTATAGGTGCAGCAATGGCTTGCGATCAACCCGTGGTTTTTATTACAGGCGACCTCAGTTTTTTTTACGATTCAAATGCATTATGGAACAATTACATCCCTAAAAATTTTAAGATTATTGTTGTTAATAATTCAGGTGGTGGGATATTTAGAATTTTACCTGGTCATAAAAATACAGATGCCTTTGATACTTTTTTTGAGACAAAACATGAACTTACCGCACTACACCTTTGCCACATGCATGGTATTGGTTATGAAAGTGTTTGTGAAGAGTCTGCTTTTGCGAAAGCGTGCCAAAAATTATTTTCTAATAACCATCGACCACAATTATTAGAAGTTTTTACCCCAAGGCAGATAAATGACCGAGTGCTTTTAGATTATTTTAAGTTATTAAAATAAAAATAATTCTTATATATTTGAATTCTTATAACCTAAATATTTATATATGAGCAAATTTGACGAGAGAGTAGAAAAGTACGTTGCAGCCTACAAAGAGAAAATAGGTGGTGAATTAAACGAAGAATTACTTAAAAAAGTAACTAAAGGATTAGGTCCATCAATTTACAACAAAGATGCAGAAACAGTAAGTGCCCAGGAAACTGAAATGCAACGAGTTGTAGATAATTACCTAGTTAAAAAATTAGGTCTTTCTGGAGACAGTTTAATGGCCTCTGTAGAAGCTGTAATGGAAAAATATGGTAAGAGTGAGCGTGCAAAATACCGCGCAATTGTTTACTACATGCTATGTGTGCACCACGGTAAAGAATCAGTGTATAATTAAAATTTATTATACATCTTTAAAACCCCACTTTGATTGCTTCAAAATGGGGTTTTTTGTTTTATTGGGCTTCTACAGATTTTTGATTTAAAAGTTAGGAACCATTGTAGATTCATTTATAAAGACAAGTTTTATTTTTCAAAAATTTTCTACGCTTGTTAGATCAAAATATTCATAAAATTAGATTGAAACTAATAAAACTCAAAATAACAATAAAGTCACTTATACGATCTATTACGTTCAAATACTGTGTGGTTTTTGAATTATTTAGTGTCCATTTACAAAATTAACCAAAACGTTACTGCTGCAAATACTATAAGTAGAAGTCATTTAAACTTTTTCCTGAAACCATAAATTTGCTTTTTTCCGAATTTTTCATTTTTTTATTTCCTTAGCCCAGTTAGGAAGCTTAAAAAATACCTTGCCTAAACAAAAAATAACTAATTTATACAAAAACGTTAAAAGTCTAAATCACGTCATAGAATTAGTAGCTATTTCAGTTCTTTTTTCAAGAATCTTGCGGTGTGGCTGGTTTTATGTTTAGCAACCTGTTCTGGTGTTCCTTTGGTAACAATATTACCGCCGCCACGACCACCTTCAGGACCCACATCGATAATGTAGTCGGCTATTTTAATAACATCCATGTTGTGCTCGATAACAAGAACGGTATTTCCTTTATCTACCAGTTTGTTCAATACATTTATAAGCACCCTTACATCTTCAAAATGTAAACCTGTGGTAGGTTCATCAAGAATATAAAAAGTATTACCAGTATCTCGTTTTGATAACTCACTTGCTAGTTTGATGCGCTGTGCTTCACCGCCAGATAGGGTTGTAGATTGTTGACCTAGAGTAATGTACCCTAGACCTACATCTTTAATGGTTTTAAGCTTGCGGTATATTTTTGGAATAGATTCAAAAAAGTCTGTAGCCTCAGTAATGGTCATGTTTAACACATCACTTATGGATTTTCCTTTGTAACGTATTTCTAAAGTTTCCCGATTAAATCTTTTTCCTTGACAGGTCTCGCAGGTTACATAAACATCTGGTAAAAAGTTCATTTCAATCACCCTTAGACCACCACCTTTACAAGTTTCACAGCGTCCACCAGCCACGTTAAAACTGAATCTACCAGGTTTATACCCTCGTATCAATGCCTCTTGTGTTTTGGCAAAAAGCGACCGTATCTCGTCAAAGGTTTTGGTATAGGTGGCGGGATTAGAGCGCGGTGTTCTACCTATCGGGCTTTGATTAATATCAATGACTTTATCACAATGATCAAGCCCTTTTATGCTCTTAAATGGCATGGGTTCTTTAACGCCATTAAAAAAATGTGCATTCATAATAGGGTAGAGGGTCTCGTTGATCAAAGTAGATTTACCACTACCAGAAACACCAGTCACACCTATCATTTTACCTAAAGGTAGATCGATAGAAACGTTGTTTAAATTATTGCCTGAACAACCTTTTAAGGTTATTTTTTTACCGTTGCCTTTACGTCTTGTTTTAGGCACTGATATTTCTCTTTTCCCGTTCAAATATTGGGCTGTAAGAGTGTCGTGCTTTAAAATTTCTGTAGGGCTACCTTCACTGATGATTTCACCACCGTACTTTCCTGCTCTAGGGCCTATATCAATCACATGATCTGCGCGCTCTATCATGTCTTTGTCATGTTCTACCACAATAACCGAGTTGCCTGTGTCTCGCAATGATACTAGAGAGTTGATTAATTTTTCATTATCGCGCTGGTGCAGCCCTATACTTGGTTCGTCTAGAATGTACAATACGCCCACCAGTTGCGATCCTATTTGTGTAGCGAGCCTGATGCGTTGTGCCTCGCCTCCAGATAGTGATTTGGCACTGCGATTAATTGATAAATAATCTAGACCTACATCAAGTAAAAACTGTAATCGTTCTCTTATTTCTTTTAATAGTTCAGTGGCTATTTGTTGTTGCTTTTGCGAAAGCGTCTCTTGTAACCCATCAAACCAGGTAACAAGTTGGGTAATGTCCATGTTTGCAAGATCTGATATACTTTTTTCATTCACACGGAAATACAGTGATTCTTTACGCAACCTAGATCCCTCACAATCTGGACAGATCACGCTGTCCATAAATTGTTTTGCCCATCGTTGCAGGCTGGTACTGTCGTTGTTTTTATAAGTTTGTTCTATAAAATTTGCAAGACCTTCAAAATCAATTTTATAACTGCGTTTTACTCCCAGTTGCTTGCTATCTAACTCTATAGTTTCTTTGCCCCCATAAAGTATCATTTCTATCGCCGCCGCAGGAACTGTTTCTAGTGGGTCTGATAGTTTAAAATCAAACTTTTGAGCAATAAGCTCTAGTTGTTTATAAATCCAGTTCTTTTTATTGTCTGGATAGGGTGCAAGACCGCCTTTGGTAATAGAAAGACTAGGATCTGGAATAATCTTTTTATCGTTAACTTGGTATAAAGTTCCTATACCATTACATTTGGGACATGCGCCTTTTGGACTATTAAATGAAAAATTATTAGGCTCTGGTTCTGGATAAGAGATTCCTGTTTCAGGACACATTAATGTACGAGAAAAAAACCTTCCTTCTTTCCCGCCATGTGGCACAATCATGGTAATATTATCGCCGTGGTACATGGCTGTCTTGATGGATTCGTCTAGTCTTTTAACATCTTCATCACTGTCATCCACTTGTAAACGATCTATAACGATTTCTATATCATGCACCTTGTATCGGTCTAGTTTCATGCCTTGCATGATATCTACAATCACACCATCGCAGCGCACTTTTACAAATCCTTGTTTGCCTATTTGTTCAAAAAGTTCTCGATAATGACCTTTTCTACCCCTTATTACAGGTGCAAGGATATTAATGCGCTGGTCCTTGTATCCCTCTATAATAAGCTCGCGTATTTGCACGTCGCTATAGCTCACCATTTTCTTACCTGTGTTGTAAGAATAAGCATCGCTTGCTCTTGCATAAAGCAATCTTAAAAAGTCATAAATCTCGGTAATAGTACCCACAGTACTACGCGGACTTTTACTGGTGGTTTTTTGCTCTATAGCAATCACGGGGGATAGACCGTCAATTTTATCTACATCTGGTCGTTCCATCCCACCTAGAAACTGCCTGGCATATGCACTAAAAGTCTCTATATAACGACGCTGCCCCTCGGCATAAATAGTGTCAAAAGCAAGTGAAGATTTCCCAGAACCAGAAAGTCCGGTAATAACCACCAGTTTTTCTCGAGGAATATTGACATCAATGTTCTTTAAATTGTGAACACGGGCGCCTTTTACCTCAATAATCTCTTCAGAATATGCCATAATATTTTTCAAACCTACGAAGTTACATCTTATGAAGTGTATTTTATTTAAAGCAACCTTAAAATATTAGAGTGGTTTTATTTGTTGTTGTTTTTTGGGCGCTTATCTTTTATTATATTTAAAAATTAATTTTAAATAATGAACGCAAGACAATTAGAAAAAGTGAAAAAAGGTGATTTTTTCTTATTACCATATTATTCAAAATGGGTTGGAATCATTCCTATTTTACTAGGTGCCATATTGTTTTTTACAAAAGGATTGCAAAATATTGTAAACCCACATATTGCAGTAGATGTGTGTGGGCATTTAATACTTTTAGGGTATTTACTAGTGATATTGAGTAAAGAAAAGGTTGATAACCATTTTTATTTGCCATTGCGGCACAAAGCCATGGCTTATTCTATTAACCTCACAATGATATTGGTAATAACATTGCCTTTTTTTAATTTTATATCTTCCAGCCTTTTACAATGGGAATGGGTAAGCTATTTCACTAATTTTGGTGTGTTTTCAATTTTTATTTTTCAGATCATTTATTTAATGACCTACTGGCGTTTCAAACAAGAACTATAGAGCATTCACATAGGTTTATGGAATCACTTTCAGATCTGTAACTGGTATTTCTAGTCCGTATAGGGTTCGCTTTCGCGAAAGCGGAAAACCACCAGCTGTCATTTCCCAATTTGACCATTTTGCCTCAAGACCGTCTAGCGGAATTATTTTTACCCACATTTTAAACCCAATAGGGCGATAATTTTCATCTAGTTCCCATAAATAAGAATCGCCGGGAGTGGTACCGCCAGAATTGTAGGTGACCAGCAATTTTTGTTTGCCTTTATCATTAATAACCTGTCTTGTGGTGCCAGGGTCAAATATTTTATGTGGTGCGACCACCCAAAAACTATCATTATTAAAGTTGGTTGCGGCATATTCTATAGCCTTTTGCTTTTCTTCTTCCTCGATTCTTTTACCATTTTTAAATGCAAAGCTAATTTGCGGATATTGCGTTTGATAAGAAACGCGGTAATCGTCCCAGTATACATCTACCATGTTTTGTTGCAACTTCCATTTATAAGTATTCACCCCTCTAAATGTCCAGTGAATTTCTTGCACTTGTGTATATTCTTTATGGTTGATAGCGTCCAACACTTTAAGCGCCAGATCATCAGCAGGTTTTCCAGATATTCCTTGAGGAATATCCTCGTTAAAAGTTAGTTTTAAAACTATAGCAGTGATAAAAAGTAACCCAATAATAATGGCGATACTTTTTAATAAGAATCTAAGTAATTTTTTCAAAGTAATTTATTTTTTATTTGTCAAAAGTAGAGATTTGGTATTTAGGTTTGGTAAACAAAACGATAACATTTCAATGCCTATTTTCTATCAATAATCAAATTGCTCTTTTAAGAGTTCCACTCGGGTAAATCTTCCATCCAGACTTTTAATTTTGTCTTTTTTTGAATTACTCGCATGTGGTTTGCTTCATCTTTTGTTACTAGTGAGATGGCGGTGCCATGGCGATCTGCACGCCCAGTTCTTCCTATACGATGTATGTAATCTTTGGGTGATCGCGGCAATTCATAATTAATTACAAAGGGTAAAAACTCGATGTCAATACCTCTAGAAAGTAAATCTGTGGTAACTAGACAGCGCACACCTGTGGTATCACTATTCTTAAAGTCGGCTAGATTGCTGTTTCTTGTACCTTGGGCTTTTTTACCGTGAATTGCTTTTGATTTGATGCCGTTTGTATTTAATTTATCGTTTACATGTTCTACTTGATAGGTAGAGGAGCAAAATATCAAGACTTGTTGCATGTTGTGCGCTTCTATTAAGTGTCTTAACAAAACGCCTTTCTTTTGATCTGTAACTCTATAGCCTATTTGTTTGATTAAAGATAGGTCCTGTGGTTTTTCTTCTATTTTTACCACTACAGGATCATGCAGTAATCCCTTTTGTATCGCATCTATTTCTGGACTTAAGGTGGCAGAAAACAGCAAGTTTTGACGTTTTTTAGGCAGGTGATAGATAATAGCATTCATCTCTTCTTTAAATCCCATTGACAGCATTTTATCGGCCTCGTCTATGGTAAGAATGCGACATTCTTTTAACACCACTGCATTTGCATCTACCAGTTCAATAAGCCTACCCGGTGTGGCAATGAGCACGTCTACCGTATTTAATTTCATCATTTGTGGGTTGACACTTACCCCACCATAAACTGCCATGGTGATGAGTGGTTGATCAAGGGCTTTTGAAAAGGCGGTAATCACCTCGTTTACTTGCATGGCAAGTTCACGGGTAGGAACCAGAATTAGTGCGCTTATAAATCGGTTTTTAGAGGTTATTCCTTTTAAGTTTTGTAATAAAGGAAGCGCATAGGCAGCAGTTTTGCCAGATCCTGTTTTTGCAATTCCCATTACATCTTTTCCTTGTGTTATAGGTGGAATTGCCTGTTCTTGAATAGGAGTGGGCTGGTTTAATTGTTGTGCGGCAAGATATTTTAGTAGAGCGGGATCTAGACCCAGTTTTTCAAAAGACATATTTTTTTAATAATCACAAAGGTATATTTTTAATTTGCCTTTTTACAGCTTGTCATATAGGTTATTTATCATTTATTAAAATTGTATTTTTAATAAAAATGCTTATTCCAGCAATAGAATAAGCATTTTATAATTAGTAAGTTATTGTCAAACTGGTATGAAAATAATAATCAAATATTTATTTTATCAATTTAATTATTAAACACTTACCGCATCGGTTTCATTTCTAAAAACCAACTTGTTTTCAAATGCATCTACAAGAACGATGCTATCAGTTGTTATATTACCTGACAAAATCAATTTAGACAGTTCATTAAGAACTTCTTTTTGTACGACTCTTTTTACGGGTCTTGCACCATATTGCGGGTCATATCCTAGACTTGCGAGTAACGCTACTGCTTCTTGTGTTGCATCGATAACTATACCTTGTTGTGCAAGCAGTTTTGTAACCCCTTTAAGTTGTAGTCTTACAATCTCTTTGATCTCTTCCTTATTAAGAGGTGTAAACATGACGATATCATCAATACGATTTATAAATTCTGGTCGCACACGTTTTTTAAGAACTGCAAGAACTTCGTTTTTTGTAGTTTCTATTAAGCCCTCAATATTTCCATTAAAATTGTCAAAGTTTTCTTGTATGATTTCAGAACCTAAATTTGAGGTCATTATGATGATGGTATTTTTAAAATCGGCTACTCGTCCTTTATTATCGGTTAACCTACCTTCATCCAGTACTTGTAGTAAAATATTAAAAGTATCTGGATGTGCTTTTTCTATTTCATCAAGCAGTACAACGCTGTAGGGTTTTCTACGTACTGCCTCGGTAAGTTGTCCACCTTCTTCATATCCCACATATCCAGGAGGTGCACCTACTAGGCGGCTTACACTGTGTCGCTCTTGATATTCACTCATATCTATGCGCGTCATAGAATTTTCATCATTAAAAAGATATTCTGCAAGTGCTTTTGCAAGTTCAGTTTTACCGACACCAGTTGTTCCTAGAAATAGGAAGGAACCTACAGGTTTTTTTTGATCTTGTAATCCTGCGCGGCTTCTTCTCACTGCATCGCTCACTGCAATTATTGCCTCGTTTTGCCCTACTACCCTGTCGTGTAATTCATTTTCTAGACGCAGTAATTTGTCGCGATCGCTTTGCAGCATTTTTGACACAGGTATACCTGTCCATTTTGCAACAACCTCGGCAATATCTTCATAAGTTACTTCTTCTTGAATGAGATTGTTTGAATTATCGTTTGCTTCCATAGCGGCTTGCAATGCCACTAATTCTTCTTGTGCCTCTTTTATTTTTCCATATCGCAATTCGGCTACTTTACCATAATCGCCGTCACGTTCTGCACGTTCTGCTTCTAGTTTATAATTCTCTATAGTAGATTTTGCTAGTTGAATGTTATCTACAACACTTTTTTCATTTTCCCATTGTGCATTTAACTCGTTGCGAGACTCTTTAAGATTTGCAAGTTCTGATCTTAGATTTTTAATTTTAGCCTCGTCATTTTCTCTTTTAATGGCTTCAATTTCTATTTCTAGCTGCATGATTTTGCGATCTAGTACATCTAGCTCTTCTGGTTTAGAATTGATCTCCATGCGCAATTTTGCGGCGGCCTCGTCCATTAAATCAATTGCTTTATCTGGTAAAAACCTAGAAGTAATATAACGTTGTGATAATTCTACAGCCCCTATAATGGCATCATCTTTTATTTGCACTTTGTGATGAGTCTCGTATTTATCTTTAATACCTCGTAAAATTGATACAGCACTTTCTGTATCTGGCTCATCTACCATTACTTTTTGAAAACGTCGTTCTAGCGCCTTATCTTTTTCAAAATATTTTTGATATTCATCTAGGGTTGTTGCCCCAATCGCTCTTAACTCGCCACGGGCAAGGGCAGGTTTTAAAATGTTTGCAGCATCCATAGCACCTTCGCCGCCGCCAGCGCCTACTAGCGTGTGTATCTCGTCAATAAATAAAACAATATCGCCAGCGCTAGATGTAACTTCTTTAATTACCGCTTTAAGCCGTTCTTCAAACTCACCTTTATATTTTGCTCCAGCAATAAGAGCTCCCATGTCTAGAGAAAATATTTGTTTGTTTTTTAAATTATCTGGCACATCGCCACCTACAATGCGATGGGCAAGCCCCTCGGCAATAGCGGTTTTACCTACACCAGGTTCACCTACAAGAATAGGATTATTTTTAGTGCGTCTTGAAAGTATTTGTAATATACGACGTATCTCTTCGTCACGCCCTATTACGGGATCTAGTTTGCCTTTGTCGGCTAGTTGATTTAAGTTTTTAGCATATTTATTTAGGCTATTATATGTTTCCTCAGCGCTTTGCGAGGTAACATTATTACCCTGTCTTAACTCTTTGATCGCAGTCTCTAGATTTTTTTTAGAAATTCCTTGATCTTTTAATATTTGGGCGGTTTTTGAATTGCCGTCATAAATAGCTAGTAACAGGTGCTCAATACTTATATAATCATCATTCATACTGGTGGCTAGAGTTGTGGCTGTGTTAATAACACGACTAGTCTCTCGAGACATTTGTAGCTCACCGCCTTCAACCTTAGGAAATGATGATGCTTGACTACTTACAAGTTTTTTAACAAGGTCTAGATTTACATTTAATTTTTTAAATAAAAATGGCAGCACATTTTCATCTACCATGGTAATAGCAAGAAATAAATGTGCATTTTCTATTTGTTGTTGTCCATATTCTTGTACAAGTTGTTGCGCAGTCTGTAACGCTTCTTGGGATTTGATTGTAAACTTATTGGGATTCATATTTTCTTTTTTTTTAGGATAGTCAATTGTTATACCTTATGGTTATTATTGACAAAAAGACATGCTAAGTATGCTCGTAAGTAGACAATTTGACGTGTTTATAAATCAATCACTTTTTTGTGTTCTATGACTTCAAATTGTAGTATTTTAGTAAGTTAATTAAGGGTGTTTTAATTATTCCGCTTTCGCGAAAGCGGGACACAAATAATTTGTTATGGGATTTATAAGCAAGCTGTTTAGTACACAGCGAGATATTACAAAAGATACACAAGATGGCATTCCTTGGGAGTCTTTAGACTCTGTAAGTCAATTAGATAACCTAATTAAAAATTCGACATTAAAACCAAAGGTTATTTTTAAGCACAGTACAAGATGCGGTATTTCTAGATTGGTATTAAAACAGTTTGAAACTGAATATGTGAAAAATGATGATGAGGTTACTTATTACTTTTTAGATTTATTGACGTATCGAGAGGTTAGTAATGCTGTAGCCGAAAAGCTAAACATAGTTCACCAGTCCCCACAAGTGATTATTTTATACAATAAAGAGATTTTGCACACAGATTCTCACCAAGGTATAGACATTAAAAAAGTTCAAAAAATAGTAACTAATAAAAAGTAAATAATGAAAAACTTGAAATACATAATTTGTGTTGTTTTTTTCATTTTGTTTTCTTGTAAAACTAACGTGTTTACAGGCAAGAAGACTTTAAATTTCATTCCTGATTCTACCTTGTTTCCTATGGCTTTCAGTCAATACAATCAATTTTTGGGAGAAAATAAAGTCATCACAGGCACAAAAGATTCTGAAATGATCAATAGAGTAGGTCAAAAAATTAAAACTGCTGCGCAGCGCTGGTTAAATGCGATAGGTGAGGAGCAATATTTAAAAAATTATGAATGGGATTATAAGTTGGTAGACAATAATACTGTAAATGCCTGGTGTATGCCTGGTGGTAAAATTGTTTTTTATACAGGGATTTTACCTATTTGTGAAAATGAAACTGGTGTCGCCATAGTTATGGGGCATGAAGTTGCACATGCACTTGCAAACCATGGCGGGCAGCGCATGAGCGCCTCGCAAGTACAAGCCCTAGGTGCAGCGGGTGTTGCCATAGGTTCTCAAGTTGCAGGATTAGAACAAGGTACACAGCAACTGTTAGGGCAGGCTTATGGTCTAGGTTCTCAATATGGTGCGATGTTGCCATTTTCTAGATCGCACGAGACTGAGGCAGATAAGATAGGTTTATATCTTGCGGCTATCGCAGGATACGATCCTGACGAGGGTGCACGATTATGGGAACGTATGAAAGCCAATAGTGGTGGGCAAGCACCACCAGAATTTATGAGCACCCATCCATCAAACGATAGCCGTATCGCAAATCTTAAAAAACTTGCGCCCGAGGCTAAGGCAGAAGCTGCAAAATATGGCGTGACTTCTTTTCAATAAAAGATTTAAATAACATACTTTTAAGGGGTTCTAAATGAACCCTTTTTTTATGAAACAATATTTACCCCGCGGTTCCAAAAAACTAATAAATGCATGGGCGTTTTATGATTGGGCAAACTCTGTGTATTCGCTAGTTATTAATAGCACTATTTTCCCAATTTTTTATGCAGCAATAAGTATAAAAGCCTTTGAACAAGGCAATGTGCCTGGTATATTAAAAAACATAAATAATGAATCCATCATTATTGTAACCACAGCTGCGGCCTTTCTTATCGTTAGTATTATGTCTCCCATACTTTCTGGTATAGCCGATTATTCAGGGCAAAAAAAACGTTTTCTACAATTTTTCTGTTATCTGGGCGGCATGTGTTGTATTGCGTTATCCATGTTTAGTTTTGATTATTTATGGCTCAGTTTATTAATTTATATGCTAGCGCTTGTCGGATTTTGGGGTAGTCTGGTTTTTTACAATTCTTATTTGCCAGATATTGCTTTTCCAACACAGCAAGATGCTGCAAGCGCAAAAGGTTTTTCTATGGGATATATAGGTAGTGTGCTATTACTTGTTATTTGCCTTATAATGATAGAAGGAGGTTTTTATCCAGAAGAAGGTTTATTTCCAGATAACGATTATTTTAAAGGCTATTCCTTTCAATTATCTTTTATTCTTGTGGGATTGTGGTGGATGGGGTTTGCACAATACACCTATAAATACTTACCACTAGGAACAAAAAAAGATAAAAAAGAAGTAAAAAATATCTTTACTAATGGATTTATAGAACTTAAAAAAATAGGATTTAATTTATCAGAAAATATACAAATGAAGCGATATTTAGGTGCTTTTTTTGTTTATAGTATGGCGGTACAAACCGTTATGCTTGTTGCAACTTATTTTGGTACAGAAGAGGTTGCATGGCAGGAAGGTAGTGCAACAATGGGATTAATTATTAGTATATTATTGATACAACTAGTCGCTATTTGTGGAGCTTGGCTGGCGAGTTTGCTTTCGCGAAAGCTAGGTAACATAAAAATCCTAATCATTATAAATATCATATGGGTATTGATTTGTATTTACAGTTACTTTGTTATTACGCCAATGCAATTTTATATCACAGCAGGCTTTGTAGGTTGTGTTATGGGATCTATACAGTCATTATCTAGGAGCACCTATTCAAAAATGATTCCTGATGGTCATCCAGATACGGCTTCTTATTTTAGTTTTTATGATGTTGCAGAAAAAGTGGGAATTGTAATAGGAATGCTGGTTTTTGCCATAATAGGCGAGTTAAGCGGCTCTATGAGGGCACCTATTTTGTTTTTGGTTGTGTTTTTTATAGTCGGTATTTTACTTTTGTATAGAGTGCCAAAACTTAAAAAAACCATCATCAAAGACGATTTAAATTCTTTATAATCGCTGCTAAGTTGTTATTAAAAAATGATGTAATAACATTTAACTTATTTCATCTCGCAATTATTTTTAAACGTCTCGTACATTAACATAAATTTCATTTACCTACCACAAGCATCATATTTTTAAGAACAGTTTGCTATTACAAAAGCTGTATTTAATGTAAATTGCATTTAAAATTAATTACATGCAAAGAGACCTTCAAAACTTGCGTAAATCTTATGAAAAAGACGCTATGTTAGAGACCAATTTACCAGTTGATCCTTATAAACTTTTTGATTCTTGGTTTCAAGAGGCAAAGGCTTCTATAGAAATTGATGAAGCAAATGCCATGAGTCTTTGCACCCTAGGTATTGATGGTTTTCCTAAATCACGTATTGTTTTATTAAAAGAATTACTAGACGGGCAATTCTTGTTTTACTCAAATTACACATCAGAAAAAGGGGTAGCCATGCAAGCCTATGATAAGGTGAGTATTCATTTTTTTTGGCCATCATTAGAAAGACAAATAATTATTAAAGGAACCGTATCCAAAGTTTCTAAAGAAAAATCTTTAAGTTATTTTAAAACAAGGCCTAGAGGCAGTCAAATAGGTGCATGGACAAGTAATCAAAGTAGCGTGGTTAATTCTAGAGAAAAGCTAGAAGAGCAAAAATTACATTTTGAACAACAGTTTAAAGATCAAGAAATACCTTTGCCAGATTTTTGGGGTGGTTATGCAATAACACCTTTAAGTTTTGAATTTTGGCAAGGTAGACCCAATCGTTTACACGACCGCATCTTGTATACAGAAGACAATAACAAGTGGATGTTTAAAAGACTACAACCTTAATGAAGACATTAATTGTAATAAGACATGCAAAGTCTACCTGGGAGTTACAAGTAAGGGATCACGACAGGGTGTTGACACAAAAAGGTATTGATAGTTCACACGCTATAGGTAAAGCATTAAAAAATAAACAAGTTAAAGTCGATGCTGTATGGACCAGCACAGCTGCTAGAGCCTTACAAACCGCTACAATAGTTACAGAGTATTTAGACTATAATTTACAAAAGTTAGTCCTTAAAAGGGAATTGTATACCTTTGAAAGCCAGCAGCTATTAAATGTTATTACTTCTTGTGATGATGCTGTGAATACGCTAGCGATTTTTAGTCATAACCATGGAATAACAGATCTAGTCAACAATCTGGGATCGACACATTTTAATAATATACCTACAGCAGGTATGGTTGCCATCACCTTTAATGTTACCTCTTGGAATTCAATTGGTAAAGGAACCACCCAATTTAATTTATTTCCTAAATCACTATGACAAATTCTTATTTTAATAGAGATCTAAGCTGGTTGCGATTTAACGCACGGGTGTTGCAAGAGGCTAGCGACAAGACGGTACCCCTTATTGAGCGTTTAAGGTTTTTAGGTATATTTTCAAACAATCTAGATGAATTTTTTAAGGTGCGTTATGCCCTGCTACAACGGATTCAAAGAGCAGGAAAAAATGCGACTAAATCTCTAGGAGGTGTAGGTGCCGAAGATCTTTTAGAAGAAATAAATAAAATGGTAATCATGGATCAGGCCCATAGTTTTAATGTTCTTGCTGAACTTGAAGATGAGCTAAAAAACGAAAATATTATACTGGTCGATGAAAACGAGGTGCTACCTGTACATGAAGATTTTATAAGAAACTATTTCAATGAAAAAATAAGCCCAGCGATAGGAACCATTATGATCAATGACGAGGTCACATTTCCTAATTTAAGAGATGGTTTTGGATATCTCGCTGTGCGCATGGTGATGAATGATCACAGTATTCAATATGCACTCATTGAAAAGCCTAAATACCTGAATAGATTTGTTGTACTACCGCAGATCGATGGTGATGTAAAGCAATACATCATTCTTATTGATGATTTGATAAGGCACCGCATGCATTATATATTTAATATCTTTGATTATCAAGATATTGAAGCTCACATGATTAAAGTGACCCTAGATGCAGAATTAGACATCGATCTAGATTTAAAAAAGAGTTTGCTAGAAAAAATAAGGAGTAGTGTTCATGATCGTAAAGATGGTGATCCAGTGCGTTTTGTGTTTGATAAAAATATTCATAAGGACACCCTATCTGTTATTATGAATAAGTTGCAAATCGATAATGATGATAGCGTTATACCAGGTGGTAGGTACCATAATAGAAGGGATTATTTAAAATTCCCTAGCCTGGGGAGGACAGATTTGTTGTATGAAAAATTACCTGCTTTACCTATAAAAGACGTAAAAATTAAAGGGTCTCTTTTAGAAAGGATCGCCCAAAAGGATATTCTTCAATACACGCCATATCACACATTTGCAAACACCATTAAGTTTTTAAGAGAGGCAGCGCTAGATCCTAAAGTAAAAACAATCAAAATTACAATCTACAGGCTTGCCGAGGTATCTCAAATCGCTGGTTCATTAATAAATGCTGTAAAGAATGGAAAAGAGGTTACCGTTTCTATCGAGTTGCAAGCTAGATTTGATGAGCAGGCAAATATTAATTATGCCGAGTTGATGCAGGATGAGGGGGTGAAAATGATTTTTGGTGTCCCTGGTCTTAAAGTGCACTGTAAAGCCTGTTGTATCACTCGTGAAGAAGATGGTAAATTAGTTAGATATGGTTTTATATCTACTGGAAATTTTAATGAAACCACAGCGGGCATCTATACTGACTACACTCTTTTTACAGCAAATCGCAAGATACTAAAAGAGGTAGAAAGGGTTTTTGACTTCTTTGAGGTTAATTATCGACAGCATCGCTACAAACATTTACTAGTTTCTCCTAATTACTTAAGAAAAGGTATTGAACGATTAGTGCGTCGAGAAATCGCTTTCGCGAAAGCGGGAAAACCAGCTAAAATACGTTGCAAGGTAAATTCTTTCTCAGACTTTAAAATGATTGATTTATTTTATGAAGCCTCTAATGCAGGAGTGAAAATTGAATTAATCGTAAGAGGAATATGTAGTATTATTCCAGGGGTGAAGGGAATGAGTGAAAATATCAAAGTGATCAGTATAGTAGATCGTTTTCTTGAACACCCTAGAGTGTACAGATTTTATAATCAAGGGAAAAATGATTTATATATTTCTAGTGCAGATTTTATGAGTCGCAATCTTGATAATCGTGTAGAAATAGCTTGCCCTATTTATGATGAAGATATAAAAGCCGAAATTATTGCTACCATGGATATATGCTGGAGTGATAATGTTAAGGCAAGAGAAATTTGTGCATTACAGCTTAATAATTACGTAAATAATGATCTTGCTCCCGTTAGATCTCAATATGCAACCTACCAATTTTATAAAAATTTAATAAATAAATAATGGCATTTGAAATAAGAAAATATGGAGCTATCGATATAGGTTCTAATGCCATAAGGTTACTTATAGCAACAATTACTTTATACAACGACGCACCACCTGTTTTTAAAAAAACCAGTTTGATAAGAGTCCCCATACGTCTAGGTCAGGATGTTTTTACAACTGGAAACATATCTAAAGATAATACCGCACGTATGATAGATTCTATGAAATCTTATCAATTGTTAATGAATGTACATAAGGTAAAAACTTATAAAGCCTATGCAACTAGCGCAATGAGAGAGGCTAAAAATGGCAAAAAAGTAGCCGAACTTATTCAAGAAAAAACAGGAATAAAAATAGAAATTATTGATGGTTCTCACGAGGCTGCAATTATAGCTATGACAGACCTGCACGCTGTAATTGATGAAAGTAAAGTCTTTCTTTATGTAGATGTAGGTGGCGGTAGTACAGAGTTTACCCTTTTTGCCTATGGTAAAGAAATTGTATCAAGATCTTTTAAGATAGGTACTGTAAGATTACTTAATGATATGGTTAATAAAAGCCTATGGGACGATGCAGAGCGATGGATTAAAGAAGTAACGTCGCCTTATGATAGTATAGACTTAATAGGGTCTGGAGGTAATATTAACAACATATTTAAAAGTAGTGGTAAAGCGATAGGTAAACCCCTTTCTTACTTTTATCTAGTTAATTATTATGAGCAATTACAAAATTACAATTATGAAGAACGGGTGTACCATTTAAATCTTAACCACGATAGGGCCGATGTGATCATTCCTGCATGTCGCATTTATTTAAGAGCCATGAAATGGAGTAGAGCAAAAAACATTTATGTTCCTAAAATAGGACTTACCGATGGAATAATAAAATCCATTTACAATGCTGAAAAAGCGGTAAAATAGTATTGTTAAATTTTTTATGTTTCCTATTGTTTAAATAGTACTAATTTTGAAAAACAATTGGACCTAGTTTTACTGTTACTTAAATAACTGAATTTATATGGTAAGTAAATTATGATCCATTTAATAACAGTTTAAATGAAGTTCATTTTAGTATTTATTTTAGGATTAAGTCTAGGTTTGAAAATATATGCTCAAGATAGCAAACCTAAAATATACCCTATGTCAATAGGGTTAAATTATGGTAGTGCCTCGCAGGATAATTTTATTTCTAATAATTACGACTACCTATATGAAAACCGCTTTTTTAAACTTCAAATAAGCTATCCTCTTTACCAAAAGAAACTTCAATTAGAATTACTTATAGAGCCTAGTGTTTATTACAGTAAACACCAATTGCTCAACAGTTTCTTTATTGTCCCTGAAAGTGGTCCAGATTTCATAGAGCGGCGAGAACTCTTTACCCAAAAACGTTCATTTGAAGAATATGCGTTGAATATAGGTATTGTTGTACGGTATCCAATTCTTGATAACCTTAACACTTACATATTGGGCAGTGTAGGTCCCATGATCTCTAATGATGATACAGAAAGACTTAAAAAAGGTTTTGCCTTTTCTGATATATTGGGTTTTGGAATTAACTTTATTTATGAGAGGTTAATTTTTGATGTAAGATTAACGCTGCGACACAATTCTAATGCAAATTTAAGTCAACCTAATCATGGTCATAATAGCGTGGGGATCGAATCTGGGATCGCATTTAAACTTTATTGAACGGGCTTAAAACCTATAATTCTATATTGTTGTAGGGTTAATAGTTAGTTAAAAAGTTTTAAATCATCTTTATTATTATTTTTACTTTAAAGCATAGGACAAACCAATATTTTTTTAATCTCTTTGTTATGGATCTATTACTTTTTTGCTAGTATAAAAATGATCATTAATACACTAACTCCTACTTCCTTTTTACGACAAAAAAAAACCAACTCGTTGAATAGAGTTGGTTTTAAATAGATAACCCATAATCAATTTAAACTTTGATCACATTTAAAAGTGTAGTTTTAAGATTTAAACCGTTATAATATCCGTTACATTTTCACACCCCATTCTTTAAGGCTGTCAGTGTTTAATTTTACATAATCCATGTTTCCAGCTTTTTCAGCTAGTGAAAGTGAGGTTTTGGCAGTAGCAATTGCAGCGCTTTTATTGCCCATTTTTGCTTCAATAAGTGATTTTTTTCTGTGCATCCAGTAGGCTCCTGGATTAGTTGCAACAGCTTTAGAAATCCATTCATGTGCTTGTTGTAAATTCTTATCTGTATCTAGATAAAATGTTGCAGCGCTGTAATAGTCGTTTGCACTAGGGCCCGCCATTATTTTATCTATACTCGCCTGTGTTTTTGTAGCAGTAGGAACTGTAAAAGGTACTGCAACCATAGTATCGTCCCATAGTATTTGTAAATGGGCACCTTCCATAGAAAGTTCATTGATTGCTATAGTAAAGCTTTCGGCTTTATTTTTAATTTTAGTTGTTTCGGCGGTTGCTGTTGCAGCAATTTTTGATTCATCCCAAGATTTTGGAGTTCCCCAATTTGTAGTTTCATCATACAAAATTACCTCCCATTTATTTTTGTTTGGTTTTGTGTAAATGGCATAGCTACCAGCAGCTACCTTATTGCCGGCAAATACAACATCGTCAGAAAATGTTATAATAGAATTTGCATTTGCTCCCGTTCTCCATAAAGTTTCAAAAGGCACGAGCTCACCAAAAATCTCTCTGCCTTTCTTTGCTGGTCTAGAATATTCTATTGTAACCTCGGTTAAACCTACTGTTTGATTTACTTTGGCCATTGGGCTAGGTTGCGGTGCTTGTATTTGTGCGGTAAGTGCCGCCGTTAAAAATAAAAACGTAATGGTTGATGCTAATTTTTTCATGATTTTTCAATTTATTATTAATCGGTAAATATCGTTTTTTTGAATCTCTAAATACGTTATCGTTTTCTTAACTAGTATCTTTAACTTTTATTGTAATACTCAGGCTGCGGGATAGAAATAAAGTACTCTTTTTTTGATTTGTTATTTAATTTAGATTCTCTTAACCACGGGTTGTGTAATTTTAGAATTTTGTAGTTGATTTTGTTCGCTTTCGCAAAAGCGGAAAGGTCATCAATCTCATCGTTAATCAATACTTCTTTTGTAGGAACAAGCTCATAACCATGGTTGGGGTCTACATGAAAACCATAGTTTTTAGGATTTTTAAGAATTTCTTTGATGGCCAAAATTCTAAAAACATAACGACCAGTTTCTTCTCCTAAAAGAAGGTCGTAATAACTAGTAACCCCTTGAGTCTCGAGTTGTTTGTTTATACCACCATTACCAGCGTTGTATGCAGCACCTGCAAGAGTCCAGCTGCCAAATTTTTCTTTACTATCTTTTAAATATTCACAGGCGGCTTGGGTTGCTTTTTCTAGATGATATCTTTCATCTACATTGTTATTTACCTCTAGTCCTAATTCTCGTGCAGTTGTAGGCATTATTTGCCAGAATCCCTTTGCACCAGCGGGCGAGGTTACATTTTGCAAGCCACTCTCGATTACAGCGAGGTATTTAAAATCATCAGGGATGCCATTTGCCGCAAGTATAGGCTCTATAACAGGAAAGTATTTTTGTGCTCTTTTAATAAGCAAGATACCGTTAGACTGCCAGTAAGTATTTACTAAAAATTCACGGTCTGCTCGTTCTTTTATGTCTGGCTGATTTAATGGTACTTTTTCTCCTGCAAATGCTAACTTTTCAGGAAGAACAACACTGTACACCTTGTAATCTTGTACATTTCTATTTGTAGAAATGTCGTTTAAAGTGTTAACTTTAAAAGCGTCTAAAGAGCTTACAGTATTGCCGCCCTGCTGTATAGCGCTGATTATAAGAATAAAAACAATGGCTATTAGAATTCCAAAAAGTATTTTTTTCATAAGATTATTATTTTTACACAGATAACATAAGTAATTGACATCCATAAAGTAAAGCCTGGTAAGTTAATCGGTCAATATGTTGCAAATCTAGGTAAATACCATTGTTTATCTTTTAAATTTATACTCTTATCATCAACAATTTTGATGAACTTGTTATCACAACTTATAACCCAACCTGTTTTCATGTAAAAATTTAAAAACTAGGGGCTTATTAATGATGGTAAGTGTTCATTAAACCATCTATACCTATTTATGATCATTGCGTGGTTACCACCAGGCACTGTAATGCAATCGGTTATATATTTTATAGGAAAAACAGGGTCTTCATCGCCATGAATGTGAATAGTATTTGCAATAGGATACTCTTGATTCCAGTTTACAATGGTATCTAGCGCCCAGTCTAGATAGACAGCACTATTCACAGAAAGGTATTTTTTATACAATTCCATTTTTCTAGGGTCTATACCAAAACTGTATTTACTTAAAACCTCAAAGTTTTCAATAAGACCTGTAGGTAAAAATTTATGAAACCCAGTAGCTTTTGAAAATCGCATTCTTCTAGGGAATTCTTTATTTGATTTTACACTACTTATAAGGATAAGCTGGTCAACATCTATTTGCCTGGACATCTCTTGAACAATAATACCGCCAAATGAAACCCCCACAAGAACAGGGTTTTCTTCTGTAACCTTTTCTAGTAATCTTCTAACATAATTAGGCAAACTTTCTTCTTTTAAGGGAATGATCCAATCTAAATAATGCATGGTAAAATCTTCTACAGGAAGTTTTATATGTTCAAAAATTAAAGAAGATGCTGCCATTCCTGGCATAAAATATACATGTTTCATATTACAACGCTGTGCTTCTTAAATGCTTTAACATTTTAAAGGAGTTTAAGCTATTAATTTTAGACTATCTTTGTCTTATTAGCCTATGGTGGTTTTAACTATTCTACAAATTTGCTACAATTCACTTCATTATTACCATATAATACGGTAATAAATAAAAAACTTCATTATGGACGCACAAACATCACTAGAGATTACAGACAATGCATTTTTAAGACAATATGAATGTCGTAAAGGAGATTCATTTGCAAAAATAGAGTATGCACAACAAGAAAGAAAAATATTTTTAACAAAATTAATTGTTCCAGAAGAATTAGAAGATGATCTAGATTTCAGAAACGAGTTCTTAACAGCTGTATTTGAAAATATAAAAAATGAAAAGGAATTAAAGGTGGTGCCTACACATCCCAAAATAGCAGGTTTTGTGCGTAAAAATCGTACTAAATACAAAGATATGCTCCCTGTAGGGATTGCAATTTAAAATGTAATTCAACCTATAAATAAAACTCTTAACACATTACTGTTAAGAGTTTTACTTTTTTTAAAACTTATCTACAACTTTTATTAAATGAATCAATAAAAATAGACCTTAGGTTCTGAACTCCTTTTTTACGGCATCTAGGTGTCGTTTATTATCACGATTTTTTAATGTCTCTCGTTTATCAAATAACTTTTTACCTTTTGCAAGAGCAATATCTAATTTTGCAAGACCTTTTTCATTTACAAATAATCTTAAAGGAACGATTGTGTTACCAGTGTTTACAACTGCTTTTTCTAGTTTTTTAAGTTCTTTACGATTCAGTAATAATTTGCGTTCTGCCTTGGGGGCATGGTTAAAATAGGTAGCATGAGAATATTCTTGCACGGTCATATTAATCACAAAAAGTTCGTTATTCTTAAATTCACAAAATCCCTCGGCAATACTAGCTTTTCCTAACCGTATGGCTTTGATTTCAGTTCCTGCTAGTACGATACCAGCGGTATATTTATCAATAATTTCATATTCAAAACGCGCTTTGCGATTTTTAATTTCGATTTTGTTCTTAAAATCCATATGTACTAAAAGCCCTATTTACTTGATTGTTTAATTTAACTGCTGCAATTGCACCATTGTACTAATTTTACTAGTGTATGATACTGTTGTAATTGATTTTTTATTTGATTTAATAATGTGGTAATCATTTAAACAAATTACAACACTATTAGATTACATTGATAACAAATATACTTGAATCAATAGATGTTTCTCTTATATCTTTGTGAAATGAAAAAAATCTATTTCCTACAACTTTTAGTAATTGGTCTACTAATATCTTGTAAAAGCGATCAGCCAGATGCTCGCGAGTTGATTAATAATGCTATGAAAGCCCATGGAACCGCAGTTGCTTCTAATGGTGAGTTGTCTTTTAATTTTAGAGGCATAGATTATTCTATAGCTAGGGATAATGGTAATTTTAAGTATCAAAGACATTTAATGATAGGTACAGATACAATTGTAGATCAACTAGATAATTATGGTTTTAAACGATTTAAAAATAATATTCCACAACCCCTTACAGACTCCTTGACCAGTAGTTATTCTTCTAGTTTAAACAGTGTAGTGTATTTTGCACAGCTGCCATATGGTCTTGATAGTAAGGCTGTAAACTTAAAATATATCGGTAAAGACAGCATTAAAGAAAAGGTGTATCACGCAATCGAGGTAACTTTTAAAGAAGAAGGCGGTGGTGAAGATCCAGAAGATGTTTTTATGTATTGGATAGATGTTCAGGACTATTTTATCGATTATCTAGCTTATTCTTTTTGTGAAGAAGAATGTGGTCTCCGCTTTCGCGAAAGCGAGAATAGAACCAGCTTAAACGGTGTGATCATACAGGATTATAACAATTTTAAACCTAAGGACACCACCACAAAAATTACTGAATTAAGTGGTCTTTTTAATAAAGGTAAGCTGGTAAAATTAAGTGATATTGATTTAAAACTAGCAGAATTTGTTCCTAATTAGTCTCAAAAATACTGTGTTTGAATATTTCTTAAAACGCAAGACAATATGAATAAAAAAGGTGCTATTTATATGATTGCATTAGGCAGTGTGATTGTTATCGCAGGTGTTATCATGTATATGATGGAATTTTTGGGTGCTACTGGTATGATTATTTTAGGCTTTTTTACTGAGCTTGCTGGGGTCTATTTTTATAGACAAAACAGGAATAAGAAATAGATGGACAGTTTTGAATAAATCGTCTCTTTTACTAAGAAATTAGACCACATTGTTTTTAGAGAGTAGAATATTGAATATAGGATATAGACTTTACATTAACCACTTGAAAATCATTTTATAAGTAAATTTGCAGTAAATATTTCTAACCCAAAGCGCAAACCAAGGTTAGGCTCTCTATGGCTTTATGTCATCTAATCCTAAAGTTGTTTATTATAATAAATAAGACAATGAAAGTTATTTACATTAAAAGCATGAGATATTAGTAACCCATATATCAAAACGCCTGCTATTTATAAGAACCTTGATTTTAAATCGGGTGTAGGAATCATGCAGCTTTCTTTTTTTCCAAACCATTTGTAACGGTTTTTTGCGATGAAATCATAAACGCCGTTTGATATAAAGTCTGGTATAATGATAAATGCATAGAGTAGGGGCCATAAACCGCTTAAACCTTTTGCGATGTGCAGCGCAGCACTTGCTTTTATGTAGGCAACGTTTTTGCTAATTAAAATAATAGAATCTACCTTGCTAGGATCAATTTGATGTTGTTTTAATAAAGCATTTCCTACATCACTTTCTAATGCGGCAAATTTAAACCTGCGGTTATGATCTCGTTTAATAATAAACAGCACTGCATCATTGCACAAGTTGCAAACACCGTCAAATAAAATGATATCTTGTTCTTTTTGCATTAATGGTTTAGGTTTTCCATAAGGTTTAATGAACTACAAAATTAATCAATTTTACTACCTTTAGAATTTACCTTATAGTTTGTTTTCTTTTACTTAACCACTTTTTCTAATTGTTCTATAGGCGCAATAGTGGTAAAAAATCCATAATTAACAGTCACTTTTCCTTTTTCTATCAAATCAATAGTTCCTACAGATTTTGAACCCGCCAGCTTTACTTTATCATTTATCTTTAATGGTGTCATAGGGGCCTCGCTTGTAACCTCTGCTGTTGATTTTGCAACTTTGGCTTTTATTTTTTCGGTTCTTATTTTTTGAACCTTTTGAATAACCTCGTTTTCTACTTGTTTTTGCTTTACTTGTTGGTCTTTGGCTGTTTTTGTATTTTCTTTTGTATTTTCTTTTTTACTTACTGCTTTTGGTTTGCGTTTTACATTTTCTGTGATAACTAGTTTTAACAGCTCGTCTAATAATAGTTTTTTCTTTTTATTTTTTTCAAAGTTTTCTGCTAATGAATCAAATTTTTTGCCCAGTTGTATAAATCGCTGGTAGCTGTCATAAAGTTCTTGAAAGTCTTGCAGTTTCTGGTGTACTCGTTCTTGTGTGTCTTCTAGCTTATTAGCGCGCTGTGTGGCTTTTATTTCTTTATCGCGCAGGTTATCATTGTTGCGTCTTAAATTTGAGCGCTCTTTTTGTAGTGCGGCAATAGACTTATCAAAACGTATTTTTCCACGTTCTACCTTTTTCATTGCCTTATTGATCAATGAATAAGGAATTCCGTTTTTTTGTGCCACCTCAAAAGTAAAAGAGCTACCTGCCTCACCTAGTTGCAACTGGTAAATAGGTTCTAAAGACCTGGCATCAAACAACATATTTGCATTGGTCATTTCTGGCAACTCGTTTGCCAGCATTTTTAAGTTGGTGTAGTGCGTGGTAATGATTCCATATGATTTGCGGTCATTGAGTTCTTCTAGCATACTTTCGGCAAGTGCCCCTCCTAATTCTGGGTCAGATCCTGTACCAAATTCATCTATTAAAAACAAGGTCTTATCGTTTGCCATTTTTAGGAACTCGCGCATATTTTTTAATCTATAACTATAGGTACTTAAATGATTGTCAATACTTTGATTGTCACCTATATCGGTAAGTACATGGTCAAAAATGCAAATGCGGCTTTTTTCATGCACGGGTATCAACATGCCTGTTTGTATCATTAATTGCAGTAGACCTACAGTTTTTAAAGTGATTGATTTACCGCCAGCATTAGGGCCAGATATTACAATAATTCTATTATCTGGCACCAGTCTTATGGTTTGCGGAAATGTTTTTTCATTTCTTTCATTGTTTGCTACCCAAAGCAATGGATGGAAGGCGTCAACTAATTCTAGTTCTTGATGGGTAACCATCATGGGTAAACAACCGTTTATTTTACGGGCATATTTTGCTTTGGCAGCAATCACGTCGGTTTGAGTTAGGTATTCTCTATAGGCTTCAAATTCAGGAATAAATGCGCGCAAGAAATCTGTTAATTCCTTAAGTATTCTTTGTATTTCTTCTAGTTCTTCAATTTCTAATTCAGATAGCTTTCGCGAAAGCGTCAATACTCGCTCTGGTTCAATGTAGGAGATGCTGCCTGTTCTAGAGCTGCCCATCATTTTACCTTTTACTTTGCGACGGTACATGGCTTTTACTGCTAGAACACGACGATTTTCTACAACACTCTCTTTTATTTCATCTAGATACCCTAGTTGCCCGTAATGGCTTAGGGCTTGCCCAAAACTACCGTTAAGTTGCCCTCGCACACTGTTCATCTCACGTCTTAAATTATTTAATTGTGGCGAGGCATCATTTTTAATTTCACCAAAACGATCCATAACCAGCCCTACTTGCGCGGGAATGATGTCGTTGTAATCAATAAATTTTAGACGTTTATAAAGTTGAGGAAAGTTTTCTTGTAACTTTTTGAAAAATTTAATATGTTCATTTACAGTGCTAGGTAACACGGCTAGTTTTCTTATACTATCTTTTTCTAGCGTGCTGTTTTCTATTCCCAGCAGTTGCAATTCTTTTTCTATAGGATCAAAACCGTGATTAGGTATGCGGTACTCGCTAGAAAATGACCATAAGTACTCACTGGTAAAATCTAGTTCTTGCTGTATTAAATAACGTTTTGTAAACGGTTGTAAAATACTTATGGCAGTTTTACCATTCTCGGTAATGCAAAAAGCACTTGCCTGTGCTAATACAACATCAAATTCTAAATCTTGAATCGTTTTTGTAGATATATTTTTCATAAATGGTAAAACAAAAGTAAGTTAGTAGTGCATGCTTATTGTTTCATTTTACAAGAAATTAAGGATTTTTTTAAAGTAAAACCTTGCGACAACGAATTGTATAAATGTTATAGGCGCTGTTGCATTTAACAGCGTATGGACCCAAAAAATAAAGCCCTTTGTAATTAGCAAATGGGCTTCATAATAATTTTAATCTTTTAAAAAAAAATCAGATTTTCTTCATTTGATCTTTCATCATTTTTATTTGATCATTAAGCATGCCGTGTTTGTCTAATTTTTTAGCCTCAGTCAGCAGGCTAGTAGCTTCTCGTTTGCGGCGTTTCATCATGGATATACCAGCGAGGTTTAATTTTGCAACTGCAAGATCCTGATCCATACTCAACCCTAGCGCGATGGCTTTTTTAAAATATTTCTCTGCTTTGGTCATGTTTACTTGCGAGATCATTAAACCATGCAGGTAATTGTAATAACCTTGTTGTTTTTGTACCAGTGCGGTCTCTGGATTTGATATTTTGTCTAGCCATTTTTGTGCTCCAGGAAAATCTTGTTTACGCAATCGTAAAAAGGCTAATAAAATAAGTTCGTTTTTGAAGTAAAGAAATACAAAAATACCTGAAAACAAAATTAAAAAAATACCTGTAAGAATCTCGTTTCTAGTAAATTGATAAACTGCAAATACTAGGATTAAAAATGTGAGTACTAACTTTATATTTTTATTAAACATCGGTTTATTTTTAAAGTTTGCAAATATACAATTTTAAGAGGTTTTATTAAATGAATCTTTTGGTATAGCGATAATCGTTTTAAAAAGTATTTTATCGTGAAAAAATAGTAAGCTTAATTTGTTTTTTTTGCGACTAGGAGTTTTGTTTTGTGTTCAATAAATAATCAGATCAATCTTATTATTTTACAATGCTGTTATAATCGTGTCAATTAAAAATAATTTCAAAAAAAGCATATTTATTATTGTGTAGTATATAAGAACTGCTATATTTGCAGCCGATTAAAAATTAGGGGTTACCTCTTTCATATAGAAACATATTTCAAGCTATGGCACAGAAAAGAACATATCAACCAAGTAAAAGAAAAAGAAGAAACAAGCACGGTTTTAGAGAGCGTATGGCATCTGCAAACGGTCGTAAAGTTCTTGCACGTCGTAGAGCAAAAGGGCGCAAAAAATTATCTGTTTCTACTGAGAGAAGACACAAGAGATAATGAATTATCTTTAAATTATACAAGGCGTTGATTCTTTTGAATTGACGCCTTTTTTTATACCCAAAATTCACGATATTTAAATCCTTAAAAACCATATCACAATGCCAAAAAGAACAGACATCAAATCCATTTTATTAATAGGTAGCGGGCCAATAATTATTGGTCAGGCTTGTGAATTTGATTATGCAGGTTCTCAAGCACTCAGATCATTAAGAGAAGAAGGAATTGAAACTATATTGATCAATTCAAATCCTGCAACCATTATGACCGATCCTAGTATGGCCGACCATGTATACTTGTTGCCATTAACCACAAAATCGTTAAAGAAGATACTGGCAGCACACCCACAAATAGATGCTGTTCTTCCTACTATGGGTGGGCAAACGGCTCTTAATTTATGTATAGAGGCAGATGAAAAAGGTATCTGGCAAGATTACAATGTAGAAATTATAGGGGTAGATATCGCAGCTATAAATATTACAGAAGACCGCGACCAGTTTAAAGGTCTTATGAATAAAATAGGGGTAGCTGTTGCACCTGCTGCCACGGCAAAATCCTTTTTAAAAGGTAAAGAAATTGCTCAGGAATTTGGTTTTCCACTGGTTATTAGACCATCATTCACTCTAGGCGGCTATGGTGCCAGTTTTGTACATACTGAAAATGAATTTGAAGAACTATTAACTCGTGGTCTAGAAGCTTCACCTATTCATGAAGTATTGATTGACAAAGCATTACTAGGATGGAAAGAATACGAGCTAGAATTATTAAGGGATGATAATGATAATGTTGTCATTATTTGTACCATAGAAAATATGGATCCTATGGGAATCCATACAGGAGACTCAATAACCGTGGCACCCGCAATGACTCTATCTGATCGCACCTATCAAAAAATGCGCGATATGGCCATACATATGATGCGCAGTATAGGAGAATTTGCTGGTGGTTGTAATGTGCAATTTGCCATCAATCCAAATAAAGATGAAGATATCATTGCAGTAGAGATCAACCCACGAGTAAGTCGATCTAGTGCACTGGCTTCTAAAGCAACGGGTTATCCCATTGCAAAAATAGCTTCAAAACTTGCCATCGGTTACACACTAGATGAACTGGACAACCAGATCACAAAATCAACTAGTGCGCTTTTTGAACCTACTTTAGATTATGTAATTGTAAAAATACCAAGATGGAATTTTGACAAATTTGAAGGAGCTGATCGCACGCTAGGTCTGCAAATGAAGTCGGTAGGAGAGGTGATGGGAATAGGACGCTCTTTTCAAGAAGCATTGCATAAAGCCACTCAATCACTTGAAATTAAACGCAACGGTCTAGGGGCTGATGGTAAGAGTTATACCGATTACAATCAGGTAATTGAAAAATTAACCCACGCCAGTTGGGACAGGGTTTTTGCACTATATGATGCCGTTGCCATGGGTATTTCCCTGGATCGCATACACGAGATCACTAGAATAGATATGTGGTACCTCAAACAATTTGAAGAGCTCTTTTTATTAGAAAAAGAAATCGGGAGGTTTGAAATTGGCACGCTTTCGCGAAAGCTACTACTAGAAGCTAAACAAAAGGGATTTGCAGACCGCCAGATCGCGCACATGTTGGGTTGCCTAGAATCTGAGGTTTACAATTTAAGAGACGAAATGAAGATCAACCGGGTTTATAAACTGGTTGATACTTGTGCGGCAGAGTTTAAAGCGGTAACCCCTTATTATTATTCGACTTTTGAAGCAGATATTGAAACAGCAGATGGCAATAGATATGTGCAAAATGAAAGTATTGTTACCGAAAAGAAAAAAATAATTGTTTTAGGATCGGGTCCTAACCGTATAGGGCAAGGGATTGAGTTTGATTATTGCTGTGTGCATGGCGTTTATGCTGCACAAGAATGTGGTTATGAAACCATAATGATCAATTGTAATCCAGAAACAGTATCTACAGATTTTGACACCGCAGATAAACTGTATTTTGAACCGGTTTTTTGGGAGCATATTTATGACATTATACGCCATGAAAAACCCGAGGGCGTTATTGTACAATTAGGCGGTCAAACCGCTTTAAAACTTGCTGAAAAACTAGATAGATACGGGATAAAAATTTTAGGAACCAGTTATCAAGCACTAGACCTTGCAGAAGATCGCGGTTTATTCTCAAAATTATTACAAGACAACAACATTCCTTTTCCAGAATTTGCTACAGCAACCACTCCTGCCGAGGCACTTGCAGTTGCCGATAAGTTGAATTTTCCTATTCTAGTAAGACCGTCTTATGTTTTAGGTGGGCAGGGCATGAAAATCGTTATCAATAAAGACGAGCTAGAGGAACATGTAGTAGATATATTAAGAAAAATACCAAATAATGTATTACTGCTAGATCATTATCTAGATGGCGCAATAGAGGCAGAGGCCGATGCTATTTGTGATGGTGAAAATGTTTACATCATAGGTATTATGGAACATATAGAACCCTGTGGTGTGCATTCTGGAGATTCTAATGCGCTGTTACCTCCTTTTACTTTGGGAGACCTAGTAATGCAACAAATAAAGGATCATACATTTAAAATTGCACTTGCATTAAAGACAGTAGGTTTGATAAATATTCAGTTTGCGATAAAGGATGACCAAGTGTTTATTATAGAAGCAAATCCTAGAGCCTCTCGTACTGTGCCATTTATTGCAAAAGCTTATGGAGAGCCTTATGTAAATTATGCTACCAAAGTCATGCTGGGTCATAACAAAGTATCCGATTTTGACTTTAAACCACATCTAGATGGATATGCCATTAAACAACCTGTATTCTCTTTTAATAAATTTCCTAATGTAGATAAACGTCTAGGACCTGAAATGAAATCAACTGGTGAGAGTATTTTATTTATTGACAGTCTAAAAGACGACGAATTTTATGAATTGTATGCTCGCAGAAGAATGTATTTAAGCAGGTAAATTGTTACTGTTTTTTTAAAGACGGAATACGTCATTTAAAGGATAGATTTACATTTTTTGAGCATTTTAAATTATTATGAATTTATTTTTACACAAGTAGTGATAGTATTCAATGTTTTATCAAAATATTAGAATTATACAACCAGTATTTTATAAAAGTGTAAGATAGATTTGTAAAAGCATGATGTTTTGTATAGATTAAGTTTTAGATCTACCATTAAAAAATTTAAATGTTGTTTAATGCTTTTTGATAAAATATAGTTAAGATTTCATGATAATTATTTAAGTTTCATAAATAAATTTAACTTCGATGTTAAATTAAAACAATATATTATGAAAAAAAACTATTCTTTTTACAGTATTCTAGTTGCAATACCTGTGGGTTTACTCATTCTGGTAAGCTTTACAGGCGGTCAAGGCGGTAATTTTTCAGGTTCACCAGGCGATGGTGGTTCAAATTGTACCGCCTGTCATGCAGCTGGATCTACTTATGGCGGCACACCTGTATTAACCAATGTGCCAACAGCATATGCAGCTGGGCAGGCTTATAATTTAAATCTCGCCATTAATGGTTCAAGTGTTTCAAAGTTTGGATTTAATATTACTGCCGAGGATGCTAGTGGAACTAAAATAGGGACATGGTCACCTGGCACAGGAACACAATTGCGCAACGGCGGGTCGGGATTAACGCATACCGCAGCAGGCACAACTTCAAACACGTGGAATTTTACATGGACTGCACCAGCTTCAGATCAGGGCCCTGTTACATTTTATTATTCAACACTGCAAGCTAATGGAAATAATGCCAATAGTGGTGATCATCTTATAACAGGCCAGTCAGCAAGTGTTCTTACAAATGAAAACGTTGCTAGCAGTTTTTTTAATTTTTATCCTACGCAAGTTGTAAACGAGTTAAATATAGAACTTGCAAATTTTGACGAGGCAGATGTGTTGATCTTTAATATGAACGGTCAGCAGGTTATCCAGACTAAAATAGGGCGTCAAGGACAAATAGCTGTTTCTTCTTTATCAAAAGGCTTTTATTTGTGCATGGTAGTATCAAACAATGCGGTAGAAACTAAAAAATTTGTTAAAAAATAGGTTTTCTAGTAAGAAACAAAATTTATCTTAATACCAAGTATTATCAGTATCAGGCAGTTTTAAATGTTGAAGTATCTCTAGGAATTTTTTTGAAAATGATGTTTTTCTTGGACATAAATGTTTGCGATAGCAAACAATCATCGGCATAAATTATATTTTGTTTACCTTTAATATTTAAGTGTTTAAAATTGTCATAGTTTAAAGATGTTGCATGGCCTATTTCATAAATAAAGTAATAGGCTTTTTCATCTTTTAGGCCTAGATAATAAGAATGTGCGTTTAGTTCCTTAAAAGCAGTGCGAGTTTCTAAAACCCAAATATATTCTCTCATTTTATCTATACTTACCTGATCGTTAAAGTTTTGATTTTGATCAAAAAGAGAGATGCCTAGTTCATAAAAGTCAAATTTACCTCCTGTACCTTCTACTTTTTTTGTACCTGTACCATAACCTTTAGACACTCGTTTTATTCTTTCGGCTGTTATTTCATTAGCATAATCTTCCATTTCTATTAAAATGAATTTTCGATTGCCGCCATCATTTTTGTTTAAGTTTAAAACTGCGTGTGCTGTTGTACCTGAACCTGCAAAGGAATCGAGTATGATGTCGTTTTTATCACATAAGAAGTTAATAATGTATTCAATTAGGGAAGGTGGTTTTGGAAAATCAAAAACTTTTTTCCCAAAAATATTTTTTAATTCTGTTGAAGCTATTTCATTTGTTTTAACCCCAAAATCAGTGTTGATCAGGTTCCAAGGAACTTCAGGCTCGTATTCTGCTTTTTCATAAGATGGCGAAAAAGCTATTGTACGTATAGAAATTTTTGTCCCTTTCTTTATTTCGTTGTCTAGATTTTGTTGCGACCACTTAAATTTTCCAAATAGACGTATAGGTTTTGAAAAGTATCCATTTAAGACTTCTGTATCTTCAATTAATTCAATTGCATAGCTTTTAGTTCCATAACTACCTTTTTTGTAAATGCCATTTTTTAAAGAAGTATCAACAATTGCTGGCGGAAATATTAATTCCTTGGCAGTATTAGATTGGTTCATTAAACCGTTACTACTCTTACTATGTTTTTTTAACCCCTTAAATTTTATTTTATTTTTACTCTTTTGATAACAAACTATATACTCAATTGTTTTTTTTGTTTTTAAAGATAAATTTGATGGTGTCTCAGTTTTTACCCAAGAAAAATATTCTATAAAGTTTTCTGGCTCAAAAATTTCATCCATTATTATTTTTAGATATGCTAATTCGTTATCATCTATTGAAATAAAAATAGCTCCATCATTTGCTAATAACTGTTGAAGTAATTTTAAGCGAGGATACATCATACACAGCCATTTATCATGCTTTGTAAGATTGTTTAAACCTCTTGCAGCTACTTGGTCTTTTTCACTATTTTTTAAAGTTTCATCTAGCCACCTTTTTATTTTAGGGTCGTTTACATTATCATTATAAATCCAACTTTCATTCCCTGTGTTGTACGGTGGGTCGATATAAATACACTTTATTCTTCCTTCATATTCTGGTAATAAGCTTTTTAAGGCTTCTAAATTATCACCATGTATTATTTTGTTACCGTTATAAGTTGGCTCGGTTTGTTCATGACCTGTGCTGTTTGCAGGATCAGCTATAAAGCCATATTTAAATTCTAATACTTTAAAAGGCACATCTTTGTGGTGGTTTACTACTTTTTCTTTTCCTATCCAATGGAGTGTTGGCATACTAGATTTTTATCTTTTTTGTAATGTACAATTGTTTTTTGTAATACTTGAGTATTGTGCTGTTTTGATAATGCAGTTGTTATATTTCAATAAAAAAATATTTAGATTATGTAGATAATAATTAGAAATAGATATATCCGTTCATTGTTGTCCGACATAAAAGAAACCATAAAAATGGCTTCTTAAATAATAATCGTAAATTAGAGTTACGAAATTCAAAATACGATGTGTAAAAGTAATTATTTTTCTAGTAAAACTGTTGTTTTATAGGGGTCAAAACAGTCTTGATAGGAAAGGAAGACAGCAAAAAGCAGGAAAGAGCGGAAAATTTCTTTACCCTGTTATGGCCATAAGTAAAGTCTTTAGGGCAAAGTTTGTGGAAGAATTGCGTCTACATCATCTTGGTGATCAGTAGTTGTACGACAAACTGTTTTCAAAACCTTGGGTGGTCTATGGCTACTCCGTTTTGATTTGTGCCATTGATTTTGGGGTAATAGTGCCAGTAATTTAGGTTAAAACCGTCTATTTTTTCGGTTCAATTGGTGCAGCGCAACGGTAGTTATACTTATTTTGCTGGGAAAAATATAGTGTTATTTAGCAGTTTGCTTTATTTCTTGTTACTTTTCAACTGTACTGTATTTAAAACCTTTGTAAAAGCCCACTATGAAGCCAAAAAACCATCTAATTATCAAAAATGCATACCATAATATAATTACAGCAATTTGCCAGAATAGCTTGATAATATTGACGGATATTATAAAACCAAAATAGATTAATTGAAATATGGCTGCGTTTTTACCTCTTATTTGAACGCCACCTAATTTAAAGCTTGAATAATTAGGTTTGATGATGTTAAACGAACCTCTTTTGTTTCTTATCGAGGTACTTACACCAGATTTAGACATATTAAAATTGAAAGGGCCGCTTTTATATCTGCCAATAAACTGAAAATTACCATTTTGTAAACCTACTCTTGCGCCACTAAAAAGACGTTTATGTAATCTAACACCTTGATTAGTGTTTACAGTAGCACCATAACCATCTTTAGATATATTCTTTCTTGCAGCTACACCGCCTGTTCTAGAAACACGTATGTTTTCACCGCGATGTTCTATTCTTTTTGTTGGTTTTTTATCTTTAGATGACATAAGTGTGATTTACAAATTATGTAGAAAATAATACACTAAATGAATTGATTTTATACCTTATTAGAATAGTGGCATGAAGTAGTATTTCATTACAAATATATTTTTGACAACACAATTATAACCAGGGCAAATACATAAAATAGTACATATAATTTGTTGTTTACTAATAGTCTTAAACTAACTTTGGTTAGTATTGTAATTTGATTAACAGCTACCAAATACTAACGATGGACTGTGCCCTAAGGCAGTATTTTTTTGATTATTGTATTTGTATGTATTCTATCTAAAGCCATTATATATTTATAACGTTATCAATTATCTACACCATTAATAAAAGTTTTTACAAAGTCTTTTATTTTTTCTGTTATTCTGGTGCTTATGGATTCTCTTTGTAGGACACTTGGTTGCTTTTCTAATGCTTCTATTACTTCATCTTCGGTTGCCATTCTTCCTGTGAAAAGAAAATCGTTTATGATGTTTTCTACTTTATCTTGTTTTAATGATTCTGCTGTACTTAATTCTTGTAAAGCTTTTTTAGTTTCTTCTTGCCAATATGATTTAAATTCATCTTCAATAGCTTCACTATCGTTTATTTTTGGAAGATTGTTTTGAATGAAATTTTCTATCAACAATCTCTTGCTTCTTAATTCAGATTCTCCAGCAATTAAATCTATTATTTGTTTTTTCTGTTTTGCCTTGTCTTTTGGTTTTGCATCTTTTAATTTTGCAACAAGCTTCATTATGTAGGCTACATTAATTTCATCACGATGTATTAACTCTAATTCAAAATCAATTTCATCTAAAATAGATACCGATTCTTTTTGATTATTCGTTTTTATTTTATCGTATAGGTCTAAATATTTGCTTGTGTAATCTACAAATTGCTGTTCCTTCATATACGTATCATCAAATGTAAATTCGATAAATGATGACAATATATTTTTCAATCGCATGATTTCTCTAAACGCTTTCGCGAAAGCGAGTTCATCTTCTTCAGTAACCAAATCATTTACACTATCTACTGTTGGTGCAATACCCATTAATTGGTTATAAGCAATATTGAACTTTTTTACTTGCTCTTCATAAGGTGCTATAATAATGGTTTCTTTTGCGTTTTTATCAGAAAATAATGCAATAGCATCATCTGTGTTTTGCTTAAGGTTACGGAACGCTAAAATGTTTCCTTGAGATTTCTTTTCGTCTAAGATTCTATTGGTGCGTGAATAAGCTTGTATTAAACCGTGATAGTTTAAATTTTTATCTACATATAGCGTGTTTAAAGACTTACTATCAAAACCTGTAAGAAACATATTAACCACTAACAATATATCAATCTGTTTGTTCTTAACACGTTTAGAAATATCTTTTTTATAGTTTAAAAATGCATTCCCATCTTGTGCATTGTGTTTAGTACCAAACTGGCTATTATAGTCGTTTATATATGCATCTAGTTTGTCTTTATAAGGAATTAAACCGTAAGCTGCCGATGGTTCTGCTGCCATAGAAACTTCTGGAAAATCTTCAGAAGGTATGTCGCCATCAGCCCCTTTATCTTCTGGATTAGCTGCATATGAAAAGATTGTAGCGATATTTAAACGATGTTCTCCTGCTTCTTTTTTAGTTTTTAATAAATCATAATATTTTGTAAGAATATCTACACTACTTACACAAAAAATCGCTGTAAATGTCCTGTGGTGTGTTTTACGGTTGTGATTTGCTATAATGTAGTTAACAATGGTAATTAAATAATCATCACTTTCATAAACTTCTTGCTTGTTTATATCTTCTACTTTTGTATCATCTACACCTTCTTTTGATTTAAAAACGTTGTAATACTCTATTGAGAATTTTAATACATTTTCGTCACGTATAGCATCTGTAATTACATATTGATGTAAACACTCGTGAAACAGATTTGCCGTAGTTTGTTTGATACTTTTTTTACTAATGGCATTTTTTACAAATATGGGCGTGCCTGTAAAACCAAATAATTGATGATTGGTAAAGAAATTTACAATACGTTTATGGGTATCTCCAAATTGTGAACGATGACACTCATCAAATATAAATACTACCTTCTCATCTTTTAAGTCTTCTATTTGATTCCTGAATTTAGCTTTTGATATTACACTATTAAGCTTTTGTATTGTTGTAACTAATAAAGGTCTGTTATTATCTAAAAATTGACTGATAAGCATTTTGGTATTCTCTGTACCATCAATACTATCTTTATCAAAGGCTTTAAATTCTCTTACGGTTTGGTCGTCTAAATCTTGTCTATCTACTACAAATACTACTTTTTTAATTTTAGGATTATGCGTTAATATTTGACTTGCTTTAAATGACGTTAGTGTTTTACCTGAACCTGTGGTATGCCAGATATACCCATTTTTATCTGAATTTTTTACTCTATCAATAATAGCTTCTACTGCAAAAAACTGATACGGTCTTAATACCATTAGTGTTTTATCACTTTCGTGTAATACAATGTATTTAGTAATCATTTTAGCAATATGACAAGGCTCTAAAAAGATACTTGTAAATGGCTCTAATTGGGTGATTTTTTTATTCTTTTCATCACCCCAAAAAGAAGTAAATTTAAAACTCTGCTTTTGACTATTTGCATAGTACTTGGTATCTACACCGTTGCTTATTACAAATATTTGGACATAATTAAACAGCGCATTGTTAGATGCAAACGATTCTTTTTGATAGCGTTGTATTTGATTAAAGGCTTCTTTAAGTTCTATGCCTCTGCGCTTTAATTCTATTTGTACTAATGGCAAACCGTTTATAAGAAGCGTTACATCGTAACGATTTTCACGTTTACCATTGATAGTAATTTGATTGGTAACTTGGAATTGATTTTGACACCAAAAATCTTGATTGATAAACTCTATATATGCTTTATCTCCATTGTCTTTTTGCAATACATATTTATCTCGTAAGGTTTTGGCTTTATCGAAAATATTACCTTTTGAAAGATGTATAACTATTCTATCAAACTCTGATGCAGTAAAGGTTGTTTTATTATGCTTTTCTAATTGGGATTTTAAATTGCTTAATAAATCAACTTCTGTTTTTATAACAACCGATTTATGGCCTAATGCTATTAATTGGCTTACTAAATTATTTTCTAATACTTGCTCTGGTTGTGTTGTCAATTAATTGATTTTTAAATATTTATAACAAATTTTGCGTAAATATTGCAATTTTTACATATATAATACATATATTTGTAATACAAAATAGGACATTGTACTTTATATAAAAATATAAGTCGACTCGATTAAAGCCGTTTGCTTTAATAGGGCCGCAACAAAATCCTCGGTTTTTGAACCGAGGTTTTTTTATGCTCTAACTATACCCAAATCATCTGATTTACTCGCTTTTTTTAATAATATAGGTTCAATTTTATCAAATTGATATTGTAAGCCATATTTTTTAAGACTCCCTTTTGGATATTCTTTTCTATACAATAAATGTGCAATAACGTCAACTGTTTGAATAAAATAGGATTGATTAGAATTTCTTGAAAATGGATCTTCTAATATGTTATTTATTGGTGCATTATAAGAACCTTCTTTAAAATGGGATGGTGTTGGGTTGTAAATCCTTAATTTACGTTGTAAATTTTGTAATTTTATACTATCAGTATCATCTACAATTACTACACCTTTATCTTTAGCTTCTTTTTTCAAGTAAGTATCAAATCGCTGTAAAAGCCTTGACCAAGCTAAAGCAAAAATATCCCTATCTGGATAATCTTCTATTTTTAAACAAATATTTATCACTTTAGCATTACTAAAAATTATAGGTATTTGTGTTGCATAATCTTTAAGAATATTAATTCTATTGGATTTACTAATTTTTTGATATTCTTTTAAGCTACCAATCCTAATTAGTTCTGAAGCGTGAATTTCAAGCCTTTGATTTAAGCCGTATTTTTTATAAATAGATTTTCTAAATGTTTTTAAACGCTCTAGATATATTGTCCAATCTTCTTGAGATACAACTAAACCTGATAAAATAAAATGTGGTGAGCTATGTTTATGCTTACCTGGGTCACCACTTTCATCAACATATAAGAAATGCATATTCTATCTATTTTTAAACAAACATCTGTTGCAACAAACCTTTTTTACAGGCTTTATATACAACACACTAAAATTTAATTCTATTAAAACATAGTATTAACAGGGTAACAAATAGTACAACTGTTTTAACTATCTATAGAGAATACAACATCTTCTTTAACCATTTTAGTCACATCTAATGTGGGTAACAAATATTTATTAAAAATAGTACCTTCTGTTTTAGCGTGAAGCACACCTCTAACAGAACTAATTGTAATCATAGTTAAATGAGTCATAAAACCTTTAGGTAAAGTAATTAGGGAATCAACACAATAATTTTTAAACGATTCGTCTGATATTATAAAATGGCAACTAACTTGAAGCTTTAAAAATACCTTTTTATTTTGCTTAAAAATTATAGTTACAACAACAGCTATTAGCTTTTCATCTTTATTGAACTTAAACTCTAAACCTGTATTTAAAGAGGTTTTTGCTTTGTCTTTATAATTATCTTCAAATGTTGCAAATTGTTCGGTTTTAATACCTACTAATGCAAAACCTACACTTCCTTTTTCCATTATGACGCCATTTGATAATTAGTACCATCAACTACCACCATTTTTGGTTCAAGACTTAAACCTTTTTTAAATTCCTCTTTAAAAAAAGGTACACCTGAATAAACTTGAGGCTTATAAGTAGGTATGTTAAAATCAAAATTTAACATATCATCAAAAGAAAATGCCTGAATTTTTTTCTCATAATAACTTGCTAAAATAGGAATATCTAAAACCTGCTGTAGTTTTACTTGTGTTTCTAAGGTTAGATTCTCTTTTCCTTTTAAAATTTTAGAAACCTGTTGTGGGCTTACATTTAGCTTTTCTGCTAACTTGCGTTGAGACCATCCTAAAGCATCTAATTTATTTAAAACTTTAAGAGCAATGTCTTGAGATTCTCTTAAACGTGCTCTGTTTTTAATACGCTCTTTATTTCTTGTAACCGTATTGGATTTTTCGTTAGAAATTAAGCTTTTAAATTTTTCTTTATTTGTCATCGTTGTCAAGTTCTGTTCTAAATTCGTAAAATGATTCTTTATCTATTACACCGTTTTCTTGTAGGAAAGATTTAACCTTTGCAATCTTTTTCATTTCTTCTCTGGTGTCTTTGTGGTCTTTGTTTTTAAGGCTCATTTTAATGGCACCACCAGTAATTAAAAAACAATCATTATCAATTTTAACAGCATATAATCTTAAACCATCTTTGTTTGAAGTTTTGCCCTTACGCAAAGACAGTAAGGTAAATCCTGTTTCATTATTATCTAATTGATGAAAATATTTGTCTAATGGTATATTGTCTTCTATAAGTTCATCGAGAAAATCCTCTATTGTTTCAGCATCTTTAAGTCTTGCTTTTACAAACTTGTCAATATTTTTAATCCCATTATCTTTTGCGTATTGATGTAAATAACTAACATCTGTCCATAAATCCAATAGCCTATCATATTCATTAATATCATATTCATCACTACCTTTTTTCTTGTAAGCAATGGAACATAATATCTCTGCAAATATATCAACTATTTTCATATAATCAACCTATAGGTTTATTTAATAATACACTTTTAAACAAACATCTGCTGCAACAAACCTTTTTTAAAGGCTTTACTATGTTCTATTTTAGTATTTAAGGCTTCAATCTTTACATCTATATCTGATAAGAAATTTGCTATTTTGGTTTGTTCTTCAACACAAGGGTAACCAATTTTAATTTTTGAATATTCAGAAATCCAAAATCTCTTATGCTCATCACCTTTAGGGTAGTTTATCATTTGAATAGCTTCATAAACAAACTTAATATTAACTTCATCCGTTTTAGGTTGTAATATTTTCATAGCCGAAGATTTAACTTTAAATTCAAAATCAACAAATTTATTAGCCATTGTAAAATCATCAAATATTATAGTTGGTAATTTATTGTAAATACCTTTAGTTTCATTTGTATATCCTAATAGAAAACTTTTACCAGCAGTTAAAACAGGAGTCTTAAAGCTATCATTATATTCAGTTGATTTTACTATATATTTAGTAGGCTGTTCATAATCTAATAACACTCCCAACTTCTTCATTTGCCACTTTGGAAATGCATTACCAATATCATTTTTAAATCGTAATTCTTGATTAAAGATTTTTTGCATAACACCTTTTTGGTATTGCTCTAAAAGGGTTTTCTTTTTGGTTAGTTTGGTAATTTTATCATCTATTTCTGTTAAGAATGATGCTATTTTTTGTTGTTCTTCAATCGAAGTTATAATTAAATCAATATTACCCAACCTACTTGTTGCCAAACTTAAAACTTTTGTTCCTTGCGCAATAGTCATAACTTGTCTCCTAACTTTCCACGATTGTAATAAATAACCAGCAAACCCTTTTGCCATTTTATATTTGTTAGGTCTTGCGTGAAAGGTGTGCAAACCAGAAATTAATTTTTTATTATTTAAATTGACAATTTCAGTTGTTTTACCAATATCATTATAATCTTCTGAAGCATCAGCTATAAGTAAATCACCTTCTTGACAAAAGTTTTCATCCTTAATTTTACTTAAATCAATATCTGAATTTACAAAAGGCACATATTCCTTCTCTATATCAAAAAGGGTTGCAAATTTTGTATGAATATCTCCGTAATGAATATTTTTTACTTCTCCATTTTCATAATTAAGTTTTTCTCTTGAAAAAGAATTTGTACTATAAAAAGTATATATCTGATTATATTTCTTACTCTTCCATAAACCTTCAAACTCAGGAAACCTTAATTGTGGTATTAATGTTTTGGCTGTTTTCATGTGGTTTGTGTTTTTGCGTGAGGGATTGCAACGGCATCCTTTTTTGTTTTTTCGCAAAAAAGATATAGTGGAAAGCCCGACCCTTGGGGCACGCCCAAAAAAGTTTTAATTCCCTCGAATTCTATGGAATTAAATTTTATAAAGTATTGTATTGCTAATTGTTTTACCATTTAATTTAGCTTTTTGTTGTTAGTTTCACTGCCGTTTCGGCTCCGCTCAACGTCCGTTTTCGTTCTGGTAGTTGGGTCACTGCCGTTTCGGCTCCGCTCAACGTCCGTTCTGGTAGTTGGCTGAGCGGCGTTTCGGCTCCGCTCAACGTCCGTTGTGGCAGGTGGCTGAGCGGCGTCGAAGCCAAGATGCGATGTGCTATTCAAACATTTTGCTAAATCGTGTAATTTTTCTGGAAAGCCATTTATTAGGGCTTCTTTCTTTTTTCGGCTCCATCCTTGTATTTGTTTTTCTCTATAAAAAGCGTTGTCTATGCGCTTAAATTCTTCAAAATACACCAATGTTATGGGTAAATGTTTTTTGGTATGGTTAGCGCCTTCGCCATTTTGATGCTGTTGCAAACGACGTTCTAAATTTTTAGTGCTTCCTGTGTAATAAGAACCATTAGCACAACGTAAAATATACATACAAATCATTTTTATCTTGTTTTTTTCACTGCCGTTTCGGCTACGCTCAACGTCCGTTTTCGTTCTAGTGGTTGACTGAGAGGCGTCGAAGTCAAAATGGTGTTTCAATATTTAACTCCTTACAATAGGCAGCAATACGTTCATCAGTTTCTGCAATTTCTCTATCTAATGCTTGTATTTCTTCTGCAACGGCATTAATATCAATAGGCTCTTCTTCTTCAAACGTATCTACATAACGAGGTATATTTAGGTTATAATCGTTATCTGCAATTTCTTGTAAAGTTGCTCTATAACTGTATTTATCGGTTACGGTTCTGTTGGTATAGGTATCTACAATTTGATTGATATGCTCTGGCAATAGTTTATTGTCTTTACCTTGTTTTTCAAAATGGTTAGATGCATCAATAAATAATACATCTTCATTGACCTCTCTACATTTTTTAATGACTAAAATACATGTTGGAATCCCCGTACCAAAAAAGATGTTTGCCGGTAAGCCAATAACAGCATCTATATAGTTTCTATCTTCAATTAAATAACGTCTTATATGTGCTTCACTACTTCCTCTAAATAATACACCGTGAGGTAATACGGTTGCCATTATTCCGTTTTCATCTAAATGATGAATCATATGTTGTACAAAGGCAAAATCTGCTTTGGTTTTGGGTGCTAGTTTGCCGTATTGGCTAAATCTATCATCTGTACTAAAAATACCTTTTGCACTCCATTTAGCGGAAAATGGTGGATTTGCTACGATAGCTTCTGCTTTTAAGTCGATAAGTATGTGCTGTGGTTCTTCTAGTGTGTCTCCTTGTTTAATATCGAATTTACGGTAATTTATACCGTGTAAAATCATATTCATACGAGCTAGGTTGTAGGTAGTTCGGTTTAATTCCTGACCGTAAAACATGCCTACATCTTTCACTTCTTTTGCTACCCGTAGTATGAGCGAACCGCTACCTGTGGTTGGGTCGTAAACAGATTTTAAACGTTTTTTTCGCGTCGTTACAATTTTGGCTAATATGGTGCTTACTTCTTGAGGTGTGTAAAATTCGCCTGCTTTTTTACCTGCACTTGCCGCAAATTGCCCAATTAAAAATTCATAGGCATCGCCCAATAAATCGCTTTCAGTATCTTCTAGATTAAAATCAATTGCATCTAAATGTATGATAATTTTTGCAATAGTTTCGTTTTGTGCTTTTACAGTTCTTCCTAATTTACCAGACGTTAAATCTAAATCTTCAAAAAGTTTTACAAAATCATCTTCTGATTCTGTGCCCATAGTACTTTGCTCAATGTTGATAAGAATACGTTCTAAATCTTCAATTATAAAAAATTGAGTAGCTTCATCATTATCATTGGTAACTATTTCAGATAGATTATTCCCTTTTTGAGCAATAGAGGTAAATAATTCACTTGGTTTTAAAAAGTAGCCTAAATTTTTAACACAAGCCTTTTTAACTGCATTAATAAATAATTTTCCATTATCTGAATGTTCATCTATTTGCTCATACTTAATATTATCTGGTTCTAATATTTCATCCGCATATATATGTAATTTTTCTGAAAGGTATTTAAAGAAAATAAAGCCTAAGATGTAGTTGCGGTAATCGTCTGCATCCATTTTGCCACGCAGTAGGTTGGCAATCGCCCATAGTTGTTTTTCAAGTAGTTTTTTTTGTTCTTCTGACATGTTTATATTGCTATTCAATTTTGCCCCTAAAATATGTAATATTTTATGATAAAGAATTTAACGTGCAGGGTTTGTTGGCAATTCTTTTAAACTTTTCAATCTCTATATGTGGGGGGCAAAAGTTCTATTCCCATTATTAGGTTTAACTACAGCAAGATGAGAGCAGATAAATGCATTATAGTCTGGTATTGCTGGATAGGCATTAATTTTTATTACACCTGTTGGGATTTTTATATTTTGAAAAAAATCTTCAATTTCTTGAACCACTTTTGACCAATCACCAATGTATTCAGTTTTAATACCTTTATCTAATTCTTTAAATACCTCAAGATTAATAATGGCGCAAAAGACTACTTTTTTACTCTAAAACAAGAATGGGAAACTTACCTACAATATCAAGAACAAAAAAAAGAAGTAGCTGTACAAATTAAAAACTATTGTGATCAGTAAATTGAAAAAGATAATAACTAGAAACAACCTATCGCTATTAAAAAGCCATAAAAAAGAATAAACTACAAAAAAGTAAAAGCAACAGCTATAAGCGCAACTGCAAGATAACCACCAGTTATTATTTGCAATATGCTTATAAAAGGGATCCCAAATAACCTACCCGCTAATATCTTTTTCTAGACCAAATAGCAAAACAAAAAATGGTAAGCACTTTAAAAAGAAATATCGCTGGATTTAGATTTGAACCTAAAGATCTAGTTTTTAATAACTCACTGAATTACAGTAAGTAAAACCTGACGTTAGTTGTAATGCATTTCAAACTTCTTTTATATCTATTTACTTACTTCTTTATAGTCCTGTTTATCGACGGTTAGAACCCTGTTATGCCAGTTTTTTCCCTATCTGCAACAGGGTAAATTTAATGATCTCGCTTTCGCGAAAGCGAAATTAAAACAAAGCGAAATAATAGACAGGGGGTATTGATAACAAATCTTGAATACAACTAATAAATACAACTTTTTCCATTTGCTAAAAAATTGCTGTTTTCCGTTTCTTTTGTACCTTTTTTACAGCCTAAATCTAGCTGTGTTACTCAAAAAAGACATCTAATACTCAAAAAACAGCTTAATTTCACAATAATATTAAAAGTCTAAACCACTTCTTACACAACTTACTGGGATTTGAAATAATTCTTCTTAATTTGCGAGCTTAAGACAAAATAAATATCGCATGAATGTATGTTTTTTAATGTACCCCTGGGAGGAGATTCAGCCTGGTAAAGATTCTACCCTGGCGCTTATACATGAGTGTGTAAAGCGCGGGCACAAAGTAGCAGTAACAACACCTGTAAATCTCACGATAAGAAATAGCGTTGCCTATGCATTTTCTAAAGTGATTAAGAAAATGGACCGTGTACCAGCGCAACACAAGTCCTTTTACAAAAATGTGTCTCTCAAAGAAAAGATGCTGCCATTAGCAGGTTTTGACGTGATCATGATGCGAGCAAATCCGCCATTAGATCCTATAGCGTTAAACTTTCTAGATTCGGTTAAAGAAGATGTTTTTATCGTCAATGATATACAAGGCCTGCGCGAGGCCAATAATAAATTATACACCGCCTGTTTTGACGATCCCAATAACGAGATCATTCCTGCAACACATGTTTCTAAAAACAAAGAGTATTTAAAATCGGTTATTAAGGAGAATCCGCGTGATAAAATGATCATGAAACCCCTTAACGGTTATGGTGGCAGTGGGGTGATCATGATAGAAAAAACAGCTATGGGCAATGTAAATTCTTTACTAGATTTTTATATAGACAATAAAGATGGCAGCACCAATTATGTGATTTTACAAGATTATATAGAGGGTGCCGAAAAAGGAGACGCGCGTATATTGTTATTAAATGGCAAACCCATAGGATCGGTACAGCGCGTGCCAGGCAGTGAGGACCACAGATCAAACATAAGCGCTGGCGGTACTTTTAAAAAACACGTGTTGACACCAGCCGAAAAAGATTTGTGCAAAAAAATAGGTCCTAAACTGGTTAAAGACGGCTTGTTCTTTGTGGGTATAGATGTAATAAGCGGCATGCTGGTAGAGGTAAATGTAATGTCGCCTGGTGGTATTATAGAAATTAATAAAGCATCAAAAGTAAAAGTGCAAGAAAAGATCGTCGATTTTTTTGAAGAGCAAGTAGCCGATAGAATAAATGCGCTAGAAAGACGCAATAAACTTAAAGGTACCATTATCGATGCTTAAACTATCTTTATTAGAAATCATACAACGCATAGAAAACGAGGATACCTTTCATGCGGTAATAGACGATTATTCATTTTCTATCAAAATAGAAGATTATGTGCCCTATGCCTGTGCTGCTGTGCATGATGGTCATTACTTTTCGCCAGATTTGTGGGATAATTGTTTACATACAGCGCACGACCGCTGGTATGAAGAAGACCCGTGTACTGGTCAAATGATCGCTGGTTTGCCCATTACCATTATTGCACACGACAGCAGGTTTGAATACGACTTGAATAGGGCGCCAGAAACTGCTATTTATGACACCGCCTGGGGCAAATCTTTATGGAAACAACCGCTGAGCACCGAAAAGAAAAACCGCGCCTTACAAAAACACGAGAATTTTTATAAAGTGGTGCACACGCTTTTAGTCAAATTAGAAGAGCTTTATGGCGGCTGTATATTTTATGACATACATTCTTATAACTGGAAACGATGGGATAGGCCCGTGCCCGTTTTTAATATAGGCACTAGCAATGTAGATCAAGAAAAATATCGTGCAGAAATTACACAATGGCAAGAAATTCTAGATGAAATGACCTTGCCAATAGATCATGAGGTAGTTTGTAAGATCAACGATGTTTTTAAAGGTAATGGTTATTTTCTAAAATATGTAACAGCAAACTCAAAAAATACGTTAGTACTTGCTACCGAAATATCAAAAATATACTGTGATGAAACCACAGGTAGGATCTTTCCTCAGGTAGTAGCACAAGTTCAAGATTTATTTAAATATTATATAAAGGCACACGCGCACCGATTTTATGATAGACACCACAACAGCTAAAAGCAAAAACATAGCCTTACAAGAATATCAAGACGTTATAGACATAGATGCTAATATTCATAGAATTGTTAAAAACCTAGAGCTTCTTTCTTACATCAACCCGCTTAATATCGCACAAGAACGCAACAAGTTTTTTAAGTCAAAATACACCTATATACCCAATTTTAAGTACCGCAAGTTACAATTTAAGCCCTATAAATTGCACAGGCTTTTTTACAGCCAGCGTTTAGAACGCATACAAGACGATGCCATTAGAGCTTTTTACAAAGACATTATTTACACTTACAGCGGGCTGGTACAATGTATAGAAACCATCAGCGAGCCCAGTAGTAAATTCTATTACAACAGTTTGCGATTTTTTGGCACCCCAACCGAAAAGATGGTAGAAAATGCCAAATTTATCCTTCATTTTCAAGATGACCAGCTAGTAGATTCAAAATACAATGCCGTTATTTCTACCAGAGAGGCACAGGTGTTTTTTAAAAAATACCGAGAGCTATACGATTTTGATTTTAACATAACGACCAGCAGTGCCATGAGTGCAGCCGCCATGGTATCAAACAAAGATAAAACCCTAATTTTAAAAAAAGGACATACCTACTCACAGCACGAGCTTAATGTACTCGCGCACCATGAAATAGGGGTACATTTATTAACCACCTTTAATGCTATAGAGCAACCGCTATATATATTCAGCAATGGATTTCCTAATAATGTAGAAACCCAGGAAGGCCTAGCCGTGATGGCCGAATATATGAGTGGCAACCTGACCCTTTCCCGATTAAAAGAGCTCGCTTACCGAGTGATTGCTACCGATTCCCTAAACAAAGGCTATGACTTTGCAGATACCTTTGATTTGATTCACAACCAGTACAAACTAGACCGAGACCGTGCTTTTAACATCTCCCTGCGCGTGCATCGCGGTGGTGGTTTTACCAAAGACGCCCTATATTTATCAGGGCTTAAAAAAGTGTATGACCTACATAAACATGGCAGCAGTATAGATGCCCTATTATTAGGTAAATGCTCTCTAGAATACCAGCCCATTATTGCACATATGAAAAACCTACAACTAGTCACTCCAGCTGCACATCAGGCCAGAAGCTTTGACCAGCAATTAAATACAAATACTACCATTGATTTTATTTTGGAACATTTAAAGTAGGGGTGGGGGGAGCAGTTTCTAGCAGGTAACATTAAATAGACAGACAGGTTTCCCTAGCGTTAAAAACAAAGATCAGGGTTTTCAATTTTAGATTTTACTACTGTACATTTTTATTCGTTTCCAAAAGTAAATTTAACAAGGGCGTTACCCTGCGGGTCGGGCATTACGTTACAATCTTTTTTAAGGCAGCAAAAGCCTTAAAAAAGGATTTTCACTTCATTCCCTAACGCTGGTGTAGCGGTTAATAAAGGTTATTTGTTTTAATAAAAATGGCATTGGTGTGGTAAGGGTGTGGATTTTTGGTTGGCCAGAACTTTAGGTAATACCTAATCATCGCAAATGTTGGTAACCAGTAATCTTATGATCCTTTAAATCAAACAGTTATTAGGCTTTGAGCTTTCACTCGAATAATGTGATTTTAGGCAGTATCCCAAAAAGTGTATAATTGATATTTTTAGTTTTTCAATACTTATATACGATGCGTTGTCTTTTATTCGAGTTACAAACCCTGTTTTTTGAACTGTAAAGTGTTCAAAAGCCCTATAATCATTGTATCCTTTGTCAAAAACATAAATGGTGTTTTCATCGCATTTTAGTTTTTCTAAAAAATTGTGATCGTGTGTTTTGGCTTCATTAAACCAAACCAAACTGGGTAGCATTTCATCTGCATTGACAACCGTATGAACTTTAATTCCTCCTTTTCTTTTTCCATTTTTTGGATTTCTACCTACACATTCCATAATTTCTTTGAACAGGCTAATTGTTGAGCTATCAAAAATCTTTATCTGCTTTTTTATGACATCTTTAATTTGGCTGTTCGATAAAATACTACCATATTGGTTGAATAGCTGATAATAAATATTTTCAAAAACCAAAACGTCTCTTTTCTTATTTGCATCAGACAATGTGCTTCTTTTAGGAATGTGATTTAATTGAAAACCACTCGTTTTACCTGACAAACCAAGCATAGACCTCGATACTTCTCTAAGTGAGGTACACTTTGAAAATGAACAAAAGAGCATGCTTATTAAGAGGTCTTTTGTGGTAAATCGCTTTGTATAACGGTCTGAATCACATTTTTTCACTTACTTTCTTATCAAAGTATCGTCTATTAATGAAATCAGCCGTCCGAAAACAGATTTACCAGAAAAATAATTACTTCTACCCGTCGTATTATGAATTTTGTAACTTTAATTTATTGAATATCCGTAATTACGCCTAAATTTTGTATATTGTGGTGTAATATAACAAAATAAAGCTATGAATTTATTTACGTTTACCGCTCATTTTGGAGATGAAAATACATGCCGTAACCACTTCAAGCAGCAACGCGATTCACAAGGTGTAGTATGTAAGA
>CAZQGX010000003.1:0-103748 GCA_964593255.1 uncultured Flavobacteriaceae bacterium | reverse complement strand
TCATAAAACTAATTTATTAGTGTAAATATAACACATCTGTCCTAGAACTTAGCCACCTTTATCTGTTCCTAAATACAAAAGTCCCGTGTCTCCTACATAAAGATCATAAATAGCGTTTACATTACCATACTGAAAATCAGCAACCTTTTTTATATAGGTACTATTGTCCTGACCGTAAACTGTTGTTATGGAGACTAAAAAAACTACCCAAAATGTTAGAATGATAAATTTATGTTTTTTCAATCAAAATAAATTTTGTGAAAAATACGATTATAACTAAAATTTTGTTTTTTAATTACATCAATCTTTTAATAAACTATATGATTGCTTGTATTTATCACATGAGTTAAAAAAAAAGCTTTTTGTCTATATTCTATTTTCTATTTCTTAATCAAAATAAAATAGTACTTCAACACTTAATTTTTAACGAAATAAGTTTTAAACACCGTATTCATTATTTTAAAGTAATAATTCCTTTTAATAATATGCCATGATATTTTCTGAATGTATATATGACCTAAGCCATTGCACACTGTAATAGCTATTAATGCTGTTTGTTACATATGATAATGTATAACATACCCTTAGAAGTATTTTTCATTAAGTTAATGTTATATCTTCTATTGTATCAACTTTTTTCATAATGCAACTGTTCTAATAATAAATATGATATCAACTTCTTTATAGCGCACGTTTTTATGTCTCGCTTTCGCAAAAGCGGGTTAAAAAGAAGTTTATGTTGCACATGTTGCATTATCAAAATAAAATAAGCGCAAAAAAAGTCAAATTATTAAACAGTGTTATTATAAAAATAATTTTAACAAAAATCCTAATAACTAGTGTCGTCTAATTGTACTTTACCATTAAATGTTTTGTAAAGAAATGCCAGATATGCTGCTAGAAGTGGTGCGCCTACTACCACCATCGTTAACATGATTCCCAATGATTTTTGAGATGATGCGGCGTTGTAAATAGTAACGCTATATGCTGGGTCTATAGTAGATGGTAACAAAACGGGGTACAATTGAAAGGCAACTAGCATTAACAAAAATGCCATGGTTAAGGATGAAAAAATAATTGCCTGAAAATACTTCTTTAAAGATGCTAGTCTAGGAACATTTGCAACTGCCAGAAAGGCAAGTACAGGAATCACAAAAAATACAGGTTGTTCTTTAAAATTATCAATCACACCAGGTATAAAAAATAAGGTATAAAGAGATGTAACGGCAAAACTTAAAATAAAAAAGATCATTCCTCTTTTAAGTAAAAAAGTTAATCTTGCGTGTAGTCGACCCTCGGTTTTAAGTAGTAAGAATATAGCACCCTGGGTCATGAATAATGATAAAGTGGTAAAACCTACCATGATAGGGTATGGTGTTAAAAATGAAAATAATACGCCACCTGTATATTTATAATTCTCAGCTAGTTCAAAACCTACTAGTAAATTACCGATAACCACGCCCAGCAAGAATGCAATAAGCACATTTGCCGTAAAGTAGGTGATGTCCCAGGTTTTGCGCCACCATAACATCTCTTCGGCACTTCTAAATTTTATTGCCGCAGATCTTAATACCAGCAATATTAAAAATAGCATAAAGGGAACGTACATAGCACTTAACATAGTGGCATACATTACTGGAAATCCAGCAAATAACGCACCGCCACCTATAATTAACCATACCTGATTTGCATCCCATAGTGGTCCTATTGCATTGATTGCCACCCTGCGACTCAAGTCTTTTTTAAAAAACAAGTGCCAGGCACCTGCGCCATAATCAAAACCCTCTAGCACCGCATATCCTGAAAATAATAGTCCCACAACTAGATACCAAAGTGTAGGGTAATCGATTCCTAAAAATGTTTCCATAATTTTATATTTTAATATTCTGGTAAAACGTTTGCTGTAGCAGCCTCGTCATATGGACCACTTTTTATTTTTTTATTGACAGAATAAATAAATAAAAGAAACAAAATGGTATAAACTACTAAAAACAATATAAGTGAAAACCATATTTGGTTTGAAGAAACTTCTTGAGAAAATCCCTCGTCAGTTCTTAAATGACCGTAAACGATCCAGGGTTGTCTGCCCATCTCGGCAGCAAACCAGCCCGCTTGATTTGCAATTTGTGGTAATAAAACAGCAAATGCAAATATGTGCAACAACCATCTTTTATCAAACAGCGTCCCACGCCACCATAAAAAACAGGCATATAGTGTAAGTCCTATAAGAAACATGCCTATAGAAATCATGATGTGATAGAATTGAAAAACTGCATTTACCTGTCCCGGTCGCTCGTTTTCAGGAAATGCGTTTAATCCTACAATGGGTTTGTCAAAATCCTGGTGTACTAAAAAAGACAGACCGCCAGGCAATTTAATACCGGTAACTTCTTGCGTTTCATTATCTACCCAGCCTATTAGATACAAATCTGCAGGTGCAGATTTTTCATAATGTCCTTCCATCGCTGCAAGTTTTGCGGGTTGATTGACCGTTACACCCTCTGCACTGCTGTGACCTGATAGCAGTTGTGTAAGGGAAAAAACGGTAGCAACTACTAGCGATATTTTGAATGCTTTTTTAGAAATTTCTACATACCTACCTTTTAATAAATAGTAAGCATGAACACTGAGTACTAAAAAAGTGCCGGCAAGAAATGCTCCTTGCCACACATGAATGATACGGTCTACACTAGAAGGGTTAAATACCATTGCCCAAAAGTCTGTAACCTCGGCTCTTGCGTTAAAACCTTCTCCTACAATGTGATAACCTGCCGGTGTTTGTTGCCAGCTATTTGCAACAACTATCCACACCGCACTAAACATAGAGCCTAAAAATACCATAATAGTAGAAAAGAAGTGTACCCTAGGTGACACCCTATTCCAGCCAAATAATAAAATCCCTAAAAATGTGCTTTCTAGACCAAAAGCAAATAAACCCTCGGCTGCGAGTGCACTACCAAAAATATCACCTACAAAACGAGAATATACAGCCCAGTTAGTACCAAATTCAAATTCCATAATGATACCAGTAGCGACTCCTATACCAAATGTGATGGCAAATATTTTTAACCAGAAACGGGTCAACACTTCGTATTGTTTGTTACCAGTCTTTAAGTACAATCCCTCGGTAATTACCATGATTAATCCTAGTCCTATACTTAATGGTGGGTATATGTAGTGAAAAGCGATGGTAAAAGCAAATTGAACGCGTGCGAGAATTTCAGTATCCATTAGAATATAATTTTATAGACACAAAAATAGTTTTCACTCACGGTAGGTTGTGTGACAAAGGTCACTTAGCGTTAATTCTTTTGTTAAAGTTTTGTTTTATTTTTTCAATTTGTGGTTCGCATATTTTCATGAATTTTTATCGCACCTTTTGAAATATGTTTATTTTTATTTTTCGCTTGCATACACCTGCGAGTTACAAAACAACTGCTTTGTCTCATCTCTGTGCTGATTTAAGTGTGGGGTCAACTTCTTTTTATATCGCTTTCGCGAAAGCGAAACATAAAGAAATTGAAACACATAAAACAGGCTGCTGTTGTTTCTATTTTATAATTTTATTTCATTTAAGTAACTCTTGTCACCTTTTTTAACGCGCACCAGTAATACTTTTGTTTTATGAAGTGGATAATTGCAGTGACATTATCGGTTTTACTAGTGGGTAACAGCTTTTATTGCTCTGTTATTTACAGTTGGTATCTATTAGATTTAGATAGTTTTGTAGAGCAACTATGTGAAAATGTAGACAGGCCGCAACTGCAATGTAACGGTAAGTGTCAAATGAGCAAAATAGTTGATAACGGCCCAGTTAAAGACTCTCAAAGCACACCAGCTTTAGAATGGGAGCAATTTTTTTACTGTCTATTTTACGCAACTACACCTGTAATCACAGCAGCTTTTTATATTAGAAAAGAGATGACCTATTATAATCGTCTTTACAATTCTATGGTTATTTCTCCTTTAGAACACCCTCCATGTAGTTTGTAAAACCATCTTATACTACTTTAATTTTAACCATTAATATTTCTAATTAATGGTGTGCAATTTATAATACTAGCTACATAAATTATTTAAGTAGCTTTTATTACATGCTGTTTAAATGACATGATTATACTATAAACTGCATATTAATTTTAAGGTTGGTACAAGTCAAAAACAAAAATGCTATTAAAACTGTTATATAAGTGGTTATTAACTAGCGTATTTCTACACCCTAATTTCAAAATTTACAAAGATGAATACAAAATATGTAACGCTATTGTGCGCTATGATCCCAATATTTTTATTGGCACAAGAGACTGTGCCAAAAGAACAAGTAAAAGACACCACAGCAAAAAAAGTGGTGCAATTAAATACCGTAATGGTCACTGGACAAGTCGCTACCGACCCGGTGCTTACTAAAGTAAAAACCGATTTATTAAAAAAAGTAGTACAACCTAAAAATGTTGCAGACTTATTTACTGATTTTAATGGTTTTTCATTAATTAAAAGAGGTAATTATGCAATTGATCCTTCATTTAGAGCATCGCAATACGAGCAATTAAACATTCAGTTTGACGGTGGTACTAAAGCCATGCACGCTTGTCCTAATCGCATGGACCCTATAACAACTCATGTGGTGCCAGAAGATATAGAACGCATAGAGGTAATTAAAGGCCCGTATACTGTGCGTTATGGTGCAACCTTTGGTGGGATAATTAATCTTGTAACTCAAAAACCACAGCAGCTAGGCAATGGGTTGCATGGTAATGCAAGTACAGGTTATGAAACAAACGGCAATGCACTGGTTTCTTCCTTTAAAATACAACAGGTTACGGATACATATGATCTTACTGCAAATGCCGGATATCGTGATTTTGGTAATTATGAAGATGGTGACGGTGTCGAGATTCCGTCGGCTTTTAGAAGTTTAGATTATGGTTTAAGGCTGGGCTACAATTTTAGTGAAAATCAACGACTACAAGCCCACTGGCGACAGTCTTATGGTCGTGATGTGCTGCACGCAGGTTTGCCTATGGATACCGATGAAGATAATAGTTCTATCCTAGCGCTGGATTATAAATTGTCAAAACTAGATGGTTTTATTAAGGAGGTCAATGCAAAAGTGTATTACTCTTATGTCGACCATTTAATGTCTAATACCAGAAGACCTTCTTTTAACAATACTGCGGCAGTGTCTGCCATTGACGCGACTACTGCAGGCGGTAGGGTAGAATTTAAAGTTAAACCTGTTGAAAACTGGATACTTTACAGCGGTCTAGATGCATTGCTTATAGCGCGAGACGGCAGCAGGATACGTACTGTAAAACGCAATATGATGGGCGTTGTCCTGCCAGTACCTATGGTTTTTAATGATAAGGTATGGCAAGATTCTTATGTAAATGACTATGGGCTTTTTGTAGAAAATAAATTTGCATTAAACAATAAAACGATGCTTACAGCGGGCGCGCGTTACGACCTAGTGGTTTCAGATATAAAAGATCCCGAGGCAAACTTTGCCCAGATGTATGAAAATCTAGGACAGCGAGAGGAGAATAATGTATCTGCAACAGTTTCTTTAAAGCACCAATTTTCACAAAATAACTCGCTAGAAATTGCCTATGGTCGTGGTGTGCGATCAGCAAATATGATAGAGCGGTACATCAATCATTTTCAGGTAGGGCAGGACCCTTTTGAATATGTAGGAAATCCATTTCTAGATGCAGAGGTTAATAATCAGTTTGAGATAGGTTTTAAAGGTTTTAAACCTTTTACATCTATCATAGATGCGTTGCGATATAGCATTTCAGGATATTACTCTATCTATGAAAATTATATCGTACCAGTAGTAGATCCTACACTTGATAGAAGGTTTATGCCAGCTGCATTGCCACAAGAGGTGAAACGTTTTATAAACCTAGATAGTGCTTATAAAACAGGTTTTGAAGCCGAGGCGACTGTAGATTTTGCAAAATATTTTAACTTTAATACTGCTTTTTCTTACGTTTATACAAGAAATCAGGATCTAGACGAGTCACTACCGCTTACACCGCCGCTGGTGACAAGATTGGGATTGGGATATGAAAAAGGCACTTATTGGGCTCGTATGGATTATACCATAACCTCTAGACAAGACCAGATTTCTTCTAGTTTTAGAGAACAAGAAACAGCTGGTTATCACACCCTAGATTTGCGTTTTGGTTTTGAACCTTTTAAAAAGCTAAATTTAGGATTTGCAGTTTTAAATGCTTTTGATCAAACCTATAACAATCACTTAAATTTTTCATTTGTTAATCAAGCAGATTTCGGACGGGTGCCCATTAACGACCCAGGTAGAAATTTCTCGGTGTTTTTACAATACGAGTTTTAAACCCAAAACAAAAACCCCTTCATATTGAAGGGGTTTTTTATTGTATATTATTTTAAGAAAGCTGATTATTCTATGGTAAGAAAATTATTTCTTGATACCTAAAAATCTAATCACTTGCGCAGTCCCTTGATGATGATCTCCTTCATCTAGAGTAATGGTTTTTTCATGTAGTGAGTTAAATGTTAAACAAGAAAATTCTTGCTTGATTTCGTCTATAGAAAAAAGCATTTCCTCATTTTGTGGACCTCCAGAGGGTTTTCCTAATTGCGCTTTCGCGAAAGCTTCAAAAATAACCACACCACCTTTCTTTAGAAAACTCAGGGTAAGTGCGTGCGCCTTTTTACGTATTGCTGCTGGAAAATGTGCGTAAATCAAAGCCAAAACATCAAATTGCTTATTGCTTGTAAAATCCAAAACCTCGGACACTTGATAGTTAATACTTACTGCGTTTTGATGCGCTAGGTTTAAGGCTTTTTTTGATGCTTCTTCACTAATGTCAAATGCGGTTACTTGCCAGCCTTGTAATGCAGCGTGCACCCCGTTACGACCCTCGCCATCGGCAGGTAATAAAATACTGCTAGGTTTTAAAAGTGCCAGTTTTTCTTTAAGGAATTTGTTGGGTGCGGTGCCATAAACAAAATCTTTGTTTTGATATCTATTGTTCCAAAATGCCGCTATATCTTGTTGCATTGCTTTCAAGCTTTTAAAAATAGTTAGTCACTAATCTTGATAAGCTTCTAGCATCCATACTAGTTTTTCCTGCTCTACAATATAGTCGCTCATTAAAGAAACAGTGCCTTCATCACTTGCTTGTGCGGCCGCTGAAAGAATTGTGCGTTCTTTTTGTAATAATGTTTTTAAGGATGTTAAAATATAATTGATTGCAGCCCCACCATCAGTTACATTTTCAGTTGCTTTAATTTCGGAATGTTTTAGGTAATCAGCATAGGTGTGAATAGGTGTTTCACCTAGGGTTAGTACACGTTCTGCGATTTCATCAATCTTGATCAAGGCATCGTTGTACAGCTCTTCAAATTTTAAGTGCAGTTCAAAAAACTTTTTTCCTTTAATGTTCCAGTGATAACCCCTTAGGTTCATGTAAAACAATTGATAATTTGATAATAAATCGTTTAGGGCGATAGCGGTTGCTTGCGATGTGGCGCTGTCTAGCCCTATGTTATTGGTATTTTTCATAATTAATTTTTAAATTGATTAATATCTTCACTCAGGTCATATACCGTTGCTTCTTTTAATACATCTGCTATTATACTAGAACCTGTGGCACTTCTATAACCACCTGCACAATGTACTACAATAGGTAATGCAGTTTCAATATCGTTTACATTTTCTCGCAATTCGTTTAACGGGATTGCAATGGCGTTTTTAAAGTATTGTTCTTCTTCTACCTCGCTGCTGTTGCGTATATCGATAATGGTGTACTGATCTGGATTGTTTTTAAAATGCGCCACGTCCAATTGTGGTGTGGTAACTAGTTGGTCTTTAGGCAAAGTTATTATTTGAGACAGTTGTGCTTCATAACCTATTTTTGCCACGCGTTGTAGCAGCAAGTCTTTATCTTTTTCGTCTTCAATGACTAAGGTAAAGACCTCTTTAGGTGTTACAATAGAACCTAACCAGGTTTCAAACTTTGAATTTTCAGTAACGGCTTGTATGTTAATACTGCCTGGCAAATGACCTTTTTTAAATTTAGATTCGGCACGCACGTCTATTATAAGTCCTGTGGCAGTAGCTTTTGGTTTAAATGGTATACGGTCTATAGATGGCTGTAAGTTTTCAGCTCCTTTTTTATTTATGTCTACATTAAAGCCAAAATAGGAAGGTATAAAAGGCTGTCCTTCTAGAATCACCTCCATAAATTGTTCTTTAGTTTGTTTTTGAAACGCCCAATTGTTGCGTCGTTCATCGCCTAATGTGCTGCTCGCGGCATCGCTTAGATTTTTACCACATAAAGAACCTGCACCATGCGCGGGATAAATTAGTGTGTCATCTGGATAATCGTTGAATTTATGAGTGACAGTTTCATACATCATTGCGGCAAGTTCTTCTCTTTTTGCTTTTAAATTGCCCGCTTTTTCTCTTAAATCAGGACGACCTACATCCCCAATAAATAGGGTGTCACCTGTAAAAAGTACCGTTTTATTGTGGCTAGTTGCAAGTATTGTAATGCTGTCGGGCGAGTGTCCTGGTGTGTTGATTGCTTTTAAGGTCACATCACCTAATTGAATCGTGTCTCCCTCGTCAAAATATTTATGGTCATAGTCTGCACCTATTTTTTCACTGTTGTAAATGTTAGCTTTGGTTTTTTTGTGAATTTCTAAATGCGAACTCACAAAGTCTGCATGTGGATGTGTTTGTATCACTGCTTTGATGGTAGCATTGTTCGCTTCGGCGAAAGCGAGATAAGCACGAGCATCACGTTCTGGATCAATTACAGCCATTTCTCCATTACTCACAATGGCATAGGAATAATGGGCTAAAGGCTTGTATTCAAATTGTTTGATAATCATATTATGTGTTTTTAAAATAAAGGGTCTTGTTTTTAATACAAGACCCTAAATATAATTTTAGATACTCTTTTTAGCAAGGTACCAGGTTACTTTTTCTATGCTGTCGTCTGTAAGTCGTTCATTAAGTGCATCTAGTGATTTAGGTGCAGGACAAATCACCTGATCACCACGTTTCCAGTCTAGTGGCATGGCAACTTTATGCTTGTCAGACATTTGTAAGGCGTCTAATGATCGCAATATTTCATCCATATTTCTACCTACATTAAGTGGGTAATACATGATGAGACGTATTTTTTTTGCTGGGTCGATAAAAAACACGGCTCTTACAGCGGCAGTCTCACTTTCATTAGGTTGTAGCATTCCATACAATTTTGATACTTTCATATCAATATCTGCAATGATAGGGAAGTCAAAGTACACACCTGTTGTTTCTCTAACATTTTGTACCCAACCTAAATGTGCGTGGATACTGTCTATACTTAGTCCTAAAAGTTCTGTATTTAGTGCATCAAATTCAGGTTTTCTAACTGCAAAGCCGCTCATCTCTGTTGTACAAACAGGTGTAAAGTCGGCCGGATGCGAGAACATCACGATCCATTTGTCTTTAGCATAGTCAGACATGGTTATGTTTCCTTTGGTAGTTACTGCATCAAAATTAGGAGCTGTGTCCCCTATTCTAGGCATAGAATTGGTTTGTGGGTTTGTTAAATTAATGTTTTCCATTATAATATTTATTTATTGAATTATTTTACGGTATAAATTTAAGTTATAATAATAGTTAATTTTGTAACACAGGTTACTTAAGACAAAATTTAAGAAATATTTTAAGAGTTACTCTTGATTTAACGCTTGTATTAGTGATTAGTTTGAATTTATTAGTGGTATTTAGGAAAAAATCTCCCAATAGTTTTCATGTAGTCTTATTATCGCTGTAGGCCGCTTTTAATTTTCCATATTCATAAGATGATTTTATGGTGAGCAAAATAGCAAGTAAAAAGGCAATTTCTATTTTATATATATGGTGATTATAAAGCGTATAACCGTAACAAGTAATAAGAATACCTATGTAAATATTATGTCTTATGTAAAGGTAAATATCAGTTGTAATCATTTGCGCACTAGATTTAGGCGTTAGGAACAGGGATAGATTTTCATTTAGTTTTTCAATAAAGCAATTTCTAAAACAAGAATTACTATCCCTGTTAAAGAAGTCAAATGACTGCTATTGTAGGGAAAACTTTTATAATTAAGGTATCAAAATCAAATAAGTGGGCTACAAATAAAATAACCTGAAGTGTACCACAAGCAAAAAACCTTAAAATGGATGTTTTAACATATTAAAAAAATAGGCAATGCAATTACATCACCTATATTATTAAGTATTATGGTTATTTTTTCTATTTACTAACAAGATGATTTTTCCGTTTCTTTTCATCCTGTTTTCCTAAGCCCAACTAAGAAACTCAAAATGGCTTTCAAAAAATATAAAACAGCTAATATTTGCTAAAATATTATAAGGCTAAATCATTTCAATGAATTGATTAAACATTTGCTCCTTTCATCATTTTATTCCAGTATAGGTAAGGTAAACCAAATTTTTTGAGCATCCATAAACGCCAGTGTTCTTTATCACTGTTAAAAATCAACATTTGTTTTAGTTTAGGATCTGGAGTAAAGTTTCCTTCATAATCAAACTCGGCTAGTACCATGGAATTATAGCCAGTAACTAGTGGGCAAGAAGAGTAACCATTGTAAGACATATTACCTATTTTTGACGTGGCAATTAATTTTGTGATATTATCGACCACAACAGGCACTTGTTTTCTAATTGCTGCACCAGTTTTTGCGGTAGGTAGTGCTGCAACATCTCCTAATCCAAAAATATTTTTATATGTATTGTGCTGTAAGCTGTGGTGATCTACATCTAGCCAGCCCGAATCATTTACAAGACCAGATTCTTTGATAAATTTAGGTGCGGTTTGCGGTGGTGCAATATGTAATAGTTCAAAAGGTATTTTTATCACTTCGTCTCCTGTGGCAACCTCTTTAATCTCATTATCTTCATTAATTACACATTTATTTTCTTCTGGAGCGGTGTGTTTAAAATAAGCTATTTTATTTTCGGCATCTATTTTAATAGGGTTGTAATACGGCTTAAAATGAATACCATATTTACCTATTACTTTCATAAGTGTTTCTCGTATAGGCTTTACTCCAAAAATCACACTACCTGGGGTGGCAAATATCACATTTGATGTACCCTCTAGATTATTTTTTTTAAAATAGTCTGCAGCTAGATAGGCGATCTTTTGTGGGGCACCACCACATTTAATAGGTGTAGCGGGCTGTGTGAATAGTGCATTACCACCTTTGAAGTTTTTAATACATTCCCAGGTGTATTCTGGATCTGTATAGTTACTACAAACAACTCCTTTTTCCATTGCCTCGGTAAGTCCCTCGATCAATTCTGGCGCCATGACTAGTCCAGGGGCAACTACTAGGTAATCATAAGATAATGTTCCAGATGTTCTCGTGTCTACTTGATTTTTTTCTGGAGAAAATGTGGTTGCATAATCCTTTATTAAAGTAACACCATCTGGAATCAAGTTTGCCATGGGTCTTCCAGTCTTTTTAAAATCATAAGCGCCACCACCTACTAGCGTCCATGCGGGCTGGTAATAATGTGTATCTGCTGGTTCTACTATAGCTATTTTATATGAAGAATCTTTTTTGATTAGTTGTGCCGCTGTCATTATACCGGCTGTACCACCGCCTATAATAACAATTTGATAATTTGAAGTCATAATATGATTTATAAATAATGATAAATATAGGACATCACTATTACGATTTCGGTAACAAATGTTACAAAAGCAAATAATTCAGTATTTAAGGTTTAAATAACTGTTGTTATAAAACTTGAGCGAGTGGGCGTGTGTTATTTTCTTAAAAATTATTTGCATGATAAGATAGCATAAGTATTTGATTTTATTACTTATTGTCGGCATTTTACAACTTTAGACCTACGCCCAGACCTATATTCCAAGTATTGTAACCATCTAAACGTTGGTCTAGAAATAGATTGGGTAACAGGTAAAATGATTTATTAATGTCTTGTTCATACTCTATACCTGCGCGCACTAAATAAAATGACTCGCCTTTTTCTATCTCCATACCAGGGCCTAGGGTAATTACAAAGCCATTATTGAAATGGTACAACGCATCAACGGTAAGAACAAGAGGATTTACCCGTTCTACATTCTCGCCATTTGCATTTGTTACAATAAATGTTTCTATCTCTACGTCGTTATGCATCCCTATTCCCCAAGAGTGGTTGAACCAATACTCTACATCAAGACCCCACGACGGGATAAAAATATTATCCATGCCAGGCGTGTTTACTAGGGTGTGACCTATAACGCCTGCGATTCTTATACCGCTTCCATTATCTTCTGGTGCAAGATTTGATGCGTGCTCTTGTGCTTTAAGAGGCGCTGTGACAAGTAACGCAAGAAGCAGGGTAGTGATTATTTTATGCATGTTATAAACTATAGGTTATTGAAGTGTCCCAAATGTGGTTATAAAAATTAGTTGTGCTGCGGTGCAAATAAATATTCTGGTAGCCAGACCGTATTTTAATTTTATCGCTTGCGCGAAAACTTACACCCATAAACCACCTTTTTTGATCAAAACTTTCTGGAAGTAGACTTTTACCAAAATCTAGGTGCGCCTCATCAAAGGCGACAAATTTTAAATCGTGGTTTGGTATTACTTTTTCTAGAGGCACGGCAACTTGGATCCTGTATCTAAATCTGCTGCTGTAATTGCGTCTGTTTGACGCATGGCTGCCCTCAGGTGTTTTAATAATCACGGGTTGGAAACGTTCTTCAAAACGCACCCTGTGGTGTATATCTATTTTAGAAACTTCATGTTTTACAATAACCTGCTGGAAAACATTGTGCTCTACCGCGTCTACCGGAGTGCTAAAGTCTGAAAACTGGTAATTCTTAATGTAACTGTATCCTACAGATATGTTTATATTTTTTTCTGGTAAATAATGCAAATGTGGCCGTACGACAACCTGCTGCCAGTCTTTTAAAAAGAAGGTATTTCTTGCATGCACCTCTGCACTTACTGCCCATTTATCACTCAACTTCTTGTCTACATCTAGAGATTTCCAGTTGCTGTTAAAGCTTATTTTTTCTTGCGGCAAAACTGTTTGCGATAGACCTGCAACCACAAGTATTAACAAGACCAGTTTCATGTTACTGCTTATAACTTATACTCCACAAACCTCTAACTTCATTAACCTTATAGTTGATTGCTTTATCATCAGGATAAAGTGTGGCAATGGTTGCGTAAACTTCATCTGTGATATCTTTACTAGGCACGCCATGACATTGCAGGCACATAGAATTTGTAGTGATGGGATAATAAAAATAAGTGCGATCATTTTTCATTTCGGTAATGGGCTCATAACTTTTACCATTAGCAATAGCATCTTTAAACTTTTGTATAAAACTTAATTCTTTAGAATTTGCTGCATTTTCTATATTTCTAGGTTGATCACTTACACGTTTAATAGTTGCGTTTTGTTCTTTTGCCATGCGATCTGTAATGGGATAAGCTTCTTTATTGCAAAAAGTGACCGCTTCTTTTGTTCCTTTTTTTTGGATGGTTCCCATTAGGTTTTTACCCAACTCTTTTTTTGTGTTTAAGGCATATTCCATACCTAGATCTGCTGCTGTCTTGGGCTCAACACTTGCTTTACCAACTTTTTTTTGCTTTCCATCATTACGGTATTTCATTTTACCTTTGCTTTCTTCTTCTATATGTTTCTTAAACCATTCTGGTTCTTCTATTTCAAAATCATATATATAGTCTGCTATAAGTTTGACGTCTTTTTCATTATATGCTTGATACGGCATGAGGTTAAAACGTCTTACAGCTCCTTTCATTTTTGATTTTTCTATCGTCGGTTTTTCTACAAAATGCCAGATGGCGTTTTTAAAAGCTTCTTTAGAAATATCGTCTATTTTATAATGCGATTTAATCGCAACCATAGGTGGGGCTATTCTGCCATCGTGATCTGCAGTGGGATTATGACATACATAGCACTGGTTTTCCATTAATTTTTTACCAGGATGATTGCTAGATGTATAAGCGGTAGTTTCTTGTTGCTCTATAGGTGATAGTTGAGTAACTTTTGAAGATGTGTTTTCTTTACAACTGCCTAAAAGGATCGTGGCTAGTAAAAAAATTGAAAGATGTGTTTTCATATAATTTATTGATTTTGATAATATCGATTTATTTTTTTCTTAACATATAAAAACCTGAATAAGCCAATTAAAAAAAGAATAGGAGTAATGATAAGTAGCAAAATTCCTATCGATCTGATTTCAGAAAGTAATTCAAGTTTAAGAATGGCAACACCCGAACTGAGTAATACAATAAAGGTTCTAAAATAGGCAAGTAGTGTGCGCTCGTTTGCAAGTTTAGTTCTTACTAGTGCTAGATGATCTGTGGTTGTAAGTTCTAAACATTTCATGTATTATCTTATCTTTCCAGTTGCACAGCTCATAAAAGATTTTGCTTTTGTAAAAGTGCTGTTATCTTGATCGATAGATGGATATCCCAAATCTTTTAATTTATTTTTTACAGCAAGTGCGTCGATAGCCTGTGTTGCTATAAAAGATACTGTTGCAGTTTCTTGATTTACCTCTAGATTGGAAATATTGGGTAGTGTTGCAAGTTTTGAAGTGATTGTTTTTACACAGCCACCACATTTTAAGTTTTGTACGATAATTGATGTTTTCATGATAAATTTTATTTAATATAATATTTTACAAATACTGCGCCTATTCATCCTTATTCGCTATCATTTTACATAATAAAACGTTTTTAATGTTTTAATGGTCTGTTTTGTAACTAGATTTATTTCAATACCCTGCTTTCATAATGTGAGAAGTACGTAATAAACTTCTTTATATTCTGCTTTCGCGAAAGCGATACAAAAACGAGGCGAGACACTAACAAAGCAATATCTTAACGCCTACTTTGTTTTACTTTATTTCCAGCGCATGTAACCGCCTTGCAAGTCATAAATTTCTTTAAAACCCAATTGTGCGATTTTTTTTACAGCGTTGCTACTGCGATTTCCAGAACGGCAGTATAGATAAACCGGCTGATCTTTATTCAATTTTTCAAATGCAGCTGTAAATGTATTACTGTTAAAAAAGTCTATGTTTTTGGCGCCTTTAATATGTCCACTGTTAAATTCTTTTGCTGTTCTTACATCTATCAGTTGTACTTTTCCTTTTGAAATCGCTTCTTTAAATTGTGCGGTTGTAAGTACCTGACCCCTGTTGCTGGTAGACGAACTGCCAAAAAGCTTGCTAAAAAATGACATGATTTATATATTTTATATTATTGTTAAAAATATACAAACAATCTAATTTTTACAGTAACCTAGGTTACTTAAGTCTTTATTTATTTAGGTTTTTCAGATTTTGTAGTAAAGTGATATTTTTTAGCAATTTTATATTGATGTCTTTAATAAAATAACTTGTGCAACTGTTTATGTTTTAAAATCTATTCATACTTTCCACAAGTAAATGACCTAAGTAATTGTGTTTAAATAAGTATAAAGTCTATTTACCGTAAAAATAATCGCAGTGATTGTGTGTATTAATAAATTGATCGACGAGTGGTATATTAGGTAAAAGAACATCAAGTAGACTTATCAGCCGTTATTTAATCATATCCAGCATGTTAAGTCTACTGTATGAAGAGACAAATAACCGACCTAGTTCTAGGTTTTGTAAAAGCAAGAAAAACGACAATCCCTTGTCGCTTTTCATTAATCAACTAACTAACCAAAAAACTATTAAATTAAAATGAACCTATAATGTAAGGATGATTTTAAGTTACTTTACATCAAGATTTGAGCATCGATGGACATACAAAATTTGTTGTTGCCATTTGTGTTTTTTGAATTTCTTTAAATCCGCCTTGTACATTAATTAAATTATGAATACCACGACTTTTTAAAATAGATGCAGCAATCATGCTTCTGTACCCACCAGCGCAATAGACAAAAAAAGTTTTCTCTGGAAATGCAGCCAGATGCTCGTTGATTGCATCTAGTGGGGTGTTTTCTGCCCCTGTAACATGCTGGGAAAGGTATTCACTTTCCTTGCGCATGTCAAAAACAGCTAGATGGCGTTCTTTTTGTTCTACTTCAAATTGACGAGCTGTAAATGAAGCTACTTTATCATATTCCATAGATGCATTTTTCCAAGCGTTAAAACCGCTTTTTAAATATCCTAGTGTATTATCAAAGCCCACACGAGATAGTCTGGTGATGGTTTCTTTTTCCATGCCCGGCTCTGTCACCAGTAGCAAAGGTTGTTTAACATCGGCAATGAGGGCGCCTACCCATGGTGCAAAATTGCCGTTTATACCTATAAAAATTGATCTAGGAATATGTCCTTTTGCAAATTCTTCTTGATGTCTTACATCTAGAACAATAGCGCCAGTCTCGTTTGCAGCTGCTTCAAATGCTCTAGCAGAAAGTGCTTTTGCACCTCTTTTTAGTACGTCATCTAGGTCTTCATAACCCTCTTTGTTCATTTGTACATTAAGCGGGAAATACTTTGGTGGTGGCAATAAACCATCGATCACCTCATCAATAAATTCTTCTTTGGTCATATCTGCTCGCAAGGCATAATTTCTGTTTTTTTGATTCCCTAGGGTGTCAACCGTCTCTTTCATCATATTTTTACCACAAGCAGACCCAGCGCCGTGTGCAGGATATACAATCACATGATCTGCTAGTGGCATTATTTTATTTCGCAAACTGTCAAATAGTAACCCTGCGAGATCTTTTTCGGTTATTACATCCATTTTTTGAGCAAGATCTGGTCTACCCACATCACCTAAAAACAAGGTGTCACCGCTAAAAATAGCATGATCTTTACCGTTTTTATCTCTCAATAAATAGGTTGTGCTCTCCATAGTATGTCCAGGTGTGTGTAATGCGACTATGGTAATTTCACCCAGTGTAAAGACTTGCCCATCTTGTGCAATAATCGCATCAAAAGATGGTTGTGCATGTGGTCCAAAAATTATAGGAGCGCCAGTTTTTTTTGATAAACTAAGGTGTCCACTAACAAAATCTGCATGAAAATGAGTTTCAAATATATATTTGATTTTGGCATCGTCCATTTTTAACCTATTTAAGTAGGGAGTAATTTCTCTTAAAGGATCAATAATAGCCACCTCGCCCTTGCTTTCTATGTAATAGGCACCTTGTGCAAGGCAGCCAGTATAAATTTGTTCTATTTTCATGGTAATATTTTTTGACGTGGTTTAATTTGTTGCGATATGTTTAGTGATAGTAACGATTTTAAAAAAGCTAGATTCCTTTGCTTTTACATGATTCTTCATGGATATCAATTATATTTTGCGTTTGTTTTATTCTTCAAAGAAATCTGCTTTTTAAATACCGCATTTGTCTGTAAACTTGTGTGGTTACAATTGCATTATGTATCGTTTTCGTTCCTTTTTTAAATTGTTTTGCAACGTGATGAACTATTAGCTTTCATTTTGGGATAGTAATATACTTGACAACCAGATTTTTATACCTTGCTTGCTTTTTGTTTCGCTTTTGCGAAAGCGAAACAAAAAGAAGTTTATGCCGCACCTTTTGCGGTACGAAGGCGAATTATTTAATATAACAGGCTCAAAGCTGGATATCTGAGACCTGTAAGGGTTAAATAATAAATAGTAATCGATTTAAGGAGTTTACGGCTATTTGATTCATATTTATAGCAATGTGGTAGGGCAAACATATTCTGTTTTAGGAATTGGTGTGGCTGCAATTTCTTTAAAGCCACCTGCTACATCTTTAAAATTATCCCATCCACGTATTTTTAAAATAGATGCGGCGATCATGCTTCTGTACCCGCCAGCGCAGTGAATTACAAAAGGTTTATCTTTTGGAAATTGTGATAAATGCTGATTGATCTGATTTAAAGGCACATTTATAGCTCCCACGACATGTTCTGAATTAAATTCACTTTCTTTACGCACATCAATAAGCATAGGTTGATGGGTAGGGTAGTCGTTTGCAAGTTCTAGAGCAGTAATTCTAGATATGGTCTCTATGTCTTTGCCGCTTTCCTCCCAAGTTTTAAAACCACCTTCTAAATATCCTATTACAAAATCATAACCCACACGTGATAGCCTGGTGATGCTTTCTTCTTCACTGCCATCATTGGTAATTAAAAGTATTTTTTGTTTCACATCTGGTATCATTTCGCCCACCCATTGTGCAAAACTTCCTTCTAGTCCTATGTTAACACTGTTGGGTATATAACCTTTGGCAAATTCTGCTGCATCTCTTGTGTCTAGCATTAGCGCATCGGTTTCATTAGCGACAGCTTCAAAAGCTTCTGCGGTTAATGGTTTTGTGGCCCTATCCATTACAGTATCTAGACTTTCATAACCTTTAATATTCATTAAAACATTTTGAGGAAAGTAGGCAGGCGGTGCGGTAAGTCCCTCGAGTAACACTTTTATAAATTCCTTTTTGCTCATTTCTTGCAGGGCATAATTGGTTTTCTTTTGGTTGCCCAATGTGTCGGTAGTTTCTTTACTCATTTTTTTACCACATGCAGATCCTGCCCCGTGATTAGGATATACAATAAGCTCGTCATTTAAAGGGATTATTTTATTGCGTAAGGAATCATAAAGGTGACCTGCTAGTTTTTCTTCAGTAAGATCTGCAACCACATGTTGCGCTAGGTCAGGTCTACCCACATCGCCTATAAATAAGGTGTCACCAGTAATGATACCATGTTCTCGATCATTTTCATCGATAAGAAGGTAGGTGCTACTTTCCATGGTATGCCCTGGCGTGTGAATGATTTTAATTTTATAATCTCCCACTTCAAAGATTTGACCATCGGTTGCAATGGTTGCTTCATAACCGGGATTTGCTGTAGGGCCAAAAACAATTTCAGCGCCTGCTTTTTTCTTTAAATCTAAGTGCCCGCTCACAAAATCTGCATGAAAATGCGTTTCAAAAACATATTTGATTTTTGCATGATCTGCAATGGCGCGGTCTATATATGGTTGCACCTCTCTAAGTGGGTCAAAAACGGCTGCGACGCCTTTACTTTCTATATAATAAGCTGCGTGTGCGATACATCCTGTGTAAATTTGTTCTACTTTCATAATGGGTGATTTTAATTAGTTTTTATTTTACTTTTAATAACTTGGTTTTCGGTGCTGGTTAATATTTATCTTGATTTTATTCACATCTAGAACCGTCAATAATTTATATATGTCTCGCTTTTGTCCCGCTGTTTGTTTTGAACAACTTCAATAGGCTGTTTTGGTTCCTAGGCAAGTGCGTTACAAACTCCATTAGTTTTAACTTTTCCAGTTCTTCAAAGGGATCAACTTAAATAATCCTCTTACATCTCGATCTGTAACGGGATAACTTTAATATTCCGCTTTCGCGAAAGCGAGATATTGAAAGCAACATTACAAAAAATTAAATGTTTAGATGATTACAACTTTAAAATTGTTATGGTATAAAATTATTTGTTTTATGAATTATGTAGCGTAACTTAAGTTACATATCTAGCTCTTTATAAATAATATATACACCCATAACAAGCACAAACCATCCAAATGCCTTTTTTAATTTTTTACCATCAATGAATTTATTGAGCCAGATACCAATAAAAATACCCACGATAGAAAGTGCGGTAAAAGAGAGTAGAAACTTCCAGTCGATCTCCAGATTTTGAACATCGCCCAAAAAGCCAATAAGTGATTTAATAGCGATAATAAATAAAGAAGTTGCTACTGCTTTTTTCATAGGTAATTTTGCCAGTAATACCAGTGCAGGGATAATTAAAAAACCACCGCCAGCGCCTACTATACCGGTAATACCACCTACTACAATACCTTCTATTATTATTAGCGGGTAATTGTAGGTAATGACGCTGTCTTCATCTATTTCTTTGCCTTTATTGCGTATCATAGATACAGATGCAAGCAACATAATAACCGCAAAAAACAACATGATAGCAAGGTTTTTTGTGACTAAAAAATCACCTATCATAAATAGTTCAACGGGTATGGCAGGAATTAAAAATGCTCGTGTAAGATAAACCGCAATAAATGCGGGAATAGAAAAAATGATAGCAGTTTTAAAATCTACCATCCCTTTCATCATATTTTTTACTGCTCCTACTAGTGATGTGGTACCCACGACAAAAAGCGAGTAAGCGGTAGCAAGCACGGGATTAAGAGTAAGTGCGTATACTAAAATAGGCACGGTGAGGATAGAGCCGCCGCCGCCTATAAGACCTAAAACAAGACCGATTAAAAGAGCGCCTAAATAACCTATAATTTCTATTACTTCCATGGGGTTGATTTGAAGGTCAAAATTAGGAATGATTTAACATATTTAAAGTAACCTTTGTTACAAGACTTCTATAAAACTGCGATGTAATTTTATTTTTCCTAGATTTTCCATCTTTTTAAGTAATCTAGAGATAACCACACGGCTGGTATGTAAATCTGCAGCGATATCTTTATGGGTGATGTATATATGCTTGCTGTTTATTATTTTAATTTTTTCGTCTATATAATTCTCTAGACGCTCGTCCATGTTATTAAAGGCGATGTTATCAATGCTCTCCAGTAACTCCATCATGCGGGTGTGATAACTGGCAAATACAAAATTGCGCCAGGTTTTATACTTACTGGACCATTCTTCCATCTTGCCCACAGGAATCATTAATAATTTTACAGGTGTTTCTGTAACAGCATGTATTTCGCTTTTTGTATTACCCACGCAGCAGGTCATGGTCATTGCACAGGTATTGCCGCGTTCTAGATAATATAATAGCAACTCGTTACCATTACTATCTGGTCGCAATATTTTGATACTACCTGAAAGTAACAAGGGCATAGATTTTATGTATTGACCTGGTTTCATTAAATCTTCTCCAGCACCTACTTCTTTAAAAGTAGCCACATTGTTGATTTCTTCTAATAGAGGCAGTTCAAATTGTAATCCGTAGTATTCTTTAAGCTCTTGTATCATGCGCTACTTTTTTAGCAATCTGCGGGTTGTATTTAAAAAATAAATGTGCCCAGATTGATTTAGAAACAGCTCCAATATATGGAAATGTAAAAGCAAGTACAACTACTATCGCAATAAATATGGTTAATGGATGAGATGCATAACCTAAAAGCAATAAAATGATATAAGTTGCTACTGCAAATGCGATACCCACGCCATAACTAACATACATTGCACCTGTATAGAAACTAGGTTCCATACTGTATTTTAGGTTACATTTTGGGCATCGTTCTCTTAATTTATTCATTTTTGAAATTTTGTAAGGATGGGATTCTAAGAACTCTCCCTGACGGCATTGAGGGCACTTTAAAAATGGAATACTGTATAAAATAGTACGCTTTAACATGATTACTGCTTTATTGTAAAAATACTTGTTTTAATAGTGGTTATAAGTAACATGGGTTACATAGTAAACTGTATATTTTTGTTGCTAATGTAAGTTTTAGTTTAGTTAAATTAATGTGTCGTATTTAGTGAAGAGGTTAATGATATAAGAGTCAAAAAACATATAGTAACTTATCTTTTAAGTGACTCACTAATAAAGATGAATTAAAAACACAAACAAAAGTAAGTTATGAAATCTGAAAAATTTATGTAAAAGAATCCAGTTTTAAAAATTCTGAAAGGACAAGAGATGTTATACCTATAGGACAATTTTATTAAAAACAAGAGGGGACAACAACTAGGCTTTTTTAAAAGTGGTCAACTTTTTAATTTGTGAATTCAAGAAATTATTCAAATCTTAAAATATTTATTAATCAATAATCAAGGGTAATTTTTAGGAGGAATAAAAGATGATTATTTGGTCAATCTGTGCTAGCAAACTACAATTTTAGTGCTTAAAAAAAGTGAAAACTATAAGTTAAAAATCGGATTGGTATTTTTTCTATTCAGACATAGTTGAGTTCACAGTCTTAGTTGAATTTAAGACTATATTCCAAAATCAAATCGGTCTATTTTCTTTGTCAGGTAACACAAGCGTAAAATCTTTCCTTAAATATTACTTAAGTTTTAACAAAGTAACACATGTTACTTAAAGTGGTGTTTAAAATATCTTACATTTGTAGTGTGAAGGTATTTTTTTCCATATCGCTGTCTTTTATCATTTTCTTACAGAGTATCGCTGTGAGTATAGATGATGTGATACAAATGGGAGATTTTATAGAACATGCACAGTTTCATAACGAGCAATATGGTGACGATTTTTTCACCTTTGTTTCAAAACATTATGGCGAGTTAAAAACACAGCATGAAGAGCAGCATAAAGAAGAACATGAAGAATTGCCTTTTCAAAACAATTCTATTTTCACCACTGTAATAGGGATATTAGATCCTACAGCAGCTACAGATTTAAAAGCTATAACACTTGTCGATTACAGTACGCATCATTTTTATTACCAAGACCTTTCTTCTACAAAACACCTTTACGGGCTTTTACAACCGCCGCAGATTTCATAAATAATCAGACTTTAATAAAATTTTATTTCTTTAATCCTATTGGGTATAGAGATATTCATCATGATTATTATATGAACACATGCTTTCTTACATCATTAACTTCAGTTTAAAAAACAAGTCCATTGTTTTATTATTTACCGCCTTTATTATAGGGTTTGGGTTGTATTCTTTGTCACAAATTCCCATAGGTGCGGTGCCAGATGTGACTAACAACCAGGTGCAAGTCATCACTACCTCTCGCAATCTTTCAACACAAGATATGGAGCAGTTCATTACTTATCCAGTAGAGCTAGAAATGGCAAATTTGCCCGGTGTTAAAGAAATAAGATCGGTTTCAAAATTTGGTTTATCGGTGGTTACTATCGTTTTTGAAGACGAAATGGGAACTTTTTTACCCAGACAACTAATTGCCGAAAAAATAAAATCAGCCACCGAAAAAATTCCAGATGGTTTTGGAACTCCAGAAATGGGGCCTATTACCACAGGTCTAGGAGAGATTTACCAATATATTCTAGATGTAGAACCAGAATTTAAAGATAAGTACACCGCACAAGATTTAAGAACTATTCAAGACTGGGTGGTGAGAAGACAGTTATCTGGTATTCCTGGTGTTGTTGAGGTAAATACCTGGGGCGGATTTTTAAAACAGTATGAAGTTGCCATCAATACTGAAAAATTAAACGCTATGAACATTGCTGCACGAGATGTTTTTACTGCACTAGAAAAAAACAATAGTGTTTCTGGCGGCGGCTATATTGAAAAGGTAAATCAGGCATTTTTTATACGTGGTGAGGGGCTGGTAAGCTCGCTAGACGATATTGAAAACATCGTGGTTAAAAATAATGATGGCATCCCAGTCTATATAAAAGATGTTGCAACAGTGGGTTACGGCAATGCAGTGCGTTTTGGCGCCATTACAGGAAACGGTCAGGGAGAAAAAGTACTGGGTCAGGTTATGATGCTTAAGGATGCCAATTCAAAAAAAGTTATAGATGCGGTTAAAGACCGAGTAGAAAAAATTTCAAAGTCACTGCCAGAAGGGGTTTATATCAACGCATTTTTAGATCGTAGTGAACTGATCTCAAAAACAACCTTTACAGTTTCCGAAAACTTAATTTTGGGCTGCCTGATTGTTATTTTTGTAGTAGTGTTATTGTTAGGCAACTTCAGGTCGGGCCTGGTGGTGGCGTCGGTTATACCACTGTGTTTACTGTTTGCATTGTCATTAATGTACATTTTTGGGGTAGATGCAAATTTAATGAGTCTGGGTGCTATAGATTTTGGAATAATCATCGATGGTGCGGTAATTATTGTAGAATTCATTGCCTTTGAAATTACTAGAAAGAAAGATGAAATTAACGCTTTCGCGAAAGCGAAACAACAAGAATTAAAAGACAGTATTACCTTTAATGGGGCATCAAAAATGATGAATTCGGCTATTTTTGGTCAATTGATTATCCTTATTGTTTTTATTCCTATTTTGTCACTGAGTGGGGTAGAGGGTAAAATGTTTAAACCCATGGCGCTCACTTTTAGTTTTGCACTCATTGGGGCAATGATCTTTTGTTTTACTTATGTACCCGTTATCGCTTCTTTGGTGTTAAAACCATCTGCCTACACCGATAAAAATATTTCAATTAGATTAATGAAGTGGATTAATGGTATATACGCACCAGTAATACACTGGGCATTACAAGCTAAAAAAGCGGTTCTTGCCATTGCTGTATTGCTACTAGCTATTGCTATATACCTATTTACCACAATGGGTAGCGAGTTTGTACCCACACTAGACGAGGGCGATTTTGTTATACAACCCGTGTTGAAAACAGGAACCTCGCTAGGTAATACCATAGAAATTACCACCCAAATAGAACAAATTTTATTAGACCAGTTTCCCGAGGTAAAACAAGTTGTAAGCCGTATAGGTGCGGCCGAGATTCCCACAGATCCCATGTCTATGGAAGAAAGCGATGTGATCATCATTTTAAATCCCAAAAGTGAATGGACTAGCGCCGCTAGTAAAGACGAGCTCGCAGATCAATTTAAAGAAGCTCTAGCAGTAATTCCTGGTATGGAGGTAGAATTTACCCAACCTATAGAAATGCGTTTTAACGAACTTATTACAGGAGTGCGTGCAGATATTGCGATAAAAATATTTGGTGAAAATCTAGATATTCTTGCTAAAAAAGGAAATGAAATAGTAGATCTAATAGCAAATGTGCCAGGTGCTGCCGATATAACTGTAGAAAAAATTGCCGGCTTACCAGAAATGAGCGTGACTTATAATCGTGCCAAAATCGCCAGATACGGTTTAAATATTCAAGATTTAAACGACATGATTGCCATGAGTTTTGCAGGTAAAACGGTCGGAAATGTTTTTGAAGGTGAAAAACGTTTTGACCTAGTAGTGCGGTTACAAAAAGATAAAAGACAAGATATTGACAATCTTAAAAACCTGTATATCGACTTGCCCGCTGGTGGTAAAATTCCTTTAAACGAGCTGGCAGATATTAGCTATCAAAAAGGCGCTGCAAAAATATCAAGAGATGATACTAAGCGTAGGATCGTTGTGGGTATCAACGTGCGTAACCGTGATTTACAGTCGGTGGTAGATGATGTTCAAAAGTTGATAGATGAGCAGGTAAACCTACCTCCAGGCTATACAATTACTTATGGTGGGCAATTTGAAAATTTACAAAGTGCTACCGCTAGATTATTGATTGCGGTGCCTATTGCCCTGATTTTGATATTTATATTTCTGTATTTTGCTTTTAAATCTGTCAAAGATGCCTTGATGATTTATAGTGCCATACCGCTATCTGCCGTGGGCGGTGTTTTATTGTTATGGATACGTGATTTGCCTTTTAGCATATCGGCTGGTGTAGGTTTTATTGCGTTATTTGGTATTGCCGTTTTAAATGGGATTGTTTTGATTGAACATTTTAAAGAACTACAAAAACAAGAATTTGAAAGCATGGAAGCTTTAATCAAACAAGGAACAAAAGACAGATTGCGTGCAGTTTTATTGACAGCTGCTGCCGCTGCACTAGGTTTTTTACCTATGGCTATTTCTACAAATGCAGGTGCCGAGGTGCAACGACCGCTGGCAACAGTGGTGATAGGTGGGCTGATCACTGCGACCATACTCACGCTGGTGGTGCTACCCGTACTTTATGCCTATTTAAACACGCCTAAAAACAGTAAAAAAATGAATAATAAATCTATTGCTACAGGGATAGGTGTGGTGCTGTTATTTGTTTCCGCTTTCGCGAAAGCGCAACATCAACCAAAATCCCTACAAGAATTGATTACTATTGCGGTTGAAAATAATATGGGTCTAAAAGCTGGCGCTCTAAAAGTTGACCAAGCCGATCAATTGATCAATAGTGCTTTTACTTTTGATAAAACGCAGGTATATTACCAATATGACGAGAATAATCTGGCGTTAAATAACTTACCCATAAGAGTTTTTGGAATACAGCAGGATTTTAAATTCCCCACCGTATATTTTACTGAAAAAAAACGAAATCAAGTAAGTGCGCAAGTAAGTTCTAGCGCATATGATATCAAATTAAAAGAAATCAAACGACAGGTAACCACCGCTTATTATGATTATCAAATTGCTTTAGAAAAAGAGGTAACTCTTACCACGCTAGATAGTTTATATAATGATTTTAAAAGAATTGCAACCAGACGTTTTGAACTAGGAGAGACCAATTATTTAGAAAAAATTACCGCTGCGTCAAAGCAAAAATTAATTCACCTAGCTTTTACACAATCGCATAATGAAGTGTTGCATGCTTATCAAAATTTGTTAAAAGTGGTACAGATAGAAGCCGATATGAGCATTTTAAAATTATCAGATTTAAAAATACCCATCAATCGTCTAGAAGTAAGCGCCACACCCGAAATTAACTTTTATGAAAACCGTGTGGCATTATTACAAGCCGAGCGGCGTCTTGAAAAACAACAACTATTACCTGATATAAGTCTTAATTATTTTCAGGGAAGTAACGATTTAATAAGTGGTAATTTAATAGGCTACCAGATAGGTCTAAAAATTCCTATACTTTATGGCGGGCAGTCTTCAAAAATTAAAGCCGCGAGAATCGCAGAGAACATCGCAGTAGCCGAGACTGCCGAGTATAAGATACAACTTGACACAAAACTAGAAGTTTTAAAAATTAGCCTGTTACAAGCCCAAGAGGCTTTGGATTATTTTGAACAAGAAGGCGACCAACTTGCTGAGGAAATTCTAAAAACGGCCGATGGTAGTTTTAGAAACGGCGAAATAGATTTTTACCAGTACATTCAAAGTTTAGAAAGTGCCTATGACATCAAACTAGGTCATCTAGAACAACTTAAAGCATATAACCAGACCATTATTGCTATCAATTATTTAACTCTTTAAAAAATCGCGTTATGAAACGTATTATAAATATTATTAGTTCTTTTTGTTTAATTACATTGATAAGCTGTGGAGAATCTGCCACTGCACCATCTGAAGACCAAGTCGATACAACCACTACCACAAATAATGAATTGCAAGTATCGCAAGCACAATTTGAACAAAGCAAGATGACGATGGGCAGTCTTGAAGAAAAATCACTTCCTATTACCGTTGCTGTAAATGGAATGATAGACGTGCCGCCTGAAAATAGGGCGGTGGTTAGCGCCACAATGGGTGGTTATATTAAAACAACGCCGCTATTAGTGGGTGATAAGGTAAAAAAAGGTCAAGTGCTGGTTACCCTAGAAAACCCAGAGTTTGTGACCTTACAACAGCAGTACATGGAGGTAAACGAGCAACTAGTCTATCTTAAATCAGAATATGACAGACAAATACAAATGAAGTCTGAAAATATCACCTCGCAAAAAAGCTTCTTAAAAGCAGAAAGCGATTACAAGACTGCCATCGCTAGGCACACCGGGCTGGACAGACAGTTAAGAATGCTCAACTTTTCTCCAGCGGCAGTAAGAGCGGGTAACATAAGCAGTATTGCCAGTATTTATGCCCCTATTACTGGCAGTATTACAAAAGTAAATGTGGTAAAAGGCAGCTACCTATCTCCTGCAACCGAAATTATGGAAATTATTGATACCGATCACATTCATCTTGAGTTATCGGTATTTGAAAAAGACATCATGAAAATTAAACAAGGGCAAGAGATTGATTTTAAAATCCCCGAGGCGACAGATGAAAGTTTTAAAGCAACAGTTTATCTCGTTGGGACCTCGATACAAACTAATCGTACTATTCAAGTACATGCTCATATAGAAAATGAAAAAGAAAATCAGTTTTTAATGGGAATGTTTATACAGGCTAATATTATAGTAGACATTACAACTGCAAAAGCATTACCTAATCAGGCCATTGTAGAAGTCGAAGAGGTTTTTTATGTACTTGAATTAGATAAAACAGATGACGATAGGCACTATTTTCATAAAGAAGCTGTAGAAATGTTGGGCAGTTATGAAGGCTATTCTTTTATTAAAGATAAAGAAGGATTTTCTAAGGATACTAAATTTTTAACCAGAGGAGCGTTTAATCTTTTGGGAATGTAAACAGTAGTTTGATTACTAGCAACAACACAATAAGTGCGGTATAAACTTATTTTTATCTCGCTTTAGCGAAAGCGAAATAAAAAGAAAGCGGAAATACAACAAAATATATTTAAACAATATGACATTTGCCTGAAAATTTAGTTACTGCCATAATTATTTACATCAAAGCATCGCAATATTTGAATTAAAAAGAATCCTTTTATTTATTATTTTCAGATAGTTGCGAGTTTAAATATTAGATTTGAAAGCAGTACTAATAAGATAAAATTGTTGCATTATTTACACTATTTTTGAAAATGAAAACAAGTGATTTTACTATTTTAATTGCAGAAGATGCGGCAGATATTGCTGCATTTCTTGAAAAAGGACTGCATGAAGAGGGGTATCAAACCCACCTAGTCACAAATGGTAAAGACGCTATTGAGTATATTGAAAAACATCATGTTGATATCGCCCTGCTGGACTGGATGATGCCTGTAATGAGTGGGTTAGAAGCTTGTAAAACCTTGAGATCAAGAAGTGTAATGATTCCTGTCATTTTTTTAACCGCTAGGGACAGTGTAGAAGATACCATTGAAGGATTAAAATCTGGTGCAAATGATTACATTAAAAAACCATTTCATTTTTCTGAACTATTAGCCCGTGTCGAGATTCATTTAAAAACCTATTACAAAATAGGCGAACTGCTAGAGTTAGGATTTTTAACGATTGATACCGCAAAACATACCGTATCAAGTAAAGATGAAGTCGTCAATTTGACCGAAAAAGAATACCAAATGTTACTATATTTAATTAGAAACAAAGGACAAGTATGCAGCAGGCAAAAAATAATAGAAGACGTTTGGGATATTCATTTTGAATATGACACCAGTGTACTCGATGTACATATGAATGCTTTGCGTAAAAAATTAGGTTTAAAACGCAACCAGTTGATTAAAACCATACGTGGTGCGGGTTTTATTGCAGAAGAATGAATTTATCCATAAAAAATAGAATCGCATTTATTTCTACCATTTCGGTAGCGGTGCTGTCGCTTTTGGTTTTCATTGTTATTTATCAAAGTTTAAGAATTACCTCTTATGCTGAGATTGATGAAAAGCTTGAATTTGAAGCTGCTAAACACCAGCATGAACTAATATATGAAAGTGATACTGTTTATTTCGCTTACGCGAAAGAACTTTTAGAAAGAGAACATCTAGAAATTGAAGTATTTCCTATTTATGTAGAGATTGTAGATGCCACAGGGAAACTTTTAGTGAAATTACAAAACCTAAGAGAGGAACAAATTATAGATCACAGTTTAACAGCCGATAAAATCATTTTTAGTAGTTATGTTAAAGATCAACCCTTACGTCAAATTCAATTACCTCTAGTCATAAACGAAAAAACCTATGGGCACATGGCTATTGCAGTTTCTTTTGAAGATACACTCGCTGTTTTACAAAATCTAAAACAGAATCTTATTTTTATTTATCCCATATTGTTGATTATAACCTTTTTTGGTTCCCGATTTATTTCAAAAATTACTATTCAACCGTTAACTAAAATAGCAGATACGGTAGAAATTATTTCAGCAAAAAACTTGAATTTACGTGTTGAAGAAATCAAGGGCAATGATGAATTGAGCATGCTTTCTAAAAGTATCAATAAATTTTTGGATAGGATTCATGAATCTGTAGAAAAAGAAAAACAGTTTACAGCCATTGCTTCCCATCAATTGCGTACGCCACTTACCGCAATAAGAGGCAATCTAGAAGTATTACTGCTCAAAAAAAGGGATGTAGCAGTCTATGAACAAGAGGTACAAGAAACTATATATAGAATAGACAGATTATATCTTGTTCTAGATAATTTGTTGACGCTTGCAAGATTTGACGAAGATGCCAAACATTTTAAAAAAACAGATGTAGATCTAGTTGAAATAATCAATTCAAAAATTAAGATGTTTAAGGCGATTACGATTCAAAAAAAATTGCGCATTATTTTAAAAGATGATCTAAACTCTAGAACTATAGAAACCAACACCTACTTTTTGAAGATTATTCTAGAAAATTTATTGTCAAATGCTGTTAAATATTCATTAACTAAACAGCCTGTTTATATCAATTTGGGAGAAAATGAGGTAGCAACCTTTATTTCTATAAAAAACACGGGAGGCGGTCTTATGAAAGAAGAAGCCGAATCTATTTTTGAAATTTTTTATAGATCAGGAAATAATACAGAAAAAGGACATGGCATAGGTCTAGCTCTAGTGAAAAAAGCAACCAATTTACTAGGTGGGAAAATACTGGTCGATGTTGAAACAGATCAAACTACCTTCACCCTACAAATTCCAAAGTAAGACAAACTTAAGATTAGCTTAAGATGTTATATTACAGATAATTACACATCTATTTTGACGTTTCTTTGTAAAACAAATTAACGTCATGAAAAAAATCATTTTTTATTTATTGATTTGCTTAAGTGTTCCAGCATTTGCCCAAGACTGGCAATATGACCTAGACCAAGCAAAGATCGAAGCCAAACAAAATCAAAAACAAATCTTACTTGTTTTCTCAGGTTCTGACTGGTGTGCCCCATGCATAAAGCTAGATCAAGAGATTTGGCAAACAGATACTTTCAAAAAGCATGCGCTCAAAAAATTAGTACTTGTCAAAGCAGACTTCCCTAAACTTAAAAGCAACAGGCTTTCTAAAGAACAAAATTTAAAAAATGCTGCCCTTGCAGATAAGTATAATCCTAATGGATATTTTCCATTAGTGATTTTACTTAATAAAAATGGCGAGGTTATTAACCAGTTAGGGTACAAAAACTTATCTCCAGAACAGTATATCTCTGCTATTTATGAAAAATAATAGCATCCTTTTATTGTTGGTCTTCACTGGTATTTTTGCTTTTAGTCAATCAGTATTTAAACAAGATTTGACTTTAATGGGTTGCAAGTTTGATATCACTGTTATAGCTAAATCGCAGGAGCAAGCAGATGAATACATCAACGTAGCGATTGAAGAAATGCAGCGCATTGAAAACTTAATTTCCTCTTGGAAAAGAACTTCACAAACCACAGCAATTAATAAAAATGCAGGAATACAGGCTGTGGTTGTAGATGATGAATTGTTTCAATTGATCAAGCGATCCATGGCCCTGTCTACGATTACCGATGGCGCATTTGACATAAGCTATGCAGCCATAGATCATGTCTGGAAATTTAATGGACAAGAAATAAGCATGCCTGATGAAACAGTCCTTGCCGCATCTGTAAAAGCTATTGGTTACCAAAAAATTGTTTTAAATGAAAAAGATAAAAGCGTTTTTCTTACTAAAAAAGGGATGAAAATCGGTTTTGGCGCTATAGGTAAAGGCTATGCAGCTGATCGAGCGAGGGCAATCTTACAACAAAAAGGTGTTGTGGGCGGTATCATAAATGCCTCTGGCGATATGAATAGCTGGGGTGAACAGCCTAATGGAAAACCATGGAAGGTTGCTATTGTAAACCCTATGGACGTGTCTAAAAATTACGGATTATTTGAACTAATAAATGGCGCTGTTGTTACCTCTGGGAATTATGAAAAGTTTGTAATCATTGATGGTGAACGATACGCCCACATTATCGATCCCAGAACTGGTATGCCTTCCAAAGGCATTTTAAGCGTAACTGTATTTGCCCCAAAAGCAGAAATGGCAGATGCCCTGGCAACAGCTGTTTTTGTTATGGGAGCCGATGTAGGTATAGCTTTGATCAACCAATTACCAAATACAGAAGCTGTTATCGTGAAAAATGACGGCAGCTTATCAACTTCAACTAACATAAATATCCTGACAAAATGATAAAATCCATCTCAAAATTGCTTTTAATAAGCTTGTTTTTCACCTCTTGTGTTGCAGTGAAAGAATATGAAAAAATAAATTTAAGCGATCCAGATATGAAGCTGGCAGAGCGTGATTTAGATAAATACAAGTCAACTTTTCAATCTTACCGTGAGGCTGCGGCTGGTGCTAATGGCGGCACTACTGGTGGCGGCTGCGGTTGTAATTAACTATCAAAGAAAAATGACAATTAAAAATACATGGGTATTAATGCTCTTTATAAATTTCTTTTTTGTGAATGCACAAGAGGATGTAAATACTTATAAGAAAAAAGTACTTGATCAAACAGAATTAAAGTTCTTGAGCAGTTACTATTCGCAAGATGGCGATAATGCATCTGTGAGCGGTGGTATAGGGTCTGAAAAGCTCACTGATATCGCATCATCTATAATAGTTGCCATCCCTTTAAATGATGATGATGTGTTGAGTATTGATGGAAGCGTTTCTGCATATACATCTGCTTCTTCTAGTAATATCAATCCCTTTGATGGTGACCAGCCAGCAGATCCTTTTGTGGCTTCTTCTGGGGCATCTAGACAGGATGTGTGGAGTAATGCAGTTGTTTCTTATAGCCATTCGTCAGACGATCGCAATTTTAATTGGTCAGGAAATATCTCTTTTGCAAACGAGTATGATTATAATTCATTTGGTTTTGGCGGAAGTCTAACTAAAATATTTAATCAAAAAAATACTGAATTAAGTCTAAAAGCAAATGTCTTTCTTGATAGTTGGAAACCGCAATATCCTATAGAATTGCGTAATGGATTAGGTAAAAACACCGCCCCTATTGATTATTATCTAGTCGATTTCAATCCTACTGACTATTTGATTGTGGGCAACCAACAGTACAATACTTCTTTTACTAATTTTGAAAATTTAAATCGAAATTCCTATAGTCTTGGATTAAGTCTTTCTCAAATTCTTTCTAAAAATATTCAAACCATATTTTTAGCAGATTTTATTATTCAAGAAGGGCTTTTATCGACGCCACATCAACGAGTTTATTTTGGTGATATAGAGGATAGTATTATTGAAAACTTTCAACTGGCAAATGATGTAGAACGTTTACCAGCCACAAGAACAAAAATTGCGGTAGGGAATAGAACTAATTTCTATATCAATGAAAATTTTATCATACGCAGTTTCTATAGATATTATAGCGATGACTGGGGGGTTACCTCGCATACTGTAAAAATTGAAGTACCTATCAAAATAGGAAAAAAATTCACTCTTTACCCTATGTATAGATTTTATACTCAAACTAAAGCAGATGATTTTTATTTCTATAATGAAGCATTATCTACTGCAAAATATTATACGTCAGATTATGATCTTGCCGCTTATGATGCCCATCAATATGGACTTGGGTTTAAATATTACGATCCATTTGGCAAATTCAATTTAAGTTATTTAAAGTTGAAAAGCATTGATTTTGAGCTGAATTCGTATCAAAGAAGCAACTTCAATTTTACAGCCAATGTGTTTTCACTTGGTTTTAATTTTACTTTGGAAAGATGAAATATTTAATATCTGGTGGTGCTGGGTTTATAGGCTCTCACATGACTGAGCTTTTACTTGAGAATAATCATGATGTCGTGGTCATTGATAATTTTTGCGATTATTATCCTACAGCATTAAAGCGACAAAACCAGAAATATATAGAAGATGCTGGTGCAAAAGTTATTGAAGCAGATCTTACTGAGGTAGGTACTTATAAACTTTTTGATAAAGACTTTGATTTTATAATACACTTTGCGGCACAACCTGGTATTGATCCTAAATCTAGTTTTGAATCTTATCTAATAAATAACATTATAGCAACCAAATATCTTGTCGATTTTTCACTAGAATTAAAAATGCTAAAGATGTTTATAAATATCAGCACATCATCTGTTTATGGTAGTTTTGCAACTTGTAAGGAAGATCAAATCCCGATGCCTACTTCTTACTATGGTGTCACCAAACTAGCTGCAGAGCAATTGGTTCTTGCCCAGGCTAGAAAAGGTAAATTAAAAGCTTGCTCGCTCAGATTATATTCTGTTTTTGGTCCTAGAGAACGTCCAGATAAATTGTTTACTAAGCTTATTGAATGTGGATTGAATCACAATGAATTCCCTCTTTTTAAAAGTAGTGAAACCCATTTGAGAAGTTTTACTTACGTAAAGGATATTGTAAAAGGTATTTATCAGGCCTCCAAAACCTATAAACTTATTGATAACGAGATTATAAATTTAGGCAATCATCAACAACGCACTACTAAAGACGGTATTCTAGCGGTAGAAAATCAACTTAAAACACCTATAAAACTCAAAATTTTACCTGCTAGAGATGGAGATCAATTATCTACTCAAGCTATTATAAAAAAAGCAAGTTTTCTTTTTAATTATAGAGCCTCTACATCACTGGAAAAAGGAGTAGAAAAACAAATACAATGGTATTTAAATACACAAATAAAACATGAAAAATCTTTGCATCATAATTCCAGTATTTAACGAAGAAGATAACCTAGAACGGGTAAAACAAGAGTTGGAAAATTATATGCGCATAGCATCCGTACCTACCGAAGTTTTGTTTGTTAACGATGGGTCTACAGATGGAAGTCTACTTTTAATCCAAAATATATGTCTAAAGAATACTAATTTTAATTACATTAATTTTGATCGCAATTATGGTTTGAGCGCCGCAATTAAAGCAGGAATTGATCATGCTCAAACAGATTTAATAGGTTATATAGATGCTGATTTACAGACTGATCCTGACGATTTCAATTTATTACTTAAAGAAATAAAAGATTTTGACCTGGTGACTGGTGTGAGATCAAATCGTAAGGATTCGGTTGTTAAAAACATGAGTTCTAGCATTGCTAATGGTATACGCAGGTCTTTTACTCAAGATGGTATGTATGACACTGGGTGTCCTTTAAAAGTGATGAAAGCAGATAAGGCAAAACAAATACCAATGTTCACAGGTTTACATCGTTTTCTACCAGCTATGATCTTATTACAAGGTGGTGCAATAAAACAAATACCCGTAAGGCATTATCCTAGAATTGCAGGTAAAGCAAAATTTGGTTTGGTTAATAGAATAATCGGTCCACTTGCAGACTGTTTTGCTTATCTATGGATGAAGAATAAATATATTAATTATAGAGTGCAAGAGTCTTCTTTATGAGCGATTGGATCATCTATAGTATTGGATTCTTAGCACAGTTCTTGTTTTCTGGTAGAATGATTTATCAGTGGATATTTTCTGAAAAAGCTAAAAAAGTTATTGCCCCTAGATTTTTCTGGCAAGTAAGTCTATTTGCTTCCTTTTTGCTGTTTGTTTATGGTTACCTAAGGAATGATTTTTCGATAATGCTAGGGCAATCTGTAACCTATTTTATTTACATAAGAAATATGCACATGGTAGGTAACTGGAAAGAATTTTCAAAAATAAGCCGTTTTTTTTTATTAATTTTTCCCGCCATTATAGTGATTTATTATTACAATAATAACTTGATGGATGTGTCAAATCTCTTGAATAATCAATCTATTTCAAAACCGCTTTTAATTCTAGGAATTGCTGGTCAACTGCTTTTTACATTTCGATTTATATATCAATGGATATATTCTGAAAATAAAAAAAAATCATCCTTACCCTTAGGCTTTTGGTTGATTAGTCTATTAGGGTCTGGTCTAATACTTATATATGGAGGTTTAAGATATGACCCTGTTCTTATTGTTGGTCACTTTTTTGGTATTGTTATTTATCTTAGAAATATAAAAATTTTAAGAAATGCTAATTAACTATCTTGAGGAACGTCCATATTTGACTTTAATCTTGTCAAGTATTTTACTTTTTTACATTAATATAAATTTGTTGCCTGTTTCTATCATGGAGGCAAGAAACTTTGTTGTTGCAAGAGAAATGATTTCAGAAAATAACTGGTTTCTTACCACCATGAATGGTGAAGCTCGATATGAAAAACCACCTTTTCCTTCATGGATTACTAGTTTTTTTCTACTTCTTTTTAATCATCAAAGTACCTGGGTCTACAGATTGCCTGTATCTGTTTTTTCTACTATAGGTTTAATAGGTATGTATAAACTCAGTTTTATTCTATCCAACCTAAAAAAACTAAGTTTATATGCAGCCTTAATTTTAGGAACCTCGTTTTATTATATTGCTATAAGATTTGAAGCACCATCAGATACTTTTACGCATGTTGCTATGATTTTTTCAGTTTATTATTTAGTTTCCATAACCCAAGAACAAAAAATAATCTTTTCTGCGGTTATTGGTGGTTTATGGCTTGCAGTATCAATTTTAAGTAAAGGTCCGGTAAGTTTATACGTGTTATGGTTGCCTTTTGTTATAGCTTATGCAATAGCTTTTAAGTTTAAATTTAAAAGCAGAATTTGGTATTATATAATTTATCTAGTTGTAGGACTATTAATAGGCGCAAGCTGGTATGTTTATGTAAGAATTGCAGATCCGATTGCTTTTTTAGAAATAGCCGAGACCGAAACTAGTAATTGGTCTTCTTATAACGTAAGACCGTTTTATTATTATTGGAGTTTTGTCATTCAATCTGGAATCTGGACGATACCTGCTTTTATGAGTTTAGCTTATCCCTACTTTAAAAACAAAGTAGAAAATAAGAAACTCTATCTATTTACATTTCTTTGGACTCTACTAGCGGTGGTATTGTTATCAATAATTCCTGAAAAAAAATCAAGGTATTTAATGCCAATTTTAATTCCACTAGCATTAAATTCAGTTCAAATTATTTTTTATTTTATTAAAGAAATAAACTCAAAATTTAATAGAACACTAGCAACTGTTATCTTTATCGTTTGTCTGGTAGTTATTGTGGCTTTACCTTTAATAATGGATCAATCTTTTCAATTTTGGCTTTGGTATACCTCAATCGCTTTATTTTCTTTTATTATAGGCTTTTCTACTTTAAATAATCTTGTAAGAGATAATTTAAAAGGCATTATTTGGAATTACTTTTTTATAATGCTGTTATTTAATAGTATAGTTATGATAGGTATAAAGTTTTTACAACGCAATGATCATTATATCGGGCAATACAATAAACCTATTCTAATTAAAAATGTTACTTACTATAAACATTTATCGCCAGAAATTATTTTTGAACTTGGAAGGGTCATACAACCTTTTAATGTAGAAGATGTAATCAACTTTCCTGCTTTTGTTATAGTGAATAAGGATGATTTAAAAGAATTTGAGCAGGTCTTACCCAATCGGTTTAAATCTAATACGATTAAAGGGTATGATTTTAATTTTTTTTATACTAAAGCTGACAAAAAATATTCTCGTCGGTTATTGTTTGATTTAATTAAGGTTACAGAATAATGTGTTATTTTTTTATAAATACAATCACTAACATTTCTAAGTTTTGTAAACTTTAATATTGGTAATCAATCCTGTCTTAAATAAATTTTAAACTTAGAAACATAGCAAAATTAACTCGACTTGCGATCAATTTTTGCAAAAATATTATGATGGCTATACCTTGGTCGGTTCATTTGCTTTAGGATTGTTATTAACAATTTGCAGTGAATTAAAAACCATAAAAATCTTTCCTGTAACCGTTTAATTTATGTGCTGAATACCTTTAATAACCTTAAAGTGATAGGTTAAAACTATTCTAAAATATTATTTTTGTAACAATTAGGCTGTTTGAAGGTCTTACATCGGTAAGAATCAAAAAACAATCAATTTCAATCATATCTTATAAATTTTTATGAAAAAGTATATTTTTATTTTTGGTATCGCTGCATTTTTAGTTGCGTGTAAATCACAAACAAAACTCAATGACCTCGCGGTAAGCAATCCCATAGAGACCGTTCTAGACCTTACTGCCGTAATAGACGATAGGGTTCCTGTAATTATCAATCCAGGTCGTTTTACCGAGCAAACGGTTACCTATAGATTACCCAGGGTAGTACAAGGTACTTATGCAGTAAGTGATTTTGGTAAATATGTAGACGATTTTACAGCACTAGATTATAGTGGTAACTCATTGACAGTCATTAAAACAGACACCAATACCTGGACCATAAATGATGCTACTAGACTAGATAAAATTACCTACTATGTAAACGATACCTTTGATATAGAAACAGAAGCTGGTATAGGTGGTGAGCAACCATTCTCCCCTAGTGGTACTAATATAGATCCAAATAATTATGTATTGAATTTACATGGCTTTATAGGTTATTTTGATTCTTTAAAAGGCAGCCAGTATGCGCTAGACGTGATCGCACCAGCGTCTTTTATAAGAACATCTGCCCTTGCAAGTACAGGCGATAAGACCAGTGCAGACGGTAAAACAATAACAACCAGTTATTTTGCACAACGATATTTTGACATTACCGATAATCCTATGATGTATGGTTTACTAGATGTAGAAGAGTTTATGGTAGATAACATTAAAATTGTTTTAAGTGTTTACTCTCCTAACAAAGTGCACAGCGCAGCAAGCCAAAAAGAAACCGTTTATAAAATGATGCAAGCACAAAAAGCTTATTTAGGTGATATTAATAGTACCCCACGATATGATATCTATTTATACTTAGCAGATGGTAGTGAAACCGCTCCTAAAGGTTTTGGTGCCCTAGAACACCATACATCTACAGTGGTAGTATTGCCAGAAGCCAGCTCTCCCGAGGCATTAGCATCGTCTATAATTGATGTTGTAGCACACGAGTTTTTCCATATTGTTACCCCATTATCAGTACATTCTGAAGATGTGCATTATTTTGATTACAACCAGCCTACTTTTTCAAAACACTTATGGATGTATGAAGGGGTGACAGAATATTTTGCCCAGCATTTTCAGGTTTATCAAGGTCTAATAGATGCACCCACTTATTACAATACTACACTAGAAAAAATAGGTACTGCAAAAAACTTTGACGATACCATGAGTTTTACCGCAATGAGCGAGCAAATTCTAGACGAGCCATATGCTACTAACTATATAAATGTGTATTATAAAGGTGCCTTAATAGGTATGTGTGTAGATATATTAATGCGCAAAGAGAGCAATGGAACAAGAAGCATGTTGTCACTTATGAAGGAACTTTCTGCTAAATATGGTAAAGAAAAACCATTTGTAGATGATGCCCTGATTGCCGAAATTGCCGCAATGACCTATCCTAGTGTGGGTGATTTTTTAACCACACATGTACAAGGCGATACACCTATTAATTATGATGATTTCTTTGCCATGGCTGGACTTCAACTAACCGAGGTAGAAGCAGAGACCAATTATATTTTTGCAGGCGGTCGCAATATCATATTTGATGCAAATCAAAAAAAGGGCTTGTTGTACTTTACATCAGTGGCCTTAAATAACTCTTTTTGGAAAGCACAAGGTATTCAGGCAGGGGATTTTCTAAAAAATGTAAACGGCATTGATGTAACGCTGCCTAATGCAAATCAGGTTGTGGGCGGTATGTTCAGTTGGAAAGAAGGGCAGGAGGTAACTGTTACTGTAGAGCGCGATGGCAAACCTATAGAGATCAAAACCACTCTTACTAAGGCTTTTGGAAAAGGCAAACAACTAGAAGAAAATCCTAATGCTACTCCTGCACAAATTGCTGTGAGAAAGGCATGGTTAAATAAATAGAGTCTTTCATATCAAAAATTTAGACATTAATTTCGCTTTCGCGAAAGCGAGATCTTCATTCAACCCATCGCACACAGCTATATCTAGTGATGCCGGTGGGTTGACTGTTTTTAAAAGGTATTTGTTAATATAAGATGTTGCAATACAATTAGAACTTTTGAGCGTAAACTGTGTGAAAAGCTTTATTTTATAGTGTTTGCTTTTTAAAGTATGACATTTACGTTATCTTAAATTAATTTTTATAAAGTAAAACGTCCGTCCATGTTCTATTTTCTTTAAGCAAAGCGGTGCTAATCTTCTAGCTTGTCACGACTGTTTTAAAATAAAAAAATGCCCTACTTTTCTGAGGGGCATTTTTGTAGTAGCTTTCGCAAAAGCGAGAACTGTATTAAAAGGTTCTTACATTTTTGTATCTAGCACCCATTCTCCTTTGTTAATTAAAGGAATAGCGGCTTTATACTTTGTTTCTTTAGTCTCGCCAGTCATGATGTTTTTAATTAGGACTTTATCATTACGCCCGATTTTAGGATGGTCGCGAGTAATAGTCTCTGTCACCTGCGGTCGTTGCTGTTGCTGGCTAGCACCCGCACCCACAGCTCTAGATTGTGCTGCTCGTTGATCACTGTTAAGAACTTCTTCTTTTTGCGTACTGGTTTTTTCTACTTGGCGCTGTCTTGCCTCGCTTATAGCACTGGCGTCTTGTGTAGGCAGGTCACCTTTAAACATAAAACCGATTACTTCTTTATTGACTTTATCGATCATTACCTTAAAAAGTTCAAAAGCTTCAAACTTATAGATCAGTAAAGGATCTTTTTGCTCGTGCACAGCTAGTTGCACACTTTGTTTCAACTCGTCCATCTTGCGTAAGTGTGTTTTCCATGCATCGTCAATAATGGCAAGTGCGATGTTTTTTTCAAAATCAGTTACTAAAGAACGTCCTTGAGAATCAAAAGCCTCTTTTAAATCGGTAGCTACATTTAAGGTTTTCATACCGTCTGTAAATGGTACTGCAATTCGTTCATAATTGCGGTCATTGTTCTCCATTACATTTTTAATGATAGGGTAAACCTCGGCCGCGGTGCGCTGCATTTTTTGTTTGTAATGGTTATAGGCAGCTTTGTATATTTCATCGGTAATGGTTTTACTATCCTTGGTTTCAAACTCTACTTCAGTTATAGGGCTGCTCATAGAAAAGTAACGGATCAAATCAAATTCAAAGTTTTTAAAGTCCTGTGCAAGCTTATTTCCTTCTGTAATATTTTCAGAAATATCGTATACCATATTTGCAATATCAACGGCTAGTCGATCCCCAAAAAGTGCATTGTGGCGTCGTTTGTAAATTACCTCGCGTTGTGCATTCATGACATCGTCATATTCTAACAGCCTTTTACGCACGCCAAATGCATTTTCCTCTACCTTGGTTTGTGCACGTTCAATAGATTTTGAAATCATGGAATGTTGAATTACTTCACCTTCTTTCATTCCTAATCTATCCATGGTTTTGGCCATACGTTCTGATCCAAAAAGTCTCATTAAATTATCCTCTAGCGAGACGTAAAATTGCGAGCTTCCTGGGTCTCCTTGACGACCTGCGCGACCACGCAATTGTCTATCCACACGTCTAGAATCATGACGTTCTGTTCCTATAATGGCAAGACCACCTGCTGCTTTAACCTCGGCAGAGAGTTTGATGTCTGTACCACGGCCAGCCATGTTTGTCGCAATAGTTATTTGACCAGGGTTACCCGCTTGTGCTACAATATCAGCCTCGCGTTTATGTTGTTTGGCATTAAGTACATTGTGTTCTATACCAGCACGTTGCAGTGTTCTACTTAACAATTCAGAAATATCTACAGAGGTTGTTCCTATAAGTACGGGTCTACCCGCTTGTTTAAGTTTAGTTACCTCTTCTATAACGGCATTGTATTTTTCTCTTTTTGTTTTGTAAACTAAATCTTGGCGGTCATCGCGAGCAATTGGGCGATTAGTTGGGATTTCTACAACATCTAATTTATATATCTCCCAAAATTCGCCAGCCTCGGTAACTGCAGTACCTGTCATACCAGACAATTTCTTGTACATACGGAAATAGTTTTGCAGGGTAATAGTGGCAAATGTTTGTGTAGCGTCCTGTATTTTTAAATTTTCTTTTGCCTCGATCGCCTGGTGTAGCCCATCACTGTAACGGCGGCCATCCATGGCACGACCTGTTTGCTCGTCTACAATTTTAACGATCATTTCAGTTTCTGTTCTATAACCACCATTACCATTAGGAACTTTTTTTTCTTGAGCATCTACAATATATTCTGTATCTTTTTCAAAAAGGGTATAAGCTTTTAATAATTGGTTAAGGGTGTGAATACGCTCTGATTTAATAGAAAATTCACGGAATAAGTCTTCTTTTTTCTCTGCTTCTTCTTCTTTAGAATATCCTGCATTTTCTATTCGGCTTATTTCCATTCCTAGTTCTGGAAGTACAAAAAAGTCGGGTTGTTCTTTACCAGATAGAAATTCGATTCCTTTATCACTTAGTTCTACTTGGTTGTTTTTTTCATCGATAACAAAGTAAAGCGCCTCGTCTATTTTGGGCATTTCTCTATTGTTATCCTGCATATAAAAGTTTTCGGTTTTTTGAAGTAAGGTTTTTATTCCTTCTTCACTTAAAAATTTTATAAGTGCCTTATTCTTTGGTAAGCCTCGATAAACGCGCAGTAGTTGTTTTCCACCTTCTTTGGTATCACCTTCTTCAATCAATTTTTTGGCTAGAGCAAGGGTTTTTACAAGTTCTTTTCTTTGAACATCTACAATATTTGCCACAGGCTGTTTTAATACATCAAACTCTTGACGATCTCCTTGCGGTACTGGTCCAGAAATAATTAAGGGTGTACGTGCGTCATCAATAAGAACTGAATCGGTTTCATCAATAATGGCATAATTGTGCGTGCGTTGCACAAGATCTTTTGTTGCATGCGCCATATTATCGCGCAAGTAATCAAAACCAAATTCGTTATTAGTGCCATAAGTAATATCGGCTAGATATGCCTTGCGTCGCTCTTCAGAATTTGGTTTGTGATAATCTATACAATCTATGGTTAAACCGTGAAATTCAAATAATGGTCCTATCCATGCGCCATCTCTTTTGGCTAGATAGTCGTTTACCGTTACTACATGCACACCGTCACCGGTAAGGGCATTAAGATAAACTGGCAGGGTAGCTACTAGGGTTTTTCCTTCACCTGTTTGCATTTCGGCAATTTTACCGCTGTGCAATGTGGCACCGCCTATTAACTGCACATCATAATGAATCATGTCCCAAGTTATGGGTTTACCGGCGGCATCCCAAGAGTTACTCCATATTGCGTGGTCTCCATCTAGGGTTACATAACTGGCAGTTGCAGATAATTCACGGTCTCTTGCGGTTGCCGTAACGCGTATTTCTTGATTGTGGTAAAAGCGTTTAGCAGTTTCTTTCATTACTGCAAAGGCCTCGGGCATGATCTCATTAAGCACTGCTTCACCTTGATCATAGATAACAGTTTGTAATTGGTCTATTTGATTATAGATCAACTCGCGTTGGTCGATGTCCTCTTCTTTTTCAGCTTTATCTTTTAACGCAGCTATTTCAGCTACTGTGTCTGCTTTTGCTGCTGCTATTTTTTCTTTAAATTCTAATGTTTTATGGCGCAATTGATCAAAATCTAATTGTTCTAATTGTGGTTCAAAATGCAGGATTTTATTTACAATAGGTTGTAATTGCTTGATATCTTTTTTAGACTTATCGCCTACAAAAATTTTTAATACGGAATCTAATAGCCCCATGGTTTTTTATTTATTTGATTTACAGCATGTTAAATTTATGATACTGTTTTTACTAATATCTTAAAATATGACAAAAAAAAAGCCTCGTAAAGAGACTTTTTTATGCGATATTATAACGTTAATATTCATCCTCGTTCCAGAGGTAGTCTTCATCTGTGGGATAATCAGGCCAAATTTCTTGAATAGACTCGTATAAGTCACCTTCATCTTCAATGGCTTGTAAATTTTCCACTACTTCTAGCGGTGCTCCCGTGCGAATTGCATAATCGATCAACTCATCTTTTTCAGCTGGCCAGGGCGCATCGCTTAAATACGATGCTAGTTCTAGTGTCCAATACATATATTTAAAATTTTAGTTTTTGCAAAAGTAAACTTCTCACTGAAATATGCAAGTTAATTATGATTTTTGATTACAATATTTTTAAGAACAATTAAAGAACTGGTAATCAATAGGTAATATTTTAAAAAAATGTTATTTTGTTAGATTTTTTCTTTAAATTACTTATTCTTTTCAACTCCTTGGTAATAATAGATTACAAATTGTTATAAATGATGATCTAATATTTTTCAGGCATCCATTTAATTTCGGATACTTTTAGCACAAAACTCAATTTACGTGCCAATACAAATAGGTAGTCAGAAAGTCGGTTAAGGTATTTTAATATTTGTGGATCGATTACAGTATTTTCATTAAGTTGTGATGCAATACGCTCTGCCCTGCGACATACGGTTCTAGTAATATGACAGTATGACACGCTAGGATGCCCCCCTGGAAGTATAAAATGAGTCATCTCTGGCAGTGTTTCATTCATTGCATCTATTTCGTTTTCTAGCATTGTTATGTCCTCATCACTTACTTTGGATATGTTAAGACGCTCTTTACCATTTTTTAAAGTTGCTTTTTCAGGTGGGGTTGCGAGCACTGCCCCTATAGTAAACAGGTGGTGTTGAATTTTGTTAATAATCTCTTGTATACGAGCATCAACGACTTCTTGATCTCTAATCAGTCCCATCCAGGAATTTAGCTCGTCTATAGTACCATAGCAATCTATTCTCAGGTTGTGTTTAACAACACGAGTACCGCCGTATAAAGCTGTTGTTCCTTGATCTCCTGTTCTTGTATATATCTTCATTCTTTTAAATATTTTTATTTTATGTAATGGTTTTTTTGTGGGTAGTTATGTTGTCGTCCTAATATTTTAGGAAAATTACTATAATTTAAAAATTTTAAGTTACAATTATAAAGATCATCTGGGGTAATAAACTAATTTTTAAACCTTGCTATTAAAAATTTGATCTAGAGCATAACGGTCATTTTTTATTTTAATTTATTTTTAGTTGATTAAAGATGATCTTATATTTTATTTTCTACAGGTGACGCAGTCTAATTTCTAAGTTATTCACGACTGATTGGTTTTAAATTTTCTCTAGCGCATTGATTAATGTTTCCATCATTTTTGCATCTAGTTTTTTAGTAAGTTTTGTTTCTATTTCATCTACTATATGGTCAAGAATTTTTAATAATTCTAAACCACTTGGCGTTATAGTAAGTTCTATCTGTCGCCTGTCTGTAGGGCATTGAACGCGACCTACATAATTTTTTATTACTAGTTTGTCTATTACTCTGGTGGTATTAGAGTTAGAATGAATCATATTTTTACTCACGTCTTGTAAGCTGGCTACTTCACCTTGGCGACCTCTTAAAATTCTTAAAACGTTGAATTGTTGAACGGTAATGCCGTGCTCTTTAAAAGCAAAACTCAAGGATTCAGTTGATTTTGTGGCTTTTTTTATGATTGTGGTGATTAGCTTTCGCGAAAGCGGAACAGAATTATTATCTTTACACATTAAATTTATTTACATCTACATTTATTGTTACTACAAATTTATTTAAAGAAGGTGACTAGTGTGCAGTAATACTGTTAAATTTAGTTGAGTTTTTTTAAAGTTAATTTTGTTTCACCTCAATTTTATTGGGTTTGAAACGTTTAATACTAAAATTGTTTATGAAAAATTGTTTTTTAATGTTGGTATTCTTGCTAGGCGGTTGGGCAGTGGCACAAAGTGAGTACGGCTGGGGAATTACAGCGGGTGTAAATTATGGATCTACTGGTGATTTAATCGCAAACGGACAAACCATCATTGATAATCCTGATAGAAAAATAGGTTATCACGCTGGTCTTTACTGGAAGTTTGACTTAAATTTTTTGTACCTAAGACCTGAATTGAAGTATACAAAGTTAAGTAATGAGTATAATGGCGTGGCGCTAGACATTCAAAAATTAGATTTTCCATTATTGATAGGGTTTAATGTTGCTGGCCCTATACACGTTTTTGGTGGACCATCGTTACAATTCATAATGGATACAAATTTTCAAGATATAGAATTAAGAAGGGTGAAAGAAGAATTCACAATTGGCGCCCAATTAGGTATTGGTGTAAATATCGGAAATTTAGGGGTTGATGTGAGATACGAGCGAGGTTTCAGGAATAACGAGGTAAATTTTATTCAAAACACAGTCGATTTTAATGGTTTAATTCCAGACCGGGTAGATACCAGACCAGAGCAAATTATCCTTGCCGTGAGTGTTAAATTGTAGGTGGATATAGATCCTTTCATTTGTTTCCCACTGGTTATCATATGTTTTTAATGGGTAATTATATTAATTTAAGTTTTATAATATTATTTGCTGTTGCTCTATGTAGTGGGATCATCATTTAGGTTTTTGAAATATTGGAATGGGACAAAATTTATACAGCTAACAATAAACGAAAAAATCATTGTGGATTAAACGGACAAGTTGCTAACAAGCAATCAGTTTAAAGTATTTGGATAAAACTTTGGCTTATACAAAAATGAAAGGTGAATTTGATCAATTAACATACAGCTTTCAAATTACACTACCCTACAAAAACAAAAAATAGTAGACAGAGTTTAAATTACACTCCCCAAGTATTAAACTTTACGAATTTTATTTTTAAGGATATATGAAAGCAACCTATGTTTTCATCTCTTACTTATGACTTATTTCTCGTTTATCGATACAAACCTCTTCAGATCAATTTAAACTACTTCTACCTTATCAATCAACAATTCAAAAGAAACTTCTTTATTACCTATAAAAAAATACAATTCGTCAATATAGGTATGACTAAAGTTCTCCATATTCAACTGCTTACCTCTGAAAGATGGGATCATGTCTTCTAATTTTAGTTCTATTTCTTCCCATTCACCACTTGTAGTAAAAGGAATGATATAAGAATGTCCATCCTCGGCAGTTTCTTTAAAACGCAATTGGTATTCATTTCCGTCACCTTTTACATAAAGAATAGCCATGGTAACATCGCCTAGTTTAGTATCGGGGCACGAGTATTTTACAGATGCAAAACCACCATTTTTTTCTAGCGAGACTTTTCCTTTAAAACAAGCATTACCAGCATCATTGATTATTAAGCTGCTTGAAGATATACCACCCATAACGGTATCATTTATAATGGTCCAGTCTTCTAAACTTGTTTTTCTGTCGAATTTAATTAACTTTTTATTTTCCATAACGTGCCTAAAGATAGCTTATACCACGAGTTTTATAATTATTTAACTTAGATTTTGCATAAAATTCACACAGCAATAAGAAAATGCTTGTGTTTCAGATTACTTCGTTTATTTCAAATTTATAACTTAATTATTTTTTTGCTTTTAAGTTACCAAAATCAGATTATTTCTAAAAAGTACCATCGTTTTTAATGTCATAAAGTCTTTTTACCCTATACTTCTATATATGCTGCTGCCCAAAAGTTTATTTAATGGGATGTCAATCTATTTTTTTGCTTAATTTATAATGGATTTTCAGTTAGGTTAAGTTACTTCTATATTTTATTTTTAATAGTGTAGTGGTCTTTGTTCCTAATTCAAACACTTCTATTATTAAAAATAGTTCTATAAAGACGTATCACCTTAAAATCTATGGAGATTTGATTTTTAAAGTTATTTCTTTTGTACTCGTGTAAGGTCTAATAGATTAAGCGCATTACTTTCTAGACCCCTTACGTTTTTTGATATAAAACGCACACTTTGGTCATAATACAAGGGCACAATTGGGGCTTCTTCTATAATTAAACTGTCCATTTTTATATATAGTTTTTTTCTAGTTGCTGGGTTTGTGGTTTTCATAGCCTCTTCATACCAGCTGTCATAAATTGCACTGTTAAAATGGGTGTAATTAGGACCAAGTGGTGCAATATTTTTTGAATAGAAAAGGGACAAAAAGTTTTCGGCATCTGGATAGTCGGCAATCCAACTGCTTCTAAAAATGCTTAGTTGGCCGTCTTTTCTTGCTTGCCTTAAGGTAGACGGGGTCATTACCTCGATTTTTACATCAATACCTACTTGTTGTAATTCTTTTTGGATTAATTCACACAAGTCTAGATAATTAGCACCTGTAGTAATTGTGATTTCTGGATTTTCATCTCCAGTTTCTTCTTTATATGCTGCGATAAGAGTTGCTGCTTTTTTAGGGTCATAAGAATAACCTGTGGCTATACCACCCGCTGGGATTCCTTGCGGTATAAAGCCGTGACGGGCAGGGGTACCTACATTATTGCGCAAGTATTTGATCATCTTTTGTCTGTCAAAACCTAGGTTAATTGCCTGCCTTAACTTTTTATTTTGTAATTCTTGTGTGGTATTGGTCACCTTAATACCTAAATATTCTGTGTTTAAAAAGGGTGATTTTTTAAGGTTTACACTTGCGATATACTTCTTTTTTAGTTCTCCTGCAGTGGTTAATAACTCGTCTTTATAACTAGGGTCTATGGCATTTATAAAATCTAGATTCCCTTGCGCAAACTCTAGAAACTCACTTTGTTTATCGGTTTTAAAGGTGATGGCAACAGCCTCTAGATATGGCAATGTATTTCCATTTTTATCTTTTTCATGGTATAATTTATTTTTGCGCAATACCATTTTTACATTTTCTTGCCATTTTTTAAGGTAAAATGGTCCTGTTCCTATGGGTTGGTCTCTCAAGTTACTACTTCCGGCAGGCACAACGCTACAATATTTCATGGATAGTAATCCTAAAAAAGCTGGAAAACCTCGGTTTAAAGTGATTTGCAATTCTAGTGGTGCTGTTACCTCAATGCTTTTTACATTGGTCATTACCCACGCGCCGGGCGATGCAATTTTTGGGTCACTTAACCGCTCAAGTGAATATTTAAAATCTAGTGCTGTTATTGTTCTCGCTTTTGCAAAAACGTCATTAAAATAAACCCCTTCTTTAATATAAAATTTATAGACGGTAGCAGTACTATCAACCTGCCAGTGCGTTGCAAGATCTGGTACAACCTCTAGATTTTTATCTAGTCGTACCAGCCCATTATACAATAAGTTACACACCCAAATGTTGCGCTGGTCTTTTGCAAATGCGGGATCTAAACTGGAAACATTTGCATGTTCATTGTACCTAAAAACGGTAGTAGGATCAATCGCTGCATCATCATTTTTGCAACCCAATAGCAGTAAACAAAAAAGTAAAGCGCTGATCAATCGTTTTATAAAGGCAAGCAGATAAGTAGTAGTGGGCATAGAAAATTTTAAAGGTCTAGTTATTGTCAACAGCGTCGTAAGTTAGGCCTATCAGTGCACGTATATTATCAAGTGTTACCATTAAGTCAAGACTGGTCTGGTGGTTCATTTTATCGCTTTCTAGCTTTCCTACTGTCATACAATCGATAACCTCCATAATTTCATAAGTATAGCCATTGCCTAATAAAGGGGTAGTTATAGAATAAGCTTCTTGATCATTTAAGGCTATAGTAATCAAACTTGTATGATGAAATGGTGCGTGCATGATTATTTTTCCTTTACTACCGTAAATCGTTGCTGTGTTTGAAGTTTGTGACATAAATGTGGCCTCAAGAGCAGCAATGGCACCGCTTTCAAACTTCATAAGCATTGCACATTGCTGGTCTATTCCTGTAGTTGTTAATTGGCCCATGGATTTTATTTCTACAGGTTTTCCTAGCAGCAATGTACTAATAAAAACAGGATAAATCCCAATGTCTAATAAGGCACCACCACCTAGTGCTGGTGATATCAGTCGGCTAGAGGGGTTTGTGGTAGCCACATATCCAAAATTTGCATTGATACTGTAAATATCGCCTATTATTTGTTGTTCTATCAGTTCAATAACTTTTAGCGTGCCAGGGATAAAACGCGTCCAAAATGCCTCCATCAAGAAAAGTTTTTTACTTTTTGCAGTATGTATCATTAAGGACACTTGCTCTTGATTCATCGCAAATGGTTTTTCACATATTACCGCTTTACCAGCATTTAAACACATCATGGTATTGTTAAAATGAAAAACGTGCGGTGTGGCGATATAAATAATATCCACCTCTTTATCTGCAGCAACTTTTTCATAACTATCATAAAAATTATGTGCCTGATAGGTAATTGCAAAGGCTTTTGCCTTGTCTAGGTTTCTAGAACCTACCGATTGTAAAATAGCACCAGGAGTCAGGTTGATGTCATGTGCAAATTTATGTGCTATTTTACCCAGACCTATAATTCCAAACTTTATCATATTGCTATATTAAATAACAACGAATATAGACAACAGATGGTCATAAATTTGCTTTGTCCTGTAAAAGAAAAGAAAGCATAGACTTTTGTTTTTTAAAATTATAAGTATCCAAAACTTTAAATATATAACTATACTTTTAAGTGTGTAAAGGTTAATTATCTGTAAAATAATGTTTTAAAATAAATTATTTATAAAATCAGCTATAAAATTACTTAAAATATAATTGGTTGATACTACGCTTTCGCGAAAGCGTAACTTTAATCAAGTCAATTTTAAAGTAAATATATTTATGATAATATAAAGAACTTCTTGACGACAGTATTTAAAAATAATAGGGGGTATGACCAGCACTTGTTTTTGTGTTGAAATGGTTAATACTTTTTCCATTTACTAAAAAAATCGCTCTTTTTATGTTTCCTTATTACCTTTTTTGCTTCCTTAGCACTGCTAAGAAATTCAATTATGCTCTCAAAAAAACACAACATAGTCAATTTTGGTTAGAATGTTAAATGTCTAAATCATTTTGTTTCCAGTTGTGAGCAATGCCACAAGATTTTATCTTTACCTTTTTTTAAACAAACAATAAAAAATGGGAAGAGCATTTGAATTTCGCAAGGCGCGCAAGATGAAAAGATGGAGTGCCATGTCTAAAGCTTTTACAAGAATAGGTAAAGATATCGTGATCGCAGTGAAAGAGGGTGGGCCAGACCCCGTTTCTAATTCTAGATTAAGAGCGGTGATACAAAATGCCAAATCTGTAAACATGCCCAAGGCAAATGTAGAACGAGCGATCAAAAAAGCAACAGATAAAAACACCGCAAATTTTGAAACCGTTCTTTTTGAAGGTTATGCGCCCCACGGTATTGCAGTGCTGGTAGAAACTTCTACAGATAATAATAATAGGACAGTGGCAAATGTGCGCAGTTATTTTAATAAATGTGATGGTAGTTTAGGCACCTCGGGATCGGTAGAATTTATGTTTGATCACAAATGTCATTTTAGAATTCCTGCTTTAGATCGTGATATGGAAGAGCTAGAGCTAGAATTAATTGACTTTGGTGCCGAGGAATTGTTCTTTGACGAAAAAGATGAAGACGACCCAAATGCAGTGGACGGCATCATGATTTATGCCGAATTTCAAAATTATGGCGCGTTACAAAAAGGTCTAGAAGAATTGAATATAGAAATTTTAAGTTCTGATTTTGAGTATATTCCTACCATTCAAAAAGAATTAACCGCCGCACAGCGCGAGGATGTAGATAAATTATTAGAAAAACTAGATGAAGATGACGATGTAAATAATGTATACACAACTTTAAAAGAAGAAGACTAAAAAATATTTAACAATATAAATAGTCTGTACCTTTTGCTACAAAAGATGATTATTTAAAAAATTAAGGTGACCATTAAAGAGAAAGACATTTAAAATACTCTATTTTATTTATTCATTAAATACATGCAGGAAGAATCTTTATTTCTGATAGTTATTTTAAAATTTAAGCACTTTACTTTAACTGTGACACCTCATTAAAATATTATGCAGCGTTTTGTTTGATTGTTTTATATAGTCATTCCCCCATTTATTTTGTGACCACAAAGGCCACTCGTCAAAATGTTATAATCTCTTAAATGTTAAAAATCAGCTTAATTTTATGTCTAATTATAAATTATTGAATAGCTATTTAACTAAGATCTTTTTAAGGTATTTTTCTTAAAAACTTTAACATTTTATAAAAATTATTATCTTTGAAGCTAACTCAAATAAAAATCAAATGGTAAAACAAAAGTATCAAAGTGTTCTAGATCTGGGAGAAAAGCTAGGCATTAAAGACGGAGACGTAAAAGTAAACGGAGATAAATTAGAAATACGAGGGGTTGCAGCGTTTCCATACCACAAAAATCTTTTATGGGACGAGATCAAAAAAGTAGGTGGCCAGCAGCCCACAGATCTAATGGCAGATATTAAGGTTGCAGACGAGTCTATTTATGCAAAACACACTGTTAAAAGCGGTGAATCTTTAAGCCTTATTGCAAAGCATTACTTTAAAGACCCTATGAAATATAAGCAAATTTTTGAAGCAAATACTGATGTTCTTAAAAATCCAGATTTGATTCACCCAGGTCAAGAATTAGTAATTCCTAACCTATAATCTTAAAATTTTATTTTCAATTAAAAGCCTTACCCATGGTAAGGCTTTTTTATTGTGTTGATGATTTTTCACAGAAATATTTGTTTACAAATTTTATTTACAGCATTCCCAAAACGGGGTGGGTTTTACGAAACAATCTTTTTTAAGGTAGAAAAAAGCATTAAAAATGCATTTTATCTTTAATTAACGTTTACTGAACACGTATGAAAATAAAAAATTAGTGAAGTAATCCCCGAGCGTAATAAGAGAATAATAAAGACTCTTTTGGTTATAATCTAATGTGGTGCAACAATAAAAGCTTATAAATTTTAGAACATATCAATAAAAAGTAAAAAGGTGCAATCTATAAATCAAACCAACTATTCACTAATTCAATAAGCGGCAATGCAGGAGCTATTGCAAGACATTCTTTACAGTTATGATATGTAAAAAGACAATCTATAAAGTCGGTTATCAAATGTAAAATAAACCCTATACCTAAAATGCGATATGGTTTTCTCAAGAATAATAACACCACATAAAACATTAATGCCCAATAAGTATGTAACGGGTGAAAATTGATGCTACAACGATTTGCTTCAAATACTGGAGTGGCAAGTAAGTGATCCATATCTATAAGCATGGTAGCTAAAAGTAACAGATAAGCAAATTTCCATTCTTTCTTAAAGAAAAGTACGGCAATAAAAAAAGGAAAAACTAAATGTAAAAAGTAATGTATAATAGTTGCCATAGATAATGGTAAAATATGATAATTTCCCCACATTAAGCAAAAGAAAATTTAAAGAACCAATTTTACCCTTTATATGTTTTATAATCATCAAGGTAAATATAGCCTTTACCTTATTACTGCAATACTTTTAACGGCAAGTTGTATTACTAAAAATTTGTCTTATAAAACAACATCTTCACCCACATCCTGTACGTTTGTACAAGATAAAAAACATCCAGTCGCACAAAAAAACGGTGATTTTGTGGCACATAAAGCAACAACAAAAGTACAAATAGATGGCTGTGTTAAAGAGGCTGCATGGAATACTGCTACCTGGTATGATATGAATTATTTATGGATAGGATCACCACCTAAATCTACTGATTATGATGGCCGATTTAAAATTACATGGGATGAAAATTATCTTTATTTACTTGTGCATATAAAAGACGATTATTTACACCCCACTCTTAAAGACGGTATAGAAAACTACTGGAAGGGTGATTATGTAGAAATTTTTATAGACGAAGACCAGTCTGGTGGGAACCATCAATATAACCATCAGGCATTTGCATATCATGTTTCTACCGATGGGCATAGTATAGATAAAAATACCACTCGTGAAACTGTTTTTTTTGACAATCACATTCATGTAGCAAGATCGCAAGAGGGAAATACTTACGTTTGGGAAATGGCTGTAAAGCTATACGACAAGCAGTTTGATGAAAACGCTACCAACAATAGCCCAGTCAAAATACATCATCAAAAACGCATAGGTTTTTCTATAGCCTATGGAGATAACGATGGCGATCAAGAGCGAGAAAATTTTATGGGTTCAAAAGAACATCACGGGATCAATAATGACTATGGCTATATAAATGCCGATGTTTTTGGAAGTATTTTATTTGTGGATTGAGTAACTTTAAAAAGTCATGAGGACTTTTTCTTGTTTGCAGTGAATCCTTTTATTAAAATTTGAAAAATTCAAGTCAGAATATTATTTGTATGAATCAAACAAAAATGTCTCTGACTGTGCTTATAAGAACTGTAAACACTTATTTTCTACATGACTTTTCAGATCCGATTTTAAAGATAATAGACATTTAAATGGGCATTTACGTTTTTAAAATCACATTGATTTTCGCGATGGTTTAAAAATTTAGCTTTGTATGGTTTTGCTACAGTTGTTATTTCTAAAAAACTTTTAATTGTATAACACACAATAATTTGAGATAATCTTGTTTAATTTTTGCTTTCGCAAAAGCGTAATATTCATCATCACAATCATGTAGAAAAGGGAGTTTTTGTAACTCAACTTCAACACCCCATTCATTTTTATGATAAAGTTTCAACTACTTTTATTTTAAATGGAATCCTATTTTATACCTTGCGGTGTTTTAAATAATAACATTAATTATGGCCCACAATGCCCCTGTTGCAAAAAAAATACCTCACGTTCACGATATTCATAATCATCAAAGAATTGATAATTACCACTGGATGACACAGCGCGATGCGCCAGAGGTTATAGATTATTTAAAAAAAGAAAACGAGTATTATGAGCAGGGTACAAAGCACACAGCCACCTTAAAAGAAGAACTATTTGAAGAGATTAAAGGTCGCATAAAAGAAGACGATACCTCTGTACCCTATTTGTTAAATGGTTATTGGTACACGAGCAAGATGGAAATAGGGGAGAGTTATCCCTATTTTTATAGACGTAAAGATGGTACTGAAAAACAAGAACTGCTTTTTAATGTCAATGCTATGGCAGTAGGTCATGATTTTTATAAACTCACTTCCTTAAACATCTCGCCAGATAATAAACTTGTTGCCTATGGTGTAGACACTTTGGGTAGAAGACAATACACCATCTATATTAAAAACCTAGAAACAGGTGAAATTTATAACGATCATCTAGAATTAACAACGGGCAGTTCTGTATGGGCAAATGACAATAAAACCTTGTTTTTTACACGTCAGGATCAGCAAACCTTGCGTGCGCATCAAATATTTAAATATGAATTAGGAAACCCAGCCAGGACTAGTCGTCTGGTTTATGAAGAAAAAGATGAAACATTTAATTGTTTTGTTTACAAGACCTTATCGCAACGATTTATCATGATCAAATCATCGGCAACCTTGTCTGATGAGGTGCGTTTTATAGATGCAGATTTGCCGTATTGTGAGTTTACAATGGTGCAAGAACGATTGCCAGATCTAGAATATAGTGTTTCTCACTATCAAGACCATTTTTATATCATGACCAATAAAGACGGGGCAACCAACTTTAAAATCTCAAAAACGCTAATCGAGACGCCACAAATGCAAAATTGGGTAGATGTAATAGCACACAACCCACAAGTCTTATTAGAGGATTTTGATCTTTTTGAAAAATTCTTTGTCATTTCTGATCGATTTAATGGGTTAAATCGCATACGAATAAAGGCTTGGGATGGGACGGTAGATTATTTTATCCCATTTAGTAACGAGACCTACACGGCCTTTACAAGTGCTAATTTTCAGTTCAATACTAATAAATTGCGGTACAATTATAATTCTATGACCATGCCGCCATCTATCATAGAATTTGACATGGAGTCTCGAGAAGAGGTCATTTTAAAAACACAAACGGTAGAAGATGAAAACTTTGATCCAGAAAATTATATTTCAGAGCGTATCTGGGCAACCGCAGCAGATGGAGTTAAAATACCCATAAGCCTGGTATATAAAAAAGATAAAAAGCAAACCGATGGAAATCCATTGTTGCAATATGGATATGGCAGTTATGGTCACACCATCGATCCTTATTTTTCAGTATCAAGATTAAGTTTGCTAGACAGGGGATTCATATTTGCCATTGCACATGTGCGAGGTGGCGAGTACCTAGGTCGCAACTGGTATGAAGACGGGAAAATGTTTAAGAAAAGAAATACGTTTACCGATTTTATCGCCTGCAGTGAGTATTTAATAAAACAAAAATACACCACGCCACAACAATTATATGCCTCTGGTGGTAGCGCTGGCGGGCTGTTAATGGGCGCCATTATGAATATGGCGCCACAATTATACAATGGTATTTTAAGTGCTGTACCGTTTGTAGATGTGGTAACAACGATGCTAGATGACAGCATACCGCTCACTACGGGTGAATATGACGAGTGGGGGAATCCACACAATAAGGATACTTATGAATATATGTTAAGCTACTCGCCATATGACCAGGTGACTGCGCAACATTACCCCAATGTACTGGTAACCACAGGCTATCACGACTCGCAGGTGCAGTATTGGGAACCTGCAAAATGGGTAGCAAAATTGCGCGATCTTAAAAAGGACGATAATAAATTATATTTTAAAACAGACCTTTCTAGCGGGCACAGTGGTGCTTCTGGCAGGTATGATTCACTAAAAGAAGTTGCTATCGAATTTGCCTTTTTACTAGATTTAGAAAAAGTTTAAATAACTGATACTACTGAATAATCATGTCAATATATATTTAGGCATACTTTAACACAATAGCTGTGTGAAACTTTATCGAGGTGACTGTGCCCACTTTATTGTAGTTTAAAGTCAACAAGTAATTGATATATAGTGTTTTATATTTTTTTATTCCGCTTTCGCGAAAGCGGAAAACCTTACAAAATTTAAATACGTATTTAAGAACAAGTTATTGTTACTAAATGCCTTGTTATGCTTGCATAATGTTGAAACTAATTATTAATAGAATTTGTATCTTTGCAGCCTAATTCATGATTATTATGAACGATTTATTTGACAAAATTTATAAAGATAAAGGACCGTTAGGAAAATGGGCAAGTGTAGCAGAAGGTTATTTTGTTTTTCCTAAGTTAGAAGGCCCTATTTCTAATCGCATGCATTTTAATGGTAGAGAAGTGATCACGTGGAGTGTAAATGACTATCTAGGTCTTGCAAATCATCCAGAAGTAAGAAAGGTAGATGCCGAGGCTGCTGCCCAATTCGGTAGCGCATATCCCATGGGAGCCCGCATGATGAGTGGTCATACATCTTTACACGAGCAATTACAAAACGAGCTAGCAGAATTTGTAAAAAAAGAAGCTGCCTATTTGTTGAACTTTGGTTATCAAGGTTGTATGTCTACTATTGATGCCCTAGTGTCTAAAGATGATATTATCGTTTATGATGTAGATGCACATGCATGTATCATAGACGGCGTGCGTTTACACCAAGGTAAGCGTTTTACCTACAAGCACAACGATCTAGAAAGTATAGAAAAGAACCTACAACGTGCCACAAAAATGGCCGAACAAACTGGCGGTGGTATTCTAGTAATATCTGAAGGTGTATTCGGAATGCGCGGGCAGCAAGGAAAATTAAAAGAAATCGTCGCTTTAAAGAAAAAATATAAATTTAGACTTTTTGTAGACGATGCACATGGTTTTGGAACACTAGGTAAAACAGGCGCAGGCGCTGGTGAAGAGCAAGGTGTACAAGATGAGATAGATGTGTATTTTGCTACTTTTGCAAAATCATTGGCAAGTACTGGTGCTTTTATAGCTGCCGATAAAGAGATCATGGATTATTTAAAATATAATTTGCGTTCTCAAATGTTTGCCAAATCGTTACAATCTCAACTAGTTGTGGGTGCCTTAAAAAGATTAGACATGCTGCGCACGATGCCAGAGCTTAAAAACAAGCTTTGGGAAAATGTAAACGCATTACAAAACGGTCTTAAAGAAAGAGGTTTTGACATAGGTAGCACACAATCTTGTGTGACACCAGTATACTTAAAAGGTAGTATTCCAGAGGCGATGGCACTTGTAAAAGATTTAAGAGAAAACTTTGGAATCTTTTGTTCTATCGTGGTTTATCCTGTAATTCCAAAAGGATTGATCTTGTTAAGATTAATTCCTACTGCGACACACACTATGGAGGATATAGAAGAAACACTATCGGCTTTTGAAGGTATTAGGGAGCGTTTAGATAGTGGTGTATATAAAAGATTAAGTGCTAGCGTTGCAGCTGCATTTGCTTAAATCATTTAATTTCTTATTAAAATGTATAAAGCCCTTTGATTCAAAGGGCTTTTTTATGCGTTTTATTTTTACAGTCATTAAAAATCATTGTCATCTTATTTATTAAAAATCTCAATTGATTTTAAGTTGGCTTAATGCTAGTCTGTCTTTTATTTACCAAAAGTGAAACGGTCTAATTTCTTATTTCTTAATAAGACACGATCGATTAAAAATCTGCTATTTTAATTTTTCGGCAATATAGTGAGCTGTATAACTCTCTTTATTTTTAGCAACCTCTTCTGGTGTGCCGCATGCGATCAATCTACCGCCAGCTTTACCGCCCTCTAGACCTAGGTCGATAACATAGTCTGCACATTTTACTAGGTCCATATTGTGTTCTATTACAATTACAGAATGTCCATTTTCTATAAGCGCATTTAAACTGTCTAGCAATTTATTTATATCATGAAAATGCAGTCCAGTTGTGGGCTCGTCAAAAATAAACAAGGTTTTATCTGCGGTGATTCCTTTTACTAAAAAACTAGCTAGTTTGATGCGCTGCGCCTCGCCGCCAGATAGGGTAGAAGAACTTTGTCCTAGAGTTACATAGCCCAATCCCACGTCTTGCAGTGGTTCTAGTTTGCGAGTTATTTTATCTTCCTTATGATTATTAAAAAAAGCTATAGCGTCGTTGATCGTCAGGCTTAAAATATCGTCGATATTTTTATCATTAAAAGTTACCTCTAGTACTTCTTTTTTAAATCGTTTACCGTTGCAAGCCTCGCAAGTTAAGGTTACATCGGCCATAAATTGCATTTCTATAGTAACCTCGCCATCACCTTTACAAGTGTCGCACCTGCCGCCATCTACATTAAAAGAAAAATGTTTTGGCTGGTAATTTCTTATTTTTGATACTTTCTGATTTGCAAATAGGTTGCGTATATCGTCATAAGCTTTTATGTAGGTTACCGGGTTTGATCGAGAGCTGCGACCTATTGGATTTTGGTCAATAAATTCAACTGTTTTTAGATTTTCAAATTTCCCTTTTATATCAGTAAATTGTCCTAATTTTTGACCATAAGCTCCCAGTTTTTTTAAAATAGCAGGATATAATAATTGTTTAATAAGGGTAGATTTGCCACTTCCCGAAACCCCTGTAATCATGGTCAATACCCCCAGCGGGAAACGCACATCTATATTTTGTAGGTTATTTTGTCGTGCACCCGTAATGTCAATATAGTATTTAAAAGGTCTACGCTTTTGCGGAAGCGGAATTTTCATAGAACCATTCAAATATTGTGCAGTAAGACTGTTTAATTTTAGTATTTCTTCTAAAGTTCCAGCAGCGACAACCTTGCCACCATTTGTTCCTGCCTCTGGACCTATATCGATAATTTGATCTGCAGCTTGCATGATTTCCTCGTCGTGTTCTACTACAATTACCGTATTACCCAAATCGCGTAAGTTTTTAAGTACTTTTATCAATCGCTCGGTATCGCGCGGGTGTAGGCCTATACTAGGCTCGTCCAGAATATACATACTACCTACTAGACTGCTGCCCAGTGATGTTGCAAGGTTAATGCGTTGCGATTCACCACCAGAAAGCGAGTTGGATTTACGGTTTAAGGTGAGGTAATCAAGACCTACATCACATAAAAATACTAGTCTGCTATTTATTTCTAACAACAATCGTTTAGCAATCTTTTGATCGTGGTCGTTAAGTTGTAAATTTTCAAAAAAAACCACCAATTCTTTGATAGGCAATGTGACTAAATTTGTAATAGTGGTATTTGCAATTTTTACATAATCGGCCTCCTTCCTTAGTCTTGCGCCGTTGCAGCTTCTACATCTGGTTTTACCTCTATACCTAGACAGCATTACCCTGTTTTGTATTTTGTATGCTTTAGATTCTAGCTCGTCAAAAAAAGAGTGAATGCCATTAAAGTATTTATTGCCATCCCATACCAGTTTTTGTTGCGCAGCAGTAAGTTCAAACCAAGGTCTGTGAATAGGGAAGTCAAATTTATTTGCATTTTTAATAAGCTGTTGATTGTAATAAGACATATTATCCCCACGCCATGGAAAAACAGCTTCTTCATAAATTGAAAGTGCGGTATTAGGAATCACAAGATCCTCGTCTATACCGATCACATCACCATAACCCTCACAAGTAGGACATGCGCCATATGGGTTGTTAAAGCTGAACAAATGTGGGTTGGGTTCTAAGAACTCCATACCGTCTAGTTCAAACTTGTTTGAAAACTCTCTTACCTCGCCACCATCCATTTTTTCTATAAAAGCTACCCCTTTTCCTTCAAAAAATGCAGTGTCTATAGCATCGGCAAGCCTGTTATAAAAATCTTCATCGTCGCGCACAATGATGCGATCTACGACAATTTTTACCTGGTCGTTATTTGTGTAGTTTAGGTTTTCTTCGTCTATTCTATGAACGGTATCGTTAATTTTTATACGGGTGAATCCTTGCTGTTGCAACACTTGCAACTGATCTGCCATTTCCCTTTTCCCTTTTACAATAAGTCTTGTGGTAAGTAACAGCTTTTCACCTTCTTGCTGTTGTTTTACATAGTTGACAACATCTGTAACCGTGTCTTTTTTTACCTCGTTTCCAGAAATAGGCGAATAGGTGCGACCTATACGAGCAAATAGTAATTTTAGGTAGTCATAAATTTCTGTTGTGGTGCCTACAGTAGATCTAGGATTAGTAGAGTTTACTTTTTGTTCTATAGCTATAGCAGGTGCGATTCCTTTTATGTAGGCTACTTTGGGTTTATTTAATCTACCTAAAAACTGTCTTGCATAAGAAGATAGGCTTTCTACATAGCGACGTTGCCCCTCGGCATATAAGGTGTCAAATGCAAGTGTAGATTTACCACTACCTGATAATCCTGTGATGACCACTAGTTTATTTCTAGGGATCACCACATCGATACCTTTAAGGTTGTGCAATTCTGCTCCCTTTATTAGAATATTGTTCTTAGGGTTAATGCTATCTATATTAGAAAATAATTTGGTCTCGGGCATGAAGACAAATATAGGGGTGTGAATGGGCAACCTAAAACGCTTTATTGTAATTTAAATGTTAAAAATCGTTATTAATCTTTGTTTAAGTAAAATAAATGTTGCTATATTTACCACGTTAAATAATTCTAAAAAATACTGCTTATACTATAACATTACTTTCCAACAGATCAAAGAGACATCCTAAGGTCAAAAAGTTGTTATATTATGAATATAGAACATATACAAGATGCAGTTCTTGTAAAGCAGTACATTGATGGTAATGAGAATGGACTAGAAATTCTTATCAAACGTCACAAACAAAGAATCTATAATTTTATTTTTTCTAAAGTACTGGATTCAGATATCACTGAAGATATCTTTCAAGATACTTTTATGAAAGTGATAGTCACCTTAAAAAAAGGAAAGTACAATGAAGAGGGAAAGTTTTTACCATGGGTAATGCGCATAGCGCATAATCTTGTGATTGATTATTTCCGTCGTAACAAGCGCATGCCTAAATTTAACTCTAGAAATGACTTTGATATTTTTGATATCATAAGTGATGGAGAGGAAAGCACAGAGTACAATTTGATTACTAGCCAGATGCATGAAGATGTAAAAAAACTTGTTGAAGAGTTGCCAGAAGATCAAAAAGAAGTACTTACCATGCGCATATTTAAAGAAATGTCTTTTAAAGAAATCGCTGATACTACTGATGTGAGTATCAATACCGCGCTAGGTAGAATGCGTTATGCACTTATTAACTTACGTAAAATCATCGATAAACATAATATTATATTGACAAGATAACTTTTGTTTTTTTGTAAAATCCATATAATATTATTCAAAGAAGTGCGTTTATTTTAAAAACTAAACCACTTGTTACATGGCACAACTTTACAATGAATCATTTCCAGAACCAGTTAAACCCGCTGGACCAAAAGATGAAACGGTGCAATTTCTGCTCAATTTCTCAAAAGCTTTAAGTATTACAAAATATAAAAATATGATGTTTGAAAATCTTAATAATTGAAGTTTATTGTTTTTGTTTTTTTGTTTAAATCGGTAATCCCTTATCAAATTTATTGATAAGGGATTTCTAATTGTAGATGAATTCTTTAACTTTAGTAGGTCTTAAGTTAGTTGGGTTTAAGTGCAAATGCTTATTTTACAAAACCGAAATGATCTAATTACCTATTTTTTTACAACCTAATCAAAATGATTATTAACAACAGTCTTATCGATTGTGTTCTTTATAACTAACTAGTGGTGTAAACAATAAAATAGTTACTTGCGTTTGATACTGCCCTTTTTAAAAATACCGAAAAGCAGTACAAATAGTCCCATAAGGCCTGCCACCCTCGCTATATAATCGCCATGAGTCGTGTAAAATGTGTTTCTTGTTTGGTTTTCTATAGTTCCAGTTATTACTCCTGCAACTCCATATTCCAAAGATTGTTTTATAGCACCACGATCATCTATAATAGCACTAATCCCTGTGTTTGCACTGCGGGCAATCCATCTTCTATTTTCTATAGCTCTTAATCTTGCTAGGCTTAAATGCTGTTTATGACCTTGTGTATTATCCCACCAAGCATCGTTTGTAATAATAGTTAGAAAGGTCGCTCCTTTCTTAACATAATCGGTAACATAATCACCATAAACAGATTCATAACAAATCACTGGTGCTGCTTTACTATTTGCATTTAATTTAAAAATTGACCTTTCTTTTTGAGTAGTTTTAGTTGCTGTAGTACCGCCTAAATCTATCATGGCATCACCTAGTAAAGGTTGCAAAATCCCCTTGTAAGGAAAGTTTTCTACACCTACAACCAGTTTTGATTTATGATATAACTGCAATGTATCGCCAGCAGCAAGAAACATCGCGCTGTTGTAATCGTTATAAAAAACACTACCATCACCTGCAACGTTAGATTGTATGGTAAGCCTTTTTTTGTCTCTAAAAACCTCGGCAATAGAAAGTCCACCCAGATAATGCGCATTTGGGTAATTTAGCATTGCTACTCTTAATTGATTGACCGCACGATTATTTTCAAGCTGCCCTAGTTGATAGAGCTGTATATTTTCAGCAAGCACTGTTTCTGGGGTGAGGATCAGGTCGGTAAGATGGTTTGTTTCTGGCAGTGCAAGGTCCATTATTAAAGCCGCAATACTGTCATTGGTCATGAAATATTTCTCACTGTACGGGTCTATATTGGGTTGCACAATGACAATATTAGATTGATTATCAATATTTTCAGTTTTTAGATCATTCACTATGATTTGTGATGCGATTATAGGGATACTGATTAATGCAATAAGTACCAAAGAACGCTTTATTATGGGGTTTGTGTTAGATTTTATTCCGCTTTCGCGAAAGCGTAACCAACTTAAAAACACCACTATATTTACTAGCCATACCCATAAAGAACCGCCAAAGGTACCTGTATATTCATACCATTGTATCCACGATGTGTTCTCGCTAAAGCCATTGCCTAAATTAAGCCATGGCCAGGAAAAATCCCAGTCTAGGTGTAGCCGCTCAAAACTGATCCATAAACAAGCAAGAAATGTAAGGGCCGCGCCTGTGGTTGCCTTGCGAGCTAAAAAATGATAGCCTAGAAAAACCAGGCTCATCAATGCTGTGTTTGCAAGAACGGCAAACCACATTCCAAATGCGGTAGAATAGTATAGCCAGTAGGTAGTTGCTATATTCCATATAAAAAATGTGAGATAAGAATGAAAAAAGACTTGCATGCCTTTTCTAGTAGTCCCTGATTTTCTAATAGAATTTTCTAAAATAAGTAAGGGTACAAAAGCTATAAATAACAAGCCTGCAAAACCATAAGTGGGCCATGCCAGCCAAAACAGAATTCCAGATATAATAGATAATAGAATGGATTGAAGTTTCATCGCAAAAATTAATGATAGGCTAATTTAAGGTCTTTGACACAATATGCCGCAAAGCTGCCTAAATTATCTGCTATATTACCTATTAAAGACCGAAAGATCGATATTTACTGAAAACACATTAGAATATAAAGCCTCGCTAGAATCCCCTATATCTGTAAGGGCATAATCTACTGAAATCCCACGGTATTTAAAACCCACCCCTATATTAGGTTGAAAAGTGGTGCTACTGTTACCATCTAGTTGCAATATGTTTTGAAAATTGCCCACGCCGGCTCGCACAAATACTAAATCTATAAAGCTATATTCCAGCCCCAGTGCTGGTGATGCACTTATGGCACTACTAGAAATAATATCGTTAGTTTGTATGAAACGCATGTTCATAGCAGCCTCGGCAGTTAATACATGATCATAATGAAAGGTGAATTTTCTTGCCATACCTAGTTGCAGTTTAGGAAGGGTGGTTTCTGTAGTTTCTGGCAATTCTTGATTTTGATTCTCTACCGCACCGCTTATGGTTGCAAATTGTTCTTCATTTATAGACCATGTATTATAGGTGGTGGTAATATCTCTTGCCATGAACCCAAATTGCCAGTTACCTCGATTAAATTGTAACCCTACATCAAAACCAAAACCCCAAGAGTTTGCAAAATCACCTATAACACGGCGTATAACCTTGGCATTAGCACCATAAGAAAAACCGTCTAATTTTGCTTCTCTTGCATAAGAAAAGGTAAAAGCCCAGTCTGCAGTAGAAAAGGTAGAAATGCGATCGTAATTTATGTTACCTTGATTATCAATAAGTTGTGTAGTGTTTAAAATATCATCTACTGAAAAACGAATAATAGAAAAACCAAAGGCACTGCTGTCGTCAATAGGCATTGCAAAGGCACCATAATTAAATTGAGCAATATTTGCAAAATAACTGGAGTGCATTAAGGAGACTTCTTGCTCTTTCATCCTAATCAATCCAGCAGGATTCCAGTAAACAGAATTTACATTGTCGCTGCTAGCTACAACAGCATTGCTCATTCCCAATGCCGCGGCATCTACCCCTATGTTTAGAAACTCATTAGAGTAGGCTCTAGAAGTTTGTGCTTTTATAAAAGAAGAACAAACCACTAACATTAAATAGAAATATTTTTTCAAGCAGCTTTTTTAACGATTCACAAATATCTAAGTTTCTAAGTTAATAACTAGTAAAACCTTTTGATATTGTGTAAAAAGATAGTAAAACACTTCATTAAAAAACTGCATATTTGCAACATGAAGAACTGGATACCTAATAGCATTACCTTACTCAATCTGTTTTGCGGTTGTGTTGCCGCTATTTATGCCTTTGACGACCAGCTGTTTCTTGCAGGTTTGTTTGTTGCATTAGGTATATTTTTAGATTTTTTTGATGGTCTTGCTGCTAGAATGTTAAAGGTGGCAGGTGACCTAGGAACGCAATTAGATTCACTTGCAGACATGGTTACTAGTGGCCTAGTGCCAGGTATTGTAATGTGCCAGCTTTTAATTGATGCCATAGGGCATGATTTGTTGAATGAAGAGGGAATTCATATAACAGTAGGTATTACCGATCATTTGAACAGCCATTCTTACATTAGCTTGTTAGGTTTTTTAATTACTTTGGGTAGTTGTTATCGACTTGCAAAATTCAATATAGATACCCGACAGACAGATTCTTTTATAGGGGTGCCTACACCAGCAAATGCAATTTTAATTATCTCACTAGGTATTATTGCACAAGATACCGATATCAATTGGTTGCATGAAACGCTACATAATCCTTATATATTGATTCTTTTAACATTAGTAAGTGTTTATTTACTCAATGCCCAGCTGCCGCTATTCGCCCTAAAATTCAAAAGCTTTGGATGGAAGTACAATGAAATACGCTGGATTTTTATAGCTATTTGCATATTGCTAATTCTTACGTTACAAATCTATGCAGTGCCTTGCGTCATTATTATCTACATATTGATGAGTATGTTTAAAAATTTAAGAGGGGCATCATCACATCGTAAATAAAGAATATTCCTTATAGATATTTCTGAAAATTTAAGAGCTTTTCCGTTTATTTAATCTTTTAATTTCTATTCTTGGCTTTAATTAATGCCTTCAATAGATGCCGCTTGTATATAAAATTGATGTATGTATGTAACTCGCTTTCGCGAAAGCTGAATATAAAAACCATATAACCAGTATTATATATTGTTTCTATCACGTGAACCCTAGTTTTACTTAAACATTTAATAAATTTGACGCAATTTATTCGTACATATCTTAAAATATATTTAGATTTGTCTAAAAAAAGGTCGTTATATAATGAAATATTTATTTACTATTGTCTTAATATTCATATCTTACATCAATCACGCACAAGATGGACAGATAAAGGGGTACATAGAATTTGAAAATGAGCAACATTTACCCGCAACAATTTTGATTCAAGAACTCGAAAAACATACAACGTCAAATGATAGTACATTTGAATTTACCAGCATTGCCGCAGGAAATTATACCCTTATAATCACTGCGGTGGGATATGAATCTTTAAAACAAAATATTACGGTAAAGCCTTATCAAACTACAAACATTAAAATACGTTTAACTACCTCTCAAAACATACTAGACGAGGTAATTATCATAGACCAGCAAACAGGAATTAATTCTAAAACACCTTATAATTATACATCCTTGCGCATGGATGCCATAGAAGGTAAAAGCAGTCCATCTGGTGTGATGGGTAAACTGCGGGAGGTTCCTGGGGTTTATGGTGCAGAATTTGGTCAGGGAATAGTAAAACCATTTATAAGAGGATTGGGTTTTAGTCGTGTAGCCACTATTTTTCAAGGTAATAAATTAGAAAATCAACAATGGGGGGCAGACCATGGTCTGGGAGTAAATGATTTAGGAGTAAAAAGTATAGACATTATAAAAGGTCCAGCCTCGGTTTTATATGGTTCGGGAGCATTGGGTGGTGTGATTTTGATAAATGATAATGATTTTTATATCGATTCAAATCAGGTCTCTGGTAATTTTGGCATTTCTTATAACTCTGTTTCAAATGGTTTTAGAGCCTTTACATCTGTAGGAAAAAAATTTGAAAATGATTTATTTTTTGCAACAGACCTTGCATATGAAAATCACGCTGACCATCGTGCAGGAAATGGACAGATAATAGGTAATAGTCGCTTTAATATGAGTACAGCGAGAGTACATGTAGGAATTGATAAAGAGAACTTTGACAATAAATTATCGGTATCTATTAACCATCAAAATTTAGGTATTATAGGTGATGACGAATTAGAAAATTCAAACGCCACTCGCAGAAATGACCGTAATATGCAATTGCCTTTTCAAGAAGTAACTGATGTGTTGATCTCTTACAACCAACATATATATCATGGTAATTTTGAAACTGTTTTTCATGTCTCACATCATTTTAATGATAGAAATGAAATAGAAACCGCCGCAAACCTTATCGACCTAGGACTGCAACAACACAACACCTTTTATAATGCACGTATAAATTTTGACACAGGCAAAGTAAATCACAATATAGGTTTACAAGGGAACTTTTTAAGCAATACCAATAAAGACAAAGTTTTAGAAATTCTAATTCCCAACGCGCGTTATAACGAAAATGGCGCTTATTACATGTTAAATTATGAAAGTAAATCTTATTTTTTGCAAGGCGCAATACGATATGATTACCGTCATGTAAAAGCAAATGCTAGTGACCAGCAATTTATAGATGCAGGATTTACCTTACCAGGAGAGCCGCAAAGTCGTACCTTAACATCAAACTTTGGCGGTCTTACAGCTTCTCTTGGTCTAACAAAAAGCATAGGTAACAATCATAAATTAAAAGCAAACTTATCATCTGGATTTAGATCGCCAGATCTGGCCGAGTTGTATTCGTTTGGGCAGCATCCTGGTACCAACCGATTTGAAATAGGAAATGCAAGTTTTAAACGCGAGCAAAGTTTTCAAGCAGATTTTAATTACAGTTTTATCTTTGATAGATGGCGGTTAGATGCGTCTATATTTGGCAGTCAGGTAGATAATTATATCTTTTTTGCTGATAGTGGCGCAGTGCAGGACGGCACTGGATTGCAAATATGGGAGTATCAACAAGTAAAAGCACAATTGTATGGAAGTGAATTTAACCTGCAATATGTAGCTCTAAAAGATAGAAGTTTACGTTTAAATCTAGCAGCTGCATTTGTAAGAGGCAAGAATATTGATTTTAATGAACCGCTTACCTTTATACCACCAGATAATTTTAATTTTAATGTTACTTATAGTTTAGGCAAGCTGCAAAATACCAGTGTATTTGCAAGAATAAGAAGCATTTCACAACAGGATAGACCAGGATTTAATGAAATAATCACCCCAGGTTATAGCTTGCTAGATGTAGGAATGAATAGCATATTAAGTTTAGGATCACTGGGTCAAGTAGAGGCTTCTTTGACCATTCAAAATTTGTTTGATAAAAATTATGTAGATCACCTCTCGATTTTAAGGGCTTTTAATATACCTAGTCCAGGGCGCAACGTTGCGATTAATTTAAATTATAGGTTATAATTATTTTTGAACAGTGGTTATTTACAAATGCTTATAACATGTTGTTCCTTTTATATTTTGAAATAGATACGTTTTAAACGCTATGTATTAATTGATTATTCCATCCCAAATTTAACAGTCACCTCGGCCTCTACTTTTATAGATTTAAATTCTATTTCTACCGCTTCTTCTTTTACAGGTGCATTACTATATGCCATTACTACAACAGCGTCTAACTGTCCGTACCGGTTATCATATTCTTGATAATATTTATCTGCTATAAAAAGTGCTCTGGTTATTTTTTGATTCAGTGGTTTTACAAGATAGTCAGCTTGTTTTTTTGCTTTTGCGACAGCGAGAGATTTAAGCTCTAATTTTAATTCTTCCATTTTTGAGTATTCTGTTTTGTCTAATGTGACATTTGAAATCCCAACATCTTCTAGCTCAGCCATAGCCTTACCCGCAGTTGTGGCGTCATAAACCTTAAGGTTATAGGCTTTGCTTTTCATAATGTCCTTTCTCTTTAAAAAGTAAGTTTTAAAATTACTGGATAAGTCAGTAAGGCTCAGCTGTTTTTTTAAATCTATTCCCAAAACAGTTAATGCATTCATCATTTTACCTTCTAATTCTTCAACCGATATTCTATTGCGTTCGTCTTTTTCATTGATTAAAATATTGAGAAAAATAATATCAGGAGTAATCAGTGTATCAACTTTTGCAGTAGTTTCAAGATAGGACTGGTCAATAAAGTTTTTATTTTGAGCTATAGAATAGTTACTAATAAAAAGTATGGAAATAATTAATTGTATTTTTTTCATCTTCAGTATCTTTTAATTGGTTTGATTGCTTGTGATAAGTTGATTTTTCAAAAACGGTAAAATTTTCTAAGTCTACTAGGTAAATAAACTCAAAAACAAGCATTTATAAATCTAATAATTTAAACAAGTCTATTCAAAAATCTTTTTCTTTCTCAGTTCAAAATTTTGTCCTAGATAAACACGACGCACTACTTCATCATCTGCAAGTTCTTCTGGCGATCCTTGTTTTAATATTTTTCCCTCAAACATAAGATAGGTACGATCTGTAATAGCGAGCGTTTCTTGCACGTTATGATCTGTAATTAAAATACCTATATTTTTTTTGGTTAACTGCGCAACAATTCTTTGAATATCCTCAACAGCGACAGGGTCTACACCAGCAAAGGGCTCATCTAGCAGTATAAATGTAGGATTTGTGGCCAGTGCACGTGCAATTTCTGTACGTCGTCGTTCACCACCACTTAATAAGTCCCCATTTCTATTTCTTCGGTCTTGCAAGCTAAATTCTTCTAGTAATTTCTCACAACGTTCTTTTTGTTCTTTTTTAGACAATTTTGTAAGTTGTAAAACGCCTAGTATATTTTCTTCTACGGTTAATTTCCTAAATATAGAAGCTTCTTGTGCTAGATAGCCTATACCGTTTTGTGCTCTTTTGTACATGGGGTATTTAGTGATCTTTGTATCGTCTAGCCATACCTCGCCTGCACTGGGTTTTACCAGCCCTACAGTCATGTAAAATGAGGTCGTTTTACCAGCGCCATTGGGGCCTAAAAGCCCTACAATCTCACCCTGATTCACTTCATAAGAGACGCCTTTTACTACGGGAACACCCTTATATTTTTTCTCTAAATTATCTGCTCTTAACTTTTTTAACATAACACAAATTTAGTTTTTTTAATGAAGTAAAAATGAATATTGCATTAAAGTATCTTATAATCCATTGTTTGTTTCAGTGTCTTTCCATAAAATACTATTATTTTTGTTTCATAAAAATTTTAGTACATGGAACTACCTAGATTTCTTATGGGCGATAACGTTCATTATCCTGAAGATATTTTTGTTATTCATCTTGAATATCCACGATTTATAATTAATCTTAAAGATGATGAGGTAGAATTTCTAGAAGACATCACCACAGCCGATGCTGCAGATCTAGAGGAAGAAACTAAAAATCTTATTGAAGAGGCAAGCCGTTTTTATGACGAGCAAATGGAGTTATACAATCAGTAATGGATGAAATTAAACAACTAGACTGGAATGCAACATTATTCCTTAATGACTGGGGTAATGATAGTATCGATTTGTTTTTTAATGTGATTACCCATAAATTTTACTCGATTCCCCTTTACTTATTTGTGCTTTTTATGCTTTATAAAAAGTTGGGGACTCGCAATTTATTAATAGCGGTTATATCAATTGCATTATTAATTGCTTGCAGCGATCAACTTGCAAATTTATTTAAAGATACTTTTGAAAGATTACGTCCCTTTAGAGAGCCAGCGCTAGAAGGTTTGATTTCTAAAGTAGGCAAAAGCGGTGGTACTTATGGGTTTTTTAGCGGTCATGCCAGCAGTGCCGTGGCGCTTGCTACCTTTTTATGGTTCATTTTAAGAAACCAACTTAAAACGCTGGGCATTGTGATGATCGTTTGGGCTATTTTGGTGGCTTACAGCCGTGTTTATTTGGGGGTTCACTATCTAGGGGATGTGCTTATGGGTGCGTTTATGGGCATTTTATTGGGTTTAGGTTTTGCTTGGGTGTACGCTTTCGCGAAAGCGAGATATGGAGTTTCTACAACGATCATTTAAATATTCATGATAAAAAAAGTCGCCTTTAAAGTTGTTACTCAATGGAAAAAAGGCGCTTATGAAAATGCTAAATCTCATGACTGTTTAATTGAAGGCAAGCAGACTTTACACATTTCTGCAGCCAAAGAATTTAAAGGAGCGGCACAACTGCACAATCCAGAAGATTTGTTATTAAGCGCCCTTTCTTCCTGTCATATGATGTCTTACTTTTATGTATGCCAGCAACATGGTATTGAAATTTTGGAATATAGTGATGCCGCAACAGGCACATTTGCACTGCAATCAAACTTAAGTGGTGCCTTTACAGTAGTTCAGTTAAACCCTATGGTTGTTATCGATAACAACTCTCAAATAACACTTGCTATTGACTTACATAAAAAAGCGCATGAATTGTGTTTTATAGCAAATTCGGTAAATTTTGATGTGGTAATTGTTCCTAAAATTACGGTTGTAGATATATAATTTACTTTAAAAACCAGATTGCGGTGATGCAACATCCTTAACGCTATGTAAATGTTAAGAATCTCTAATTAAATATATCAAAAGATAGTTTTATTCCCTCAATGATCATGCTAGTACCTATAATGGCAATGATCAGTCCCATTAATTTACCGATAACAGATATCACGTTATCACCTATTTTTTTTGCAATAATGTCACTTAATGAAAAAGCGATGTAATTAAGAAAACACATCACCCCAAAAACCAAAATCAAGATGCCTATACTTAAAATAGAATCGGCGTTTGACGCAAAGTTTGTTGCGGTAACAATAGTACCTGGACCTGCTAGAATAGGAATTGCAAGCGGCGAGATAGCAATATTTTCATCAATATTTACTTTTTGTAAATGCTTGATGTTAGATTTTTTAGACTGCAGCATTTCAAAACCAACAAAAAAGATAAGGATACCACCTGTAATTTTAAATGCAGGAATGGTAATACCGAATAGTTCAAAAATATATTTTCCCAGCAGTACAAAAATCGTTACAATTATAAATGCGGTAAAAACAGCTCTTAAGTTTATTCTTTGTTTTGTTTCCTTGTCGGCACCATCGGTAAGCGATAAAAATATCGGCATATTTGAGATGGGGTTCATAATGGCAAAAAAGCCTGTAAACAACGTGATTGAAAAAGTTGCTAGTTCATTCATTTGTCACTTTTATAATGCCTGTGAGTTAAAAAAGGAGGGCATTATTTTGGCATGCAAAAGTAATCTATTTATTTACCATGCGTTCTAATAGTTTAAGATAAATTAACTATGTAATATGCTTTGTTACAGTAATTAGTGTTTAAATCGTCTTTAAATTTTAAAGTAATCAAATCGACCATCGGCATTTACTGGCTATTTGAAAACAAAGGAATAAATTACAAATCGTTATTCCTATAGAATTATTATGTACACTGTTAAAGTAAGCTTCATAAGATTTATCTGAAAACCCAAAGTCATCTTGAACAACCAGATGTTCATGAATATTAGGATCTCTTAAGGTATTTTTAAATGTGTTTAAATTTGAATTATAAATGGTACCTACAGATTTGTTATTCCAGTTAGAACTATTTAGTTTAAAACAAATAAAAACATTTGCATCTAATTTTTAATTTAAAAAATAAACCGAATCAGCAATTTGCTAATTCGGTTTTTAAATGTAATCAATTGTTTAGTAAAATTTATTTGATAAAGATGTCGTAATAATTTTAACGCTCCAAATATTCTTCCATAGGAGCACAAGTACACATTAAATTACGGTCTCCATAAGCATCATCTGCACGACGTACGGTAGGCCAGAATTTATTTTCCATTACATAATCTAATGGATATGCCGCCTGCTGTCTGGTATAGGGGTAATCCCATTCATCTGCTGTTATCATTTGTAAGGTATGTGGGCTGTTTTTTAATAAATTGTTTGGCTCGTGTACACTACAAGTTGCAATTTCTTTTCTAATAGAAATCATCGCATCACAAAAACGGTCCATTTCTTCAACCGACTCTGATTCTGTAGGCTCTATCATCATGGTTCCATTTACAGGAAAAGATACAGTAGGCGCATGAAAACCATAATCCATCAATCTTTTTGCAATATCTACCACCTCAATTCCATTTTCTTTAAATGGTCTACAGTCTATAATCATCTCATGTGCGGCGCGACCTTTTTCACCTGTATATAAACATTCAAAAGATCCTTTTAAACGCTCTTTAATGTAATTTGCATTGATAATTGCATATTCTGTTGATCTCTTTAAACCCTCTGAGCCCAGCATACAAATGTATCCGTAAGATATCAAACATGCCATGGCACTGCCAAAAGGCGCTGCACTAATAGGCGTTATCGCTTGCGATCCACCAGTAGGTATAATCGGGTTAGTAGGTAAAAAGGGAACCAGTTGTGGCGCCACACATATAGGACCAACACCAGGCCCACCGCCACCATGTGGTATGGCAAATGTTTTATGCAAATTAAGGTGACATACATCTGCACCTATGTTTCCAGGGTTTGTTAAACCCACTTGTGCATTCATATTAGCACCATCCATATATACTTGCCCACCATTTTCATGAATCAAGCCTGTAATTTCTTTAATAGCACTTTCATAAACACCGTGTGTTGATGGATATGTTACCATCAATGCACTTAAGGTGTCTTTGTATTTTTCTGCTTTTTCACGCAGGTCATCCACATCTATATTACCGTTATCTAGGGCTTTGGTCACTACCACTTTCATACCTGCCATTACAGCACTTGCTGGATTTGTTCCATGGGCACTAGACGGTATCAAACATATATTTCTGTGGTGATCGCCACGGCTTTGGTGGTAGGCTCTTATGGTCATTAACCCAGCAAACTCACCTTGTGCGCCAGAATTGGGTTGTAAAGAAGTACCAGCAAAACCTGTAGCTTCATTCAATTGTAGCTCTAGCTCGCTTAACATTTGCTGATAACCAGCAGCCTGATCTAGTGGTACAAATGGATGTATGTTTGACCATTGTGGGTTAGAAAGCGGCAACATTTCAGCGGCTGCGTTTAATTTCATGGTACAAGAACCTAGGGCAATCATTGAGTGGTTTAAAGCCAGGTCTTTACGCTCTAGTTTTTTGATGTATCGCATCAATTCTGTCTCACTATGGTAAGAATTAAATACGTCAAAGGTCATAAATTCTGTTTGACGACCTGTACCTAAGTATGTTTTTTCTATCAGCTCGGTAATAGGTGTGAAGTCTTTAGATACTGCTTTCGCGAAAGCGGAAACAATATCATTCAAATCTGCCATAGAGGTAGTCTCGTTGAGAGAAACTTGCACTGTTTGATCATCGGGATAATAAAAGTTGATTTCTAAAGCTAGAGCCTCTTTCATTACTTTTTGCGCATCTACTTTAAAAGTTAACGTGTCAAAAAATTGCTCATTGGCTTGATAAATTCCTAGTTTCTCTATAGCATCGGCAAGTGTAGCCGTTTGTGCGTGTAACTTATTTGCTATAAATTTTAAGCCATTCGGCCCGTGATAAACACCGTACATACCAGCCATTACAGCAAGCAGTACTTGTGCAGTACAAATATTTGATGTGGCTTTATCTCTTTTTATATGCTGTTCACGAGTTTGTAATGCCATGCGCAGGGCGCGTTTACCGTCTGTATCTCTAGTTACGCCTATAATACGTCCAGGGATTTGTCTTTTAAATTCTTCACGAGTGGCAAAATACGCAGCGTGTGGACCGCCATAGCCTAGTGGTATACCAAATCGTTGTGTGGTTCCCACCACAACATCTGCACCCCAATTTCCAGGAGCCTCTAGTACCACAAGCGATAGTATATCTGCTGCCACAGCGATGCGCATGTTTGCCTCTTTACACTTTTTAGCAAATGCGGTATAATCTACAATATTCCCACTAGCGCCAGGATATTGCAATAAAACCCCATAATAACCATCGGTTATGTCTATCTCTTGCGGATTTCCTTCTACCAGCTCGATACCTAATGGTAGGGCACGAGTTTTTAAAAGCTCTTTAGTTTGCGGTAAGGCATCTTGATCTACAAAAAACTTAACGATGTTATCTTTTTTTTGATCGCGATCACGCACTGCAAAAAGTAGGGTCATAGCCTCGGCAGCTGCAGTAGATTCGTCTAACAAAGAAGCGTTTGACAATTCCATACCTGTAAGGTCTGTAACCATAGTTTGATAGTTAAGCAATGCCTCTAGACGTCCTTGAGCAATTTCGGCTTGATAAGGGGTATATGCGGTGTACCAACCAGGGTTTTCTAGAATATTTCTTTGAATTACCGCAGGGGTAATCGGGGCATTATAACCTAGACCTATGAAAGATCTATATTGCTTGTTTTTATTCCCTAGCTTGCTTATATGACTTAAAAATTCATACTCGCTCATCGCTGGCGCAAGTTGTAAATCTTGTTGTAGTCTTATATTTGCTGGAACGGTTTCATAGACTAGTTGCTCTATAGAGTCAACACCTATTGTTTCTAGCATCATGGCTAGGTCTTCCTTGCGGGGGCCTATGTGTCTTAAGGCAAATCGATCTGTATTCATAGTACTTATGTGGTCTATTTTTAAGATAATCACTCGCTTTGAGTGGAATGCAAAAGTAGTCGTTTATTGTGTGGTAACTAACAAGCGTTGGTTTTGAATAACAGGTATTTTTCAACCTTTATAGGCTAGTTATTAACTATGGGGTTACATTTGTTTTATGAAGGTATTAAAAACGCTACTGGATTTTTATGTTAGAAGCAGTTTGCACGTTGCGTTGTGTTTTGTTGCTTTATTTCTAGCGTTTCATTTTCAAAATTTTTTGAGAATAGACTTTACAGTGCTTTTACTTATTTTTTGTGGGGTTATTGTAGGGTATAACATCATAAAATATGCAGCACTTATTGAACAACAAAAAAACTTTTTGTTTAAAGTTCCTATATTGGTTCTTACTGGTATGGCATCTATTATCGCTTTGTATTTTGTTTTTATAGATACTTATTGGACCATTTTTACGGTTGTTGTTGCAAGTTTGTTGTCTGTTTTTTATGCATTTCCTTTGATTAAGCACCGCAACTTGCGGCAGGTGCCTATTTTTAAATTGGTGCTTGTTTCTATATCTTGGGTGATTATTATAGGCGTGTTACCATTAAATTCAAATTATGTAAATTTTAATTATTCTTATGATTGCACAGCAATGCCCATATCCACAAAGTTTACCTTATTATATGCAATAGACTTATTTCAATTATTTTTGTTGATTATTGCCTTGTGTATCCCATTTGAAATAAGAGATTTAAAATATGATTCTTTATTACTTAGAACATTGCCACAGCTTATAGGTATTTACCGTACTAAATTGTTGGGTATTATTATTTGTATATTATATTTAATTCTAGAAATAGTACAGTACGGCTTGTTAACTTCGGCTATAGCAATATGTACTTATATAATAATAATAATTACAGCCTTATTGATTTGGTGGTCTGATGATTTCAAATCTTTTTATTATGCTAGTTTTTTTGTAGAGGCGGTTCCTATTTTATGGTTGGGATTGCTTTTCTTGCTTTAAAGTGTTTTAAACCTTATCTATTTGCTAGAAAATTGCTCTTTTTCGTTTTCTTTTCATCTTTTTTTCCTTTCTTGTCCCGACTAAGCAACTCAAAATAGCTTTCAAAAAAACAAATAACAGCTAGATTTATGCTTAAATGTTAATAATTTAAATCACTTCTTTAAGTGTTATTAAGAATCCTTAAAAAATGCTGGTAACACTCTAAAAATAAATTAAACTTGTAGCCGTTAAACTAGCAGCCAGTCTTAAAAGTAATTCATGCGTTATTTGTTTCTTCTTATTTTTATAATTTCCGCTTTTGCGAAAGCTCAAATAGGAGGAAGATCTACCTACCAATTTTTAAATCTGGTATCTGGTACAAAGCAAGCGGCATTGGGCGGTCGTGTGCTCACTGCTGTCGACCACGATCCCACGTCGGGTATTTATAATCCTGCTACCATCAATGTTAAAATGGACAACCAGCTGCAGGTAAATTATGTCAATTATCTGGGTGATGTGAATTATGGCACAGCTAGTTATGCTTATACTTGGGACCGCCGTGTGCAGACTTTTCACGCAGGGGTCACCTACTTAAATTATGGAAAATTTGACGGTTATGACGAGCAGGGTAATGCCACAGGAGAATTTGGCGGTAACGAGGTAGCCGTCTCTTTGGGATACAGTTACAACATCCCATGGTCAGATTTTTATGTAGGAGCAAATGTGAAATTTATATCGTCTAAACTGGATATTTATACCTCTTTTGGCGGTGCGGTAGATCTGGGTGTTTTGTATTATAATGAAGATAAAGCCATAAGAGCCGGTCTAGTAGTGCGCAATCTAGGTACACAATTCACACCTTATAACGAGATTTATGAAAAATTACCTCTAGAAATAGCAGTAGGTTTTTCAAATACCATGAGAAATTTGCCCTTGCGATTACATGTGACTCTAGAAAACCTGCAACAATGGAATCTAGCTTTTGTAAACGAGGCAAATGCCCAAACCGATCTAGATGGTAATGTTACCGAGGCCCAACCTGGTTTTTTTAATAATGCGCTGCGGCATACTGTTTTTGGTGTAGAGATTTTTCCTGAACAAATATTTGAAGTGCGATTAGGTTACAGTTTTAGAAGGGCCGAAGAATTGCGTATAGAAAACACGCGTTCTTTTTCTGGATTAAGCGCTGGTTTTTCTTTAAAAATGAACAACTTGCGTTTCAGTTACACACATGCCAGATATACACTAGCGTCAAATACCAGTCTTTTTGGCGTTCATATAAATTTGCAATAAATGGGTAAAAAAATAATTATCGCCATAGATGGTCATTCTAGCACAGGAAAAAGCACCGCCGCAAAGCAACTTGCTACTAGACTAAATTATATTTATGTAGATACTGGCGCAATGTACAGGGCAATTTCTTTATATGCCCTGCGCAATAATTTGTTGCAACAGGGTGAGGTAGATAAAGAAAAACTGGTGACCAGCCTTAACGATATATCCATAACTTTTAAATACAATAAAGCCACCGATAGTGCCGAGGTACACCTGAATGGCGAAAATATAGAACAACAAATACGCTCCCTAGAAGTAAGTAGCACAGTAAGTAAAATTGCCGAAATCGCAGCCGTGCGGGCAAAACTGGTAGAGCAACAACAAGCCATGGGGAAACATAAAGGCATCGTTATGGATGGTCGTGATATAGGAAGTGTGGTTTTCCCCCATGCCGAGCTAAAAGTTTTTATGACTGCACAGCCACAGGTGCGTGCCCAAAGACGCTATGAAGAACTGAAAGACAAGGGCGATCTAGTTGCTTTTAATGAGGTGCTTCATAATGTGATGGAAAGAGACCACATCGATTCTACACGAGCAAATAGTCCATTAATACAACTAGACGAGGCAAAATTGCTAGACACCTCTACCTTGACAAGAAAAGAACAGCTGCAACTACTTATAAATTGGGCACAAGAGGCTATTGACAGCGACTAGCATTTTTGTTAGGATCATGATGTTGTTGTGTTCGCTTTCGCGAAAGCGAAATAATGCAACTATTATTTACATATCAGTTTATTCTTAATTAGATAATTGACTTTATTAATAAGGATTTAATACCTAGTTAAGTCAAAGATCTTACTATTGAGGCTTACATTTTGACCAGTATGGAAGTCGCAACAAAATTTTTACTGCATATTTAGGGTTTATTATACAGTTGACAAATGTCATCGTATTTAGGTGGGAGCATCTTGTAAATTTGTGGCATATATAAAAAAATACACATGTGTTCACTAGTTTCTAAATATAACGTTGCTGGTCCTAGATATACCAGTTATCCTACAGTACCATATTGGGATCAAGGGTTTTTTAACCGCGATACATGGATAGCATCTCTTAAAAATAGTTTTAAAGAAAGCAATGCCACACAAGGAATAAGCCTTTATATTCATTTACCTTTTTGTGAAAGTATGTGTACTTTTTGTGGTTGTAATAAACGTATTACAAAAAACCATGCTGTAGAACTACCTTATATCGAGACAGTTATTGAAGAATTAAAGCTTTATGTAAAATTATTTAACCAGCGACCTAGGGTGAAACAAATCCATCTGGGTGGCGGGACTCCTACTTTTTTTGCGCCCGATCATTTAAAATATTTAATAACATCGCTATTCAAATGGGTAGATCAAACTGATGAGGTTGAATTTAGTTTTGAGGGTCACCCAAATAACACTACCAATAAGCATTTAGAGGTTTTAAGAGAAATGGGTTTTACACGTGTTTGTTATGGTGTACAAGATTACAACCTTACCGTACAAAAAGCCATTAACCGTGTGCAACCCTTTGAAAATGTATCTATAGCAACAAAAAATGCTAGGGCGTTAGGTTATGAGTCTGTAGGGCATGATATTATTTATGGGCTGCCTTTTCAAACAGAAGAACATGTTATGCACACCATAAATAAAACTATCGAGTTACAGCCAGATCGTATTGCTTTTTACAGTTATGCACATGTACCATGGATAAAGGGAAATGGGCAACGTGGTTATAAAGATAGTGATTTACCCACGGCCTTTGCAAAAAGGCGACAGTACGAATTAGGCAAGAATATGTTACTAGATGCAGGCTATATAGAAATAGGTATGGATCATTTTACTTTACCTACAGATGCATTGTACAAAGCCCAACAAGATGGTACCATACACCGCAATTTTATGGGGTATAGCTCTAGTAAAACACAGGTGATGATAGGTCTAGGGGTTTCTTCTATTAGTGACTCTTGGTATAGTTTTGCACAAAATGTAAAAGATATAGAAGCGTATAAAAATCTTGTAAATCAAGGAGAATTACCTGTTTATAGAGGGCATATATTGACTGATGAAGATATTATTATACGTACTCATATTCTTAACTTGATGTGTAATTTTGAGACCAGCTGGAAGGATGAGTCACTGTATTTTGACGAGTTGCCAGAAATTCTTGCTAGTCTAGTAGAACTACAAAAAGATGGTTTAATTGAATTGCAAATAAATAGCCTAAAAGTTACTAGTAAAGGTAGGGCCTTTGTACGCAATGTGTGCCTTCCTTTTGATTTAAGATTAAAAAGAAAGCAGCCAGAAACACAATTGTTTTCTATGACTGTTTGATAAGGTGCTTTTACAAACTACAAGGCATTACAAATATCGACCTATTTTAACAGTTTGAAATATTCAAAAAATGGCACATTTTAACTAACAAATTGTAGCCTGTCATTTTGTAAGTGTCCAGCGATAAGCATTTGGTAACGATTATTGTTTCTATGGGCTTTTGTAAGAAGAAAACTGTACTTTACAATAATCACCGTACCTACTGTAATAAAAGCTATCAAGTCGCCTTATTCTTTTATGAGAGCGTTAATATCTACAACTCTAGCAGTATGTTTGTCACCCTGGGCGACTGCTCGATAATACTTACTATGTCGTCTCTGTATATGGCTCGTAGCCTGAAAATTAGCGATAATTTTTCAGTTAAGCATAAGCCAATTTTTTAAATTTTACTACTTATCTTTTTTATTGGAAATCGTCAAATTTAAAAATTTGGTAACTTTCCAATATATGCTTTAAATTAATTTAAGAAACTGAATATCTGTTAGTTATATATCGTATTATGCCATGTCAATTCACAATTCTAACGTAATTGGTTAGCAAAAAAAAGCGATCAATTTAAGCTAATAAAATGATCGCTTTTTTGTTATTAATCTCATTGCACATATTATGTACCTAAAAAGTATTGATATAAATAGTACCAACTATATAATATTCCAAGTATCAATGTGCTCAAAAATACATTTTGAGCAATATTCGAAGATGTTGTTTTAGTTTCAATCTTAAATACCTGTTTTAACTGATAATAATAATCATTTGATAATGAAAGTACGTATGTGTCTAAATTATTATTGAATGTTATAATGAAATAATTTTTAGTGAACCATGATTTTTTTTCAACCGCTTGAATGTTCTCGGGAATAATTTTTTGTTTTCCCAAAAACAAATATCCATCAACCATTTTAAATTTCACTCTCGAAGCGAAAAGCCATGATCTTCTATTTATAGGTTTATTTTTGAAATATTTAATATACATAACATTTAATCGTTAAATTCAGCTTTACATTTTTCATAACTTGCTGCATTTGCAGCAGAGAATGATAGAAATGCAGTTGTTGCTAAAGCGTCCATAAAAGGCAAAGGTCTATTAGTTGCACATGCAGCTACTAATGCAGTAGTTAGACCTATTTGAGTTAATAAATAGATAACATTACATTCATTTAAACAATCATTGCTTTTCAAGATGCTAATATTAATTTTCAGCCTAAAAGTTCTCAATGGTCATTTAATTTTAACGCTATGAATATGATCAATACAAGAACCATGGGCGATTCTAGTTTTTCTGATGTAATCGTTAGTCATAAAGATACGACTATTTTACCATTTAGATTTGTATTTAAAACCACTTATAATTTCTATTACCTTTTGTAAGGGCGAGATAAACCAATTAGAAAAAAACTTAGTAAATGTGTATAATGGTAGGCTTACTTAAAGGTTACAAACAAAAGCAGCTGTCCATCAGCTGCTTTTTGTCTATATATTCTAATCTAGTACTGTTTATAAAAGTTTCATGATAAGAACCTGTTGATCAAGTGGCTGCTTGATATTTGCAAAATAAGATTTAATTTACCGCCTCATTATGATCTGTAGGTTCATTTTCTATTGTGGGTGCTTTCTTATCACTGCTAGCCATGTTGTAAACAACTAGCACAAGAACTATACATACTAGGGCAAAAATACCTATTAAGATAGTGCCCATTCCCCAGTTTACTAAAGGTATTATCGATGTTGTTTTCATAATTATAAATATTAAAAGGTTGGTTAATGACAATCATATTGTGAAGATACTTGTTCTACCGTCACCATTTCAGAAGGGGATAAGTAAGGGATACCCAGGCCTAAACCCCGCAGGATAAACAATACTCCTATAATAATGACAGCCACAGGTATCATTTTAAGAATGCGTTGTTTTACTGTTTGTGTTAAAAAGTTACCTGCATAAATAGCAGTGGTCATAAGCGGTACAGTACCTAGACCAAAAACCGCCATATACAAACTACCTTGCAATGCGTCGCCAGTTGCAATGGCACCAAAAACCGCCATATAAACCAGTCCACAAGGTAATAATCCATTTAGAAAACCTATAATAAAAAAGGTTTCTGGTTCTTTCTTTTTAAGTTCGGCACCTAGGGCATTTTTTACTTTTCCTACTAGACGGTAGATGGGTTTTGTGATACTAAATTTATTGGTTAATTGTGATGGTATTATTACAGTAAGTATCATTAAAATACCTATCGCAATTGATAGTTGCTGCTGCACTCCAAAAAAGTGAAAAGTAGTACCGGCAATTCCAAACAACAGGCCAAGTAATGAATAGGTCAGGATACGTCCAAAATGATAACTAAACAGTTGCAAAATTCTCCTTAACTTATTCTCACGGTCTAATGGTAGAACAAATGCAATAGGCCCGCACATTCCTACACAGTGAAAACTGCCTAATAAACCTAATATAAGTGCCGAGTATAACATTAATAGGTAATCGCTTTTCTATACAAATAATCTTTACCGTTGTATTTAAAATCTATAGTAATATTCCAACGGCCATCGATCAATCTATCACTAGGTATTAGTATGCTGGATCCAGATAGATTCATAGGTAAATCAAAATCTAGCTGTTGATTAGAAGGTCTATACAAAAACACTGTGCCACTTGTATTTTCATTAGTTAATTGGGCAGGTAAAGACAGCAACCAGCCGTCTATTGTCCTTACGCCTTTAATTTGCTCGCTCAGGTTTTTTAAATTATTTTCTGCATCGATCTCGTTTTGATAGACCATTTCTTTGGCATAATATTCTTCTGTAACAAGATCATAGCTATAATTTTTGTCTGTACTCATGGTAATTACCATGTAGAGAATAAAAATCATAAACGATGCTATTCCTATCACAATACCAGTTCCCCAATTCCATTTCATATATTTATTTTTTTACTTGTCATATGACTTTGTGAATTATTAGATTCAATTTTTAAACTACAGCTTCATTTCTGGTTTTAGTGGTGTTGGTATCTCGCTTTCGCGAAAGCGAGATACCTACAACAACCCTTATTTAATTAAAACTGCGTGGTCCTAAAAAGGCCGTGGTGGTAGTTTCTATCAAATCTTTACCGCTATAAATACCTACCTCGACCCGGTCCTTATCGCCATTTAAAGCCCTAGAATCTATTTCTATAAAGAGAGTTCCCTCTGCAAGACCTTGTTTATCTACTTGAAAACCTTTTTCAGAAACCACCTTTATTGTTCCCTTATGCGATAGTAGTTTAAAGGAAATGTCTTCTATGTCTTCTACAGTTTTGTTTACCAGTTTAAAGGTGTAAACATTGCTAATCATAAAATCGCCCTTGTGTTCATATAACTGCCCTGGTAGTCTTAATATTCTCGCTTCTACATCGTTGCGTAAAAAGAGCATTCCTGTTAAGACGGCTATAAGGATTCCTAAAACAACAATATATCCTTTTATTCTAGGGGTAAACTTGAATTTTTCTTTTTTCTCGATATTATCCTCACTAGCATATCTTATCAGTCCTTTAGGCAAATCAACAGCTTCCATAATACTATCGCAAGCATCTATACATGCAGTACAGTTCACACATTCTAGTTGTGTACCGTTGCGTATGTCGATACCGGTAGGACAAACTTGTACGCAAGCACCACAATCGATGCAGTCGCCTTTACCTGCTGCCTCGCGATCTTCATTTTTTTTGAATAAAGAACGTCCTTCTTCTCTCTCACCACGTTTATGGTCATAGGCGACAATTATAGATTTATTATCTAGCAATACACCTTGTAATCTTCCATAAGGGCAGGCGATAATACACACTTGCTCTCTAAACCAGGCAAATACAAAGTAAAAAACGCTAGTAAAAATGATTAATGAAATAAAAGTGCTTATGTGTGTTAACGGGCCGTCTATTACATATCTTATCAACTGATCACTACCTATTAAATAAGCCAGAAAAACATTTGCAATAAGAAAGGAAATGATAAAAAATATGGTCCATTTAAGAACTCTTTTTTTAATCTTTTCTGCATTCCATGGCATTTTTGAAAGTCTTATTTGCTTACCACGGTCGCCATCTATCCAGTACTCTATGCGACGGAAAACCATTTCCATAAAAATTGTTTGAGGGCATACCCAGCCGCAAAACAATCTACCAAAGGCAACTGTAAATAAAATAATAAAGACCACACCAGTAATCATCATGATTACAAATAAGTAAAAGTCTTGAGGCCAGAATGGAAAACCAAAAATGTTAAAACGCCTTTCTAAAACATTGAACATTAAAAACTGATTGCCATTAATCTTTACAAATGGTGCTGCAAATAGAAATACAATAAGAACATAGCTCACATACTTGCGGTATTCATACCATTTACCTACTGGTTTTTTAGGAAATATCCACGAGCGTTTACCTTCCTCGTCTAGGGTGCCTATTGTATCTCTAAAGTTGTCTTGTCCTTGATGTGCCATAATTAATTATATTCTTTATTCTGTGAGTAGAAGAAAAAGAGCGTCGTCATATGCCTCGACGGTGTGAGCAAGGTGAACGGGTATGTCATAACTGTCATAAGTACCTAGGCGCCTACTTTCATTTTGGGTATTAAAATCTACTTCACCTTTAATAACCATTATTTTTGTTTTGGTTAGGGCAATGTGTTCTTTTAAAATTAACCCTGCTTTCATTCCCACAGCTATTAATCTAGATCCAGTTGTGCTAAAAATAGGTTTTACAACTGGCAAACTTGATGCTAGCGAGGCTTGTTCAATTTCTAGAAGTGTCATTGTTATTATTTTAAATTATTTAAATCTCTATTATCGCTCGCTGTCAGCCTCTTTTGCAGTTTAATCGGTTTTGGGCAATATGTTATCTAGATTGTCGATTTCTTCTAGTTGCGTTGCATTTGGGTCTATCCAGATTTCACCTTCGGCTGCTTTTGGTTCTGCCGGGATGGTGCCTTGAAAACTGAGTACATAACTAGCTACTTGTGCCATTTCTACTGGTTTTAGGTCTTGTTTCCACGGTACCATTCCTTTTCCAGATCTACCTCCTTCAGATATGGTGTTGAATACATTTTTAATACCGCCACCTAAAATCCAGTGTCTATCTGTAAGGTTGGGTCCTATACCGCCACCGCCATCACTTTTATGACATGCAACACAATTGCTTTCAAAGATACCTTTGCCCGCGGTTAAGTCTGCCGTATCTTCTAGTAGGGTTACTGTGTTTACATCTACTAGATTTTTTGCGGTTTTTTTCCACTCGTCAATTTCTATTTGTGCTGCTGCTACTGCAGTTTCATACTCTTCATCTTGTGTATAATCGTTAAAGACTTCAAATCTTACTAAATAAACTACTGCAAATATGATCGTTCCATAAAAGCCATATACCCACCATGGTGGTAAATTGTTGTCTAGTTCTTTGATACCATCATAGTTGTGGTCTAGAATGATCTCGTGTTCCTCTTGAATTTCTTTACTTCCTAGAGATTTTTTATAAATATCTTTGATCCATTTGAATTGGTTCGCTTTCGCTAAAGCGAGATTTTCATCATACCTTTCTTTTGCCTCTGGCTTTAAGGTTAAGTAAAGTACTTTATTAAGAGCAGCTATACTTGCCTCGGCACCAATATAAAAAATGATGATAACAGCAAAAACAAGCCATAACAGGGGTATGGTTTCAAATGCAGAGGCATCTTCTGTACCGCCTATCCATTCAAAAAAGAAGTAGCCAATAATTATAAAAGCGATTATTCTTATAAATGATCCGTTTGTTTTCATAGTTCTATATTGTTATTAATTGTAGCATCATCATTTAAAGGGATGTTGCTTACCTCTTCTATATGACTCTTCTTTGCAGTGAATACCCATAAAAATAAGGCGCTAAAAAAGATAAAAAAGATGAGTAGGGAAATGATAGGGTATATAGTCACCCCGTCAATATTTTCTAGATTTCCTTTAATAAATTTTAACATGACTTATTTGTTTAAATTAATTGCTGTTTCAGACGCATTAATTACCTTAATGTCGGTGCCTAGTCGTTGTAAATAGGCGATAATGGCTACTACTTCTCGGTTGCGCATTTCTACAAAGGGTAAATTATTTTCCTTTGCATAAGCTTTGTCTGCCTCATAAGTTGTGGCAAAGTCTGGGTCGTTATACAAATTCTTTTCAATTTCAGTACCTTGTTCCATCATCCACTCTTGTGCTCTATCTATTTCGGCTTGTGAGTATGGAACGCCTAGCGACACCATTGCTTCCATTTTTGTTTCAGTAAGTTCTTTATCTAGTTTGTTTTTAACCAGCCATTTATAAGATGGCATTATAGAACCAGAAGAGGTGCTTTGCGGGTCATAAAAGTGATTTAGATGCCAGTTGTTACTGTACTTACCACCTACTCTAAACAGATCTGGCCCGGTGCGTTTACTACCCCATAAAAATGGATGGTCGTATACATATTCTCCAGCTTTTGAGTATTCTCCATAACGTTCTACCTCGCTTCTAAAAGGTCTTACCATTTGTGAGTGACATCCTACACAACCTTCTCTTATGTAAATATCTCTACCTTCTAGTTCTAGTGGGGTGTATGGTTTTACACTAGATATCATCGGTACATAATCGTCTACAATTAGTGATGGTATTATTTGTACCATACCACCTATAAGAATTGCTACAGTCGCATAAAGAGTTAATTTAACTGGTCTTCTTTCTAACCAGGTGTGGTAACCTTCGGTAGCGGTGCGTTTTCTGGTTACTTTAGGAAGTGCAGCAGCCTCGGCAAGCTCGTCTGTAACTGTGCTACCTGCTCTTGCGGTCATGATCATGTTGTAAACACCTATGGATGCTCCTATTATATAAAAGGTACCACCTATTGCGCGCATCCAGTACATGGGCATGATTTCTGAAACTGTTTCTAAAAAGTTACCGTAAACTAATGTGCCATCTGGATTAAACTGTTTCCACATAGAGGCTTGTACAAATCCAGCAACATACAAAGGAAGTGCGTACATTATAATTCCCAGTGTTCCTATCCAAAAGTGAACATTTGCAAGTTTGGTAGACCATAGCGTTGTTTTAAATAATTTAGGTACCAACCAGTATATCATACCAAAGGCAAGGAACCCATTCCATGCTAGCGCACCTACATGCACGTGTGCAATGATCCAATCACTAAAGTGTGCTATTGCATTTACATTTTTAAGAGATAGCATGGGCCCTTCAAAGGTTGCCATACCATAACCAGTAATGGCTACAACCATAAATTTTAAAACAGGATCGGTACGTACTTTATCCCAGGCACCTCGCAAGGTTAGTAAACCATTAATCATTCCACCCCATGATGGGGCAATTAACATTACAGAAAATGCTACACCTAGACTTTGTGCCCACTCAGGTAATGCACTGTAAAGTAAATGGTGTGGTCCTGCCCAGATGTATATAAATATCAATGACCAAAAGTGCACAATAGATAGACGGTAAGAGTATACAGGTCTATTTGCAGCCTTGGGAACAAAATAATACATCAATCCTAGAAATGGAGTGGTTAAGAAAAATGCAACGGCGTTGTGACCATACCACCATTGTACTAGGGCATCTTGCACACCTGCATAGGCAGAGTAGCTTTTAAAAGCACTTACCGGTAATTCCATACTGTTAACAATATGTAATACTGCCACGGTAACAAATGTGGCTAAATAAAACCATATTGCTACATAAAAGTGGCGCTGTCTTCTTTTAATCATGGTACCTATTAGATTAGCACCAAATGCAACCCATACCACTGCGATTGCGATATCAAATGGCCATTCTAGCTCGGCATATTCTTTTGAAGAGGTATAACCTAAAGGTAGTGTGATCGCTGCGCCTACTATTATGGCTTGCCATCCCCAAAAGTTAAGGTTACTTAACCAGTCTTTCCACATGCGGGCTTTTAATAATCGTTGTGTGGAATAGTAAACCCCTGCAAATATGGCATTACCTACAAAAGCAAAAATAACTGCATTAGTATGCAATGGTCTTAATCGACCAAAACTTAGCCACGAGATCCCATCGGTTAGATTAGGAAAAATAAAGAGAAATGCGAGTAAAAGGCCTACACTCATGCCCACTATGCCCCAAAACATTGTGGCTATTATGAATTTATTGACGATTTTATTATCGTAGTAAAATTTTTCTGTTTCCATAGTTATTATTGTTGTTTGTTCAAAATGGCAGGCCCTTGTTGTTTATTATTGTTTTTTTTACCTTGTTTTTTAATCAATTCATCGTCAAAAAGCATTCTTACAGATGGTGTGTAGGTATCATCATATTGTCCCGTTTTTACTGAGTATATGAAAGCTGTAAAGAATCCTAAAGCGACCACAACGCTTATGGCCAATAGCATATAAATGATATTCATATTGATTTTATTTTAACGTAAAATTATAATAAAAAAGCCTTAAAAAAAATGATAATTGTCAGTTTTGTAAAAAATATTTTTAATTGATTTAAAATATCGGGTAAGGATGATCTACCTATTAACCTTTTAGATTTATACAATGATTGTTTCACTTTTGCAAAAGCGCAATTAAGAAATATACAATTAAAATCATTTTTTAAACTTTTTTATTTTGATATTTATCTATCTATAAAGGTGTTACGTTTTAATTATTAAAAATACCTTATTTTAAAGTTTAGGAAATTTACGGTTACTTAAAATCGATATTGAAAGGGTAAGCGGTTGCCTTAACTCCTTATCTTATTCAGTCTTTTACCATAAAAATAAGTTATGGTTGTGGTGAAAATAACAATGCTTATAGAGCTTAAGGGCATCAATATAGCGGCAACTACTGGTGCTAAATTTCCAGTAATTGCAAATCCCATACCTATTAAATTGTAAAATAAGGAAAATATAAAAGCATATTTTATAGTTTTTAAGCCGCTTTTTGATAAATCTAAAAAGGTGCCAATCGAATGAAATTTTGAGGCGTCCAAAATACCATCACATGCTGGCGAAAATACATTTATGTTTTCTGAAATAGTGAGACCCACATTGCTTTGTGCTAGTGCTCCAGCATCGTTTAAACCATCACCTATCATTAATACTTTTTTACCAGCTAGTTGTTGTTCTTTTATAAAATTAAGTTTGTCTTCTGGTTTTTGATTAAAAAGCAGGTGGGTATCTGCTGGTAATAAGCCTCTAAGATATTCCCGTTCGCCATCATTATCACCAGATAAAATGGCAATTTTACAGGTCTTTTTTAATTGGTTAAAAAGAGTTTGCATTCCATCGCGGTATTCATTAAAAAATATATAAGATCCTTTGTAAATATTATTAAATGAAATATGAACAGTTGTGTTTTGTTGATTTGCAATTTCGGCTGGTATTACCGGTGCATTTATATAGGTAATTGAACCTATTTTTATTTGTATATCATTAAATGTCCCTGTAATTCCTTTACCTACTTCTTCATGAAAATGCTCCACCATGTGGATATTACTTTTATCTAATGATTCATAAAGCGAGCGGCTCAATGGGTGATTAGAAGATCTTAATGTACTGGCGAGTAGTGCATTTTCTTCATTAGTTAACGTTGTGCCTTTGTAGGTGATATTTTTTTTAGAATTTGTAGTTAGGGTTCCTGTTTTATCAAAAACTACTAAATCTATATGTGCTAATTGCTCTATAGAAGAACTGTCTTTCATATATAATTTATGGTATCCAAAAATTCTAAGCAGGTTACCTAGTGTAAAAGGGGCTGCAAGGGCAATAGCACAAGGGCAGGCTACAATTAGAACTGATGTAAAAACATTAAGCGCAATTGATGGGTCTATATACAGCCATACCGCTGTTGCTATAAATGCAATGGACAATAGTGTGATCGTAAATTGACGGCTTATCTGGTCTGTAAGGGATTTAAAAATAGCCCTGCCTTTTTTTGAAAAAATCTCGTTTGACCATAATTGGGTTAGATAACTTTGCTCTACTGTTTTAATAACTTCTACCTCTATGGATCCTGCAATTTGTCTACCACCAGCATATAATAAATCTCCAGAAACTTTTTCAACAGGTTTAGCCTCACCGGTTACAAAACTGTAATCTATCAATGCATTTCCATTGATCAGGATGCCATCAACAGGTAATAGTTCACTATTTCTTATCAAAATACGATCGCCTTTTACTAGGTCATTAACTTGCGCTTGCTGTTCTGCTTTAACGGCTTTGTTTACATCATTTTGCGTATCTCTTACATTTTCTTTACTATCATTTTTGTGCAGTCTGGTCACCCCTATCGGGAAGTATGATTTATAATCTCGTTCAAAGGATAGGTAGGCATAGGTTTTTTGCTGAAAAAACCTACCCAATAATAAAAAAAATACAAGCCCAGCCATGCTATCAAAAAATCCAGACCCCCAATCCATCAAAATATCTATAAAAGAGCGCAAGAAGAGTACTGTGATTCCTATTGCGATAGGTACATCAATATTCAACATATTACCACGCAAACCTTTATAAGCAGATATAAAGTAATCGCGACCCGAGTAAAAAACAACTGGAACACTAAAGAAAAACATCAACCACCTGAACACATACTTATATCGGTCTAGCCAAAATTCATTAACCTCAAAATATTCGGGAAAGGAAAGGAACATGATGTTTCCAAATGCAAATCCTGCAACACCCAGTTTATAAGTCAGGCTTCTGTCTATTTTTGATTTTTTATCACCCACTTCATCAAGTGACAAATAGGGTTCATAACCTAAACGAGATAAAAGAATCGCAAGATCCATTAGGCGCAAATCATCAGAGCAATAGGTGATTCTCACTGTTTTTTCAGGAAAATTTACTTGTGATACTTTAACAGCAGGCTCTAATTTTTGTAAATTTTCTAGTACCCAAATACAAGAGCTACAGTGCATAGAAGGGATAAGAAGAGAAACAACTTGTATACCTTGCTCGTCAAATTCTACTAATTTTGAAACAATCTCTTGATTTGCTAGAAAATCAAATTTACCTTCTTGGGTAACAGGCGAGGTGCCAGGATTGCTTTCTATAGTATAATAATAGGACAGGTCATTATCATGTAGGATATCATACACTGTTTTACAACCATGACAACAAAATGATTTTTCATCATGCGTTATTAGGGTTGTACGACATTCATCGCCACAGTGAAAACACTTTTCCATAATTCATTGATTTGATTCTTTCATTTATAGAAAGAAATTCCTTTTAACGATGCAGATCTTAAAATCTAATAATCAAAAAGTCTCGTTCTATAGATTTAAAAATCTAATTGTATTCTCTTTTAAAAAATTATGCAAATATCACCCAGTTTGGATTGATAAAGCATGATTTTTATCACTCTTTAAATCACCTTAATGAATGTTTTTTTCTTAACCTACATTTTTATTTCTATAGAGTTATTCTAGACTTTATTAAACAACTAATTTATACATTTTTTTTAGCTGCCTTAACTTACATCTATTATTTTTGCTACAAATTATCAATTTTGAAGCTTTTACAAACCTTATTAGTTATTTTGCTTGTAGTCGTCTCAATAAGAATGATATGGCGTTATTTTGGCAAAATGATACTCAAATGGTTGGGAATGAAAATGATGCAAAAGGTGCAAAAAAGCTTTGAAAAACAAGCTGGCTATCAAGACGGGCAAGATCCATTTGTAAAAACAAAAAGAAATACTTCTTCAACTTTTAAAAGTACATCTACATTTAAATCTTCTAAAAATAAAAATGAAGGGGAGTACATCGACTTTGAAGAAATTGATTAATTTGCTGCCTAATCTATCTGTCGTTTCATGAATGTTAATTTCAAGAAAATAATTCCCCACATCGTTGTAATTACGGTGTTTATAATTTCATCTCTTGCCTATTTTTATCCTGTTTTAAGTGGGAAAAAATTGTATCAAAACGATATTGTTCAATATAAAGGTAATGCGAGACAACTTATAGAGCATAGATCAACCACTGGCAAAGAGCTCTATTGGACTGATGCCGTGTTCGGCGGTATGCCTACCTATCAGTTAGGCGCCCATTATGACTATGATTTTATAGATCTATTGGACAAAAGCATCAGATTTTTACCACGCCCGGCAGATTATCTCTTTCTTTATTTAATTTGTTTTTATGTCTTGATGCTCGTCATGCGTGTCGATTGGAAAATAGGACTATTAGGGGCACTTGCATTTGGTTTTTCTACTTATCTAATTATTATAATAGGCGCAGGTCATAATTCTAAAGCTCATGCGATAGCCTATTTTCCATTGGTTTTAAGCGGGATATTACTAGTTTTTCAAAAACGTTACCTGTTTGGTTTTATTCTCACCGCTCTGGCTATGGCGCTAGAATTGCAGGCAAATCATCCACAAATGACGTATTATTTATTAATTGCGGTGGTCATTTTAGGAATTGCCTACTTGATAGAAGCAATTAAAGAAAATATATTACCCCATTATTTTAAGTCCATCGGGATTATGGTGGCTGCGGTGTTATTGGCTTTGGGAACCAGTGCCGGTAATCTGCTCGCTACTAGTGAATATTCAAAAGAAAGTACCCGTGGTGTAAATCATTTGACTATTAACGCTCAAGGCGAAAGCGTAACCAAAAAAAGCGGTCTAGATTATGATTATATCACAGACTATAGTTATGGATTTTCTGAAAGTCTTAATCTTATATTGCCTAGGTTTGCTGGCGGCGGTAGTGGTGAGGTGTTTGATAAAGACAGTAAAAGTCGTGAACAATTATCAAAAATAGACCCGTCAAAAATAGAGGCAGAAGAACTTGAGTATTTAAATCAGCTAATAAGTATAAGCCAGCGCAAGTATTGGGGCGATCAGACCATTTTAGAAGCGCCTGCTTACCTAGGTATAAGTGTTGTTTTTCTAGCACTGCTGTCTTTGTTTCTTATCAAAGGCAAGTTAAAGTGGTGGACACTTGCCGCAATTGTTCTTACTCTTCTACTTTCTTATGGTAAGAACTTTAGCGCACTCACTACTTTTTTTATCGATTATGTGCCTTTCTACAATAAATTTAGAGCAGTTACCTCTATTCAAGTTATTATTGAGTTATGTGTACCTATACTGGCTGCAATAGGGTTGAGTCACTTTTTTGGTCAAAAAACAACAGTTGAAAATAAACGCAAGGCCCTGTTATATACAGGTGCAGGTCTAGGTGGATTACTTTTAATCATCTCTTTTTTAGGTTCTTATATATTTAACCTTACCTCACCATTTGACAGTTATCTGCTTGATTATCCACCCCTGGGTGCAAGGTATGTAAAGGCTCTAGAAGCAGACCGTTTTGATATGATACAAAGCGATGCTTTAACAGGTTTGCTTTATTTAGGTTTAATATGTGGTGCATTGTATTTATGGCTTGTTAAAAAATTACAACAACCTATTGTGCTGCTCGTATGCGGTTTAGTTATTTTATTTGACCTAATTAGTTTTAATCGCAATTATGTAAATGCAGATGATTTTGTCACTGCGCGAGAATATGAATTTGCTTTTCAAAAAACTCCTGCCGATCAGGCTGTGCTAGATGATAAAGATCATTTTAGAGTTTACGATCAGCTAGCCGACCCACTAAATAGCGGTAGAGCTGCTTATTTTCACAAGGCAATGGGCGGTTATCACGGTGCTAAACCACGCAGATTTCAAGACTTAATGAATTTTTATTTTGCTGGTGAGGACGGCATTACGCGAGAACAGCTAGAAATACTGGGCATGTTCAATACTAAATATATATTAGGTCAAAACCAAAATGGTACTGTTGCACAGCAAAATCCATTTGCACTAGGAAATGCTTGGTTTGTAAACGAGGTTTTTATAGTAGAGAATCAAGATCAAGAAATTTTGGCTTTAAAAAAACTCAATGCAGACTCTTTAGCGGTAATTACCAAGGATCAAAAAAAGCTGATCGGTCTTAATAACATCTCAAAAAACACCAACTCGACTATTGCATTAAAGGATTACCAAACAGAGCGATTAACTTATACAAGCAACAATTCTCAAGAAGGTCTTGCCATATTTTCAGAGATGTATTATCCTTATGGATGGACGGCGACTATCGATGGAAAAGAGGTGCCTATTGCCCGTGTAAATTACGCACTACGTGGTTTAAAAGTTCCTGCGGGACAACATGAAATCGTATTTAAGTTTAATCCACAAGTGGTAAAAACTGGATCTACTGTCATGTTAGTCAGTAATTTAATACTTCTGTTAATCCTTGGTGTAGGTGTATATTTCATTTGCAAAAGAAGGTACCAACATTGAAAAAGCCAGTCTTGATCATCAGTTATTATTGGCCTCCTGCTGGTGGTCCCGGTGTACAACGATGGTTAAAATTTGCTAAATATCTGCCTCAAAAGGGTTTTGATATCACCGTTGTTGTACCTCAAAATCATGATTATCCTGTATTAGATCAATCACTTTTAAACGAGATTCCAGCATCTATTCAAATTATAAAGGTTCCTATTCTAGAACCTAGTAGGCTGGCTGGCTCGCTTTCGCGAAAGCGAACTAAAAACCTACAACGAGGTATAATTAATAAAAAATCTAGCTGGTTAGAGCATGCTATGTTGTGGTTGCGTGGCAATTTATTTATTCCCGATGCAAGGGTAGGGTGGAAGCAACCTGTTCTAAAAGCCGTGGCGCCCTATTTTGAGTTAAATAAAAATGTTACCGTAATTACCACTGGCCCCCCGCACTCTGTACATCTTATAGGTATGGAATTAAAAATACAGTTTCCTTCCATAAAATGGCTTGCAGATTTCAGAGACCCATGGACGACAATAGGTTATCATAAAGAGTTGAAATTAGGCAAACGTGCCCAAAAAATACATCTAGAGCTAGAGCAAAAAGTGCTAGATAACGCCGATTTACTGTTGGTAACTAGCCCGCACACTGGTAAGGAGTTTGCTTTAAAAACAAAAACACCTATACAACTCATTACTAATGGCTATGATTTACAACCCAATCAAAATCACAACCAGCCAGATGGGAAATTTGTGCTTGCTCATATAGGTACTTTATTAGCAAATCGCAACCCGCGGTTACTATGGGAAGTATTACAAGAACTTTGCGAGCAGTCGCAAGAGTTTGCAAGCGATTTTAAATTGCAGCTTGCTGGCAATGTAGGTAATGATATTTTAAATAGTATTAAATTCTATGGTTTAGATACTTACCTAGATTATGATGGTTATCTAAATCATGAGCAGGCAGTAAGTCTTATGTATCATGCACAAGCTTTATTACTAATTGAAATAGATACAGAGGAAACTAGAGCCATTATCCCAGGTAAAATATTTGAGTATTTTGCAAGCAGGCGTCCTATTATCGCAATTGGTCCTAGAGGTGCAGCAATAGAGTTGCTCATTACTGATACCCATGCAGGAGAGTTTTTTAATTACCAGCAAAAAACAGCACTTAAAAAACACATTATGGCTTTGTATCACCTTTATAAAAAAAATAAAAATACCTGTAATTTAAATAATCAAATAGAGCGTTATCACAGGTCTTACCTCACACAAATTCTTGCTAAATCTATAGATTTCTCATGGGAGTAGTCATAAGACAGTCAGTTTGGAATCTATTTATCACCGGTCTAGGATTTATACTAGGAGCACTTAATGTGCTGGTATTGGCACAAGTGTATCTTTCTAACGATTATTATGGATTGTGGAATTACATACTTTCTACTGCATTTTTGTTTTTCCCTTTAATGTCTTTTGGAATCAATAACACCATCGTGCGTTATTATTCTAGTTATAAAACACAAATTCAAAAAGATGCATTTTTAACTCAAATGCTGTTGTGGCCTTTATTGATTATCCTTCCATTATTAGGGTTTGTTTACCTATTTCAGGAATCTATTATTACTTATGTGTCTACAAAAAATGCCATCTCTGGGGATTATTTATGGTGCATTCCATTTATAGCCATTTTTCAAGCCTATTTTGAGGTTTATTATGCTTGGGTGAAAGTACACATGAAAACCATTGCAGGTAATTTTTTAAAAGAGGTGTTTTATAGGGCAGCTGCTACCGTTGCTCTTTTACTATTAGCGGCAGGTGTTATAAATCAGCAAGATTTTATTTATAGTTTAGTAATTATATATGCGATAAGAACGGCATTGATGGGTGGGATCGCATTACAAACACACTTGCCTAAATTTAATTTAAGTGCTTTACCTAATAAAGGGAAATTGTTTAAGTATTGTATTTTTATGATTATTGCAGGTTCTATTTCTACTGCTTTAATTGATCTCGATAAATTTATGCTCAATCAGTATGTCACTATCGATCAAATAGGTTTTTATGGTATTGCAGTTTTTATTGCCACGGTGATTGCAGTTCCTGCTAGAGGTATGGCACAAATTACACACCCTTTAACAGCTGCATATTTTAATAGAAACGCACTGCAAGAGGTAGAACAACTGTATAAACGCAGCTCGATAAACTTGAGTATTATTGCAGGCTTTCTTATGGTAATTATCTTTTGCAATTTACAAGAGTTTTATCAACTGCTAGAACCAGAAACACGTATAGCGATTCCTGTGGTATTTCTAATCGCACTTACAAAGTTTTCTGAAAATCTGTTGGGCAGTAATAACGCCATTCTATACAATAGTGATCTGTATAAGGTCACCTTGTGGCTAGGGCTTTTATTGACGCTGGTGGCGGTGGTGTTAAATGTGCTGCTTATACCACATTTAGGTATTACTGGTGCGGCTATTGCTACATGTGTGGCTTATTTGTGTTACGCTTTCGCAAAAGCGTACTTTGTATATCATAAATTAAAAATCCATCCATGGACATCAAAAACCTGGCAATCTCTTTTTCTAATTACAATTTTGATAGCGGTGTTTTTCTTGTGGGACTTTACATGGCACCCCATTGTTAACATTGCAGTAAAGTCTGTTTTGATAACTGGGGCTTATCTGTTTGCTGTCTACAAAATGAATTTATCTTCAGAAATCACTCATATTTTAAAGAAATACTTGCCATAAAAAAAGCCAATTCATTGTGAATCGGCTTTTTTGATCAAGGTTGTTTATTAATTACTTCTACCACTACTTCTAGAGTTACTAGAACGACCATTGTTGTTGTCGGGTCTTGCTGATGTTCTGCGAGCAGGCTCAGCACCTGGAGCAGCAGGTCTTGCATTTACTGTAGCACGATTACTGCTATTTGACCTTATAGTTGCTGCCTCTCTAGTTGCATTTGTATTGCGGTTAGATCTGGTGGCATTTACCTCTCTGGTAGCAGTTGTACTGCGGTTAGATCTTGTTACATTTACTTCTCTGGTAGCATTTGTGCTGCGATTAGATCTGGTAGCATTTGCTTCTCTAGTAGCAGTGGTACCCAGATCGGTACTTCTTGTATTACTAGGTGTGGCGTTTAGGGTTCTACTATTTCTAGTGTTATCAATTGCGCCAGCTCTACTATTTACAGAGGTTGATCTAGTTGTAGCAGCATTGCGATCTTGAGTAGCACTTCTTGTAACGGTGGCATTACTTCTACCTCTGTCAGATCTTGTTACCTGACTTCTACCTGTAGAGATTGCTTCTCTTTCTCTAGCGATGTTGTTATTTACAGGAACAGCTCTACCCCTTGCATCACGACGTCCTCTTTCAAAACTTCTGTAAACCACTTGGTCTGCAGGTCTATAAAAATTACGTCTTACATTTGGTCTCGCATAAAATCCATTGTAATAGTAAGGGTCATTCCAGTAGTTTCTATGAACTGACCAAGAGTAGCGTATAGGGTAATAATTTACTCGATAGGGATTGTTGTACACAATACATCTATCTACAAAAGGGACACTATAATAATTGTGCCATGGCTGGTAAACATAAAACCTGTTAAATCTATTGATGTAACCTCGATGATATGAAATCACCCCTGGTCTACTATAATATACACGTAAGTTGCCTATGCGGTTCACAAATCCATTGTTATAAAAAATAGATACATCACCTATTTGATTTACACGACCATAAGGGTCATAAAAAATAGGAATTTCTTCTATTTGAATTACTGCCCCATAAGTATCATACTGTACAAAGCGATTGTAATCATAACCGTTGTTAAATGAAACTGCGGTGTTACCATTATTGATAAAAACATTAACCCCATTTCTATTTTGTAAGTAGTTAAAGTCAAATTGACCATCTGGAAAAACAGCAAATTCAATACTTCCTAAATTAAAAATAAAGTTATTGGTATAATTACGATATAGACGGTTATCTTCTATTTTTTCTGCATTTGAAAATCCTATTCCAAAAAGAAAAACAATTGTAAGGGTGAGTAACTTTTTCATAATTATAAATTTTACCGTTGGTAGTTATTTCTATCAACATTTATAAATAATCAACCAGCGTGCCAAATTTGTAAACCTATAAAAATGCTGCTTTTATTTACTTTAAATAATTTTACAAACTATATAAAATCAATTAGTTATATTAATTTTTACAAGATTTGATGTGCTATCAAACAAAGTTACCGTAGTGGTAATGGCCTACTGATTTATGTAAAATACTCTTGCGGTCATACATGTATTTTTAGACCAGATTATTATTTTATGAAAAGATGATTAAAATGCTCGTAATTGGTAAGAATATTAGGTTGTAACTCCCTTATTGTTTTTGCCTTTGTAACACCCTGCCTCTAGGTTCATCGCCTTTGTAAAGTACCACATCGCTATGTAGAAATTTTGCCGCAGCAGCCGACTCTTTTACTTTAACAGCTGTGCGTTGTATCATCTCTTTTTCAAACTCCTTTAAAACTGCAGCTCTTATACCATCTTGTTTCCAATTGGTTTGTGGTCTGCAACCATGTGTAATATGGCGTGCTAGCGATAACGCGTCTAGTAGTGCTTGATTAGCACCTTGACCTTTAAAAGGACTCATGGGATGCGCCGCATCACCTATTAAAGTAATGGGCAGGTGTGCTGGCATTTGATTGGGTTGCAATAATGAACGATCATAAACTGGATATCCAGTGATTTGAGTTATACAGGTGGCTGCTATAATTTGTGGGATAGGATCATGCCACATGGTTCTAGTAATCACTTCTTTTTTTAATGCAGCAGCTCCTTTTGCACTTAAAGCTTTTGCATCTTTTTCTGGAATGGGAAAGCTAAATTGCCACATAATAGCATCTTGTGAATATGGCATCATGTATATGCGTTCATGACCATTTGCAGTTTGAAATACCGTTGCGCCATCTAATAGTTCGTGCTGTAAGTCATTCAAATGTTTATAAGGACAGATTCCCAAAATTACAATACAGTCTAGATAGCGCAGGAGGCTTGCTTTTTCATCAATGATCTGGCTGCGCAAGGTGCTATGTATCCCATCGGTACCCACAATTAGGTTTGCATTTTCAGTTTTTATTACTCCGTTTTCATTAAAAGAAAGTTCTAGCTCACTCCCTTCATTTTCTTGATAACCGGTAAATTGACGCGACCATTTGATACAATTCTGGTCATTTAATTGTTGAAAAAGAGCAAGGCGCAATGACTGTCTTGCGATGTGTACATTGGTACGTTTTGAATTGCTAGGTACTGCATTACCCACCCACTTTCTAGCCCCCCACTCACCTAAGACTGTACCATCAGCATGGTGTACAACGTGTCTTTTAGATACAATCCCATCCTCTAGTTTAAATAATCCAAAGCCTTCTACAGCTTTACTGGCTTGTTGTAATGTGAGCCCATAGCCTTGTGATCTGCAATTAAAACTTTCATCTCTTTCATAAATGGTAAATGGAATCCCTCTATGCAAACAAGCGACACCTAGTGCCATGCCTGCTATACCGCCACCTATAATCGCTACATTAGGATACTGTATTGCGTTGACTTCCTTAATGGATGTTGATGCTATTAGACCAGAGCCCATACAATTATTACAGTTTATAAGATGACCTTTTGGCTTTATAGGCGCATTACCTTTATTATTAGACTCTTTAAAAGCCTTTACAGCACGCTCATAGTTTAGACGTACTTTTTTGCGCAGCCGCTGGCTTTTTTTTCCTCGTCCTTGACATTCTGGACAACTGCTGTAGTATGGTTTATGAATGCTCAACTGTTTTTTTCTATTTCAAAGGTAGTAAAGTTATCAAATTGTCTTGTGAAAACTGTTGTAACTGTTTAGTTAACCTTTACTCCACTCAATAGCTGTTTCAATTATCAAAACTCTATTTTATGATTTTACATTATGATTATATCGCTTTCGCGAAAGCGAGATAAAATGAACGCATAAAATAAAAAAGTGTTTTTTTAATAGATTTATATTTACTCTAAAATAACCCTTAGCAAGTTAAATTCATCTCTTTATGCTAATTTTATAAAAGTGAAGCTGTTTAATTTATTAGACGAGTCAAAACTGCATTACAATCTTTAATTTTAAAATCAATAGCCTCTATTTCTAAGTTTGTACAGTCATTTTTCTACGTAAATATTACAACCCATATTATTAAAAAAATGCTGTTAAATAGTAAGGATTCATCACGATTGCTGTTGTTAATTTGCAAAAAAAATAGTTTTTGAAATCTCTACAGCTCATTCTTTCTAATTCTAGATATTTTGCACCTTCTTGGGTTTTCTCTTCTGTAAATATATTAATAGGTACATGGATCCTTTATTTACCGCATATCAAAATAAAATTTACTATCGACGATTCTCAAATAGGGGTAGCTTTATTTTTTACCGCTTGTGGATTACTGGTGTCTATCCCATTTGTGCCTTACCTAAATAAAAAGTTAGGTGTGGGTTTATCTACAAAAGTTGGAATCCTTTCTCTTGCTTTGTGCTTTAATTTACCATTATTAGCTCCTAATTATTATTTACTGTGTGCTAGTCTATTACTTACAGGTATTTGTTCTGGTTTTACAGGAACCTCTATGAATGCGCTAGTTTCTCACATAGAAAAAAGCGATGGGCAAAATTTCATGTCGGCAGCACATGGTTTTTTTAGTCTAGGAGGATTTATAGGTGCAGGAATAGGCAGTTTTTTGATTTTACAGTTTTCAAACCCTAGTTATCACATGCTATTGACCTCTTCTATCATCATCATATCTACCTTGTTTTTATCAAAAAACTATCAAAACATTAAAGATGTTGCTGCCAAAGTCGATAAAAAACGCACAAATATTTTTCAAAACGTAAAGCCTGTTTTAGGTCTTTCCATTGTTGCCTTCATCATTATGTTTAATGAAGGTGCGGTAGAGCACTGGAGCAATTTGTTTTTATTTGATATCGTTAGGGTAAGTGAGAGTCAAGCGGGTTTAGGTTTTGTCATATTTTCATTAACCATGACGATAGGTAGGTTTTTAGGTGACGGTGTAAGTAAAAAAATAGGTGCTATTAATGCAATAAGCTATGGTTGTGTTATCGCCGCTATCGCTTATGTGTTGATACTATTTTCAAATATATATATGAGCGTTTTAGGTTTTGGTCTTTTAGGACTCGGGATTTCAGTAATTATACCAGAACTATTTAGACTTGCTGGTAGAACAAAAGATCTCAATACATCGGTTGCTATCGCTGTGGTTTCGGGAATTGGCTTTGTAGGATTTTTAATCGGCCCTGTGTTATTGGGTTTTATTTCTAACAATAGTAATTTGATAATGAGTTATGTATTCTTACTTTTTATTGTTTTACTCGCAATTGTTTTATCCATTTTTAGACTTAATAAAAAGTATCCTTCAAATTAAAAATAAGAATAGGCTAATGGCAATTAGTATTTACTGTAAAATTTAATCTTAGTTTTTGCGGTAGTCATCTTATAAATATTCTAGGGTAAAAAAAATAGTGCCATTTTGATTTCAGTAGGTATGTTTAACGCTAATTTGTTGTGATAATAATTGGTATATTGGCAAGTAAAGAAATAAATCAAAGCAATGCGAGATTTGACAGTCGACTACCTAAAGAACAAAAAGTGTTTTTTGAAAGAGCGGCAGCAGCTAGGGATTAGTACTTTTACTTGCGTAAGAAAAGCTCTTTTACAAGCTTAAGAAGTTCTCAATTGATCGCTACCAGGCCAGATTTCTCTTCCGGGATTGGTATGTTTTTGCACAATCCTGCGGGACTCTTTTTTAGACTGTGCATCTTTTTTGATATTATAGAGAATGTCTTGGGCACGTTTTCGCGAAAGCGTAACATCCACAATTGGAAACGGATAATCTTTACCCAATTCAAAGTTGTGGAACATAGCTTCTAATGCGGGAATTTTCCACGGTTCGTGTATGTAAGGGGCGGGTAGATGCGCTAGTTCTGGCAGCCATTTTTTGAGAAAAACAGCCTGAGGATCATGATCTATACTATTTTTTACAGGGCTGTAAATGCGCATCGTATTGATGCCAGTAACGCCTGCTTGCATTTGCAGTTGTGGGTAATGAATGCCGGGTTCAAAATCTAAAAACTGGCGCGCCATGTGCACACTAGCGTCTTGCCAAGGTTGCCATAAATGATGGGTAAAAAAACTAACTAGCATTGCCCTTATTCTAAAATTTACAAATCCAGTAGCCACTAGGCAACGCATACCAGCATCTACCATAGGAAAACCTGTTTTACCTTCTCGCCACGCTTGTTGTAGTGCAGGGTTTGCAGGTTTATCTAGATTTCTAAAGGCAGCGTGTACATTGCGCCATTCCATTTGATATTCCATCTCAAATTTCTCAATAAAATGGGCTTGCCATCTTAATCTGGATAAAAAACTGTCTAGGTTTCTATTATTTGCGATATGGTTTTTACAGCTAGCTGCTTTTTGCGCTATCATTCTTATACTTAAATTTCCCCATGCTATATATGGTGACAATCGGCTGCTGTAATTTCGACTAGTGTCTGGTTTTGAATAATGCATGTTATAACCGTTGATGCGTTCTTTAAGAAAGCTTTCAAAATACTTTAAAGCAGTGGTGGTTCCTCCTTTCTGAAATGGTGTTGATGTGCAAGTATTTAAGTCAACTGGCTTAAATTTTGCCTGTAACTCTTTAATTTTTGAAAATCCAAAAACGGCGCTGTTATCAAAATTAGGGTGGTCACAATCTTTATTAATAAAGGCTATCCAGTGCTCTTTCCACGTTGATCTATTTTTTAAGCCCCGCACCACACCATTGGCAACATACTCTTTCCACTTGATTTGCTGTAAATTAAAATAATTTTTAAGTTCTTGATCTCGTTTAAATGTGACCAGTAGACCAGTTTCTTGGTAAGAATAGACTTTGTTAATTTGCAAACTATCATTTAAGGTTTTAAACGCCTCTAGTGCATCACTTTCAATAATGAGCAATTGCGTACCTATAGTCTGCAATTTATCATTCATATCGATAAGTGACTGCTTTATAAAATCAAAATGCCGCCGACTATAATGTGGATCCTTTAATAAAATAGGTTCAAAAATGTACAACAGCAGGGTAGGAACTTCATTATTTAAAGCATCCATCAATGGTTGATGATCTAATAACCTAAGATCCCTTTTATACCAAACGATGTTTACTGCTTGTTTCATTTTTTATAGCTATTGCCCTACAGCGCATAATATATTATAATTAAATGATTAGAGGTGTAAATTTAGCTACTTAGTATAATATCTTTATAACCAGTATGTTTAT
>CAZQGX010000002.1:0-155178 GCA_964593255.1 uncultured Flavobacteriaceae bacterium | reverse complement strand
ATTCAACTATTTGTTATAATCAAAGATAAGTATTTAAATTGACACCTCTATAAATTTATATTTAGCAAATAGACAAGGACTGGTGAAAATTGAAAGAAAATAAAATACTGCTGGCAATAACTAAGCATATGGCGTGACTATAGGTCAACGCTATATGCTCTGTTGACTGATCCGGGATACTAGATAAGGGGGAAATTGAGGATTAGGCACTTGCCTTGGCAGAAGGAAAACTCTTTTTTAGCGCTGGTTTTTTTTTATTAAAAGGTAACATTTCAAAAATAGCGTTTTTTGGCGTTATAGACAAAAAGTAGGCTGAATAACTTGAAAAGCCTTATTCTTGCTAAGCTAACATTAAATCAAAGGCTTTGAACAAAAAAAATGCTTTTATTGTAACAGTTCGATAACCAATAAAAATGGGATCCGTAATGGCAAACAATGCTACAAATGTCATGTCTGTAAAAAACAATTTGTGGGCGGTACTAGATTATCTATCGAACTAATTTGGTTCGATTATACAAAAGGAAAGCAGACCTATAAACAACTTGCGGAAAAGTACGATTGTTCCCAGCGGACTATCCAGAGGAAACTCGATTTGTTCGAAGTGAACAATGAGAAAAAAGTTCCAAGAAAAATAGTGGTTTTGATGGACACGACATATTGGGGAAGGAATTTCGGGGTCATGCTTTTTAAAGATGCGTACACGAAAGAAAATCTCTTAAAATATTATGTAAGGACAGAAACGAACACGCTTTATCGAAAAGGTATAGAAACGCTAAAAAATCAAGGTTTTGATGTGGTCGCAATAGTCTGTGATGGAAGGAGGGGGCTCCTGCAATCCTTTAAAAGCACACCAGTACAGATGTGCCAGTTCCACCAGGTTGCCATTATCAGAAAGTACATCACCAAGAACCCCAAGATACATGCTGCCATTGAACTAAAGGAGTTTGTCGCTATGATGAAAATGACCGATAAGGAGTCCTTCGTGGGCGGATTGGACCTTTGGCACTCAAAATGGGAAACGTTCTTAAATGAAAGAACAACAAACCCTGAAACAGGAAAAAGCTACTATACCCACAAGCGTTTGAGAAGCGCCTACAGAAGCCTTAAAACGAACTCGCAATGGTTGTTTACCTGGTATGACTTTTATGAGCTAAAAATCCCGAACACCACCAATGCGATTGATGGACATTTTTCAGATTTAAAGAATAAACTAAGGAATCACAACGGACTCACTAAGGTCAGAAAGATGAAGTTCATAGATGAGTTTTTTAAGGCATGAGGACTTCTAAAAATATCAAAAAGGGACTCAATGGAATCCCTTTAATTTGACATTTTCATCAGTCATCAAGACTATCCCTAGATTAGTTGCTCTCCAGCAGAGCTAATATCTGGCTACTCCGTTTCGATTTGTGCCATTGATTTCGTTATAATAGTGCCAGTAATTTCGGTTTAAACCGTGCCATTTATTTCGGTTCGATTTGTGCCACTTATAGAGATTGAGTTTACAATTTACCTTGCTGTTTTAATTTAATTACAGCAGCATGGCAAACACACTTGATCCTATGGATTTAAAACAAATTCTCAGCTTACATTTAGATGGTTTGAGCAACCGTAAAATAGGTGCTTCTCTTGGCATATCTCCTAATTGGCTTAAATGCATAATTTAAATTTATCAATACAATGACAGCTATTTTTTCTTATTGGTCTTGGTAGGGATTCTGGTTAACCTCAGTCAGTATGCATAACTGGCGATTACTAGTGATGCATTGATTTTTCCAAAACCTATGTAACACACTGATATTAAATTATTTAAATAAGCTCTTTGATTTTTTGATTTAAATTTATATCTAGCTTTACCTATTCTTAAGGCAAGCTATGAACACAGGTAAATATATTTTCGCTCAAATTTTGCGGTTTATTAATCGTTATGAGTTTGAAAAGTTTTTTTCCAGATATAATAATGAAGACCACGGAACAAGAGATTTTAATTGATTGAACCAATTTATTCAATTATTCTTTGGACAACTAACATCTCGAAATTCTTTACGAGATATTTGTACTTGCCTGAAAGCCCATCGCAACAAACTGTACCATTTAGGGATTAAGAAACATGTGAATCAATCAAGTATATCACCAGTTAATGATCGTAGGGATTGGAGGATATTTGCAGACTATGGCCAATATTTGATAGACCAAGTTAGACCTATGTACGTAGATTTTCCAATTCCTAATATAAATCTCAAAAAAGAGGTGTTTGCCTTACATTCAACAACAAACTCCTTAAGTTTAAAACTTTTTAGCTGGGCTCTAGGAAAATATTCTCGTGGTGCTATAAAAATGAATACCTTATTAGATCTAAGTGTCAGCATACCCTCTTTTATAATGATTACCGATGTTAAATATCACGATAGCAGCATATTGTATGTGATAGTTCCAGTGACTGGAGCAATATATCTTATTGATAAAGCATATATTGATTTTGCTGCTTTATATACTATGCATGATAAGGGTGCTTTCTTTGTTTCCAATACCTAGCTTACTGTTTTCACAAATGGAAGTGGATGCTAATTGGGCTGCACAGATATCAATGCTTTTTCTAAAACACTTGAAAGCAATAGTTCAATTTTTAATTAGTACTTTCCTAATAACATAGCTTTCATAAGACATTATCTTTTTGTTAAAATTGCCTTTCAAGACCCCTTAGATCCACTTTTTGAGGGAAGACCACCAACTCAAAATAGATACATACAAGAAATATTGTTCTAAGTTTCCGCAATAATTAGTAGCAAGTCAAGTAGATTAGCTTGATTTTATGTGTCTTAAATAAATTTAGGCCTGGGCTGATTTAAAATTAAACATTTTCTTATACCATGGTAGTTTTTCTTTACTTCCATATCCATAACCGTAACCATAACCATATCCATAACCATAACCTTTAGCCTCGCTAGTTCCATTTAAAACGATTGCCATATTATGGAGTCTTTTTTCAACATACATTTTCTTTGGTATTCTTAAAAGACGTTTATCTAAATAATTAGCACGCACAACATAAATAAAAAGATCTGCATTTTTATCACTTATCAAAAGGGTATCTGCCACAACATTTACAGGTGGTGTATCTACAATTACATAATCATAGTGTTTTCTTCCATAGTCCAAAGCCTCTTTAAAACGACCGTTCATTAAAAGCTCTGCTGGATTAGGAACAATAACACCCGATTGTAGCATGTCAAAATTACCGATATCTATAGGTTCTATAAGATCACTAAGCTTTAAATCTTTATCCATTAAAAAGTGAGTAAGACCTTTTTTTGTGGGTAAGCCTAGATACTGAGCAATCTTTGGACTTCTTATATCAGCTCCTATAAGCAATACTTTTTTATCTGATAAGGCAAGAATAGTTGCAAGATTGATTGCCATAAAAGTTTTACCCTCGCCGCTTATTGTAGAAGATATAAAAATAGATTTAGATTCTCCTTTTATACCAGCGAGCATAAAATTTAAATTGGTTCTCAATAAACGAAAGGCTTCAGATACTGGACTCCTGATGTCTTTTGAGATAATGATCTCGTTTTCACTTTTTGATTCGGGTATATCGCCTAATATTGGGGCTTTGACTTCTTTTTCTAGATCCTCAAAGGTATGTACCTTATTATCTAAGTAAGAAATAACAAAAATAATAGCAAAAGGAACTGCCAGACCTATCATCACACCTTTTATATAAACGCTTCTAGGCACAGGTGAAATAGGAACATTACTTCCATAAACACGCTCAATTATTTTTGCATTAGGAGAAGTAACGGCCATGGTAAGAGAGTTTTCTTCTTTTTTTTGTAATAAATAAAGGTATAGCGTCTCGATAATCTGTTGCTGGCGTTTTAGTTCCATGAATTCTCTTTCCTGTTTTGGAACTGATTGTATTTTTGTATTAAACATACTCTCTTGTGCAGTCAGACTATTTAAAGATATATTTAATGCCTTTTGTATATTTTTTAAACTTAAAGAAATGCTTTGTTTTAAGTTTTTTAGTTGGTCATCTAAATTTAAAAGTATGGGGTTTTTTGCAGCAGAACTTTTGGCAATTCTTTTTCTTTCTAGCAACAACTCGTTATAAAGCTCTACAGATCTATAAAAAGAGGGGTCAGAAATACCTAAGTTGCTAGGTATTATTTCATCCGACTGCTGTTTTAAAAAATCCTCGACAAAATTTACCATTTTCAACTCGGTGTTTATAGATATAAGTTTTTCTTCTACCGAGGCACTAGATGTTAAATTTATTTCGGCATCGGTCTCAACATTTATTATATCATATTTGGTTTTAAAACCTTCTACATTCTTATCGATAAATGATAAATTTTCTGATATATCTTTTAGGCGTTCATCTATAAATTTATTTGTTTTTATAGCAATAGAATTTTTGTCTTGAATGCCGTTTTTATTGTAGTTGTTTATCAAACTGTTTAAAATAAGCTCTCCTTTCTTTTTAACGCCATGAATGATACTCAATTTAACTAAGCTTGACTTATTATCGACAGGTTCTATAGTCATACTATTTTTAAGTTGACTTGCTATAGATTCGGTAGGTTGAATAACGATTTTATAACGATAATCGTAAACCATCCCAGAATTAATAGTAGGTGTAACAATAAACTCAATAGATCCAATCGAAACTTTTGTTCCAAAGTCAAAAGTGCCTAGAGATTCTTCTTCAGAATTTTCTAAAATAAATTGGGTTTTTGATATTGGTTGGATATTAAAGGATAAGTAAGTTACATCAATAATTGAATCTGCTGTAATAAAATTAATATTAAATGGAACTCGATCTCTAAAAATTTCATTAACTCCTATTTGTCCTTGATTATAATAACTTACATTCAAGTTTAAATCCTTGACAACCTGCAAAACCAAATCTTTGGAGTTAAGAATTCCTAGTTCATTTTCAAAAGAGGATTTTGAATCGCTGATAATGCCTAGATCCTGCAATGCGGCTAGCTCTGACTGAACACCGCTGGACGATTTATCATCCATTAATATGACTGTAGAAACTTTATAAGTGCGAGGTGTATATCTTAGATCTATATAGGAATAAACAAGCATTACTATTAAACCCAGAACAAACCATTTCCAAAAAGATAAATATTTTTCTAAAATCCCTCTGATATTTGAGGTTTCTACCTCAAAAACATCTTGATTTATTTGATTCTTCTGATCCATAAAATTATCTTATTAATAAGTTAAGTAAGGCCAATAATATTCCTACTGACCCAACAATTAAACCAGTACCAGCACCTATACCAGAAGAATTTATTTTAACCTTATTCGGTTGTACGTAAATAACGTCGTTTTGAACTAAATAGTAGTAGGGAGATTCAAATAATGCTTTATCAGTTAGATCTATGTTAACATATAATCGCTGGCCTTTATTTTCTCTAATAAGAAGCACATTTTTTCTTTTACCTTGTATATCTAAATCACCAGCTTGGCTCAAAGCTTCAACAATAGTAATGCGTTCACTGGGCACATTTATTGTTCCAGGAGATCCTACCTCGCCTAGAACATTAACTTTAAAATTGATGAGCCTTACTGTTATTATTGGGTCTTTAAGAAACTCTTTTGACTGCAGTTCAAATTTTAAAGTATCTTTTAGTTGCCTAGTGGTTAAACCTTTAACATTAATGACACCTAACATAGGTAATTCAATATCCCCCACACTATTTACAAGGTAGGTAGCACCATCTGCCTGATCTTTATCATCTTTAGTGTCACCTGTTGTGCTCTCGTTTAAATTAAACGGTGAAGCTGCACCTGCATCCAAAACTGTGATGTTAATACTAAGTAAATCATCTGGCTCTATTGTAGGTTCAAAATTTTGTAAAATCTCTTTCTTATCTTCATTAATAACGTCTTGAAAATAAATGATTTTTTTAGAGGACACACAAGAAGTCAAATAAGAAAAGGCAAAGAATAATATGCCTATTTTAAAATAAACAACACTTTTTTTAATTATTATTTTCATTTAATTTTTTAAAGTTTTACTGTATAAGGTTTTTTTTCGTAACTGTGACGGTAGTATTATCCGTTTTTTTTAATGATTTTTTTTTAAGTAAATAAAATAGGTATAGCAATAAAAAATACCATAGAATCAATATTATCGTTAATGACAAATAGTCTAGAGAAGATAATGCCAAAAATGCAACGATAAGAAATAAACTTAAACTTCCCAAGATAAGAGTGGTCTTTTTATGGGAGAATCCTTCCTCCATCAAAACATGATGTACGTGATTTTTATCTGGATAAAAAGGACTCTTTTTTTGTAATAATCTCATACCTATTACTCTTGAGGTATCAAATAAGGGTATGAACATAATAACGAGTACTAACAATAACTTATTGTGCGCTTCAAAAGTTTCAAATATTGCGATATGGGAAAAACAAGAAGCATCCATAGATAGGCACTTAAGAGTAAAAAAACTGATGCAAAAACCTATAAGTAATGAACCTGTATCACCCATAAATATTTTTTTTGAGTCTGAAAAATTGTAAACTAAATAAGCGCCCAATATTGCTATTAAACTTATGCACAATAAACCATAAAAATACCAACCAGTTGTAAAAAATATAAATGCATATACTAAAAATATGATTGAACCTACAGTACTCGATAAACCATCAACCCCGTCGATTAAATTATAAGAGTTAATGATGGCAAGCATAAGAAAATAAAGAATTATATAAGATAGATAAGGATATAAATAATAAACACCTAAAAATCCATCGAGGCTTATTTCTGTAAATAGACCATCAGCAAACAAAAAAGAAATAGCAACAAATTGACCTATTAACTTTGCTTTAGGTGACGATAAAACCAAATCATCTTTAAAACCAATGACAAAAATTACAGTGATAGATGCAATAAAATTTAATGCAATCATGTCGCTGTCGAAGTATTTAATAAAAAACACTACTAATATAAGCGCAATAAAAAAAGAAACTCCAGCCATAGTGGGCGTGGAACTTGTATGAGAACTCCTAAAATCTGGTTTATCGGTTAATTCTAAACTTTTTACAATCCATGTGATTTTAGGAATAATAACATAAGTAACCGTAAACGCTCCTAAAAACAATAATGGGGCTACAATGTAAATATCTAGCATTAAGTTGTCATTAAAATATTGTCTAATGAACCAGTAAAAATGAATTCTGACTCAAAAAATTATTACAACAAATATTTATTTTCTTGAATCAAAAAATATAATTAAATAAAACATTCATGTAATAGTCTTGGTAAAAATAAGGATGTTCTACCAGTGTAAAGAAAAAAAGTGTAAAAATATTAAGGATTTTTGTATAATTGTTAAAAATCAACTGTTTAAAAAAACACTAGGCTTTAATCAAAAGTCAATAGTAATACGATATTATTTCAATACCGTTTTCTTACATTAACCATCGGCATTGACTAGATTACAACTCCTTATAAAGTGTTTTACAAAAACACCATGCATTTAAACAGTATATAGATTGACTCAGTAATAACACACTTCGTTTTTTTAACCATAATAATGGAAAGAATAAAATCAAATTATTTTTAAAACGAAAAAAGTATTAGACACAGTTTTAATTACACTACTACTTTTTAGTTCAATTCAAAAAGTACTGTTACTTTTTCACAAACTGTTTAATCTTTGAAAAGTTTTTATAAAGCACACATCCCACACCACCGATAATATGAGTGCTAATAGCTTTATAATCCTCTTTAGTTTTTTGAATTAAGTTTCTTAAGTTTCTATTACTTGCCCCTCCTACCCTCATTTTTACAATTGTTTGAGGTAAATAAGCAAATTTTAAATTTGATAATTTAAAAATGCGCAGTATAAACTCGTAATCTGCAGCTATTTTGTAGGCAATATTAAAAACTCCATATTTGTCATAAATAGATTTTTTTAAGTATAATGTAGGATGTGCGGGCATCCAGCCGCGTTTTAATAATTTACTTTGAAATGGCTCACTCACCCAGTTTCTTACTATTTTATCTGTATTTTCTATCGCAACATAATGTAAATTACCATAAACACCATCAACCTGCTGCTCTTTAAAAGCTTTTACTATAGCAGTGATAATCGTTTTACTGGCAAGAAAATCATCAGAATGAACAAAACCTATTACATCACCACTTGCAGCAGCAATACCCTTATTCAATGCATCATAAATACCCTTGTCAGGTTCTGACACATACTTTATTTGTGGATGATTTTTTGCAAAATCTTGTACTACCATCATGGTGGCATCTTTAGAATTTCCATCAATGATAAGATATTCTATATTTTTATAATCTTGATTAACAACAGATTTCATACAGGTTGCTATCGTATTTGCACTGTTGTAAGTAGCGGTAATAATAGAAATTTTCATGTAAATAATTTTATTACTTTTAATATTACCATCATCAAATGTTAGAGTTAAACATGCTGTTGAAAATTTGTTTCTTTGTTTTTATAGCACTAGCGAATAGGCTTTATTCTAGTGTTCTATTCACTTTTTGCAACGGGATAAAGTTTGTTATATCGCTTTCGCGAAAGCGGAACTATCATTAACAGCATGAGTGGACTTAATTTTTAAAAATACGAGTCTTGACCTTTACGGCGGGATTACCACTATAAATACCATAAGCCTCTAGATCACTTGTTGCTACAGATCCTAAACTTAAAACAGCATGACTATATAGAGTAACGCCTGGTGCGACACTGCTTTTTGCCCCTACCCAGCTACCTTCTTTTAAATGTATAGGTGCAATCATTAAATCAAATGAGGTGGTTGTATAATTATGATTACCGCATAGCAATAAAGCACCTTGGGATACACATACATGATCTTCTATAGTTACTTGATCTAGATTATCAATCCACACATTTTCACCTATCCAGCAATGGTTTCCTATATTTAATTTCCAAGGATATTTTATTAGAACTTGTGGTTTTATAACAACTCCCTCCCCTACTTTTGCACCAAACAGTCGTAACCAAAACACCTTAACACTAGAAGAAACACTCCAGGAACTTTTAAAAAACAAAACACATATTACATACCAAAAGAGCCTTTTAAAACTAGAGCCTGGTTGATACCAGCTGTTATTAAATGATGCTAGATCTGTTTTCAAAAGCTGTATTTTAAACTAGTGTTGCTTTTTCTTCTTTTAAAAGCGCATCAAAATAAGCAATTGTATGAGTAAGTCCCTCACGTAAATGTATTTTAGGCTCCCAACCGTTTAACTCCTTTTTTGCAAGACTTATGTCTGGCTGTCGCTGCATAGGGTCATCTTGTGGTAAAGGCATGTAAGTGATTTTAGACTGCGAGTTTGTAAGCTCAATGACTTCCTTGGCAAGTTCTAGCATAGTAAATTCTATGGGGTTACCTATGTTTACTGGTCCCAAAAATCCATCGCGGCTATTCATCATTCTATGGGTTCCTTCTACTAAGTCGTCTACATATTGAAAACTGCGTGTTTGTGTTCCATCACCATAAATAGTAATATCTTGATTTTGCAATGCTTGCATAATAAAATTAGACACCACACGCCCATCCTGTGGGTGCATGCGTGGTCCATAAGTATTAAAAATGCGTATAATTTTAATATCTATTTGATTTTGATTGTAGTAATCCATAAAAAGCGTCTCTGCACATCGTTTCCCCTCGTCATAGCAAGAGCGTAAACCTATAGGATTTACATTTCCCCAGTAACTTTCTGGTTGTGGGTGTACACTAGGGTCGCCATACACCTCGCTAGTTGATGCTTGTAAAATCCTAGCCCCTACTCTTTTTGCTAGTCCTAACATATTAATAGCACCCATTACAGATGTTTTAATAGTTTTAATGGGATTGAACTGATAATGAACTGGCGATGCAGGACAAGCGAGGTTATATATTTGGTCTACCTCTATCATATATGGATTTATGACATCGTGACGCACAAGTTCAAAATAATGGTGATCCATTAAATGTTCTATATTGCGTTTTGAACCTGTAAAATAATTATCTAAACATATCACTTCATTACCTTCTTTAAGTAATCTATCACATAAATGGGAGCCTACAAAACCGGCGCCGCCGGTAACTAAAATTCGTTTCATTTTATACGGTATTTAAAGATTTTAAAAATAAGTCTTTGTTCTGTTTTATCAACACTGGATTTTCAATAAATTTCAAAGCATATTGATAGGCGGCAGTAGACCATTTTAAATATTGATCCTGTGGCATTTCTACAGCCACATTTAAACATTCAATTATAATATTTTGATTGGTAATATCTACATCCCAGCCTATCATTTTTGATTTTAGGTTTTTCCAGGGGGTTTTATTAGAAATTAAAACAGGTAAACCAGCAAAAAGTGCTTCAATAATAGCGTGTCCAAAATTTTCACCCTCAGACAATAAAATAAAGTAATCATACTCTTTTAAGATCTCAGGAATTGTATCACTAGACAATATACCTTTATAATTTACTTTTATATGATCTGGCAATCGCTGTATGACTTGCTCGCATTTCTCCCAGTATTCAGTATCATAAATAGGTCCATAAAGGTCTAGTTGTATAGAATGTTTTAGGCTTTGTAAAGATTGCAGCATGACTAATGTTCCCTTTTCAATAGAAATACGCGCTACATTTACAAATCTTACTGGATGTTGTCTTGCAATTTTTGCTTGTGTTTGCGTTAATGCCTTGCGGGGTAGATTAGGTGCAACTTTCACTTTGGTGTTATTGCCTAAAATAGATTTTATATGTTGCGATTCGTCTTCATTTGTTGCATGAAAACAGACTCGTTTGTACAAGCTAAAAAGACTCGCTAAGGCAAGAAAAAACCTTTTTTTAAATCCTTTTACTGAAAATGCTTGTGGGTTTAACATACCACGAGCAGACACTAGGACTGGTTTATTCTGCTTTTTTAATAAAATTACAGGTAATATAGAAAAATACCAACTATAAATACCGTTTATATAAGCGATATCAAAAGACACGCTGTCAAATATCTTTTTAAAATGAGATTTATTTAACTGTGAATCACTTATGTAATAAATTTGAGTATAATCATTGAAGGTTGTCCAAGTATTGGGAGTAACGCCCTCGTATGCTACTTGTGTGCCAAAATCTGTATTACGTGTTATGATAAAAAACTCAAAATCATCTTTTAGATGTTCAATCAAATTTGCATAAGATCTTACTGGTCCTCCAGAGTTGGTCCCTGGTAAAAACCAATCTATGGAAATTAATATTTTAATCCTTTTACTTTTTATCATTTGCAATATTCATAGAAATCTTTATTAAAAAAAGCAGCATGTTTTTAATATACATTTGGTTGTTTTCGACTACTTGCTTGTGCTTTTAAACCTTATATCTGTGTTTTTCCATCTACCTTATCTTGTTATGGTCATTTTTGGTATTCCGCTTTCGCGAAAGTGAGTGATATAAGTTTATACGCCTAGTTTAATATTTCTTTATAAAGAGACTCGTATTGACTAGCTATAAACACCTCGTCAAAGCGCTTTATATTTTCAAACCCCTTATTTACAATTGATTGCCTTGCGTCATCTTGTTTAATCAAAGCTATAATCTGACTTCTAATTTCTTCATAATCTAACGGGTCTACATAAATAGCCGCATCTCCACCTACCTCTGGCATAGAAAGAATATTTGAAGTAATTACAGGTCTACCTACCGCCTGGGCTTCTAAAATAGGCATACCAAAACCTTCAAAAGTTGATGCAAAAAATAACAAATCGCAAGCCATATAGCAATTGATCACCTCTTGCTGTGAAATACCCACGTGGTTTTCAAACTCGATCTTATAATCATCGAGCAACTGTAAATTTTCTTTAGAAATCTTACCTACTATTAAAAGTTTACAAGATATGCCTTTAACAGCATTGATAAGACCTGTCAAGTTTTTATTAGGTGCACCACCTATTTGTAATATGGTAGGTTTTTCTTTATTAAAAGCTTTGTCTTGCCTTTTAAAATCTTTATTGATAGGTACGTAAATTACTTTGATTTTGTCAGGATTGCAGGACACATTTTCAAGCAAATCTTTTTTTGTAGCTTGCGAGATAACGGTGACCCATTTACTTCTTTTAACTGGCCAGTTGAACCATATTTCTAATAATATTTTGCGGCGTAGACCTGTGGTGCGATGTAAAATACCTAAATCTAAAATGGTAGATACTGTCTTTTTCTTTTTAAGAAAAATAGCAACATAACTGATGTCACCTGTAACATGATTGACATCACCTTGATTAAAAGGTGCATAAACCATATTAAATAATCGTTTAAAAAAACCTAAACTTACAAATGGTAAAATATACTGCCGTACCTGATATCTATCACTTAATCTTATGGCTAGTGCATTAAATATTTGCTCAATACTATAATTTGCGCCATCCCTCCTTTTACGTTGAAAATAAGTAATTTTAGGCATGATAAAAATTTGTTTGATACTCGTTTAAAATTTCTTCAATAACTTCTGTAAATTTCATGTTATAATCCCAGCCTAGGACTGTTTTTGCTTTTGTATTATCACCATAAATATCTTGAATTTCTGAAGGCCTAAAAAATGATTGATTAATAACTACTCTATCCTTATCTATTCCTAAATAATTAAATAAATGATAAATAATTGAACGCAGGCTTATAGAGGTACCGCTGCAAATAATATAATCGTCAGGTCGATCCATTTTTACCATCTTTACCATGGCCTGAACATAATTAGGAACATAACCAAAATCTCTTTTAACATCTATATTTCCTACTTCTAGGACCTCTTGTTTACCATGGTAAATATCTAGGGATGCTTTAATTATTTTCATTATAAAAAAACTCTCTTTTCTTAATACAGACTCGTGATTAAATAAAATACCAGAACTTACGTGTAGGTTATAAGATTCTCTGTAATTTTTTATTAAATAGTGACAGGATGATTTTGAAATGGCATAAGGGCTTAAAGGGTTAAGTAAGGTGTTTTCGGTAATAGGTAAATGCTCTACAGCACCATACATCTCACTACTAGTCGCTTGATATAAACGGGTGTGAGAGCTGTTATTTCTTATTGATTCTAGTAAATTAAGTGTAGAATGTAAATTGAATAAAATTGTGGCATGAGGTTTTACAAATGATTGCGCTACAGAACTTTGTGCAGCAAGATTAAAAACAAAATCAGGTTGAATTTTAGTAATCAAATCATTAACAGCAGTAGCATTTTCTAGGTCTAGTTGTATTATTTCTACATCATTAAAAACACCTAAATAGTGTAAACCGCTTAAAGAAGATTTGTTATTTCTTACAACACCTATTACACGGATACCTTCCTTTATCAATTCCCTAGTTAAATATGGCCCATCCTGACCTGAAATTCCTGTTATAATAGCTGTTTGCATGAAAGTTATAAAATTTAAATTGTATTGACTAGATATTCTTAAAAAAGAGAGGTTAATGGTTCTTAAATAAAAAATACTTAAAACAAATTTTGATGTTTACCTAGTTAAACACTACTTGAAATGAGTTTAAAGATATTTATTACACAAGTAATGTTGTTAACTAGCAGTCTTTTTAAAAGAAGTTTTAAGATTCCAGTTTAAAAATTCTTTGCTTATCCAAAAAAACAGATAAACAAGAAGGGTTGTCTTAATAAGGTGATTTAAAACGACCACTAGTTCTGTTTCGGCTTTTACTACTTGTAAAAATATAAGTGGGAAAAAAGCTAACATTAATATGTATGATCGAGATTTTAACAATAAAAAGTACCATACCTTCATAACAAACCATGCCCAAACTGCCATAAAAATAATACCCCCAAAAAAACCAAAATTCCCATAGGCTTCTCCTATAATACTTATTCCCATAGATGTATTATTATTTATATTTAAACCTGTAAATTTTTTAAAGTTTTCTCTTCCTCCAGCCTCTGCTTTATTAGGATCTAGAAATCTGGGAACCAATGAAGACTGAATTGAACTTATTACAGTAGACCCATTAAAGAAAGGTGTAGATTCTGGAATTTGTTTCATAACCGCACTTATGATCCATCCTTGATTTAATCTAACGTTGTTATTTACATTTTTAGTATCATCAATTAGTTCATTATTATTACCCATCAAATTATCATACATTAATACTGCAAACAATTCAATTTTATTACCCGTATAACCTTGCCAGACCTTTGAGCGATAGGCGTTTTTTACACTTTGTAAAGAAACTGCGAGAAATATTGCAACGGCAAAAATTAACAATTTACTTTTAATAGTAGGCTTGTACCTAAATGCCCAAAACATAAAAAAGAACACAGACCATAGGATAAAATCGTGAAACATTGCATTTGATAAAGCTCTAAATAATAATAAAGCGATGATGAAATAAAATATTTTTCTTAAAGTTTTATCTGGGGAATAGTATAAAATTAGTGCGCCAACATATTTAAAGTTGGCCAATAAAAACCCAACAAAACCAAGAGAACCTAATGCAAAATCTGCAAAAAAACCGAACACAACAAAATAAATACCTATACTTGAATATTTACCTAAGTAGTCTAGCGGCAAGTTTAATTTCTCACTTCTCTTTAGGTTGTTTAAAATAATACTCCCAAATATGATATAGGCAGGAACCACAAAACTCATATACTCATTTTCATCTACATACATATAGTATTTGTAATGTTGCGAAGGGTTTAAATATTCAATAAAAGGACCTACAATCCATTGTAAACCAGCGACAAGCAGCATCAATTCAAGAATCGGCAAGTTTCTACCTAACTCTTTTGTAAAAATATAAAAAACAAATCCTACAGAAATTAATCCTATTAAACTCCATATTTCCATACTACAAATTTTCTATATTACTTTATTTTTGAAGTTCTATGGTAATCGCATCGACAATGCTTGAATAATTCCAAAATTCAATATACTTTTTCGTGCTTTTACCTAAATCGTTTAATTTTTGCTTGTCTAAAGACATTAGAATTTTTTCTAAATCATTTAAACTATTATATTTAAAACCCATTACATGTATATCATCAACAAGGTCTAGTGCACAACCTACCTTATTGCTTACTATTGCAGGTGTACCTGATGCTAAAGACTCATTTATAGCAAGCCCCCAAGTATCACTATTTGAAGGTAAACAAAAAACATCTCCTAATCTATACACAACGGGCATCTTACTTTGGTTTTGAAAAGGTAAGAATTTAATATAAGGTTCACTGCTGTATTTTTGTTTTAATTCACTTTCTAGTGGACCACTTCCTAAAAACAATAAATGCAATTTTTGTTTCCTTATTTTATTAGTGTTAAGTAAAGCACTTGCTAAAAGACCGGGCTGTTTTTTAGGTTCAAATTTTCCTGCAAAAAGCACAACAATATCTGTAGGTTGATATCCTAGTTTTTCTCGCCAGTCTTGTGCGAGCTTTTCATAATTCTCATGATTATCAACGTCATTAAATCGATTATTGTCTATTGCATGAGGGGCATATATCAATTGGCTTTCTTTTAACCCATGTTTTAAAAAGTATAACTTATTTGCCTTTCCTACATAAATTGCTTTATCAACATAACGATATACCCATGTTAATAACCCTCTTCTTAAAGTGGTTTTGTAACCTTTTCTCTCGTCTAATAATGTAGAATCACCCCTGAACCATATAGGTATCTTACCATGAAAATGTCTTAATACTTTTAAATGGCTTTTAAATTTCCAACCAAACACCAAAATTGCATCTGGTTGAAACGATTGTAGCATTTCTACAAGTTTAGGATTATCGATCCCTTTAAAATGATGACTGCCAGGTTGGGTTGCCACATTTTCAACAAATTCAAACTCGTACCCTTCTAATAATGGAATATCCCATTTAATATCTCGACCAAAAATTTTGTCTTTTACCACTTCCTTTGACTGTGACCAAGTATAAAACACCTTTAAATTAACCTGCAAATCTTGTGCTAATAGCTGAAACAAAGGGGCATTATATTGAATAGGGTGGGTTGTAACTAGTGCTAATTTTTTCAAAGAGATTCTTTTTCCAATTTTGATGTAAATATAATTGTAAAACAAGTCATAAAAAATTCTATTTAAAAGTATAGAATCACACTTATTATTTTAAATCCTGAATTACAGTAATATTTTTAAAAATTTAAACTTCTAGTGTTTTTATATACTTGTTGTTAATAATGAGTTTGTTTTAGTTTACGCTTTCGCGAAAGCGTAACATTTACCAATCTTAATACCTAAAATAATAGTTTTTATAATTAATGGTTCATACCCAGAATTCCTACCTATTTACTTATATTATCGACTATCATTGATAAGAAGAACTTTATCTATAGCATCGGCAAGTATTCTAGCAGATTGTTTTGATGTGTACTTATCCAGACTATCTAAATTGATATTCCATTTAACACTTGTTTGAAAATCAACTAAAATTGGTTTTAATAACATAATTATTTTATTTTTCATATCTCCATCATTGTATTGATATAAAAACTGATCAGCTTTAGACTCTTTAATCACACTTACAGCAGAACTTTGTGCATGTAGCATACAAAATAACGGTTTTTTACTTAATAGACATTGAAACGTTTTGGAGGCAGTGTAATGTTGCTGGGTACTTCCAAAAAGCATGACTCTATGGGCTTTAGATAAGAAATTAAGAACATGTAAAAAGGGAGCGCGCTCTCGTTGCTCTATAACAATGTCTTCAATCCCATGATCCCTTGCATAGGCTGTAATACGTTTTGCTGGATATGGTCCTGTTCCAATAAAAAACAGTTTGATATTATCATCCCATTTAGACACAGCTTTTAAAAGAGCAATAGTTTCAAAAAATGAGTCTATAAACAAATGTGAATTGGGTAAAAAAGCCCCTGCATAAATCCAGGGTTTACAATTAGGATGGTTATCCCAAGGCAATTTTAGGTCTTTTAATTCGATTTCATGATCGTTTGGGTCAAAACCATAAGGCATTCCCGCATCGACAGGAGGTTTTTTAAAATTTCTTTCAATAACAGGTTGATAGTAAGAAGTTGATACTCCAGTTATTAGCGCAGCTTTTTTAACAGCATATGGTTCTAGTGATTGCGCAACAAACTGGCTAAATTTTGCTCTTAAATTATTTTGATTAGTAATATCTCTAACCCAAGGATCTATATAATCTATTCCATATGGAATTTTAGTTTTTTCATGTAAAATACGTCCTAATATAGCCGTATAAAATGACGGGATGGGTATCCATATAAAGTCTATTTGACGTTCTTTACACAATTTTAAAGCTTCTTTTTTAAGAAAAGGAAAAGCACGTAAACCTATATCACCTACAATTCTAGGGGTTGTAACCTTATATGCCTTTGTGTAAATCACCTCTATATCGCTAGATACTGTTTTTTTCATTAAATGGTCTAGAGGTTCTTCATAATAGCTAGAATCTACAGTAAGTAATAAAGGGTGAAAACCAAAACTAGTTAGAAAGTTCCCTATTAATCTAGGTCGCTGTACTCCCGCTAGATTTGCAGGAACCCAATGCGGATATATAATTAATACGGTTTTCATTTAAAAAGCTCTTTTAATTTGTTGACCTCGCTCTCCCAGCAAAATGATTTTGCATTTTCCCATCTTTTAATTTTTAAAGTTTCTGAAAGCAAACTAGAATCGAATTTTAATAAAGCTTCTTTTAAATCGGTTAAGAAAACTTTACCAGCTTCATAATTTAAAGAGTTCAAAAATTGAGCTTGTCCATAAGTATTTGTTGCTAGTACATAGAGTCCACATTGCGCATAAACAATCATTTTGTTTGATAGCGCAATATTATTATTCATATCTTTACCTGGCTCTAATGCGAGACCAATATCCATGTTTGACAAAAAAACATACAGTTCTGATTGTTCCATAATATTATGAATAATAACATTTGAAGTTAGATTGAAACTATCTAAAAAGTTCTTTTTAGAATTGCCTATTACATGAAATTCTATTTCAGGATAACATTCTGCTGCCGCAAACACTAGTTCTAATCCTCGGTTAGGACTTATATTTTGTGAAAACCATACGCATTTTATTTTATTAGTATCGATCCTACTAGGCTTGATAAAGAGATCAGAATCAAATGAGTTGATAATAATGGCTCTAATTGCAGATTTTTTGAATTTGTATTTTTTTTCACATTCTTGCTCTATTCCTAGAGATGCATAAGTAATGTAATCAGCTTTTATAAAACTCTTAAGCATAATATACATACGATTTTGTTTCTCGCGAGCTATATTATGGTAAAAGGTTTCACCAGGATAATAATCTTCTATATCTAGTTGTAAGTCTATATTATTCTTTGCGGCATATTTTGAAGCTGCATAAAATGCTCCTAGATTGTGAGCAATTACTCTGTAAAAATTTATAGAATTATCTAAGGCTGAAGTATTAAGAGATAATTGCAATGCTTTTTCATCACTCGCAAAAGAACAAATTAAGTAATTTTGTTTAAAAAATTTGTTTAAGAAAATGGATGTTTTATGGATGACTTTACACAAAACAGTTTGAAAAAATAATTTTTTCCTATCGATTTCTATAAAATAAACATCTGAATTTTTTTCTTTAAGGAGCATAGAAAGCTTTCTACTCCAATTGTTATGTTTAAAACAAATAACATGACAATTATATGTAGCTTTTAACGACTCAAATTCTTTAACTAGTCTAGGATTTGCTGCTAAACTAGAAGTAGTTATAAATAATAAGTTTTTCTTTTTATGATTCAACTTACTAAGAATTTAATTAAAAAATCCAGTTTAACAAAGTGCATGAAATAATTGATTGATAACATGTATTAAAGGTATAACAAAACTTACTAGGAATATTTAATTATTAAAAAGAGACGTTTACAAAACAGCTTAAACGATTGTAATAATGAACCTTAAACTATATATTATTTAGTCTTTTCAAAAGAAAATGATAATAAATTGTATAATTTATTTTTTTCAACATCCCATGATATTGACTTACCTTGTTGCCATCTATAGGATTTAAGGTCTGCGGTTAACTTATCGTCGTTAAAACTGTCAAGCTCTTGATTTAAAGAAGATTTAATAATCATTCCTGCCTCGTAATCTAAAGAGTTTAAAAATTGAGATTGGCCATAAGTATTTGTAGCTAGCACATATAATCCTGACTGTACGTATGTTAAAATTTTATTAGTTAAACATATTTTGCGATTTATATCAACATTTACATCTTCTAATGCCAGACCTATATCCATTTTACCTAAAAAAGAATGTAAATCTTCTTGTTTCATAATAGGATGAAATATAATATTGCTACTTAGGTAAATTTGTTTTATAAAGCTATTTTTTACACTTCCTATAAGATTAAAATCTATATGGGGATGACTTTTTGCAGCCGTAAAAATAACATCTATACCTCGCATAGGCCCTATATATTGTGAGAACCATACGCATTGAATTCTCTTGGTTTTAGTATCGACAGGTTTTAAGAAATCAGAACTATTAAAAACATTTAATATTATTTCATGTTTTGAATTTTGCTTTGCTTTAAATTGTTTTTCACATTCACGTTTTATTCCTTGAGATGCATAACTTATAGCGTCTGCTTTTAAAAAACTAAATTCCATGATTGATATACGATTATATATATCATTAGCTTTATTAAAATATATCGCCTCGCCTGGGTAAAAATCTTCTATATCTAATTGTAATAAACAATTGTTTTTTTGTGATAATTTGACTGCTGGGTAAAAAGTTCCTAGATTATGGGCAATAACACGCTCAAATTTATGCTTCTTAACCCATGTAGAAACTATAAGTAATATTTGTAAAGCCTTATTGTTATTTGCAATACTATTAATGAGTATGTTTTTTTTGAAAAAAAAATTTAAACTTATCATTAATTTGTGCATTAATTGACAAAATAACGTTTGAAAATATAAATTTTTTCTATTAATAGAGATAAAATGAACCTCAGGATTTCTGGCTTTAATGTGTTCAGAAAGCTCAAAACTCCAGTCATGATGAATGAAATTCACTACATAACAACGATAATGTGTTTTTAGCGTTTCAAATTCTTTTACTAATCGTGGATTAGCAGCGAGACTTGAAGTTGTTATAAAAAGTAGGTTTTTCAAAAATTTAAAGGGTATTAATTATTTCTATTATCAAATATCATTAAAGATTAAAGAGTAAAGCGTTAACTTTTAACTATTAAATAATGTTCAACGATTTTACCAACCTCTTCTAGACTTGTAGGCAAACTTATTTGGTCTGAGCATATCTTAATTTTAATTGGATCTTTTATCAATTCTTGCAATTGAGATGCCAAGGATTGCGCATTTCCATTTTCAAACAACCACCCGTTAACTCCATTTTGTATAACATCTTTCATTGCTACATAATCTGAGGTAATTACTGGTATTTGTCGTGTTGCTGCTTCTAAAATAACAAGTGGAGCAACCTCGGCAAGTGAAGGAAGTAATAAGACTTGCATATTGTTTAAGTAATAAGCAACGTCTTCTTGGGTGCTTCCTTCAACCCACTGAACGTTACTTTTCTCAATGCCCCAACTTTTTAATGAATGATAATAGTCATTTTCTAGTCCCGTTGGGTTAGTCAAAACATGTAAGCATATATCATTAGAATCCAATAATTCCCAAGCTTCTTTAAGTATGTGAAAACCTTTTATAGGATGAATTCTTCCTACATAAATAAAGTTTAAAGTGTTTGTTTTAGGTTTGTTATGATCTTTAAGTTTATTATTTTTAAAAAATATGGAACTTATACCTTGTGGGATCAATTGTACATTTGTAACCTCATTAAGCAAAAACGCCTTTTTAATCCATGGCGCTATTGCAAATACTATATCCACATTATTTTTAATACGCAATAATTCTGCTTTACGATGTTTAGCCTGATAATAGGCTGGTGGAAGGCTTGATTTTAAAAATTCTATTGAGGTCGCAATATCAACAGTTGTACCTAGGATTTTTGCAATAGGCTTTGTGTAACCTTTGTCTTGTAAACTGCAAGATATACAACGGCTAGTAATCACATTACCATCACAATTTTTTTCATTAAACAATCTCATGTTGCCTTTTAAACAAAATTGTTCACTTAGGTGCGGGGTTAATGCAACTTTATACCCCATATTTTTTGCAGCCTCTACATGAAATCCGTTTATGGCGCGAGCTAAAGAATGAAAATGCACCCATGTAGGATTGATTTGACTTAAACGCAGTTTAAATTCTTCTATTCCATCTGGTAGGTCTAAACCATTAAGCTGCCTTCCCGTCGCTTTAATAGGAACCTTAAAGGTATAAACCTGAATACCTTCAAAAATATAATCAGGCTCTTCTTTAGTTGTAGAGATTAAAACAGATACTTCCCAATTTTTAGACAAAAAATAATTACATAAATTAAGCACGTATACCTCAGTACCAGCACGGTAAGTAGGAAAAAAAGATTCTAAAGCAAAAAGAATTTTATTCACCTTAACTTTTTTGAATACTTAAAGTTGTCAAAATCCTCTTCATAAGCTTCATAAACATTTTTAATAATTTTATCGTCAGAATAATAATGATCTAAGTTTTTTCTACTTGATTTATTTAGGTGGTCGAGGTTTGTATTAATCTTTAAATGGTTACAAATTTCTTTAAAATCACTATTGATATTCTCTACTTTCCCTACATAGTCTGCAATTAATTTATTGTTAGCATCATACAAATAGGAACTTTGTTTATTACAATGTGAAAAATTTTCATCACTTGCAAGACCTACATATTGATATTCCTGATTTTTCATCAGTTCTGTAAATTTTTTAAAAGTAAAAGTAGGTTCAATTCTTTTTAAACGAATGAAATACTCATAAATACTTACAGCCCTATCATAAGGATCTCTTACAAAGGTAAATTTAAAGGATGTCGCATCAAAATTAGGAGTAATAAAATTTTGTTTGAGTAATTCTGTATAACTCATATGTGCAAAACTCACACCACCGCACTGTGGAAAATAAAACTCTACAGATGCCGTATTGTATAAAACTAAAAAATCATGTTTTTCTAATGCTGTTATAATACTGGTTCCAGCAGTTTTAGGAATCCAAAGGAAAACAGAATTGATATGACCTTCTGCCCTTTTTGCATTCAAATGTTTGTAATACCCTGTTCTTCTTCCTATTTTTTTTAATATTTGAGAGGGCGTCCAGTGTTCTAGTTTCATTTATTTTTTTTGCAATTTTATTGAGTTTTTCAATCCATTTAAAACAAATAAAAAAATCATTGGTTTTAAAGTAAATCCAAATATTATACCTAAATCATATGTAACAAAAATATTTTTTATGTGATTAAGTGCCATTTAAGTTCTACTAAAAGTAATTTAACTTATTACATAAATTTAATGTGGCAAAATAATATTAATAAATTTTTCACGCCCCGCGAGTTTGACCACTTTGATCTTAAAAAATAGAATAACGACTTAACGTTAACTTATTTGATTTTAAATATCTAAATACGTGATATTTATAAAATTAACAATAAGGATTTACAAACACTTGAACTATTTTTTTGTATGCAATAAAACTGCTTTTTTTATTATTAAGCTATTGATTATCTCGCTTTCGCGAAAGCGTAAACCAAACAAGTTACATACAAAACAACAATATGATCAACTTAAATAAGCACTTTACTCTGATATTTACAAGCATATTCTAAACCATTTACATTCAAATAATAAAGCTTTTACAAAATAATGGCCTTGTTATTAAATTTATTGAAAGTTTTACAGTCCATTATTCCCATGATGAAATGGTCTTATTATGTTTCTGAACTAATTTTACAAATACTTGAGCAATGTTCTTATTTATTTTTAATAAAGAAAGAAATATTTTCATTTGTTTTGTTTGAATCTTATTTAATTTACTTGTTAGATATCCACCCATCTGATATATTTCATTTTTAAATAAACTAGAAAACAAAGAGGATTTGTACAAAAAAACATAATTTGCTCTAGACACAAACTCTACTAATCTTTGTTCTTCATCGTTTGACGTTGTTTTTTGTTCAAGAAATTCAAAAACTATAAAACGCGCTTTAAAATTATCAATATATCTATTATTCTTGGCGCTGGACATGATCGAGCCAGGTCTATTAACAACATAGTTATAATAGTAAGTGTTACTACAAAAAACCTTGTCTGCAAAATAAGCTAATTGAATGCTGGTAATAAGGTCTTCTGAAGAATTGATTTTATAAAATAAGCAATCATTGAAGAGTTCTTTTTTGTACAATTTTGCAATCAAATGATGGGTTCCATCGCCTAGAATTCTAAATAAGTATGTTTTACCGTCTATAATTTCTTCCTTTACATTATGGTCGGGGTGACTTACAGTTTGTTTGCTAGGATAGTCAAATGTCTTTTTATTTGAAACTACAATGTCAGCGCTTTTTTCTATCATCGTGTTGACTAGACTTTCAATCGTCTCTAGCTCTATAAAATCGTCACCATCAAGAAAATAAATATAATCCCCGGTAGCATGTTGTAATGCGGTTTCTCGTGCCTTATTACAGCCCTCGTTTTCTTTCTTTACATGCTTAATATTTTCATATTTTCTAGATATGGATTCTATAACCTTATTGGAATTATCTTTACTACCATCGTCTATTACTAAAATCTCAATCTCTTTATAAGTTTGGTTAACTGCCGATAGGATGCACTTTTCTATGAATAACTCCAGATTATAACATAAAATAATAAGACTAACCTTAGGATTAGTATTTGTTTTTAAAGGCATAATATTTCATATTGGTTACCGATTTTTTAGTACGAATAAGTTTGACTTATTATTAGATCAAAAATATTTTTAGAAACAAATTAAAAATATGTCTTACACTTAGTAGTTAAATGTTGATTAAGAACAAGCTTCCGAAAATTGAATGAAATAAACAAACTATTAAAACAAGAATAATCTTAAAGTGCGACATTAGAAACTTTTACATTTTTCTTAAACGATTTTAATACATCTAATAATTTGAATTCATGTCTTTTAAGTTCAATAAAAAGTTGTTTCCATTTCAAAGGATTTAAGTGTTTGAAAAGTAATTTCCTGACAATGATGTTTTTATAATTTCTCAATGCTATATTACTCAATCTTTTAGAAAGTGGACACAAAGGATCTGTAAGCGCATTTTCTACTACAAACAATCTTCTTACTTCAAAATTTACATCTTTATGTTCCCTTTTACTTTCTTGATTTTCATGTATTCTATACCATATAAGATCTGATGGCATGAGAACCATGTTTGATTTTTGAGACAACTTAAGCCATATTTCTACATCACCTACAAATGGTTTTCCTGAAAACCCTCCTATAGATTCAAACTCGTCACGTCTTATAATCGCACCTGTAGGTCCTACCCCAAAAATACCACACATGAAAAAATGAGTTAAATAAGCATCTTTTGGAGAAATAAGAATAGGGTATTCTGATTTTTGATGTATTTTAAAAATATTGATTAATCCGTAACCTGTTTGTGGATATTTTTCCATGCAATACACCATGGTTTCAAGACCCAAGGGATCAATAGTGTCATCATGGTCTAAATATTTTAGATATTTTCCTTGTGCATAGCTGGCAACTTTATTTCTATTAGGATAGTCACCTAGGTTTTTTTCATTTATATAAACTTTTATCCTATCATCTGTCTCAGCATACTTTTTAACAATTGATACTGTTTTATCTGTAGAACAATCATCACAAATTAGCAATTCAAAATGGCAGTAACTAGATTTTAAAACGCTTTCAATAGAAGAAGCTATATAGTTTTCAGCATTGTATGTAGCCGTTAAAACACTTACTAAAGGGGTGTTATTCATTGCAAACGATATGAATTACTATAATCTGTAATAACGTTAAAGATATATTTTAATAAGATTGTTTTTGCTTGTATAAAGTGTAAAAACTCTTTCAATTTTTCTTAAACTAATAATAGCTGCAAATTAATAGATTAAACTTATTAAATAACAAAAACGAGAAGTTAGATCTTTAAAAACCGAAGCATAGAACAGGATAAACAATAAAAAACATTAAAATATTTTAACAAAAGCTATTTATCAAAGATTAATTAAACATTAATCATATACTACTTTTAAAAATAAATCCTAGAATAGGGATTGAAGTGTAAATCATTTTTAAAAGCTTTTTCAGTTTATAAAAAGATTTCAACAAAAAGACCGACCCCTAGGGAAACCTCTAAAAAAACATTAATAATTGTCTTGATTGTGTATTTTATTGAGACTAATTAACAAGGTTGCTTTATCATCAAATAAACATAATAATTAAGCGATTAATATTTGTTCAATATGCTGTTTGATAATAGTACCTACATCATCCATTGAGTATGATACTGGGATATTTTGTTTTAATCTTGATAGTAGTTTTTCATCAATTTCCAATCGTCGCAAGCTGTGATGCAACGATTTACTATCTCCATTTTCAAAAATTAGTCCGTTTTTTTCATGTATTACCATATCTTTCATTGCTATATAATCTGAAGTAATTACAGGTATATTTCTTGTGGCCGCCTCTAAAATAACCAGGGGAGCTACTTCATTTGATATAGAAGGTAACACAAGAACATCTATTTTATTTAGGTAGTTAGCAACTTCTGATTGAGACAAGTTTTCATTCCATGTCACAGATTTATTATTTATCGCCCAGTTTTTGTATGTATTAAAATACTCATTTTCGTCTCCAGAGGGTGAAGTGATAATGTGTAACTTATGATCATGATTATCTTTTAATTGATCCCATGCATCAACCAACAAATGAAAACCTTTAAAGGGATGCATGCGCCCTACAAAAATAAAATTAAGGCTTGTTATGTTAGATGTTTGTTTTGTAGTATTATGGTTTACAAAAAAAACAGGGCTTATTCCTTGAGGTATAAGAACAGATTTCATTATACCATTTTGTTTAAAAGCCTGTTGTATCCACGGTGCTATAGAAAATATTAAATCTGCATATTTTTCTATGCGACACAGCTCTTCTTTTCTATGTTTTGCTTGTTGCCAGGCAGGTGGCAACTGTTTTTTTAAGAAGTTAATTTCAGAAAGAGTACCTATTCCAGAACCCGCAAACCTTGACAATATCGGGTGATGCCCTTTTTTATGTAACAAACAGGTCATACATCTTTTAGTATCTACCCTGCCATCACAATTATGCTGCTCATACAAACGCATGTTTCCTTTAATGCAAAATAAGTTTCCCAGGTGAGGCGTGAAAATTGTTTTATATCCTAAATCTTTTGCTTGTTTTAAGTGATAACCGTTTATCGCTCTTCCTAGCGAGTGAAAATGAACAACCTGTGGTTGTATTGATTGTAGTTTTTTTACAAAATTATCTATGCCTCGTGGTGGTTGTAATCCATTTAATTCTCTTGCATTAGGTTTTAAAGGTATAGAGAATGTGTGAATAGAAATTCCATCATGTAAATAGTCCTTTTGATCGCTAGAGGTGGTAATCAAAACGTTTACTTCCCAATTATTTTTTTTAAAATAGTGACATAGATTAAGCACATAAACCTCTGTACCGCCACAGCGATGAGGAAAAAATGATTCTATTATAAATACGATTTTCAAATTAAGTAACTAGCGGTTAAAGGTTTTTTTAATAGATTAATAATTTAAATTTTTAATAGTCAGTTATCTATTACAAAAAATAGAACGTTTGTGGTGATAATTACAAGCTTATCTTTTCATTTTTCTGTAGATAGAGGCTAACATTGAATAAAAAAATCCCCTGCGCAATTCTCTTACTAAAACTGCATAACTTCTTTTTATGATGCCAAATGGAACCTTAGAATAGTATTCCTTTTCAAAAAACATAAGAAATTCACCACCATCTACTTTTCTAAGTAATGGTTTCATGGTTCCTGCCCAATGTATTAAATATGAATGACTTTTTTTATCAATAACATCTTGAAGGGATGTTGAAGAGATATGTGTTTTTTCTCCCCAGATCATGAAATCTGCTTTACCTATGGATAGCCTGCCTGCGCTCTCTAGTTTAGGAAGTACATAATTATAAATTCCTTGATCAAAATTTTTGAATGTCTCAGGATCTTTGATTTCTAGTACACCATCTAGTGCAGCAAATGGAGTAAGGTCTTTTCTATTAATCAAGCCAGTTGTTACGACCACTTGCCCACCATTAAAAACATAACCAGGATATTTAAATTGTGGATCTAATTGCAAGACTCTCTCGATATTGTAATAGGTATGATTAAAAAAATCAGTAGAATTGTCTGGAGTTTTATGCTCGTTAACAATAAAATCTTCTTGAAATAGATGGAGCTTTTCAATCACTTTTCCCAAAAAAACAATATCCGAATCGATTACTAGATATTTTTTTGAAGGATGTAAAAAGTTTATAAATAACTTTGATAATGGCGATCCAAAAGCATTGCGCTCTAATTCAATCACACTTACATTCCAATTTTTTTCTAACTCGGTAGTGTTAAAATCACCCCGTGCTTTATCCTTATATATATAAATAGGAAAGTCATCATACCAATGTCTAATACTAGCCACACAAATTTTTGTAAGCCAAAAGTCACCTTTATAGGTTCCTATTATTATGCCGTCTATTTTAATCAACTTTATATATTCTATTTTTAATCGTGTTTGACAATAAAAATCTCACACATTTAATTATTATTTGATTTACCTTCAAAAATCAAATTTCCCTTGTGCATTAGGCACTAAAACCTTCAATGCTTTTCTAGTTATATTTGGCTTAATTCAGGAAATTTAATTTTTATAAACGTTTTTAATTATTGATAAGCCTAAGTTCAATCTTCTTTTCTTTATGATTTGATATAATCCAATTTTGATGGACTTCATTTTAAGAATTTGTTTAGCCTCTTTAATCTCATTTTCATCCAGAGGACAATTTAGACTGTTTAAAGCATCTAATTTAAACTTGTAGGATTGTGTTACGTAGCTATTTATCTTTTCAGAATTAGTTAAAACTTGCTCATTGTGAATACGATAATAGAAAAAACTAGGTTGCACACGTACCACAGGGAAGTTTGCTGCTAGGTTTAACATTAATTCAGTATCTGCAGTCGCATGCATGCCAGTATAGCCGCCCACGCTATGAAATGCCTCTTTTCTAAACATGGTTCCTGAAGGACCTACAGCTAGTAAAACATCATTGAAAAAGTAAGTTTTAAAAGCCTCCCTAGAACTTACTAATTTAGGATATTTAAACTCTGTAGGATGGGTATCTTGAGAAGCGATAGCAATAGCTGCCTGTGGATACAATTCTAGGGCGCTAGTTAAAACAGATAGACCAAAATCATAAATAATATCGTCAGAATCTACATATTTGATGTACTTACCTTTTGCAAGTGTTGCAGCCTTATTACGATTTTGAAATTGACCTAGATTTACTTCATTAACAATAATTTTTATACGTTTATCTTTTGCTTCGTATTCTTTTGCAATACTCAATGATTGGTCTGTACTTAAATCGTCTACTATAAGTAATTCAAAATTTGTATAAGTAGAATTCAACACGCTTTCAATAGCTTCTGCTATATATTTCTCTCTGTTATATACAGTCATTAAAACGCTCACTAATGGCGGTGAACTCATATAATTTTATTTTTAACTCTTTAAATTTTATAGATGGTCTTGTTCTCGCTTTCGCGAAAGCGATACCTAAAATTAGTTTGTATGGTGATTTATAGAACTTATTTATTATGATATTTGAAAAATAAATAATGAATAAACGGTTTTTTATATTCATAAAACAATTTGAATAATTCAACCTAAATTAAAAAATATTATATGCATCCTATCTAGATATAATATCTTACAAAAGATTTTGATTGTTTCTGTTAAAACCTAGTGGCCTGTAAAAGATTGCGATAGTTATTTATAAAGCTAAGTATTTTGTTGTCCCTGTACTTTTTTAGGATTTAAACTATTGTAATATTCGTCTAGTACCTTCTCTCCCATTTTTTGATACTTTATAAAGTCTTTATGTGCTTTATGTTTTGTTATTAAGATATTCATGTTGTGTAAAATCCACTTAAAAGGTGCTTTAAACTTAAAGTTGCGGTAAATAATAAGTAGAAAATCTTTAAATTTAAAATTTGTTGCGGGTGTGTAATCAAAAATATGATACATATGATAGAGCACTGTAAAACTAACTTTATAAGTATATTCTTTACTTAAAAAATGGTAATGCCATACCGAGGAGTTTGCATCATAAATCACTTTTTTTCTGTTAGACAGAAAAGTTTTAATAACTAGCATGTCTTCTCCAAATTCCACATGTTCAAAAGGGTACTTTATCAGCGTCTCTTTTCTGTACATGGTATTAACATCATCAGAAAATGTAATTTCATCTTTTTCCTTACCGCTCAGTTTGTTATAATCATCGGGGTTTTCAAAATAGGTTTCTATAAACCTAGGTTTGCTTACTGGTCTATACCATTGATGTGGATTAACACTTTTGTGATGTGGCGCTACCTGTTGTCCTACTACAGCGCTTACTTTTTCATCACGTTTAAAGTGGGCTAACATAATTTCCAGCCATTGATCGCTAGCTGCCCATGCATCTTGAACAGTCATCACAACAAACTCACCTTTTGCAAGGGATACACCATAATTCCTTGTCCCGCCATGACTAAAATCTTTGGGTGGTATTTGATAAAGCCTTATATCATGAGGATAGTCTCTAATTAATTGAAGAGTACCGTCCTTACTACCGCTATCTATTATGATGATCTCTGTCTCGCTTATTAAGGATTGTGCAACAATCGCATCTAGACATCTTTTAAGGGTATGAACACCGTTTTTAACGGGGATGATTATGGATATGTGAGGCTGTATATTCAAGTTTTATATAAATTTAGACTTTAACTTTAAAAATGGCATTTCTAGCCATTTAAAAGAAAAATGGGCTAATATGATTGTTAAGCCAGTATAAAAGAGAAAGTATATGATTTCATGACCAAAGTTTAATTCTTGCCCTGTCACTTTACCATAAATTGCATTTACCAATGAAGGCAAGGGTAAATGAAAAAGATAAACACCATAACTAATTTTACCAATCATGATTAAAGCCTTGTTTTGAGAGACTTTATGAAAACCGTATTGCCATCCATAAGTTGCAGCAATAACTAAACTTACGGTTGTTAAAGCAAGAAAAGAGTCTGATAAAATAGGAAATAAATAGCCTAACGAGGTTTCATACGTTAAAACTATAACAAGTACCATAAAAAGAAAGCAACTAATAATTGTTCGGTATTGCTTTATTTTTAAGAAAATTAGGTTGTCTTTTTCATAAAGATGAAAAAAAGCAAACAATGCACCTATACCCAGTGTATGAAAATTTGAAAAGGTTAAACTTCTAAACAAGGGTATCTCTTGATATATTGAATTTAATGTTAAAGACATAAAAATCATAAAAACAAATAGATAGGGTAATAACTTGCGAGGAGTAAACAATACTAGAAATGGCCATACCATATAAAATTGTTCTTCAACGCCCAGTGACCAAAGATGGCTAAATTGACTATTAAAACTTCCCTCATAAAAGTAATACATATTTTGAAAGTAGGTGAAAAAGTAAAGGTTGTACTCATCCTTCCACAAATGTAAGTTTCCCAAATGTTTAGCAAAATAGAAAAACAAAATGAACAAATAATAAATAGGAAAAAGACGTAACACCCGACGCATATAAAAATTTCTAAGGGTGCGCCCATTTGATTTATTCTTTTGATCTCTAGCACTTAGTAAAATAGTAGTTATTAAAAATCCAGATATAGTAAAGAATAAATCCACACCATACCAAAGGTAAGGAACATAAAAAATACTGGTTTTTGGAATAAAATGAACATAGAGTACTATAAGCACAGCAAAAGCCCTGAGGCTTTCTAATTCTAGATAAAATGTTTTATTTATAACTTGTTTCATATAGGATTTATATCTCTTTAAGATGAAATGTTTCTCCTGGTTTTATTTTGTAATCTTTATTTTTAAAAGTAAACCAAATTGTACTAGTATTTTCTTTAGGATTGGCAATTTCATATTTGGTTTTAATCAATTGTTGCAAATTGTGAAAATAAGAAACAACTTTAGATGGGGTTGTTGACCAAACATCGTTTTGAGATGAGATTTGCTGACAAATCAATTCAAAATCCTGTAGGGATTGTTTTTTACTATCAAATAGTTCATTTGAATGTCCCCAAACGTAAATGATTTTTAAAGGTTGGTGTTCTATGCCTATTTTTTCATGAATTACAGGTTTGAAATAATTGCAATTACGAGATAAATTTGAAAAAGTATCATCCAAAATAATTTTTAATATTATAAATATGACAGGTGGTATGCCATTGCAATAAATCTTTTGGGCGTTTATAATTTTATGTGTTGTATATTGTTCTAGCGCTGTAAACTCTCAATTCTTTAAATATATAAATGGTACTATAAAAAAGAAATAAACTGTCTTTACTATCTTTAAGTTCATAATACAGATTTTTAGTGCACGTTAAATTGGGTACTGCCCTTACCGCCATTATCATTAAAGATAATTTTAAGCTGTCTAATTAAAAATTAGTTAAATGATTGATTAAAAGTGACTTTTGAGAAAAGAAACACCATTAATTACAGATATTTGAGAATGTTAATTTGTTTAAACTATTTTTAATTGTAAGAAGTTAATCTTAACCTAACAAGCTTATCATGATCAAAAGCAATTTCATAAAGTTCTTTAGCCCCTTTAGAGATTTGGTTTCTTACGTTTTTATCGTTTAATAATGAAAGAATGGCTTCACAAAAACCCACAGGAGTATCTTGTAAAAAGCAATTTATACCATTATTCATGTCTGTAATAAGATCCTTTTCAAGACTAGTAGTTACTATCGGTATTCCACAACTTAAAGCACTTAAAATTTTAGTTCTAAGACCAGAACCAATAAAAATAGGGCTTATCATAATATTTTCTTGATATAGGGTCGTTAAATACTCATTTGATACAGTGCCTAAAAACTTCACTTGTTTCATGTGTTTAAAACGTTCACAAAAGGAAACCTGCCAGGATCCCGTAATATTAAGCGTTATTGTAGGTTTTGATTTTAATACCATGGGCATTACGTGATTTAAAAACCATTCTAGCCCGTGATAGTTTGGAAAATGATGCCCGCTACCAGTAAATAAAAGATTATAACTATCAAGTGATGTTTTAAATAGTACATCTTCTTTAAATATGCCATAAGAAGAAACAAAAATATCTTGATGTTTACAAACATTAAGAACATCGTTTTTGTCACTATGATTAAATGTTATAATTTTATCAAAAAATTGCAAGTTGTTTTTTTCATAATTTCTAAAAGCTGCAAGCAGTACTTCATGATATCGATTTGAAACCGTGTCGATCAAGTTTAATTGTTGCTTGATAATTTTAGAGGTAACTTCATGCAATACGAGTATGGTTTTACCTTTAGGCTGGTAATCAAAAATCAACGGTATATTATGTTCCATTTCATATTGCACATAATCAAAATTATATCGTTGATCTAATGTTTTTATTTTTTTTGACAAATCGGTTTTAACCTCGTAAAGGTTATTGTATCTTTTTAGTATTTTCTGTTCTTCTGTATAGACTTCAGAAAGTTCATTTTGAGTATTGGTAAAACGTCGTAAAACTTTAGAAACTAATAAGCTGATTTTTGAATTATGTTTTTCTGGTAATTTTTTAAAACCATATTCATGCACAATAACTTTAGGAAAATGGACTCTAAAATCTTCTAATTCATTGGTATTTTGTGAGGTTAAGATAATATGTACTTCATGTACAGCACTTAGCTCATTAAGTGCAAAGGTTTGTGCATGTGCGCCCCCTGTATAAAGAGGCCATACTTGCCATGATGGTATGATCAGTACTTTTTTCATGATTTAAGAAAAGCATTGTCATTTAAGGATTCTTTTCTTCCTTTTGCAAACTTCTTTATAGAAAATGACATCTTAAATAGTAACTTTACTTGCGTGCTTAGTACCTTCCACTTTCTAAATATTAAAGCTGATGTAATCCTGTCCAAAGTATTTTTTACAAAAATGAAATAGTAAATGGTTAGATTATACTTTAAATTTAAAAATTCAACCAAGGAGAAATGATAGTTTAAATAAAGATTTTGTGAAAAATCGTTTAGTGCTTTATGAGTTCCCCAGTGCATTACAATTGCCTTTGATACAATGCCTACCTTAAACCCCTTAAATTTTAATCTGTTTACATAATCTAAATCTTCACAGTAATGATTGAAAAGAGGGTTAAAGCCACCAACAGTTTTTAAAGCATTTTTTGAAATAAGCCATGCCGCACCATGTATAAAACTTATAGGGTATATTTCTTTCTGACTATTATTATATATATCACTTATAAAATCTGTACATTCCTTAGGACCTATGATGCTGGTAAAATAGTATTCTAGCTTTTTTGCTTCCCAGTCGAAGTGAACGGGACTTAAAATGCCATATTCTGTATTTTTTTTATGAGTTTCGACTAGAATTTTAATTGTTTTAGATTCTACCCATGCATCCTGATTTAATAAAAACACATAATCTGCATTATCTAAAAGAGCCTTTCTTAGTCCTATATTATTTCCTTTTCCAAAACCTAAATTATCTTGCGATTTAATAAGCTCCACATCAGGAAAATGTTGTTCAACAAACAACGGGGTGTCATCTGTAGAGCAATTATCAATTACAATAATATGTGTAGGTATTGACGACGCTTGCAAGCTTTTAAGGCATTTATCTATCCACTGCATACCATTGTAAGTAACTATGATAGTATGCACTAATGGCGTTTTTAAAGAAGAGTTTGTTTCTGTATTAAGCATTTAATTATTCAAAAGTTTAATGTTTTTCTCAATTTCACTTTTCATAATATCATAAGTATATTGATTTGCTGTCTTTATACCTTCTTCTCTCATTATTTGCAATTGTTTCTCGTACTGATCTGGATGGTCAAGCACATCATATATTTTCTCTACAAGTTTGTAGGGCTCATTATTTGCAAAGACAAATGCATTTTTTTCATTTTGTAGAAAGTCGCGTGGTCCAAATCCCTCGTAGCAAAAAACAATACAACCTCTTGCCATAGCTTCAATGACAGATGTGTTTAAAGCTTCAAAGGTATTGAGGGAGATAAAAAAGCTAGCCTTATCAAAAAAACCTGCAACCTCTTTATGCGACAACCCTTCAAGTAATACAACACGCCAATCTATACCTATTGCTTTTTTTATTCTATCGTTTCCTATTTTTCTTCTCAATAAATTATTGACAATAGAGAAATCAATTTGATTAAATTTTGGGTACATGACGATTTTCTTTTTACGCTTATTTACATTTTGTTTATCGTGAAAATAATCGGCAACCATAGGCGGTATCATAAAAACAGGAATGCCAATAAACTTTTCGACTATTGTTTTCATGTGGGGCATAATAACCATTATAGATTCAAAACCAATGCTTTTATGAGTTTTGTGTATTGGCAAATTTTCAAAAACAAATCCCATAGCCTGTATGAATAGAATTTTTTTTGCTTTGCAATTCAAAACAAAATCGTCATTAACCATTATTTCTGGCACAACCAAACAATCGTTTGAAGATAATTGGTTAGCTGTAAAATTTTCAACATATTTTACGGGTAGATCAAGCTGCAACCATGTCAAATTAAAGCCTTGCTTTTGATGTAACAAATAGGTTTGGTGACCTAATTCATTTAAGGCTTTTACGTGATAATAAATTACGCCAATACCCCAGCTGGGTTTAATATTGTCAGGGCAGAGATAGTAAATCATATTTGTCTTAATTATTTATTTCGACTAAATGTTTCATTTAAATTTAAGTAAATGTCAAAAAACGCTTTACCTGGGTAAACACTAACAAAATAAGTTGGCGTTTAATTCATTTTCATTTTTGAGTATTCAATAATTTATCACATTTAAATAATTAATCTCACCTATTACTTTAAATAAATTTAAGATACAAACACAAAAAGCACCCAATTATTAAGGCTATGAAAATACAATTACAATTGCTTCGATGTTGTAATCACCTATTTTTTGTTAAATGAAAAGAGTTTGTAATGTAGCAATGATTAAAATACTAAAGTGGTATGATGTTTTATTGCATTATTTATTAAGCCAGATGAAATCTTTGTATACTAAATTAAATATGCCCAATTGAAGGCAGTGAAATTGAAGGTTTGTTTATAATTATTAGAACTAATAGTTTTTATCCTTTAATATATATACACCATCAACCCTGAAAGACAATACAAATTAAATATGTTAGTGATGTTAGCACTTGTATGGTATTACAAAATTGCAACTTTATTGATACTCGAACTTAACAATACAAATTAAAGAAAAAAGAATAATTCTAGCTGTATTTAGACATATTCTCGATTAAATATAAAAATCCTTATTATTGAGAACGAACAAATAAAACATTAATATGATTCATTTTTGTAGTTTACTTAGTTTTAAATTAATTTTGAAAGATAATATTATCATTAAATTAAAATCCTTAGAAAAAATACGATCCTTATTAATTAAAATAAAGAATACAAAACCTTAACTTCTCCAAGTTGAACTAAAAACTACAGAAGACCTCAAATCATATGGGGTATTTCTTTTTATATAACTTGTATTTTGCACTACCCTAAAAGGAATTATATTTTCTAAATAATCAAAGTGATGACCAAAATTTCTTCCAGACCATAAAGACAAAATATAATTGCCTGGTGCTAAATTTATAGTTTTTATTGTTACAGTGATATCTAATTCGTTTAATTCATTAAAAATTGCTGAATAATTATCATCATAACTACTTACGTGAGCTATAAATTCATCTTTATCATTTCTTATATCAATCGAAAAATCAATATCATTAATGTTCTCTTCCTTTTTAACCTTTAATTTTAACTCTAAGTCGTCACCTAGACCAACATCTTGTTTATTAAGTTTATAATCTTTAAAAAAAACTTCTTGTGTACCAGTCCTATTTACTTCCTGCCCGTATAATAATTTTTCTTGGTAAGAATTTAATATTTTATTTGTCTCACCAATTTCTTTAACCATGCCATTCTCTAATAGTACACATCTTTGACAAAGCATTTCTATTGTTTTTAAGTTATGACTTACAAATAATACTGTGCGACCTTGACCTTGACTCACTTCTTTCATTTTACCAATAGCCTTCTTTTGAAATTCGGCATCTCCTACTGCTAGCACTTCATCAACCACTAAGATATCTGGCTCTAAGTGGGCAGCCACCGCAAAACCTAAACGTACCGTCATACCAGAAGAATATCTTTTTACAGGCGTATCAATATATTTGGCACATCCAGCAAATTCTACAATTTCTTCAAATTTAGCTGAAATTTCAGCTTTTGTCATTCCTAGAACAGCACCATTTAAAAATACATTTTCTCTTCCAGTTAGTTCTGGATGAAAGCCTGTTCCTACCTCTAATAAAGATGCAATACTTCCATGGCAAGTGATTCTTCCAGTGGTAGGTGCAGTTACACGGCTGAGTAGTTTTAATAAAGTAGATTTACCAGCACCGTTTTTACCAATGATCCCTAAAATTTCACCTTGTTTAACCTCAAAATTAATGTCTCTAAGCGCCCATACATATTCTGATCCGCCTTTTTGTGTTCTATCATTGGTTTCTCCTATTTTTAAATAGGGGTCTTCCTTTCCACGTACATTATGCCACCATCTATTGAAATCATGTGATAAAGTTCCCGTGCCTACATTACCTAGTCGATATTGTTTGCCTATGTTTTCTACTTTTATAATTGGAATCATATGTGTTTTTTAAAATGAATAACTCAATAAATAATTTAGTTGCTCTAGGTGGTGTGTTTTATGGATTAAAAGTAAGTGCTTTTCTAATACCATTATACTTAAATCACTGGTATTATTATTTTACTAGAATTAGATTGATAAACTTTCTTTAATGTATCAAAGAATAATTCAAAAACACTGCTATTTTAAACAGTATCCATAAACGTCTTCTGCACTTTATTAAATATTACAGTTCCTAAAAACATTGTTAAAATCATAAAACCAAAACTATAACTTAATCCTAACAAATTAAAATCACCCATACCTGTAAATGCATATCTAAAGGCTTCAATTATAGAACTCATAGGATTTGCAATTATTGCTGTTCTAATAGTCTCATTTTCTACTTCACTTAATGGGTAAATTATTGGTGTTGCATACATCGCCAGTTGTATGGCAAAAGTTACTAAAAATCTAAAATCTCTATATTTTGTTGTTAAAGCAGTTATGATCAAACCTAAACCTAGTGCTAGACCTGAAGTAATTAAAATAAGTACAGGTATAAATAAAATTGTACTATTAGGATTGATATCTGAATCAGTAAAAAGTAAATAATAAAAAAATACTAGCAAGAATAACAAAAATTGAACACCTAAGGTAAGTAGTTTAGAAACAACAATAGATAGGGGAGTAATTATCCTAGGAAAATAAACTTTACCAAATATACCTGCATTTGCAGTAAAAGTCTCTGAGGTTGATTTTAATGCATCACTAAAGTAATTCCAACTTACAATACCGGCTAAATAAAATACGGCTTGTGGTAAACCATCGGTACTCATTTTTGCAATACCACCAAAAACTACCATAAACATAATAGTGGTAAGTATGGGTTGTACAAAAAACCAGATAGGACCAAAAATAGTTTGTTTGTAAACCGCTACAAAATCACGTCGTACAAACAAGAATAGAAGATCTCGATATTGCCAAACTTCTTTTAAGTTCAGGTCTAACAGTTTATTTTTAGGTTCAATAACAAGTTTAACTTGATGATTATTTTCTTTTGGCATTAGATATTGTTAGTTTTTTTGTTTTTCAAGGTAAGTTTCTTTGTAGAAAACTATCACTTTTTGTTAAATATTAATGGATAGTAATTAAAGCTTTTATCGCAATATTTTAAAATGTAATATGGTTAAATGTTATTTGGATTTCTATTTGTATCGCTTTCTTCTTATTTCGCTTTCGCGAAAGCGAAATAAAAGAAGTTTATACCGTTGCAGAACGGTAAGAAAGCGAACTAGTACAACAATTAAAATAGTGTATATTACGATCTCTAAAAATGCTATTTATTATTAATTGTTTCATTATTTTTAAGTAAATCTAGCAAAATAGATTCTTCTTTTAATTTTTGATTCAGTGCCGTTACCCCATCTAGGTTTAAATGGTTTGAATCTTGAAAATATTTTATATCTGTTCTAATCCATTCATAATTTGAATCTAGAAATGGTATGCCACACTCTTGTGCTACAATAGCAGGTATCTTAAATACCTCTTGATCATAAATCGATTCATAAACTGGGGTCTGAATACATATTAATGAAATATTATTTGATAAACATAGTTCATTAATTCTTATTAGCATGCTTTTAACCTTGGTTAGATTTTGATTGATAAAATAACTTCTTTTTTTATTTCTATCTATGGGATTTGCTATGGTGTCCCACTGAATGTCCTTTTTTGAGTAACCGTATTTTACATACAAAGAACTAAAATTAGGGAACATAGTTTTGTGCAGCTGTTCATACTTAAAGGTGGCATAAAGTGGTACATATTTTTCCCAGTTATTAAATCCAAAATGTTTAACAGTTTCCCAATCTTTATTAAGTGGCGCAAAAGCATAACGAGCAAAAGCATTTTTATTTACAGCATTTTTACTAGGTTGATCAATTGACCCCTCGCTTACAAAAGGGTCTAAGGTTAATAGTACAAATTTTGGAGTCTTATTGTATTTTAAATAATCTTGTAATCTAGCATAAACCATTGACAATTCTGAATGTCCTACTACACCTATGTTGACACTTTTAAGATTAAATTGGTTTTCAAAAAACGCTGGATCTAGATGTGACCAGCAGCGCGAGCTTCCCATCAATACAAGATCTGCATTGACATTTGATGTAATATCGAGTATGTCATGATGTGCAATGGATTTTTTATTGATTCTTATAAATAAGATAATTTGTAGTGCAAGTGCAAAGAGAGATACAAAAACACTGAAATAAAATATTTTAAATAAAAACTTTTTCAAAACAATTAAAACTGAAAATAAATAAATTGATTGGTATCCATACTAACGCTGTAATAATATATAATAAATAACATTAAAGTGTAACTAGCATATCTTAATGCTTTTATTTTTATAGCTGTAACTATTTGTTCTAATGCATATTTACCATTTCTTCCTAGCCATTCAATCGCAAAAAAGATTACAACAAGAACAAAAAGATCTTTTTGTAATCCAATACCAGAATAATAAGGAACATCAAATAAGGTCGATGAAAATATTGAGGTGATGAAACTTACTGCATGACCCATATCAGTTGCCCTAAAAAATATTAGCGAAAAAACGTATAATAAAAAAGTTATCAACATTTGAAAAAACTCTTTCAAACTAGGTAATAATTTACCATCTGCAACAGTATTTGTATAGATTCTGTTTTTGTTTAATAAAAGTAAAGGTAGAAAATACAAAGCGTTTAAAGCTCCCCACACGACAAATGTCCAATTTGCCCCATGCCAAAACCCACTAACTATAAAGATGATAAAAACATTTCTTATTTTCAACCATCTTGAACCGCGACTGCCACCTAGGGGTACATATAAATAATCCCTAAACCATGTGCTTAAGGAAATGTGCCATCTTCTCCAAAACTCGGCTATATCCCGTGAAAAATATGGGAACGAAAAATTTTGCATTAAATTAAAACCAAAAAGTCTGGAAATACCTATGGCAATATCAGAATAACCAGAGAAGTCACCATAAAGTTGTATTGCAAAAAAGAAAGCTCCTAAAATTAATGTGCTACCAGAATAAACGTCTGAATTGTTGAATATTTCATTAGCAATTTGTGCTGCATTATCTGCAATCACAATTTTTTTAATTAATCCCCAAAGAATCTGTCGTAATCCATCAATTGCAAGACCATAATTAAATGTTCTTGTTTTATAGAACTGCGGCAGCAAAGACGTTGCACGCTCTATAGGCCCTGCTACTAATTGTGGAAAAAAGCATACAAATGCGGCAAATGAAACAAAATCTACTGTAGGTTCTAATCTTCTTTTATAAATATCGATAGTATAACTAAGTGTTTGAAAGGTATAAAAACTAATACCTACAGGCAATATGATATTCAGTGTATTGGGGGATAATGATGCTCCGAAAAAAGAAAATGCTTGTATAAAATTATCAATAAAAAAATTATAGTATTTAAAAAAACCTAAGAACCCTAGATTAATTAAAATACTTAACCAAAGTAAGTAAAATCTCTTCTTTTCATGAACCTCGGTTTTTAATTTTAACCCTATACTATAATCTACAACCGTACTAAAAACGATTAATAATAGAAACCTATAGTCCCACCAACCATAAAACAAGTAACTAGCTGCAACGATTAATAAATTTTGAAGTTTTAAGTTTCTGTTTGTCACAAACCAATAAAGCACAAAAACAATAGGTAAGAATATTGCAAAATCAATAGAATTAAAAAGCATTACCTATATTATAAAAGTATTGTTACGATTAAGAATGCACATTTTATAGTCAACCTTTATTGATTTTAATATTTACGCTAAAAAAGAATATGGCACAAAAATATTCCTGTCACAACATCAACTTACCATCCTTTATAATTTCTAACAATACCGTCTTTTAATGCAAAAGCAACTTCTATTAAACCAGGAAATCGATCATGAGGTCTTAATAAGATAGATGTAAAATCAAGTGGTGCATAGCCGTATTGGTCCATTATTCTTATCATATCAGAGAAATCTTTTGAATCTGGATCAGATTTAAAGAAATGTAATTCTAACAAAATTATCTCTGTTTTTCCAATAACATCGGTAGAACCCAATAGAATCTCAAATTCACTTCCCTCTGCATCAACTTTAATAATATCAGGACAAGCACCGTTTAAATGTTCCTTAACAATATCATTGACAGTAGTAATTTTAATCACGCGCTGTTTAAAACCATTTTGTTTTGCATAGTCTTCAGTCATATGAAATGAGCTAGAAACCGTATCTGGTGTTAATGTGAATAATTTTTCTTCTTTTTTACTACCTACACCATAGTTGATAAACTTTGATTTCTTTTGCTTTGAACAAAATTCTTCAAGATAACTATTTAGTTCTGATTGTGGTTCTACCAATAGGTAACTACAATTAGGAAAAAAAACTGCTGCTTCCTCACTCCAGGATGATTTATTAGCTCCTATATCAAGAATCAAGTTTGGATTATATCCTGTTTTTTTTAGTTTATGACAGAAGCTTGTGAGATTTGCTTTAGGTAGGGTTTTATTTGAAGTTACTACGATTCCAAATTTATTAATGAATTTACCAATAAGGATTTTTGTTCTCGCATTCATAATTATCATTGTTTAATTTAGTTTTTTTAAAACTATTTGTTTGTCTTGTAAGATTTGATTAAAGTGTCAAGCTTTAATAGATAATTTACAAAATAAGGATTGTATCTTAATTGAATATTTGTAATCTAAAAGATAAAACTTAAATTTTATTTCTATCGGCTGATAAATTATTATGTGTAAAACTACCGCTCGTTTAATCCTAATAATCAGTAATATTTTTACGCTATCTAACGTAAGAATATATTATTTCTAGGAGTGAGTAATGAAGGCGTCATTTTTTTTGACTACTTGTAAGTGTTTATCTAAAGTAATTGTTGTGCTTAATGATAATGGAATCATTGTAATCCAAATTTTGATACTATTAAAGCCAAAATCTAATTATGTGATATTTCAGAGTATGTCGATTATTATCAAACAGAAACAATTGAATATTATTAAAAAACTTTTATTTTAAACGTATCAGACAACATAAATTTAGGATAATTAATTTTAAATTCATCAGTTTTTGGAATTGTATATAATATCATGCTTTGGCATACCTGAATTCATATCATACACGTCAAAATCAAATTTTATTAATATGTCGTGTATATTTTTAATCTGCTGGTCGTTTAAATTATTTTTCCACTTGTTAAGTTGAAGCCCGTTTTTTATATCGTCACTAGATTTACCTTTTGTGCTTGATGAGATTAGATTTTTATTTATTTCTTCTTTCTTATTAATAAACATTTTAATTCTTTTAAAATCATCAGCTTGTTCACTAATAAGAGATTCATAAGTAACTGTAATCCATTTTTTATTATTATTTTCATTGAAAATAATGTGCTTATTATTTAAGCACCATATAAATGCAAGTACTTGTTCCTCTTTTAAATCTGTAAATTTCACACATTTCAAATTTTTATAACAATCAATATTAGTCAAAGTAGTAGGAATGTTTACCGATTTAATATCTTTTGCCCACCTCCATCCCTCGTGGTTCAGCTGGCTAGCAATTACAGCATATGGATTTCTAATTAAAAAAATTAAGTAGGCACTTTTAAAGTTTTTGTTTAAGTAATCTATTAAAAAATTTGCATTGATGAACTTGAATACAAAATTTCTTGGATTTATAAATTTATTAATTTTATTTTTTGTTAACGGCCGCCAATGAAAAAAGTCAAGGTTTAAAAGAGAATTAAAAAATTCTAAATATGTTTTTTCGTTACTAGATTTTTCTAAATACGTATAAGTGTCAATGCCAACCTCTTTTAATTTTTTATGTGTACCATTAAAAAGCGGCTCATCTATCAATACTGAACTATTATCCCTGCTTAATACTTGTGCAAGCCATGTTGAACCGCCTCTAGGTGATGAAATAATTAAAATCTTTTTTGTTTTTGTTGTTTTTGTCGTCAATTTCAACAATCCATAGCCTAAAACAACTTTTATAAAAACGCTAAGACGCGATAATTTTTTAAACACCTTCATTTTTGCATTAAATTAAATAAAATCTAAAACTTTGTTTATAATTTTCACAATAATTTTGTAGTTATAAATCATTAAAAGATTCAAAAGAACTGTCGTTGTTTTTATTTATGTTGTTTAAATATTTATAATTAAAGATCAAACTCAAAAGCTTTTAAACTACAATTTTTGATATATGATTTTATCGATGATTGTCTCGCTTTCGCGAAAGCGAAAAAATTATAAAATATATTTACAGAAATATTATATTATACTTACTTTAAGTGATGCCTATAAAAAACATCGATTTTGAAAAGTAATAAGTCTTTTAACAAGTGTTACTTCTAAATTACCAATTATTTAAATAAAAAAAAATATATTCATGCAGTAATTTTTAAAATAAAAAATATTATTAAAAATTATATTTTAATCTTACTAGCCTGTACAAATTATATTTAATCCTGCTATACAAATATCTTGTTATTTTTTTATGTAAAACACTGCCTCTATACCACTTTGTTTTCCCTAATTCTATAGAATTAGTATTATAAAATAAAGTATGGGACTGTATTTGGTCTAGAGAGGTCTTTACGTCTATTTTATTTAAACCTATAAACTCTTTAAAAAAAAGCACTCTTTTTTCTGACTCATGCGATCCTATATGAATCAAAAACTGGTCATTTTTTTTTGTTCAAACATCCAGTCATCTAGAGTTTCTATATTATTCAAATATTTAGGCAATATATAATTCTGAAAAGAGTGTTGTTCAAAGGTATGTTCAACATTATACTCTTTATAAATATCATTTTGATACCAATTTTTAAAAATACTATGTGTTTTACTATTAGACTCTAAAATAAAAAAACCAGTACACGGCAGACTATAGCTCCATGGTTTATTATTAATAATATAAATGTATTTATTCTTTTTTAAAGGATTTTTATCAATACTGATAGATTCAGACAAATAATCAGCTATTGTTTTTTCTTGATTATAAAATATGCAGTCTGTATCTATATATACTATTGTTTTATGTTCATTTGTATTAATAATTTTTATTACAGATAATATTTTAGACCATGCTGCATGCCTAACAGCAGCTGATGGTGAATAACAATTATATAATTCAATTTTGTTATTTAACATTGGAAACAAATACTTAAAATCATAATTATTTTAACTGAATAGTTATAATTAATTATAGCTGAAAGTGTATTGTATCCACATTCATTGATATCATTTGACAATTTTCTATTATCTGACATCAATATAAGAGTTTTTCTCATATAAAATTTATTGTGATTTAAAGCCTTTAAACAATAAGTAATTGCTAGTTAAACGATACAAGTAAATTTGAATTTGATCTTAAATCACGATAAATCGTTAAGATAAATATTTAGGTCTAGAAATAGTATTCAGTAAATCTATTTCACCAAAAACCAATTATTTAAAAGGTTTTCTTTATTGTATAGCATTTCCTCGTTTGTATTGTAATCATAAATATTTTTACCCGCATATTTACAAATAGCATGACCTGCTGCAGTATCCCATTCCATTGTAGGAGCATATCTAGGATATTGATCTGCTACTCCTTCTGCAACCATACATAATTTTAGAGAACTGCCTTTAGAAAGAGTTGTTACAGCACCATGTTCTTTCTTCAGCTCTTTTATGTACTCTTCTGTCTCTTTAGAAAGATGAGACTTACTGGCAACAACGGTAAAAGTTTCTTTTTCAAATTGTAAGGGTAATCGATTTGCATTGCTTAATAAATCAGTAAGCGAAATAAAGGATTTACAATTATTTACTTTAAAAGCCCCACCATCCTTAGAAGAGAAATAAAGTACATTTAATGCAGGAACATAAATAACACCTAGCACAGGCACTTGGTTTTCAACTAGAGCAATATTTACAGTGAACTCACCATTTTTATTAATAAATTCTTTTGTCCCATCGATAGGGTCTACAATCCAAAGTTGATTCCATTTTGATCTATGTTTAAAATCTAGGTGTTTACCCTCTTCAGATAATATTGGAATATTAGTTGGTTTTAAAAATGACATTATAATCTCGTGAGAAGCGGTATCTGCTTCGGTTAAAGGAGATTGATCGCTTTTAAAGTCTATTTCAAAATCGCCATTATCGTATATTTTCATTATTTTCTCCCCGGCTTGTAGAGAGGCTTTAATTGCAATTGTAAGTAAATTATTCATATCCTTTAAACTACAGTGCTTCTTATTTTATTTTTAATGATTTATTAAACAAATATTTTAAAGTAGTAGGTGATTTGCAGGTCAATAAACAACAGTTTACTAACGATATTAATTTTTCATTAATTATAAACACATACCTGCTGCAACCGTCTCATTTGTATCTGGATTTACCAGTATAAAGCTTCCTGTCTGTCTATTAGCATTAAATTCGTCGATCATCAATGGTCCGGCAGTTTTAATTTTTATTCTCGCAATATCATTCATTTTAATGGTGTGAACCTCATTGTTACGACTTAAGGTATCCATATCAATTTTATAAATAATATCTTTTATCAATGCTATTTGTTCATTTGACGTGTGCTGTATTACAAACTTAGTTTTGGGTTGATATGGCTCGTTACCCAACCAGCAAATCATTGCTTCAATTTCTTGTGTTTTTGTCGGTAAATTATTGACGCGCACAATCATATCTCCACGACTTACATCAATATCGTCTTCTAAAGTTATACATACCGACATAGGGGCAAACGCAACATCGATATTTGTTTTTCCGTTTAAGATGGTTTTAATTTTAGAGGTAAAACCAGATGGTAAGATCATAACATCGTCTTGTAACCTCAATCTTCCTGATTGCAATCTTCCTGCATAACCGCGGTAATCTAAAAATTCTTTAGACTGTGGTCTAATAACATATTGAACTGGAAATCTCGCATCTATTTTATTGATATCTGAACCTATGTGGATTGATTCTAATGTATGAAGTAGCGGTGCATCTTGATACCAGTTCATATTTTTAGAACGATTTACAACGTTATCACCATCTAAAGCAGAAATTGGAATAAAACGTACATCTTTTATCATCATCTTTGATGCAATCATTTTATATTGGTCAATAATCTCGTTAAAACGATCTTCACTATAATCAACTAAATCCATTTTATTGACGCAAACAATAACATGAGGGATTTGTAATAAAGAAGCAATGTAAGAATGTCTTTTAGTTTGCTCTATAACCCCGTGACGTGCATCTATTAACAACAATGCTGCATTTGCAGTAGATGCACCAGTGACCATGTTTCTTGTGTATTGAACGTGACCAGGGGTATCTGCAATAATAAATTTTCTTTTGGGTGTCGTAAAATAACGATAAGCAACATCTATGGTAATACCTTGTTCTCTTTCATCTTTTAGCCCATCAGTAAACATAGCAAGATCTATTTCATGCTCACCTTTTACCTCACTACTTGATTTAATAGACTCTAGTTGATCTTCAAAAATTGATTTTGAATCATATAACAACCTGCCTATTAATGTACTTTTTCCATCATCTACACTTCCTGCTGTTGTAAATCTAAATAATTGATTGTTCTCAGTTTTCATCTTTGTTTTTTTTACTAATTACAATTTTCTTCAAGCGTTCAAAAGTTTGGTAAACTGATAAAACACTTTTAATGTATAATTAAAATATTTACTATTACGCTTTCGCGAAAGCGGGGATTAAACAATATAAATTAGAAGTATTTAATAATTGCTGTTAAAAAAGCTTTTTGGAAAACAGGTGATTTACTAAAATTTAATACCATGTCATTTAAAAATAACAGTTAAATCTTAAGCTTTTTAATAAAATTGATTAGAATAATTAAAAAAGTAAAACATTAAAAATACCCTCTTTTTTTTCGGTCTTCCATTGCTGTTTCTGATCTTTTATCGTCAGATCGATTACCACGTTCAGTACTTTTCATTGCGGCAACTTCATTTACGATCAATTCCAGCGTATCAGCTTCAGATTCAATGCCGCCTGTTATAGTAATATCACCTAGTGTGCGAAAACGAATTTTTTTTCTTACTACAATTTCGTTATCATTTTTTATCAAAAATTCAGAATCTGGTATCCATGAATCATTACGCCTTATAACATTTCTTTCATGAGCAAAATACAAGCTAGGAATATCAATTTTTTCTCTAGCAATATAATTCCACACATCCATTTCAGTCCAGTTAGATATAGGGAATGACCTAAAATGTTCACCTTCAAAATATTTCCCATTAAAAATATTCCACAATTCAGGTCTCTGGTTTTTTGGATCCCATTGACCAAAATCATCTCGATGAGAGAAAAAACGCTCCTTTGCTCTTGCTTTTTCTTCATCTCTTCTACCACCTCCTATAGCACAGTCTATTTTGTTACTAGCAATTGCATCAAGTAATGTAGTTATTTGAAGACTATTGCGAGTTGCAAATTTACCTTTTTCTTCTTTTACTCTACCGTTATCAATAGCATCCTGAACAGATGCTACAATTAATTTTACACTAAATTTATGGACCAATTTATCTCTAAAATCGATTGTTTCAGGAAAATTATGTCCCGTATCTACATGAAGTAATGGAAAAGGTAATTTTGCAGGATAAAAAGCTTTTTCGGCTAGATGGATTAATAAGATAGAATCTTTACCACCTGAAAACATAATAACAGGATTTGTGAATTGTGCTGCCACCTCACGCAAGACATAAATAGCCTCAGACTCTAGCTCGTCTAAATAATTTAAATAATACTTATCCATTTTTATAGTTTTATTCTATCAAGAGTAATGTCGATGATTTTTTTTGCAGCGGTGTGTGCATCCATCTCATCTGTTTTTATTGTGATATCAGGATTTAGAGGCGCCTCGTAAGGAGCGCTTATACCTGTAAAGTTATTTATTTCTCCTTTTCTAGCCTTGGCATATAGTCCCTTAACATCTCTTTTTTCACAAATTTCTAGAGGGGTATCGATAAATATTTCTATGAAGTTTTTTGATCCTATAATATTTTTAACCAGATCTCTATCTTTTTGTAAAGGAGAAATAAAAGCAGCAATACAAATCAAACCAGCATCGTTCATTAACTTTCCTATTTCACCTACCCTTCTAAGATTTTCTTCTCTATCTTCTTTTGAAAAGCCCAGATTATTATTGATTCCAGTCCTGATATTGTCACCATCTAAACAATAGGTATGAAAACCGCTTTCATTTAAGTAAATGTCTAATAAATTTGCTATGGTAGATTTGCCAGAACCAGATAAACCAGTTAACCACATCATTAAAGGCTTTTGATTTTTCTGTCTAGCTCTATTGTTACTATTTATGTTATAATCTTGTTTAAAAACGTTTTTAGGCATTCTTATTTTTTATTTTTAATCCAAAATTTGTTTTATACCATATTCTCTCATGTAGATAATAAAGTATCATTTTTGTAAGAACCTCAAATCCACCAATGGTTAATCCAATTGTTGCATTATCAGTTATCCACCAACTTAAAATAATCGTGTCTAGCGTACCTATAAATCTCCAGGTAAATGTTTTTAAGATATGTCTAGCATGACTAATACCTTCTTTAAAAATACTTATTTTAAACCAAATACGTTCATGGAAGTAATACAAAATCATTTTAGTTAATAATTCTGTTATGCCTATTTTAAGCCCAGAATGTAAGTTTCCTGAAACAATGTAAGCTATAATTATGGTATCTACAGTGCCAATAATTCTCCATGTAATTGTTTTGGCTACATGTCTATTGTTCATTTCTTAGAATTATGCTGGGAATTTAATTTGAATTTAGCCTAGATTGACTTCCTTAAAACGATTGATATTATCTAAGAACCAATTATATGTATTTTCTATTCCTTCTTCTAAATTTGTTGTTGCTTTCCACCCTGCAGAAGTCATTTTTGAAACGTCCATTAACTTTCTAGGGGTTCCATCTGGCTTTGAACTATCCCAAATAATCTCTCCTGTATGTCCTACAATTTTTTGAACTATTTCGGCAAGTTCTTTAATCGTTAGGTCTTGGCCAGTGCCTATATTGTAAAGGTTTTCGTTAAGATTATTTTGCATCGCATAAACTACAGCATCGGCCATATCGTTTACATATAAAAACTCGCGCATGGGGGTTCCAGACCCCCATAGTGTTACAGCAGCCTGTTTTCCATTTATAACATTAACTTTAGCCTCGTGGAACTTGCGTATCATTGCTGGCAATACATGTGATGTGTTTAAATCAAAATTATCAAAAGAGCCGTATAAATTTGTTGGCATTAAGCTCACAAAATCTTTATTATATTGTTTTCTAAGAGCCTCGCATGCCTTTACACCAGCTATTTTTGCGATGGCATACCACTCGTTAGTAGGTTCTAGACTTGCGGTGAGTAAAAATTCCTCTTTTAATGGTTGCGGTGCTAACTTTGGATAAATACAAGAGCTGCCTAAAAAAATAAATTTTTGCACGTTAAAATTGTGTGCTGCATCGATCAAGTTATTTTGAATTTGCAGGTTTTCCATAAGAAAAGTGTAAGGATAGTCATTATTTGCAAGTATCCCTCCCACTCTTGCTGCTGCGTCGATTACAATATCTGGTTGCTGTGTTGCAAAAAAATCGTTAACGGCTTTCTGTTTGCGCAAGTCTAATTCTGATGATGTTTTACCGATTAAATTTGTATAGCCTTTAGACTCAAGATTACGCCAGATAGCAGCACCTACCATTCCTTTATGACCAGCTATGTATATCTTAGTACTGAATTTCATAATTTTATTTTAACGGGTTTAAAAAACGATTATCCAAATTGACTTGTTTTTAAGAGAGAACTAGGTGTTGATGAGCCACTTCCTTTTTAAACTTTTTTTTGTAAAAGTTATAAGCAATCTCAATGCTTTTATCGGTTACTTAAAAATATTTGATTACCCATCTGTTTTAAGCCTTAAAGTCTATATTATTCAAAATAATTCAACGTCTCAAAACCGCTATCCTTTAACAGCTGTTCTTTTTGCATAAGTTTTACATCGCTGTGCATCATTTCTTTAACTAGATCCTTAAGATCATATTCTGGCACCCAGCCTAATTTATTTTTTGCTTTAGAGGCATCGCCTATCAATAAATCTACTTCTGTAGGTCTAAAATATTTAGAATCTACTGCAAGAATTTCTTTTCCTATTTCAATTTTAAACTTATCATTATTACAAGCCTTTACAACAGCTTTTTCATCGACACCTTCACCCTTAAATTCTAACTCGATTCCCACTTCATTAAAACTCATTTTAACAAAGTCTCTTACAGTGGTAGTTTTTCCTGTGGCAATTACCCAGTCTTCGGCTTCATTTGCTTGTAATATCAACCACATCATACGCACATAATCTTTTGCATGACCCCAGTCGCGTTTTGCATCTAGATTTCCTAAATAAAATTTATCTTGTAATCCCAGTGCAATTCTAGCAGTAGCGCGTGTAATTTTGCGGGTTACAAATGTTTCACCACGCAATGGTGATTCATGATTAAACAATATACCATTACAGGCATACATACCATAAGCCTCGCGATAATTAACAGTAATCCAAAAAGCATACATTTTTGCAACTGCATAAGGTGATCGAGGGTAGAATGGGGTAGTTTCTGTTTGCGGTACTTCTTGCACCTTACCATAAAGTTCTGATGTAGATGCTTGATAAATTCTAGTTTTCTTTTCTAACCCCAATAAGCGCACTGCATCAAGTATACGCAATGTTCCTAGACCATCGGCATTTCCCGTATATTCTGGAGTTTCAAAAGATACAGCCACGTGACTCATCGCCGCAAGGTTATAAATCTCATCTGGTTGAATTTCTTTGATAAGCCTTGTAATATTAGTGCTATCTGTCATATCACCATAATGCAAAAAGAATTTACGATTTGTTACATGAGGATCTTGATAAAGGTGGTCTATCCTATCTGTATTAAACAGCGACGATCTTCTTTTCATCCCGTGAACCTCGTATCCTTTTTTTAATAAGAACTCGCTTAAATAGGCACCATCTTGACCTGTAATTCCTGTTATAAATGCTACTTTATTTTTCATGTGTTTACTATTAATAGTTTTAAAATAAGAACGTAATTTATCTTGGGTAACGGTTTATTGAATAATAATGCGTTGTAATTAAAGATAAATAATAACGTTTAGTTTAATGTTAATTAGTTTTCAGTTAAACTAGCTTTTCTTCTTAGTTTTTTAATTAATTAATAAATCTCGCTTTCGCGAAAGCGGAATTTGAATAAAATATATTAAATAAGTTATTATTTATTAACAAATGAAACATTTAAAAACCAATTGTTTTTAAGCAAAAATTAATGTATATTTGATTAAATTATGTTGTGAAATCAAATATTTTCTATACCAAATAACGGCATTGTTACTTCTATAAATTGGCCTAGTGTCTCTATCTCTACAATTACCTTATGCTTTCCAGAACCTTTTAAATAAACCGCGGTCAATCCTTTAAATGGTCCACTTGATATAGTTACTTTTTCACCTTTTGTGAATTGATTAGCATTTGTATAGGTAGATAACGGCACCGCATTGTTGGATAATATTTTTAGGTTTTCAATTTCTGTATTTTTTACGATGGCGTATTTGCCTAAATATTTTAAAATCCCAACGACTCCTGGTATTTGGTAAACAGTAACTATATTTTTAAAAGATGTAAAAACAAATACATACGAATTTATTAAAGGAACTTGAACCTTTTTCTTACGATCACTCCATTGTTTTACAGTAGTCTGTAAAGGTAAAAAAGATTCTAAACCAGCGGTATCAAATCTTTCTTTTACTTTTTTTTCTGCTTTTGGTCTTGTATAAACTGCAAACCAGAATTTTTCAGTAGAAAATGAAGAAGGATTTTTATCATTTATCATTAGGCTATTGCGGTCATTGTTTTTTACAACTTAATAAAAAAATAAAAAAAGATGACTAGTTCAAATTAATGCTTTTAAAATGCATACAAATAACGTTATTAGTAACAATATGAGCGACTAGTACATAGATAACAGATCGTCAATCTATATTATTTTTCTTAACTAAATTAAAATGTTTTATATCTTAAAAACTTGATGAACTGTTACTCACAAAATTTAATTTAAAAGACAGGACATGGCGCTGCCACGGTAAGTCCCACGATTAAGTGAAACTTACCGATAAATATGATCGTTTAAGAATAATTTAATAATAATAATTAACCTCTTTTAATGATTAACTATATTCGTCAAAAACCTACATATTTAGTATGCGAAAATAAGGTTAAATACTTTTAAACCGCTAATAAAACTTAAAAAAATGTGAATTCGAATTTATGAATGAATTAATAACTTTTTGATTTATTTAATCACATTATTAGCATTTTTTATAAAATTCAATAAGCACAAAAAAATAGTAAACTGTTGATCATAGTTTACTATTATTTTTTTAAAACTACTAAATCAAAAATTAATATTTTTTATGAATCTTAAACTCTCTATATCTAGCAAAAGCAGCTAAAACAAGCACTACGGTAAGAGAAATTGCGGCAAACTTATAAGATATAATTTGATCCCCACTAGCATAACTATGCAATCCTGAAAGATAGAAATTAACCCCAAAATAAGTCATCAATACACTTGCAAAAGCAAGAACCGACCATAAGTTAAATGTCCATCTACCTTTTAACCCTGGTACTAATCTCAAATGTAAAACAAATGCGTATATAAAAATGGTAATCAATGCCCATGTTTCCTTAGGATCCCACCCCCAGTAACGACCCCATGATTCATTTGCCCACATACCACCTAGAAAATTTCCTATAGTAAGCATTATTAAGCCTACAGTTAAAGCTACCTCGTTTATGTAAGTAAGCTCTTTAATATTTAAATCCATGATTTTTTTGTTCTTTTTAGTAGAAAAAATCATTAATATCATAGTTACAAGCCCTAAAATCATACCAAGTGCAAAAGGTCCGTAACTGCCTACAATTACAGCAACGTGAATCATTAACCAGTAGGAATCTAAAACTGGCTGTAAATTACCTATTGCAGGGTCTAACCAGTTTAATTGTGCTACCCATAAAATAATAGCTACTACAAACGAGGTACTTGCAATGGTCATATCGCTTTTCCTTCCAAACATGATTCCAAATGCCATAGTTGCCCATGCTACATAAATTAAGGATTCATAAGCATCTGACCATGGTGCATGACCGCTTAAATACCATCTAGTAATTAGTGCCGCTGTATGAGCTATAAATAATAAACCTATAACAACAAAATGGAATTTGATAGTCCATCTTATCTGCTTCATTGGTCTCAAGATCTCTACAATTAACAAAATCAACATTACGATACCAAACCATGCATACCACTTATACAAGTTTTTAAAAACATCATATTTATTGTAAAGAATTTCGGCCTCTATTTTATCTTCACTAGGTATGATATCGGCACCATGATATCGTTGAAATTCAAATAAACTGTTCAATGCTGCATTTGCATTAAGATAATCGCCTGTTGCCGCACCTTGTCTTAACAAGGTGGTGTAAGCAGGTAAAAAGTCTCTAACAAAGTTAAAGTCATGCTCTTCTACAAAACCCGCATTTTCTAAATCTGGTGCAGCATACCACTTGTTGTTTTCGGCACCTTTTCTAGGAAAAATGTTTAAAACAGATCCAGAAAGAATCTGATCTAGAATACCCACGCTGTAATTGATATCAATAAACCCTTGTTGAATACTTGTCTTAACATCGGCAGCGTTTGCCTCGTCTAGATAAGGGCTAATTTTATAACTACCCAAGGTACTGTCTTGTCGTCTGAAAAAATCCATCCCACGGGCAAAACTGGTACTTTTATCTACCCCTAAAATCGTTTTTAGAGAATCGTTTTTATAGTTAAGTTTAACTACAGGCACATCATACCACAAATCCCTAAATTGAATCATACTGATGATGGTTTGCTCTGGTGTTAATCTTACAATGCTATCGCCTACTTTTGCTTCATAATAATCTCTTTCAGATAGACGTCGTAATAACTCGCTTGCAAATGTAGACATAGGTTTCATACGTCCATTATCCTGCACCACTACCCTACCAAATCGTTCTGCTTGTGCTATTGGGACCATATTAGCAACAATTAGACTATCTGCTAGTCTTACTGGTATAGGTGGCATTTTAGGTGGTTCAATATCTTCTACTGCGATATTTTGATTTAAAGTTGCTTCATCTTGGTTAGTGCTAATCACCGCTGTGCTAGATGCAGCTGTAGCGTGGGCGCCGGGTGCATCGTGCCCGGTATGGTCATTCTCTTGTACTTGTGCACAAGCAATACTTACCATAAACAACATAGCTATTGTTGTAAGATATTTTGATTTACGCTTTTTAACCCTGTCGATCAATCTTCTTAACTCGCCAAACCTAGTATTGCGATCAAATATCAATGCCATTAAACCTATGTATAAAAGGACATAACCTGTATAAGTAACTGTTTTTCCCCAATAATCGTGATTTACAGAAAGATGTGTTCCCAATTCATCTGGATCAAATCCTGCCTGAAAAAATCTATAACCTGCTTTATCTAGTACATGATTCATATAAATACGTTCTGGTGTTTTGCCGGTAGAATCGATTACTGTAACCTTACTTTCAAAGGCTGCATAAGACTTTTCTGTACCTGGCTGTTTGCTAGCAATAAAATCATTTAATTCTATAGCAAACGGCAGCTCTCTGGCTATAGAACCATACTTCATGTATACTTTTAAATCATTGATTTCAATATCTATATAATCAGATAGAATTCCTTTACCTCCCAGCATTTCAATTTTTTTGGACTCATCCCCACTAGTTACTGTAGCGAGAATACCATGTGCCTTGGCTGCTGTAGGTTCTGGACTTTTAACAATTCCTAACTCACCTTGTGTTATTGGTCCAGGGATAACAAATTGCATTCCTGCTAGGGTATAAAGCGATCGCAGCTGTAATGGTTGTATCGTATCTTTAATTACTGTTCCTTGCATTTGATCTGCCATGCGCAGGAATTCCCCTGCATAAGGAGTTTGTATCGTATAGCCATTCCAGTTTTCAGTAATATTGATCAGGCCCTTTTGAGCCGCAATTTCTGGATCTATATTCACACCAAATAGTACATTATGTATACTAGCTTCTTCTCCATCCTTTATTAGGTGATCGTGGCGAGAACCGCCTCCTGCCTCTACTATTTTTAAATATCGGTTACTATTTTCATCTCCCTCCTTCAGTCCTTCTACAGCATCATAAATTAAACTATCTATTGTGACAGTAATATCTTTATCATAAAAATTAAAACTTCTAGAGGTTTTATAATCGTATTGTGAAATGAGCAGTTTCTCTTTTACAGATCGCTGCATAGGATTACCATTAGGGTCGTTTCCTTGTATAATAGCGCTAAAATAGGTTTCATCACTTAAAAAAGTATTTTCTGTTTGTCCCTCTCTTATTAACATCATCCCCTCAAAAGAAACATATCGTGTAATTCCAGCCCCTATAATTATAAGCACCCAAGAAAGGTGCAATGTGAGTGTAGCCCATTTTTTCCATTGTAACAGTTGGTAGCGTTTAATGTTAAAAATAAAATTGAGCATTAACCACAACATGATTAGGGAAAACCACCACTCGTTGTATACCCATAATTTTGAGGTAGGGGTATCATAAGAGTTTTCTATAAAGGTGCCAGCTGCCATACTCGCTGCAAAAACTAAAAGCAAAACAGTCATCGTGCGCGTACCAAAAAGTATCTCAATTAATCTCTCTTTCATAGGTATTTTTTACTAGCTGCAAAGATACTTCACAAATGCCGCATCTCCATGCATTGTGAGTCGCAGCTAAGTATGTATTTTTACACCATGATCAAAATCGTTGTAATAGGAACAGGTAATGTAGGTTTTCATTTATGCCGCGCTATTGAAGGCATTTCTTGTGCTGGCAAGCTTCAACTAGTAGGATATTACAATAGGTCTCAAAAAGAGATTCCAGAAATTAACGCAACTTTAATAGCAAACCTTGATGAATTACCACCATCTGACCTGTTTTTACTGGCAGTTCCAGACGATTTTGTGGCAATAGTTGCCAGCGAGATACCGGTGACCGATGCCATAATTGCACATACTAGCGGCAGTGTAGCGATGAATGTTTTACAAGATCATAAAAATCACGGGGTTTTTTACCTACCGCAAAGTTTTAGCATTAAAAGAACACCTACTTTTAAAGACATAACCATATGTTTAGAATCTAGTAACGATGCTGTAAATAAGGTACTAGAGGTGGTTGCTGGCACGCTTTCGCGAAAGCGAGAACAAATCAATTCCCTACAACGTAAAAAGCTACATCTTGCAGCAGTTTATATCAACAATTTTGTCAATCACTGTTATACCAAAGCTGATGAAATCATGACCGATGCCGCAATACCTAAAAGTTTGCTAGATGCATTGATGAAAGAAACGCTAGAAAAAGCGCTAGAACTCTCACCATTAATAGCACAAACAGGTCCCGCAATCAGAAACGATACAAGTACCATAAAAAAACATTTACAACTATTATCGACAGAAGATCGAGAAATGTATCAATCCATAACTAATTCAATACAAAAAACACATGGCAAAAAGCTATAAAGAATTATTACACGACATTACTACTTTTATTCTTGATGTAGATGGAGTGCTTACAGATGGGCGATTGTTAATATCAGAAAGTGGCGAGTTATTGCGCACCATGAATGCAAAAGACGGATATGCCATGAAAACTGCCATAGACAACGGTTACCATATTTGTATCATCACCGGGGGTACAAATGAAGGTGTAAAAAACCGACTGGTCGGTCTAGGTATTAAAGATGTATTCCTAAATGCAAGCGATAAAATGTTGCAAATAAAGGAGTTTGTTACTAAACACCATTTGAAACCAGAAAACATTGTTTACATGGGTGATGACATGCCAGATGTTGCTGCGGTGGCATATGCAGGTCTAGGCTGTTGCCCACAGGACGCCATACCAGAGATAAAAGCGGTGAGTCAATACATTTCTCACAAAAATGGCGGTGATGCCTGTGTGCGTGACATTATTGAACAAGTAATGAAAGTACAGGGAAAATGGAATGCAAATCATGGGAAAAGTGTAAAGTCTACTTAAAATAGTTGCGAGTAATAATTAAGCGGGAGTGTAATTTAAAGTTTTTCCATTTGCTAAAAAATTGCTCTTTTTAGTTTCTTATCTATCTTTTTTGTCCCTTTAAACCAGTTATGTAACTCAAAAAAGCTTGCAAATAAAAAACAGGTGGTTTTTGTTAAAACTGTTTAAAGTCTACTACATCACTTATTTTATTTAATCGCTTTTCTACCGTCTATTTATATTTGTTTTTTTTTGTTATTGGTCATTTGTATTAAATTGTGGCTTAACTAAATATGCTAAATTTTCTTTTGCAACATGAGTGCTTTTTTTAAAATCATAAGATTTCCCAATGTCTTAATGACGCTTTTAACACAAGTAGTAATTGTTTATGGTCTATTGCTACCGGCTGGCATTGTAACTGCTTTAGCATGGTGGCAGCTGGTTTTATTGCTACTTGCAACGGCATTTTTAACCGCTAGTGGTAATGTGATTAATGATATATATGATGTAGAAATCGACCGGGTTAATAAGCCAGAAAAATTGCTTGTCACAAAAAGTATTTCTGAGAAAAACGCTTTCAACATGTATATCATTCTTACGGTGCTTGCAGTTGTATGCGGGTTTATTCTTGCAAATAGTATTCAAAAACCTATTTTTGCTATTATTTTTATAGCCGCTGCATTTGTACTTTATTTATACGCTAGTTCGTTAAAAGGTATTTTATTAATTGGTAATCTAGTGATTTCAATAATGGTTGGTTTGGTCATAATAATTACTGGAATCTTTGAACTATTACCATCCATTAACCCAGAAAATAAAGAGGCTTATAAAGTTGTTTTTACACTTTTAATTAAGTTTGGTTTACTAGCTTTTTTGATCAATCTAGTAAAAGAATGGGTAAAGGGCTGTGAGAATGTAAATGGCGATAAAGCTGGCGGGAGAAGCACGCTTGCCATTGCTCTAGGAAGATCAAGGGCTGCAAAAGTTATTGCAGTTTTTATATTTGGTATATTGATCTTATTAGGCTGGTATGTTTACGAATATTTATACCTTAATGACCTTGTAGTATATTATATTGTTTTTGCGATCATGGGGCCATTAATGTATGTTATGATACAATTATGGACAGCACAAACTAAAAAGCAATTTCATTTACTATCGACTATCTTAAAAATCATTTTGCTGTTAGGAATTTTATCTATAGGGATTTTAAATATTAACCTTTGAAGTCATTTAAACTTTTCCAATTGGCTATAAAATTGCTCATTTTCTTTTTTTTCATCTTTTTTTCTTTCCTTAGGCCGGCTATGCAACTAAAAAAAGCTTTCAAAAAAACATAAAATAGCTAATTATTGCAAAATGTAAAAAGCAAAGTTTACTTCATTATTTAAATAAATACCATGCTAGCAAATAAATTTAAAGATATTGATATCATTCTTGCCTCACAATCTCCTAGAAGACAAGAACTTTTAAAAGGACTAGACATAGACTTTAGAATAGAAACAAGACCAGTTAACGAGGTATATGATGCTAGTTTAAAGACGCATCAAATAACCGACTATCTAGCTTTATTAAAAGCTAGTGTCTTTAAAAAAGATCTAGAAGAAAACCAACTGTTAATTACAAGTGATACGATTGTATGGTATGGTAATGCCGCTCTAGAAAAACCAAAGGATACAGCACATGCAAAAAAGATGTTATCCTCTTTAGGCGGTTCCATTCACGAGGTGTATACCTCAGTATGTTTTACCACAGCAAATAGACAGCAAGTAATTCATGATGTTACCAAAGTTCACGTATCGCAGCTATCTGACGAAGAAATTAATTATTACGTGCAAAAATACCAGCCTTTTGATAAAGCAGGTGCATATGGCATACAAGACTGGCTGGGCTATACATCAGTTACCAAAATAGAAGGTTGTTATTATAACGTAATGGGATTGCCATTGCCGATGGTTTATAAATTTTTGAAAGAGTTGTAGAAAACACCGTTAGTTTCTAACTAAAATTTTACTATATATAAAAAAGCAGTCAACTAACATGTTAATTGGCTGCTTTAAAATAGTTGCGAGTTGCAATGACTTACTTTTAAAACCCTAGCCTCACTCCTATTTTATAATTTCTACCTCTTGTTTGAAAACCTACTACTTCTTGAAATTCTTCATTCAATAAATTTGAAACACCTGCAAAAAATGTAACCTCTTTATTTTTTAATTTATAGGTTCCATCTAGGTCAAATAATTGATAGCTTTCTAATTCTACATTTTGCGTCATAAAAGTGTTCAAATCAAAAAAAGCATCGCCACGCTGGTGGTTGTACTGGTATCTAGCGGTTAAAAAAGCCCCTTCAAAAGCTTGTATGCGAGCACTTGCATTTACTTTATGTTTTGGAATACGTATTAATTGCGGCACAGCGTCACGCTCGGTAAAGGTGTAATTTGCTGTAAGGTTTAATTTTTTAAATAACAGGGTTTGTCCCATAACTTCTACCCCTCTTGCTTTAAGTCGCTTGCCTACATTTTGATATTGTGAAATAAAGTTTACTGGATCTATCGTTACAAATTGAACTAGATTATTTTCTTCTCTTTCAAAAACCGTAATACCTATGGTAGATTGATCTATACTCCACGATATACCGCCCTCTAGTGTCGCGTTCTCTTCTGGTTGCAATTCTTCATTTCCAAAACCACTGGCATATAATTGAAATAATGAAGGAGTAATATAGGCAGTACTGTAAGATGCATAGGCTTTTAAAATGTGCTCACCTAAATTGAATCTATAAGATGGATTAAGGTTATAAACCAGCTGCCAGTCATAATTACTGTGCAAATGATAGCGTGCACCTGCGTTAAGATTAAAACCTGTACCACTTAAATACACCACGTTCAAATAGGGATCAAAAATTTGAAAATTTACATCGTCCTTATCGGCATTTTGTACAAATTCACTACTGCCAAATGGCACACTAAAATCTTCATAAGTTTGGCTGTTTAAGTTAAAACCTACTATTGTTTTTAGACTAGACTTTTCGTTTAGGTCAATGGTGTACTTGTTATAAAGGTCTAAAGAATATCCGTCAGAATTGTATAAAGAAGGGAAGTTACTCCTGGTATCCCGACGGGTGTGTGTACTCACATCGGTGTACACCAGCTCACCTTTTTCTGAATATTTCCAATTCATGTTTGTTCCCCAGCGCACCTGGCGGCTATAGGTTTCATTATCACCATCGTCAAAAGAACCGTTATCAAACTGTGTAACATATTCATCAAAAGAGACGTAACTAGATATATTAAAATCCTTTTGATTGTTATAACCTACACGCCCCAAAAGATTTATACGATTAAAAGCATCAGACTCAAAGGTCTCGTTTTCATTAATACTTTCGGCGGCGCTTAATCCATTGGTACTTTGATGGTTTAAACCTACCCCATATGTAAGACCACTTTTTACAGTGCCTTGTAATTGCACGCTGTTGTTAAATTCGTCCAGACCTCTGGGGTTTTGTTCTGAACTGGTGTTAGTCCCTACAAAAGAGGATACGTTTACCCTTGTACCAGACTTTGGTGCTTTGCGCAATTTGATATTAATCACCGCTGTGCTGGCATTGGCGCCATAAAGTGTGCTTGCAGCACCTTTTAATATTTCAATTTCTTCAATTTGATCTAGGTCTACCAGTCGCAAATCAAAATCGCTAAAGATGTTACTAGGGTCATTTACCTGAGCACCGTCTATTAAAAAAGAAACCTGGCGGCTATTACCACCTCTTACAAAATAGCTTTGATTTTGACCAGCATTACTTCTAGCACCGTTAATTTCAATACCTGCATACTGGTTCAATAAATCGGCAACACTTGCTGCACGCTGGGCTTCTATATCAGCCCTTGTGATTTTAATAACTGGTTTACCGCTGTCTTTGCGAGGTAAATCAAATTTTGAGGTGGCAGTAACAATAACCTCTTCTAGTTTTGTTGCAGTAGAATCGACTTGTGCTTTTCCCGACACAGCTACTACAAACATGGCACTCATGGCAATGATTTGTTTTTTCATTAAATGATTTTTAGGCACGGGAAAAGGGGAGTGAAAATATTTTACTGATTACAGCAAGCGATTTGCAAATAGCCGCAATAATTAGGTATAAAATTTATTTGCACTTACAGGATTTATCCCAGTGCAGCACAACCATACCTTATGTAAAACATATCGCTATCTTTATCCCGAAGATGAACAATTATTTTATTGAAATTTGGCAGGTCTCCTGACTTCAAAATAAAATCACCTTCCCAGATCCTAGACCCAGTGGTTGTATTGATTTTACCCTATTTTATTTCAAATAGGACATCTTATTAAAAAGACGTTTTGTTTACAGTTGCGGGAACAGTTCTAGAATTGCACTAGATTCCCTTTTAATTTTTTTGCTTTCGCGAAAGCGTAACTTTCATCCAACTTAAAAAACCATATTTCAAAGACCAAAAATACAATTATTATCCTCCTATAATATTTTTTGTTGAATATTTTTTCTGAAAAAGTATTACAAGCTACAACAAAACAATCATAAACACTATTTTTGTAGTCTATGAAAAAAATCTCTTTACTTATTTTTTTAAGTGTGCTTATTTTAATCTCTTGTAAGAGTAATAAAGAAAAAGAGGTAACTGTATCACCACCTAAAACCATTGAATATCAGGAATTAAATATAAAATATGCTAAAGGTTTTGATATTAAAACAACCACAACAGGTTATGACCTAATGGTTAAAAATGCATGGCCAGGCAGTGATTCACAATTTGTTTATCACCTAATTACAGGTGATCACGATAACAACAATACCTCACAAAAAAAATCTAATTCTATTCAAACACCAGTAGAAAAAATCATTGTCACTTCTACGACTCACTTACCACCATTGGTACTTTTGGGTGCAGAAAATACGCTAGTAGGGTTTCCTGGAACGGATTACATCAGTGCGCCAAAAGTAAGAAATTTGATAAATCAAGAAAAAGTTCAAGAACTGGGAACTACACAACAAATAAATCTAGAAAATACTGTTTTATTAAATCCAGATCTAGTAATGGGGTACAGCGTTACCAATGAAAATTCATGGTATAAAAAAATAGAACATGCGGGAATTCCTGTTGTTTATAACGGCGAGTGGGTAGAAGAACATCCATTAGGTAAGGCAGAGTGGATCAAGGTTTTTGGGGTGCTTTATGGTAAAGTAAAAGAGGCTGATAGTATTTTTAATGTTATCGAGCGAGAGTATAATAATACCTTAGAATTAGTCAAAAACACAACCCCTCCAGTCGTTATAAGTGGCGCTACATGGAAAGATCAATGGTACTTACCTTATGGAAGCTCTTGGCAAGGACGCATATTAAAAGATGCTGGTGCAAATTATATTTATGCCAGCACTATAGGCGGTGGGTCACTGTCTTATTCTATAGAAAAAGTTCTTATGGATGGTCATGATGCTGCCTACTGGATTGCACCAGCACAATACACCAGTTATACTGAAATGCTAAAAGATCAACCAGCATATGCACTATTTAAGGCTTTTAAAAATAGACAAATTTACACACACGCTCTTACAGTAGGAACAACTGGTGGGGTTATTTATTATGAAGAGGCCAGCATGCGACCTGATTTAGTTTTAAGAGATCTTGTAAAGATATTACATCCCAACCTGCAACTAGATCACGAATTGTACTTTTTTAAACCTTTAAAAGATTGAGTTTTTTAAGGAAAATGATAAAAAGAAACGACTTAATTTTAGTATATGCCTTCCACTATTCAGACTTTAAGAAATAGCTATTATACCCCTTTCTTAATCTGCTGTTTAATCTAATACCAATAGCGATATTAAAGTAATTTCCTGTGTCAAAAGTACTTTTTAATTGTGATGCTGTACTGATTTCATAATTTACAACTTCGTAACTAGGGCTTAAATAAAAAGAAGTTACTGGGTTTAAACTGTATTCTATACTTGCGGTAAATCTCAATACATTTCCTGTGTCCCTAAATCTACCACCACCTTGCTGGCTGCTTTGTCTATTTTTATTTTGACTGTAGCCATAACCTACATCTGCAGTTAGACTCCAATCTGCGTTAAGTTTATAATCATAACCTGCATAAAAATAAGCATTGAATTTTGTAGTACGATCAAACTCGCCGATCACAGTAGTGTTTTTAACGGTCATATAATCTTGTGAAATCGCACCCCCTAAATAAAAGTTATAAGGAAGATAAAATTGTGTGCGCATGCCAAAACCACTGCCACTGTTCAATCCATTTCCTACAAAATTATCACCTGTGGGAATACCTCGCTGAAAATAAAAGTCGGTTGAAAATGTTCTTACAGATGTTTTAGAAATAGCATTTTCTTGAGGATGCTGCGCCATAACAGCATAGGATATCAAGAATACCAATATACTGCCAGTTGTTTTAATAAAAGATTTCATAACGGGCATTTGGGGTTGAAACGTCAAATGTTGTTTCTATTAAATTTCCTGTTGCGCTAGCATATTCTAATTGTATTGTAGATGGATATAGTACTTGTAATACAAACAAACCATCATTTGCACTATTATTAAAAGTTCCTGTATTAAACTCGTTATAACAATCTGATTCTATTTCAAAAATACCATTATTGTAAATTGAAATACAATTATTTGATTCAAAATCAAATGATACACCATAACGTTCAGTTGTTAAAGATGTATTTATAAAATCGATTTCGACTGTTGCGGTTTCCTTAAAAATAGTTTCTGGAATAATTACACTGTAGTCAATTTGCTCTTGTCTTGCTACTTGAAATCCATAATTAGCAGCCTCTTCTTTTACCATGTTCACAAATAGACCGCCATCTACTAACATTGTGAATTCTACCTGACCATTGTTATCTGTTATTCCTTTACCTAAAATAAATTGATCATCATCTCTAGAGAATTTCTCAATGTTTAGACTATACCTATTAAATGCAGGGTAATTTGTAGCTATAACCTCACAATTTGCTACTGGGTCACCATTAACATCTACTACTCTAGTTTTAAATAATGCTCTCGCATCATCGTCTAGTCTGGCATTACATGAAAGTAAAAGCGCCATTAACCACAATAAAATCGAGGATCTCATAATTTTTCTTTTAAATAAGATGCAGTTTTTATTTAAAAGTTGCGTGTTTTTTGAGATTTAAGTTTAATAAACTGTTATGAAAATAAATCATTAGTAAAACAATAGCTTTAAAGAAAAAAAATACTCTGTAAAGCAATCGTTCTGGTGCTTACTAAAAAATGAGTAGTTCAAATTTAGTAAAAACACAACTTAACAACAAAATCAGATCTAATTTAACAAAAACAGTTAATTTTTTAAACCACTTTTACAAAACCAAGTTTCAATTGATAATTCAAAAAAATAAGGTGGTGATTACCTTTTGTGCATAAACGCTTGTTTAGCTTGTAACTCTTCTTTTGTTTCTACTACATTATCATCTGGCACACAACAATCTACAGGACATACAGCGGCACATTGCGGCTCGTCATGAAAACCTATACACTCAGTACATTTATCTGGCGAAATATAATAAAATTCATCACTAATAGGTTGCTGCGTCTCGTTTGCATCTACCTCTTTTCCAGATGGTAACACTACCTTACCATCTAGGTCGGTACCATCTGCATAGCGCCAGTCATCTGCCGCTTCATAAATTGCAGTATTTGGGCACTCTGGTTCACAAGCACCACAATTAATACATTCGTCTGTTATTATGATTGCCATAGCTTTTCTTTAAATTTGCACAAAAATAGCAACAATTGAAGACATTGTCAATTAATACCACGTTAAATGATCGTATATCCGCTTTCGCGAAAGCTGGGGCCCTATTAAACTCTTTCCTAGAAGGTACTCTTACCACTACAACAAAGGACGGTGCAAGCTGGCAACACATTATAAAACAAAGGCTTGAACTCGCCGAACGTAAAAATTCTTGGTTTACACAAGACATTTTAAATTTTGCATTATCGCAATGGTCCATAGCACTATCGACAGGAAAATTAAGCGAGTGGACACAAACCTATCATCTAGATCATATCGCCCAAAAAAATATAGCCATTATCACCGCGGGAAATTTACCATTAGTGGGGTTTCATGACGTGTTATCTGTAATTATAACTGGTCATCATGCGATGATCAAAAATTCTAGTAATGACGATGTATTGACACCTTTACTGCTAGATATTGCCTCTTTTTATTGTCCAGAATTAGAGAATTCTTTTTCTTACACCGATGGAAAATTAGATAATTATGATGCGGTGATCGCGACAGGTAGCAACAATTCTGCTAGATATTTTGAACATTATTTCTCTTCAAAACCTCACATAATACGCAAAAATAGAAACAGTATCGCTGTGCTAACAGGCAATGAGACTCTAGAACAAATGCAAGCCTTAAGCAACGATGTTTTTCTGTATTTTGGACTAGGTTGTAGGAGTGTAAGCCATTTAAAAGTTCCTAAAAATTATAATTTTAATTTATTTTTTAATGGTATGTTCTTACAAAAAGAGCTGATTAAAAATGAAAAATACCTCAATAACTATGATTATAACAAGGCGGTTTATCTTATGAGTGATTTTGATTTGCTAGATAATGAGTTTTTATTGATCAAAGAAGAAAATAACAGTTACTCTTCTCCTATTGCAAGTTTGGGATATAGTTATTATGAAAACATAGAAGATGTTGCAATAGAAATAAATCAAAATGCCGACCTGTTGCAATGTATTGTTGCAGAGGGAGATGCTGCGATAAAGATTACTGAAAAGCTGGATAAAAAAACAGCACCACAAGTTGTAGATTTTGGCACAACGCAAACACCTACTTTACAAGATTATGCAGATGGTATAGACACCTTAAATTTTTTGTTGACATTATCTTAAAAACCTTATTAATTTCATAACATAAGTTTGCCATTGATTTTGCATTTTTGTGTCAAATTATAAAAAAATTTAAAAATGCTTCAACACAATTTCAGTGCAGGACCCTGTATATTACCACAAGAGGTTTTTAAAAAAGCGGCAGCAGCAGTTCTTAATTTCAACGATTTAAGTATTCTAGAAATATCGCATCGCAGTAAGGAATTTGTTGCGGTAATGGATAAGGCGCAAGAGTTATCTCTAGAACACCTAGGTTTAACTGGCAAGGGGTACAAAGCACTATTTTTAGGTGGCGGTGCAAGTATGCAATTTTTAATGGTTGCCTATAACTTACTAGAAAATAAGGCGGCCTATTTAAATACTGGCACCTGGTCTAACAATGCTATCAAAGAAGCAAAATTATTTGGTGAAGTGGTAGAAGTCGCATCTTCTAAAGCAGATAATTATAACCACATTCCTAAAGGTTATACCGTGCCAGACGATGTAGATTATTTTCACTTTCAAACCAATAACACCATTTTTGGAACACAACTACAGGAAACTCCCAATGTATCAGTACCTCTTATATGCGATATGAGTAGTGATATTTTTTCAAGACAACGTGATTTTGAAAAATATGATTTGATATATGCAGGTGCTCAAAAAAATATGGGACCCGCTGGTGCAACACTTATAATTGTTAAAGAAGATATTTTAGGCAAAGTATCAAGACAGATTCCATCAATGATGGATTATAGAATACATATTGCAAAAGATTCTATGTTTAACACGCCACCTGTGTTTCCTATATATGTAAGCATGTTAACCCTAGAATGGTTAAAAGAAAATGGCGGTATAGATGCCATTGAAAAAATTAACAATCAAAAAGCAGCATTAATTTATAATGAAATAGATCGTAATCCGCTTTTTAAAGGATTTGTTACAAACAAAGAAGACAGGTCTATCATGAATGCCACTTTTGTTTTAAATGACACAGCGCATACTGCTGCATTTGATGCCCTATGGAAAGAAGCTGGAATCAACGGTTTAAATGGTCATAGATCTGTAGGTGGTTATAGAGCTAGTATGTACAATGCATTACCATTAGAGAGTGTAAAAGCTCTAGTAGAGACCATGCAACATCTAGAGAAAAAGGCCTAGGTTTAATTTTATTATTCATGGTATGAACTGATGAATACGTTTACTTAAAATTTACACATAAACAGGTATTAAAACTGCACCCTTTAAAAGACGGTTATTTAATTAGTAACTATTGTAAATAAGAGATCACAAAATTTAAAAAATCTTAAAGAAATGATCAGAATTTTGATCAACATGTATAAACTTAAAAAATGAAAATATTAGCAAACGACGGGATTTCACAAAGCGGAATCGATAAATTGACAGCAGCAGGTCACGAGGTTATGACTACCAATGTTGCTCAAGAACAATTAGTAGATTACATAAATAAAAAAGATATAACCGTACTTTTAGTAAGATCTGCAACTACAGCGCGTAAAGAACTTATTGACCAGTGTCCTAATCTAAAAATTATAGGCCGTGGCGGTGTGGGTATGGATAATATAGATGTTGCCTATGCAAGAGGAAAAGGATTGCAAGTAATCAACACTCCAGCTGCGAGTAGTGCCAGTGTTTCAGAATTGGTTTTTGCGCATCTTTACGGTGGTGTACGTTTCTTGTTTGATTCAAATCGCAACATGCCACTAGAAGGAGAAACCAATTTTAAAGGTCTCAAAAAACTCTATGCAAAAGGTACCGAGTTGAGAGGTAAAACTATTGGAATTATCGGTATAGGTCGCATAGGTCAGGAAGTTGCAAAAATAGCAACTGGCATAGGTATGAATGTTGTTGCACACGATAGTTTTGCTGATAAAGCACCTACTGTTTCTTGGGATCTTTTTGATGGTCAAACCATTAACGTATCCATTCCATTAGTAAGTAAAGAAGAGTTATTAAAAATGGCAGATTTTGTGACGATTCACGTACCAGCTCAAACAGATTATGTGATAGGTAAAAATGAGCTAGCCATGATGAAAAAGGGTGCAGCTGTAGTAAATGCAGCACGTGGTGGTGTACTAGATGAGGTAGCTCTAGTAGCTGCTTTAGAATCTGGTCATATTTCTTTTGCAGCACTAGATGTGTTTGAAAAAGAACCAAGCCCTGAGGTTGCATTACTTATGAATTCAAAACTTTCTTTAAGCCCACACATAGGTGCCGCAACAAATGAGGCTCAAGATAGAATAGGTACAGAACTTGCAGATCAAATTATTTCAATTTTAAACTAGTTTTAGAGAACAAGCTTGTTTTACGTTATTTAGTAAATTAATCCTCAATGCAATCTTAGTTTAATTTTGATTACTTTTTATTAAATCGCTTCTACATAATAGAAGCGATTTTTTTGTTAAAGTAAATATCAATATATTTGTAGGTACAATTAATTTACATAAATGAAAACAATTTCACATCTCGCAGCATCTAGAGGTCATGCGAATCACGGCTGGTTAGATAGTTACCATTCTTTTAGTTTTGCAAATTACTACGATCCTAAACGCATGAACTTTGGAGCTTTACGTGTATTAAATGACGACATTATAGCTGGCGGTATGGGTTTTGGAGCACACCCGCACAGTAATATGGAAATAGTTACTATACCTCTTTCAGGAGATCTAGCGCATAAAGACAGTACAGGAAGAGCGGCAATTATTAAAAATGGTGATGTCCAAGTTATGAGTGCTGGAACAGGAATCACACACAGTGAAAAAAATGCCAGTACGTCACAAGATGTTAAACTTTTACAAATCTGGATCATTCCAAATAAACAAAATGTAAAACCCAGATATGATCAAATTACATTAGATCCAGATAATAGGCATAACAAGCTAGAACAAATTCTATCACCCAGCCCTGACGACAGTGGGATATGGGTACATCAAGATGCGTGGTTTCATTTAGGTACTTTTGATAAGGACATAAATACCACCTATAATATAAAAAAAAACAGTAACGGTGTTTATGCCTTTGTAATCAAAGGTAGTTTTAAAATAGGAAGTCAAAAAATTAACCATCGCGACGGATTGGGAATATGGGATACTGAATCGTTTGAAATCACTTCGTTATCAGATCAATCTGAAATATTATTGATGGAAATCCCTTTGAATTATTAAAGTTTGTTATAGAAGTGATTTAAACATTTACATTTTATCAAAAACGAGCTATTTTTTGTTTGTTGAAAAGCTATTTTTAGATTGCTAGCTGGGCAAAGGAAGTAGATAAGATATAAAAGTGCAATAGAGTCAATTTTTAGCAAGTGAAAAAACATTAAATGCCTTCATTAAATTAAAGTTTGAAAAAATGTCTTCAAATCATAGTTGTGCATTGAATTCTATAAAACAACTTTAGTTTTGATTGCTATAAAGGCATTTATAAGATAGCAACATTTTACAACTGGCTTTTAAAAAAAATAATCTTTTAGCACATAAAATTTTTCTTTAGCTATAAAAATCTATAATGTTATATTTTTAAAAGCACAGCAATCTTACTTGTTATTCAAGCACGGCTGCTTTTACAGTTTAAAAAATATGTTTACATTTGTGTTAAAATTTTAACACTATTAAAATGGCTTCAATTTTAGACTTATTACAATCAGACTTAGGAAAAACTCTTATTCAAGGAGTTTCAAATCAAACCAATCAACCCAGCGATAAAACTGCAAATTTGCTTTCTCAGGCCATGCCGCTTATTCTAGGTGCAATGCAACGCAACGCATCTACACCACAAGGTGCACAAGAATTAAACAACGCTTTAAACGACCCACGTCATAGCGGCGGTAACGTAATGGATATGCTAGGTGGTATTTTTGGTGATGGTCCAGGCAGTCCTCAAGAATTAGAAAATGACGGTGCTGGTATTTTAAAACATGTACTAGGCGCAAAACAATCTGGAGTCGAGCAAGTACTTTCAAAATCTAGCGGTATGGACGCAGCATCTGTAAGCCAGATTTTAAAAATTGCAGCACCAATTATTATGGGTGTTATAGGGAAACAAAAACAGGCACAACCCACCGAAGCAGCTGGCATAGGCGATCTTTTAGGCTCTGTATTGGGACAATCGGGAACTCATGACCAGTCTTTCATAGAGAAAATTCTAGATGCAGATGGTGATGGTAGCATTATAGACGACGTCGCTGGAATGGTTATGGGCAGCCAAAAAGATAAAGGTGGACTAGGTGGAATGCTAGGCAGCCTTTTTGGAAAATAACAACTTTACATACTTTTAAACCATTTTATCAAATCTATAGAATAACGTTTTTTGTTTTATTATAAATTTGATGAAGTGGTTAATTTTTTAGATACTAAAATGCGATAGAAGTGAGCAAAATGTTTGTTTATCTGTAATAAGCAAATACAAGATATTGTTAAAAAACCTGGTTTATAATAAATGAATATCGTGCAAACTTCAATAAATAACTAAAAATGCAGTTTTTATCTAAAATATAATTTTTTTCCATTTACCATTTACGATCATAAGTCAGAACAACTATTTTTGCAGCATGCAAAACTTAAAAAAGAATTGGGAAATTACCCAAAACTGGCAGCTAATTTTTATTGCTTTGGGCATTGTAGGTCTTTTAGCTAGTGCGTATTTTGTTAGCTTGCGGTTAATGCCCAGCACATTTAAAGATATAGGTTATGAATATGCTTTTAGCATACTGGCAACTTTGTTTCTCAGCTTTGTTTTTTATAAAATTACCATGTGGTTATTCAAGAGACTTTACAAACGATGGGGAGTCACCTACCGCTGGGAATTGATTGCAATTTTTATAGTTTTTGCGATTACAGGATCTTTATCGGCTCGTTTATCTGTGCCATTTATGCAATTTTTAGGTTTGTCAAAAGAGACACTTTCGCCATGGATTTTTTGGCCATTACGTATTTTGATTTTGTTTCCTATCTATCAAGTTTTACTGATTGTAATGGGATGGATTTTTGGTCAATTTGCCTTTTTTTGGGAATTTGAAAAGAAAATGTTATCAAGATTTGGTATAAAACTCTAAGAGGATAGTTGTAATTCCGCTTTCGCGAAAGCGTAACACTCCATAAATTTATGCTAATAATCAAAGAAACACCTATTTTTACCTGTATTAAATAGGTGATGAAATAAACAACATGGACAATAACGACATATTAAGAAGATTGCGATTTACACTTAATTTAAGTGATGATGCCATGATGGATATTTATGCCAAAGGTGGTGAACCAGTCTCTAGAGCCGAGGTTAGTAACTGGCTAAAAAAGGAGGAAGATGAAGATTTTGATGTGGTAATAGATGAAAACCTAGCCACATTTCTCAATGGTCTAATTGTAAATTATAGAGGTAAAAAAGACGGACAACCACTTGTGGCCGAGACAGAACTGGATAATACCATAGTATTACGCAAACTTAAAATTGCGTTTAATTTTACATCAGATGAATTAATTTACATCTGGAAAAAAGCAGGTGTTGAAATCACAACATCAGAACTAGGCGCTTTTTTTAGAAAAAAATCACACCCTAAATTCAAATACATAAACGATCAATATTTACGCAAATTTTTAAAAGGTTTTCAAATACAACGCAAGACGCAAAGAGAAAAAGAAGCGTATAGAAATTCTTTTAAAAAATAAAATATTGATTGTGCAATCGATAGGTGGTCATCAATCTTTACGATAACTAGCTGTTTTTTCAAAAACGTGATCTAAAATATCTATATCTACTTGCTCTAGCTTAATACCGCGACGTTTCATAACTATTTGTGCTACCTCGTATGCTTTTACTGGTTTATAAGTCATATTACCCTGCGGCCCACCCCAATTAAAGGATGGTATAAAATTACGTGGATATCCCGCACCATATATATTTGCACTTACTCCTACCACAGTCCCTGTATTGAACATGGTGTTAATACCGCATTTTGAATGATCGCCCATCATCAGTCCACAAAACTGTAGACCTGTATTTGCAAATCTATTGGTTTCATAATTCCAAAGCTTTACAGCTGCGTAATTATTTTTTAAGTTACTGGTATTGGTATCTGCCCCCAGATTGCACCATTCTCCTAAAACTGAGTTGCCCAAAAAACCGTCATGGCCTTTATTAGAAAAGCCAAAAATTACAGAATTATTTACCTCTCCTCCTATTTTAGAATGTGGTCCCACGGTGGTAGGGCCGTAAACTTTTGTGCCTAATTTAGTTGCCGCGTGATCACACAATGCAAATGCACCGCGTATTATAGAACCCTCCATAACCTCGGCATCTTTACCTATATAAATACAACCTGTAGAAGCGTTTAAAATAGAAAAATGAATAGTAGCACCTTGTTCAATAAAAATACGGTCTTTATGGAGATACCGCACACCGTCTGGAATAGGCTGGCTTTTTCTACCTGCGGTAATTAGATCAAAATCGGCTTCTAAGGCTTTTCCGTTTTTAGAAAAAATGTCCCATGTATAATCAATGCTTTCTACTTGTTCTTCTTCTACAAAATTTACCTGTTTTAAATCTTTTAAAGGTGTTTGTAAATCGTTTACCCTATAGGCGATAAGGGTATCGTTTGCCACAAGTTTTTGCTGTGGTTTTAGATCTTTTATCGCGCTACATAAAGCAGCGGTAGCAAATATAGCACCATCAATTACAAAATTATCATCAGATTCTACAAGCTGATATTTAGTTTGTAAATAATCCTGTGTAAGGTAACTTACCTTAACATCTAGTTGCCTTTCCCATCTTTCTCGCATGGTTAAAATACCACAACGCACCTCGCATGTAGGTCTGGTATAAGTAAATGGTAATAAGGATTGATGCTTGTTAAAGTCGGCTAAAATGAAATTCATTATAATGCTATATTTATAAAGTCAAAGGTCGTAAAACTATTTGCATTTTAAGTTTAAGAGGCATTAAAAGTTAGGACGGGACAGAATTTCTAAAAAAATAATCCGCCAGCTAAACGAGCAAGATGACTTTAATATTGAGAGCAAATGTCTATTATCAAAGGTAATTTGCGTTAGGGAATGATGTGGAAATCCTTTTTTAGGGCTTTTTCTGCCTTAAAAAAGATTGTAACGTAATGCCCGACCCGCAGGGTAACGCCCTAATTATTCTTAAGCTTTTGACTTAAAATAAGTATACATTCATTTCATCCCAGACTTATTAATAGTAAGTCTAGTTGATGATTTTAGTTCCTATTTTCAATATCCTTATATGCTGCGATTACTTTTTTAACCAGTCTGTGGCGCACTACATCGCTGTCATCTAGATACATAATTCCCACACCGTCTATATTTTTAAGTATTAAAAGAGCTTCTTTAAGTCCAGAGGTAACGCGACGGGGTAGGTCTATTTGCCCTGGATCGCCTGTTATGAAAAACTTTGCATCTTTACCCATGCGTGTTAAAAACATTTTCATTTGTGCGTGGGTGGTATTTTGTGATTCGTCTAAAATAACATAGGCTTGATCGAGTGTTCTACCGCGCATAAAGGCAAGTGGTGCGATTTGAATAACTCCTTTTTCTACATAAGCGGCAAGACGCTCTGCAGGAATCATATCTCTTAATGCGTCGTAAATAGGTTGCATATAAGGGTCGAGTTTTTCTTTTAAATCCCCAGGAAGAAAACCTAGATTCTCACCTGCTTCTACCGCTGGTCTGGTGATGATAATGCGCTTTATGCGTTTTTCTTTTAATGCTTTTACTGCTAGCGCTACCCCTATATAGGTTTTTCCTGTTCCTGCTGGACCAACTGCAAAGACCATATCATTTTTTTGTGAAAGCTCTACCAGTTTTCTTTGATTGGGTGTTTTAGGACGTATCAAAACGCCAGAATTCCCATGTACCAGCACATCATCATGTCCCTTTCCCATATCTGCATGGTTGCTGTTACTGGTTAATAACCTTTCCATAACATTCACGTCCATATTATTATATCTCCCAAAATGGGTTAACAGCATTTGTATGCGCTTGTCAAACTCGACTAGTTGTTCTTGATCGCCATAGACTTTAATACTGCTGCCGCGCGCTACTATTTTTAGTTTAGGATAATGGGTCTTTAAAAAGGTAAGGTTGGCATTTTTAACTCCAAAAAATTCTCTTGGATTTGATTCTGATAGGTCGATGATAAGTTCGTTCAAAAGCGTTGTTTTTTATAGATGTTTATGAGTATTATTTAATAATTTTGTTATTCTTTAAGATGGTTTGAAAATAATGAAATTGAACCATGAAATAGATATTTCTCAAATTATTTAACCATTATTTAATTAACAACCAGATTTCTATTTATGGCTATAATTACCTTAACTACAGACTTTGGATTAAAAGACCCTTATGTAGGTGCGGTAAAAGGCGCAATTTATAAAGAGTTGTCACAAGTAACTATTGTAGATATTTCACATGGTGTAAGTCCTTTTAACATTGCCGAGGCAGCCTATATTATTAACAACGCCTATCATTCTTTTCCCACAGGAACAATCCATATAATAGGAGTCGATGCAGAGCATACTCCAGAAAATATACATATTGCAGTTTTATTGCAAGGTCATTATTTTATTTGTGCAGATAATGGAGTTTTGGCTCTGATCATGAGTAAATTAAAACCAGAAAAACTGGTTGAAATCAATATACATGATCGCATTTCATCAAACTTTACCACCTTAAACACATTTGTAAGTACTGCTTGCCACATAGCCCGTGGTGGCACGCTAGAGGTAATTGGGAAACCTATTTCACGTATAAAAATAATAGCCGGATTAACGGCTAAATATTCAATAGACTCTAGCACCATTTATGGACAGGTCATTTATATTGATAACTATGGAAATTCTATAACAAATATTACCAAAGATCTTTTTAAAGAGACCTGTAGGGGTCGTAAATTTGAAATCTCGGCGCGAAACGAGAGATTTGATAAGATTTTTAAACGTTACAGCGATATAGTAAATTTTAAAAATAAAAATAACAACAGTGATATAGACGGAACTGGACTGGTGCTTTTTAATAGTTCAGGATATTTAGAACTTGCCACCTATAAATCAAACCCACTTACAGTAGGAAGTGCCAGCAGCTTATTTGGTTTACAAATTAACGCACCCGTAATCATTACATTTAAAGACTTATGATCATACGTATTGTAAATATGCACTTTAATAAAAAAGATGTAGATAAGTTTCAACTTATGTTTGATTCTTACAAAGAGCAGATAAGAAAGCAGCCGGGATGTACTTTTTTAGAACTGTATCAAGATAAAAATGACCCACAACGATTTTTTACCTATAGCTATTGGGAAAATGAAGAATCCTTAAATAAATATAGAAAAAGTGCGTTATTTCAAGAGGTATGGCCACAAACCAAAATACTTTTTGATAAACAACCACAGGCAAATACGGTTGTTAAAATTCGCAGTTTGCTATGAAAGCTATTTTTATTAAAGAGTTAAACGGTTTTTTCACCAATATTACAGGCTACCTAGTGATAGGAATATTCTTAATTATAAGCAGCTTATTTGTATTTGTTTTTAAAAGCGAGTACAATATTCTAGATTATGGCTTTGCAGATTTATCGCCATTTTTTTTGATTATACCTTGGTTGTTTATGTTTTTAATACCCGCGATCACCATGCGCAGTTTTACAATAGAACACAATCTAGGAACTATTGAAATGCTTTTAACCCGACCTATCACGACAAGAAAAATAATTGCTGGTAAGTATTTTGCAGCTTTGTTTTTAATTATTATTGCATTAATTCCTACCTTGATTTATGTTTACAGTCTAGGTGCACTAGGTGAAACATCAAATAATCTAGATTATGGAAGCACTTTTGGTAGTTATTTGGGAACTATTTTTCTTGCGATGAGCTACACCTCGATAGGGATTTTTTGTTCTACAACGACGTCAAATCAGATTGTGGCGTTTCTACTTGCTGCTGTGCTGTGTTTTGTGTCGTATTATGGATTTGATGGCCTTTCTAGCTATTTATCAACGTCTGATTTTATGGCCTCGCTAGGTCTTAAATACCATTATGAGAGTATGGCAAGAGGGGTTATTGATACAAGAGATGTTATTTATTTTTTAAGTATAGCCATTTTGTTTTTCGCTTTAAGCGAAATTTCACTAAAATACAGCTCTTCAAAACGATAATAATGAAAAAAACATTAACAAGCATTATCGTGATTCTAGTAGCATTGATTTTAATTAATTATGGTGCAGGAAAAACTTTTAAACGATTTGACCTTACTAAAGACAATAGATACACTGTAAGTAAAGAAACCGTTTACATACTTGAACAAGCAGACCAACCAGTAATTATAGATGTATTTCTAGATGGTGAGTTACCTGGTGAGTTTTTAAAATTAAAACAAGAAACCGCACAGTTTTTAGAAGAACTTGCAGCCATACACCCTAACTTAAAGTATAACTTTATTAACCCTACCGAGGGGTTGACCGCCCAAGAAATAGAAGAGGTAACAGTTCAATTATCTAAAAATGGTATTAAAGGTGCTGTAGCTACTATTCTAGAAGGTGGTAAAAATACTAACGTAACCATCTTTCCTTATGCGCTTATTTTGTACAAAGGTAAAACCACCGCAGTACCTCTTTTAAAAACTGTAGCCCGCGCAACAACCGAAGAACGTGTAAATTCTAGTATACAGCAGCTAGAATATCAATTTGCCGACGCATTGCGCAAGGCGTCACATCAAAAAACTAAAACTATTGCCTTTTTAAGAGATAGTGGCTCGTTGCCTGATCTACAAATAAGTGATTTTATAAAAAGTGTACAAGAATATTATCGTGCAGCGCCTTTTGGCATTGAGTTTGTCAATACGAGCGATTCAATACAACCTGCGCAAGTTTTAAGATCTTTAAATAAATTTGATCTAGTAATCGATCCAAAACCAACAACTGCCTATAGTGAAACTAAAAAGTACTTGCTGGATCAATACCTCATGCAAGGTGGTAAAATATTACTTGCCATAGACCCCATTATAATGGAAAATGACAGCCTTTCTAATGCTGAGGCAAAAGCATATCCAATGGCTAGAAAACTAAATATGGACGACATGCTTTTTAAATATGGTTTGCGTTTAAATAATGGACTGGTAAAAGATGTACAAAACGCACCTATTGCACTCGCAACTGGTCAGGGTCGTAATATACAATATCAGGCCTATCCATGGGCTTATTATCCTATTTCAAAATCTTCTTTAGACACAAGTAAAACAGCAACCTTTATTACAAAAAACTTAGAAGATGTAAAATTTGAATATGCGGGCACCATAGACACCCTAAGAAATGGTATCAAAAAAACCATTTTATTAAGTACCTCTAGTAAAACACAAATACTTACCCTGCCTGCCGCAGTATCTTTAAATGAATTAGAACAAGCCCTTTTACCAGAAACTTTTAATCAATCTCATCTTCCTCTTGCTGTCCTTGCAGAGGGTTCTTTTACTAGCGCTTATAAAAACAGAGTAAAACCTGTTGAATTAAAAAATAATATTGATAATGGGCAAAATGCAGCAATCGTCCTTATCGCAGACGGCGATATTTTAAAAAACCAAGTGATGCGAGGCGAAGCTCAAGAACTAGGGTTTGATATAAAAACTGGCGAGCTGTACGGTAATAAAGAGTTTTTAATGAATACTATTAATTACCTGCTGGACGATACGGGGCTTATACAGTTGCGCAATAAAGACATTAAAGTCCCATTCTTAAATACAAAAAAGGTGATTGATGAAAAATTTAAATGGCAGTTTATAAATGTTGTATTGCCTTTGTTACTAGTAGCAAGTTTTGGATGGGTTTTTATAACACTTAGAAAACGTAAATATCGCGCATAAATAAAAACTAAACATGATCGTTTCAAGGCGTTCCTAAAAATAAGGGGCTCTTTATAATTCAATCATTTTGAGATCAAAGTCTTTAAAAAGAGTTTTGTAACCGCCCTTGAAAATTAAAAATTGGCAAAGTATTCAATTGTGCAAAATGCTGTGCATATCAACATCTGGCCACCTATTTAAAGTAAGATTTTATCGATCTAGACGTTAAATAAGAAGTGCATTATATCTCCATCTTGTACAATATACTCTTTGCCTTCTACCTTTAATTTTCCCGCTTCTTTCACTTTTGCTTCAGACCCGTAAGTTACATAAGTATCGTATTTTATGACCTCGGCACGTATGAATCCTTTTTCAAAATCAGTATGAATAACTCCTGCGGCTTGCGGTGCGGTGCTTCCTTTATTTATGGTCCATGCTCTAACCTCTTTTACCCCAGCGGTAAAGTAAGTTTGCTGATTGAGCAGCTGGTATGCACTGCGTATTAATTTTGCACTACCAGGCTCGTCTAGACCCATATCGGCAAGGAATTCTTTGCGCTCTTCATAATCTTCTAGCTCAGTAATATCTGCTTCAGTTCCCACAGCAAGTACGAGAACCTCGGCATTTTCGTCTTTTACAGCTTCTTTTACAAGGTCTACATATTTATTTCCTGTGACTGCGGCATCGTCGTCTACATTACATAAATACATTACAGGTTTATCGGTGATAAACTGCAAAGGTTTTACAAATTCTAATCTTACTTCATCGCTTAATTCTACGGCACGCACAGATATTCCAGATTCTAAAGCTTTTTTGATTTTAACAAGTGCTTCTTCTTCTTTGATGGCATCTTTATTTCCAGTTCTTGCGGCACGTTTAACTTTTTCTAACTTTTTATCTACCGTCTCTAGGTCTTTTAACTGCAGCTCTATATCTATGGTTTCTTTATCTCGTATAGGGTTTACATTGCCATCTACATGAACAATGTTGTCATTATCAAAACATCTTAAAACGTGTATGATGGCATCGGTCTCTCTTATATTTCCTAAAAACTGGTTGCCCAGCCCCTCACCTTTACTTGCGCCTTTAACCAGGCCTGCAATATCAACAATTTCTACCGTTGCGGGAACAACACGTTCTGGATTTACTAATTCTTCTAGTTTTTTAAGTCGCGCATCTGGCACGTTTACCACCCCCACATTGGGCTCGATGGTACAAAACGGGAAATTAGCGCTTTGTGCTTTAGCATTTGATAAACAATTAAATAAAGTTGATTTACCTACATTAGGTAGTCCTACGATTCCAGCTTTCATGTTATAGATGTTTGTAATTATTTCGCTTTTGCGAAAGCGATATAATCAACCGATTTACCACCCTGCAAAGCTTGCAAAGATAAACCGATTCTCGCAATCTGTAATCAAATTAGTCAACCACTTTTAAAAGGAAAACCCACTATTAAAGTGGGCTTTGAATTTATTTGATTTATATCTAAATTATTATGTGACGTTAAAATTGTATTGATCAAAGGACCTACTGAACCTGTATCGAGTCTTCAGTTTTTTCTATGGTTTCTTGATAGGTATTTTCTTGAACCACTTTGTTTTTAGAAGATGGATTAAGTCCCATCCCCTCTAAAACACTTTTTATACCCGCCGGATTGATGTCGGCTTTTTCTAATTCTTTCATCATTTTCATCATACTTGCCATGTTCATATCACTTCCTAAAATACGAGCAACACCCATTCCCATATCGTCTGAAGTTCCAAAAACGATAATTTCATTTATAGCATCTTTATCTCCCTGATACAAGAATTTTGCTTTAACACCGTCTTGTTGATGGGTCATTAATGTTTTATATCGATCACCTTTTAAAATAGAATTGAGTTTTTCACTTTCCTGTTGAAATGCTGTTGTGTTTTCCTCGGTTTTGGGATAGACCAGTACATTTACTTTATTAATTGATTTAAATGCTTTTTGTGAATCTGGAGTAAGTTTACTTTCATCAATACCCAAAATAGTTTTGGGAATCGAGGTGGTTATAAAGCCTTCTTTTTCTGAGCTGTCAACAATATAACTTTGTAAAGTTGGGCTGGTATCGCATGATGTTAATAATAAAGAGATTAGGACACCAATTGCAACTATTCTTAATATTAAGTGATTCATAATTGTAGTTTTAAGTTTAACTTAGGTTTTTATCGTTGTTTTGTAGCTTCTTCAATTTGTTTTTGCCCAGGAACATTCATCATTTTGGTAAGTTTTGATATTTGACCTAGGTCTATGTTACCAGTAATTTTCATAACTATGGCACTGGTATCACTTTTATTCATGGTTTGGTCAATAATCATTACTAGGGATTGTATTTGTTTTTTAGATGATCCTCTTTTTACATAAAAGTAAAAATCTTGATCATCTTCTTTTACACTCATTAATTTTACAAGACCATTGCTTTTCACATAGGCATTTGCCATATTGATCATTTTTGAAGCACTTTCTTTATTAGATGTGGTGTAAAAACGAGCATCTTTAAGGCTGTCTAGAAGTTCTTTTCCCGCCTTTAAGTTAGGATCTTGAATGTCTATATCCATTTCGGCAAGCAGCTCAAAGGCATCTTTAGTCACTACAGTTTCTGAAATGTTTTTTAGGGAACCCATCTTTTCAAAGGCATCTTGAGCAAATAATGGCGCGACCATTAAAGCAATTACTAGGGTTAAAAGTATTTTTTTCATGTTATTTTTATTTAAGGTAAGAATGTTATTTATAATTTTTATTAAGATTTAAAACTGAGGTAGTTTTAGAGTCTAGCGTATTAAGTGGTTGCATGTTACTGCGACCTTTATTGAGTTTTACACTAACTAATTCTAGCATTTTTAGAGCGGCCTCTCTGGCTTCTTCTGGTGTTTCATAGGTGCCTAGGTCTGGCGGTGTTGTGGTTTGTTCTTCTTGATAAAAGCCTACTCCTAGAGCAAAAAGTAATGAAAAACTAGCTGCTATAGCTAGCCCCATCCATTTTCTTTTTATGAATCGGTTTTCTTGAGATTGTTTTTGTTTCACTTTTGCAAAAGCGTCAAACCTACCTACATCTGTAACCTGTTCTGTGACCAATGTGTTAAAAAAGCTGCGGTAGATCTCGTGCTCTGGTGCTACTTTTTCAGATTTGAAATAAGTTCTTAACTCTTTTTCTTCCTTAAGGCTGGTCTGCCCGTTCCAATATTTTTCTAATAAATCGTTCATGCGATTTCTGTATTATAATGTTGTTCAATTTTTTGTTTAAGCATTTTTCTAGCCCGGCTCAGGCTTACTCTCACAGCGGTAGGTTTCATATCCATAATATGTTCAATCGCCTCAAATTCATATTCTTGTATATCTCTTAATTGTAATATCAATTTATATGGTTCTGGTAACTGATTGATCATATGTTGTACCAGTTTTACTTTTCCTTGTGCCTCTAGCTGGTCTTCTATATTTCTTTCTTGGCTATCATAGTTGGTATGAACTATTTTTAGATGACTGGCTTGTTTGCTTTTTAGGCGATCCAAAGAATAGTTTTTTACCATTTGCATGGCATATCCCTCTTTATTATTGACATTTTCTAAACTTTCTCTTTTTTCCCACAAACGCACCATTACCTCTTGCACCGCATCTGCAGCCTCTTCATGCGAGGTGAGCAGTCGCCTAGATAGCAAGTACATTTTCCTTTGTACTTCATTAAAGGTGTTTAAAAATGTCTTTTGGTTCATTCCTTAGGTTATACTATGATGACGATTATAGCTTTTATTTGTTACAAGGTTATTTTAAAAATAAAATAATTGTTGTTTATAAATGTATAAGATAGCTATTAATGAGGATGTTTTGTATATGTAAAATCTTAATTATTTGTAAACTAATACTTGAAAAATTTTTTTAATAGTTTTTTACAAAGGGCATGGCATCTGCGAGCAATACTTTATATTTAAACAAAACACATTCAATAAAAAATAGAAAAAACTTATTTTTATGAAATCTTAGACTTTCAACACTTTTATGTAATTTATTAAAGTCACTATCAATAGTAAAACCCATATGTTTATAGATAATTTTACGAGTAACTAAATAGCTGATGAATTAAACCTTGCGTTAGGGAATGAAGTGGAAATCCTTTTTTAGGCTTTTTCTGCCTAAAAAAGATTGTAACGTAATGCCCGACCCGCAGGGAAACGCCCAAAAAACAAAATTAATCTTACTGATTAGTTAACTAAACCTAATATTCAATTAATTGAACATATCTTTGAGCTACCTAAAGAGCTAAAAAAAGTAACATGAATAAATTCTTAAAAAACACTCTTCTTGCAATTGTTGCAATAGCTACCTTGTCCAGTTGTTATAAAGATAATGACGATGTTTTTGCAGACAAGAAAATAATCAACAACTTTATTTATAGAGGGATGAATGCTTTTTACCTTTATAAAGGTGATGTGGCGGTACTGGCAAATGACCGTTTTGCAAACCAGCTAGAGCTAGAGTCGTATCACACGCAATTTGATTCTCCAGAAATGTTTTTTGAATCTTTGGTTTTTGATAGAGCTAGAACAGATCGTTTCAGTATTCTTTTTAATGATTATGTGGCTCTAGAAAATATTCTTGCAGGCAACACCTTAAGCAATGGGATGGAATTTGGTCTGGTAGGAGAAACTGGTAGCAGTACTGCCGTTTATGGCTATGTGCGATATGTGCAACCCAATAGCAGCGCTGCAAGAGCAAATGTTCAAAGAGGAATGATCTTTAACTCGGTAAACGGAACCCCGCTTACAAGAACAAATATAGAGACTGTGTTTTCTCAAAATTCTTATTCAATAGGTCTGGCAAATTTAAATGCTGGGGTTACCACCGCCACGGGCACAACAATCACCTTGAATAAAGAGGTGTTACAAGAAGATCCTATTCTGGTTACAGAGATCATCAATCAGGGATCTCAAAAAATTGGTTACTTGATGTACAACGGTTTTTTATCGCAGTTTGACGAGCAATTAAACAATGTTTTTGGAGATTTTAGAACAGAGGGAATAACGCACCTGGTACTAGATTTAAGATATAATGGTGGTGGGTCTGTAAATACAGCGGTTATTTTAGGTAGTTTAATTACTGGTAACAATACAACCGACGTATTTTCTAGAGAACAATGGAATGCAGATATACAAGCAAATTTTTTAGCAAATAATCCAGGCGAATTAGTCAATAACTTTACCAATCAAACCAGTGCAGGAAATGCATTGAACCGCTTGAATCTTAACAAAGTTCATATCATTACTACAGGAAATAGCGCTAGTGCAAGCGAGCTAGTAATCAACTCTTTAAAACCATATATCGATGTGGTGCAGGTAGGTGCAAATACCGCTGGTAAATTTCAGGCAAGTATTACTTTATATGACAGCCCCAGTTTTAGAAGGTCCAATGCAAATCCTGGCCATAGATATGCCATGCAGCCACTAGTGCTTAAAAGTTCTAATGCCGCTGGTGTATCAGACTATTTTGATGGACTGGCACCTAATCTTATTCAAAGTGAAGATTTTGAAAATCTAGGTATTTTAGGCAATGTAAACGAACCCCTACTTGCTCGATGCCTAGAAGATATTCTACAAAATGGCAGTCGCAACCCTACGACAACTAGTACTATCAGTTATGACGAAATTATGGGTAGCAAGGATCTTCAACCATTTGGCAGCGCCATGTGGAAAGAGTTACCAGAATAAAAATAACAGGAGGAATACACCAGCGGCAAACCACAATTATCTTGCAATGTTTTACTCATTTTTTTGAATAAAAATATAGTATCGGGCATTTATTGTAGTAATTAGATTGTTATCCGATTAATTCTAATTGATTCTCTTAGTTTTTGATATCATTAAGCCTTTTTTATTAATAGACAGTAGTTTACACGTTGTTTTTAAAAATTTATCTTTATGCGATTAAGAGTTTTCTTTTATTCTTAGTCTATGTTCTATGTCTTCACAGACAAAGCGGTCTAACTACTTAAATAAAGACAATTAATTTATTTTAACTTTTTATATTCAATTTGCATGGCAGCATGTAAAGTTTAGTCTTTATATTTAGACTTTTAATAAATATAATACATGAAACGCATACTTGTACTAGCCCTGTGCCTATTTATTACCCAGGCATTCTCTCAAAAATTAGATCTCGAACTTGTTAAAAATCTAGAACCTAGAAATATAGGTCCGGGCGGTATGTCTGGTCGTGTAACTGCGATAGATGTTGTACATAATAATCCCGATATCATCTATGCAGGTACCGCGAGTGGTGGATTATGGCAGTCAAAAAACGGCGGCATCACCTGGCAACCTATTTTTGAAAAAGAAGCCACAGCATCTATAGGCGCCGTCGCAGTGCAACAATCAAACCCTAGTGTGGTATGGGTAGGCACTGGCGAGGGCAACCCGCGCAATTCATTAAACGGTGGCGCAGGAATTTATAAATCACTAGACGGTGGTAATAACTGGATATTAATGGGGCTAGAAAACACCCGTAATATTCATAGGGTTGTTATAGATCCTACTGATTCTAACACTGTTTATGCAGCAGCTATTGGTTCACCCTGGGGCAGTCATCCAGAACGTGGTGTTTTTAAAACCACAGATGGAGGGACGACATGGAAAAAAATACTGTACACAAACGACATTTCTGGAGCTGCAGATCTGGTGATGGACCCTGAAAACCCAAACAAACTAATCGCAGCCATGTGGGAGCACAAGCGTGATCCTTGGTTTTTTAAATCTGGTGGCGAGGGCTCTGGTTTATACATCACACACGATGGCGGGGATAATTGGAAAAAAATAACTGAAAAAGAAGGCTTGCCAAAAGGAGAATTAGGACGCATAGGCGTGGCCATTGCACCTAGTGATACTAATATCATTTATGCACTTGTCGAGGCTAAAAAAAATGCTTTGTATAAATCAACAGATGGTGGTGTTAAATGGAATAAAGTCAATGATAAGGAAGATATAGGTAACCGCCCTTTTTACTATTCTGAAATTTATGTAGACCCACAAAATGAAAACAGGGTCTACTCCGTCTTTACCTATGTTAATGTTTCAGAAGATGGCGGCAAGAATTTTAACCAGCTCATGCCTGCTTATGGTGTGGATAATGGCGTGCATCCAGATCACCATGCCTGGTACATTCATCCCAAAAATGGTAAGTACATTATCGATGGTAACGATGGTGGTCTTAATATCTCGCGAGATCGTGGTAAAACATGGCGATTTATAGGCAATATACCTGTTGCCCAATATTATCATATAAATGTAGACATGGATATTCCATACAACGTTTATGGTGGCATGCAAGATAACGGTAGCTGGCGTGGCCCTGCTTACGTTTGGAAAGCACAAGGAATAAGAAACAGCTACTGGCAAGAAATTTCTTTTGGAGATGGATTTGACGTTATTCCAGACCCTGAAAACAGCAGGTTTGGTTATACCATGAGCCAGCAAGGATATGTAAGTCGCTATGACTGGCAAACTGGCAATAATTACAGTATACGTCCCACACATCCAGATGCTAGTGTCGCATTGCGATTCAATTGGAATGCTGCAATTAATATAGATCCATTTGATAATGGCACCTTATATTTTGGTAGCCAGTTTGTACATAAATCTACCGATAAAGGAAAAACATGGACCGTTATTTCTCCAGACCTCACCACAAACGACCCAGAAAAGCAAAAGCAATCAGAATCTGGTGGGTTGACCATGGATGCCACAGGTGCTGAAAACCATACCACTATCCTGGTAGTAGAGCCTAGTCCAGTAGAAAAAGATGTGCTTTATGTAGGTACAGACGATGGCCTTGTGCATGTCACTAAAAATGGAGGTACAGACTGGCAAGACATTACCAAAGGTTTAAAAGGACTACCCACAGGCAGCTGGATTGCACAAATAAAAGCCTCTACCACTAAAAAAGGACACGCATTACTAGTAGCAAACGATTACCGCAGGTTTAATTTTGAACCCTATGCCTACCGCACTACCAATTATGGTAAAACCTGGACCCGTATTGTTGACAAAGAAGATACCATAAGTTATGCCCTTTCAATAATTGAACACCCGACCGAGAATAATTTGATGTTTTTAGGAACAGATGATGGGCTTTATGTAAGCATAGATGCGGGAAATAACTGGACCAAATATACCAATGGCTTCCCTACTGTTTCAGTAAAGGATTTGGTTATTCACCCACGCGAGGACGATTTGATTATTGGCACTTTTGGTAGAGCCGCATGGGTGCTAGACGATCTAGAACCTTTTACCGCTTTCGCGAAAGCGAAACAAAGAAAAGTCATAGAATTATACGAGCCTCCTACAGCATATTTTGCAAGTTACCAGCAACCTACAGGCAGTAGATTTGGTGCCGATGGCATGTTTCAAGGCAAAAACCGCCCTAAACCAGATGGTCAATTCAAATTCTTTTTTGATAAAGATCTACAAACATCAAAAGACACCACAGCAATAGACTCTTTATTTTTAAAAATTTATGATAAAGAGCAATTGATCAGAACCTTAAGCCGAAAAGTTCCCAAAGAAAAAGGAGTTTATAATTGGACCTGGAGGCTAGATAAAAAAGGAATGCCATCACCATCCCGCAATATTAATAATTCAAAAAGAGAACCCAGCGGCGGTGATGTATTACCTGGCACTTATAGAGCTGTATTAGAATATGGTACTAATACCAGCGAGCAAATGATCGAGGTAAAAGAAGACCCAAGAATAGAAGAATTTACCCTACAACACCGCAAAGAAATGCTGGTTGCACAAGAAAAATTGCAAATACTGATCAACGATGTAGATGTGGTAACTGCACAACTAGCAAAAAATAAAAAAACTGCAGTTGACTTTAAAAACCTTCTTAAAACCAAAGATGAAAAACTTTATAAAGAACAAATAAAAGCAACTGATTCTATCATCAAACAGCTAGAAAAAATACAGAACAACTATTTTGGAACGCCAGACGACCGACAGGGAATTACCCGCAACCCAGAAGTGACGGTAATGAATCGCATTTACAGTGCCCGCAGCTATATAAACAGCCGTCAAGGTTCACAAACAGCAACTGAAGAACAATTATATAATCAAGCAGCCACGCTAGCAAAAGAGGTTAACACCACTGCAACCAACTTCTTAAACAAAGAATGGGCAGATTATGTAAACGAAATGAAAAAAGTGACTGTCGATATGTTTGAGAGGTAGTTAACCATTCTATTTAATTGATAAACAGTAGTGTTTCACAAATAAATTAGACTGCTATGATTATAGCATATAAAATATAGAATTGACTTTAACAATCTGATGATCTATTTTAAGGGGAAAGAAAATGAAATTCTTTTGCGCTGTGTGATACGCTTTTTACAAAGAAAAGGTACATAAAGATGTTAATTTTTAAAATCTTGAATTAATATTATCTATCAAAGGGATACTTGCTATTCAAAACGTGCAAAGTCTAGATTTAGCCGCAATGGAATTTGTATTAAATTTAGCTATTTAAGGATTTGCCAATTAGATAGAAAGTGATTAATCTTTACATTGTTAAAGTGCAGTAATTAGGAGTTGCAGGTATACGACTTAATTCAAAATACAAGAATTCTAGCTGCTTTAGGAAAGGCTGCAACTAAACGATAAATGCTTAGATTAACCTGAAACTTGAAAGGCGATTTCTATAATGGATAAGCGCCGCAATGATGATAATTGATTTTGAGAGGTGAATATGTGCAAAAATTTAATAACATGTTGAGAATATTTACAAATATTAGCACTTTAAATATTGTTGCACTAATTTTATTCTTTTGTGCGAGAAAATTTGACTTATACCCTGTTTACTTCTTAGTGATAGCTCTACTTGTGATCGCATCTATCCTATATGTAAATGTTTTTTTAAAATTCAAGAACACGATAGCGTTTAGAAAAAGTTTTTCAACATATGCACAACCTCTATTTATAACTTTTTTTATATTTTATTCAATTTACATGTTAACTTAAACCATGCAATTTTTATAATAGTAAACAAAGGAACAATATGATATTTAATTAACTATAATACAAATTTCTAAATGAGCCATTAATTATTTAACGGCTCGTTTTTTGAACAGATATTTGATGTGGCATACCAAAGACGTAAATAAAAAATAGGCGAAACAGAAATAAAATAAGAGCTTTTGGCTCGGGTCAAACTCCCTAACTACTTAACCTAAAGTTTCGTTTATCGAAATCGCCTACTTTTCATAAACTAAACGTTTACCATGATAAACTCACTCAACTGTAACATCAAGAGTTTAATCGAGTCTTTAGTTAAAGAAAACAAAATTTATGAATAAAAAACGGTTTGGAATAGTAATAATATTTTTACTTGTAATTCCAAAATTATCAACTTCTCAAAATATTGATTCAAAGGTAAACAGTCTATATCAGGTAAAAAGTAATCAACCAGGATTTTCAGTAGCAATATTTAAAGGCGATAATATTATACTTGAAAAACAATATGGTAATGCAAATCTTGATTATGACGTTCCAATTACGAATGAAACCGTATTCGATATTGGTTCAATTGCAAAGCAATTTACTGCAGCGGCCATTTTGTTATTAGAAAATGAAGGGAAATTATCTATTAAAGAGTCTGCCTATAAATACATCGACAAACTTCCCAGATATAAAAAGGGTGACCCAACAATAGAACAATTGTTGAACCAAACTAGCGGAATACCCGAAGTTGACCCATATTTTTATTTAACAGATTTATCTTTTAATGACCTGCTTACACAATCAAGAGTTAGCAATATCATAGTAAATCTAAAAGAACTCAACTTTATACCTGGAGAATATTTTGAATATACAAATACAAACTACATCTTGCTTGCTAATATTATTGAAAAAGTATCAGAAAAATCTTTTGCAAAATTTCTACAAGACCATATTTTTTCGCCTCTGAAAATGGAAAATACAGTTAAGAGAAATAGTACTCACAGTATAATTAAAAATAGAGCTATAGGGTATATTGAAGATGATGGAGCATATTACAAAAAGCATTTGCATTCTGCCGTTTACAATGGTGATGGTCAAATTATGACTACAGCAAGAGATATTTTTAAATGGCATCAAGGCATTAGAAATGCTGTTATTGGCACACCTATACTGTGGAAGAAGATGCATACAAAAGCCAAACTGAATGACGGTACTGTAATCGACTTTGGTTTAGGCGTTGAATTTGAAACGCATAATGGTTATAATGCTATGGGATTTGATGGTATGATAATGGGAGGATTCGTTTCTAAATACTTATACTTTGCAGAACTAGACATTGCTTTTTTTACAACACAAAACACGTTTGAAGAAGACTTTGAAGAACGATTTTTTCAACTTGTGGATTTATATATTCCAGGTAAAAATCAAGTTAACTCCAATCAAGAAATAGAGAACATAATTATTGAACCACCTTATGATGACCTCAAAAAATATGTGGGAAATTACCTCTTTAAGGGTAACGAATATGAAGATATAAAAACGGGAATAATAAAACTAAAGAAAAAGGTGTTAGTACTAACAACGGCAGATGGAAACGAAATAGGAAAATTAGAGCCAATAGGAAATCAAAAGTTTTTGATGGACGGAATAATTATGGAATTTGATGCTCAAACCAATAATAAGCAATATAGATTTTATGCAAACCAAAATGAAAAACCTTGGCTATTCAAGGAACTTGAACCTCACAAGTATACAGAATTAGAATTAAAAGAACTAGAAGGTATTTATTTAAATAAAAGTTTACAAGTAGCTAAAGAAATTAAATTTGAAAATGGTAGGTTGCAATTTCATTATGGAAAAGGAGCGTATAATGTTGAAATGGAGGGTTTATCTAAAGACCTGTTTAGTATTCCCAACTACCCAATTCAATTATTACGAAATAAGAATGGCGAGTCTATATCATTGAAAATAATGGGGTTAGAATTTGAAAAGATATAATTACAATGGCTTACAATGGCTTTAAACAATTGGAATGAAAGTGATAAAATGAAACAATAAACATCAAAAAAAGGTCAGTGCTAAACCGAAAAGTTAGGGCGTAAAACCCCCAATTGTTCATAGCCGAGATCAGTAGCATTAATGTAGATAAAATTATAAATAAAATTAAATACTCATGGAAATTATATCAGGTGTAATACTTATAACAGTTATTTATCAAATTTATTCAACTCATAAGAGTGTAAATAAATTAATCATTAAAATAAAAGAATTAGAAATTAAGATAGATGAACTAAGAAAGAGAAACTAAACAATTATGTTATTGAATTTTAAAAAAATGTATTCTCTCTCAAACTTTGGATTGAATTACGTCTAACTTTTTAACTCGTTTAACAAATTTAAAAATGTATTGTAAAAATAGAATTTTAATCAAACAATATTTAGCAAGTTGCGGCATTGTTTATTCGAAATCTGAATTTAAAAATGTTACTGATTTTGACGAAATCTATTGAAAAGATGTAAATACAGAATTAAAAAGCCGATTAAAAAATGAATATTAACCAAAAATAAACAAATAAAAAAGCACTAAAAGCTTAGCGGTAAATAAACGCAATAGCGGTTGAAGTGCAAACATGAACCGTTTCTGTTTTAATTTAAGTACCTTTTCTAAAGGAAAGTAGTCATACAATAACCGCTACTGTATTTATAGAAAAGCGAAAGGTAGTAATGGTAGTCAAATGTGCTCGGTATTAAAACCCACAGGGATATCTATATTTAGATCAAAAAAGAAAATTAGGTTTATCAAAAAGAACTAGAAAAAAACTATAAATTTGAAAAGAAATCAGAAGACTTAGGCTTAAATACAAGTTATTATGAAACAGTAACTTAATTTACATTAAACAGAATTTAAAACGAAATGAAGAAGATACTATTCCTACTGACAATTATAGCTTTAATAGCTTGTAATCAACAAGATGAAAATCCTATTGATAACCAAAACATTGAATTTGAATATTACGATTCTATGGTGTTTAATGGATCAGAAAGAACCTATTTTATTCATTTACCACAAAGTTATAACAATACAGTTTCTTATCCATTAATTTTTGCAATGCATGGAGGCGGGGCATTAGGATATCAAGGAATTGAAGGACAATCAGAATTATCAGAATTATCTGATTCAGAAAATTTTATTGTAGTCTATCCTGAAGGTCTAGAACAATTAGGCTTTCGGACTTGGAACGCAGGAGACTGTTGCCCTTCAGCGTCGGCATTAGGAACAGATGATATTGGATTTATTAATGCACTTTTGGAAAAACTAAAATTAGAACTATCCATTAACGATAAAAAAGTATATGCCACAGGATTTTCGAATGGAGGGCAACTCGCATATAAATTAGCTAATCGTTATCCTAACAAATTTGCAGCTGTATCGGCTGTAGCTGGTGTTTTACAAGATTTCCCATTTGACCCAGTAAGAAAAGTTCCAGTTATACACTTTCATTCTTATCAGGACTCAACTGCTCCTTATTATGGTGGTTTTTCAGATGCGCCGTTTATAAATTTTGCGTTTCCATCAGTTGATTCTACTTTACAGTTAGTGGCCAATAACTATAATTGTAGTCTTATAAAACAAACTATTTTTAGTGACCCAAATACTTATGATTTTTTCAGATATTCAGGTTGTAACAACAATGTGCAAATTGAACTTTATGTAAGTCAAGACGGTGGACATACTTGGCCAGGGGGTCAGGCTTTTGCTAATATGCCTATTACAAATCATTTCAATGCAAGTAGTTTAATGTGGGAATTTTTCCAAAACTATGAACTACCATAAAATAACTATTACAAACAATGCGTCCTCATAATCGCAAAGACTGCTAATAACTAACCTACAACTCTTTAAATCAAAGAGTTATTAGTGTCTAAACTTTCACCTAAACAGTATATTTTAATTTATAAAAAAGAGATATACCATGGATGAAATCATATCAAAATCATTAAACATAAACCCTTAAGGCTTTTTATTTTTTGTTAATGACACTTTAGCCCAAAAAGCTGTTATTAAAGATTGAATCACTGTTCTTTTAGGCAAAATAAGCGTATTTGATAAATATTAGCATTGCGATATTAGAGAGGTCAAAAAACTTCATACTTACCTCGTCAAGAGGAAAACTCCTTTCTTAAGAATACATCTTGTCGCGCAGCTCTTTTATTTTTGGATCGTCCATGTATTCTTCAAAGGTGGTGTAACGATCTATGGCACCATTAGGTGTTAATTCAATAACTCGATTACCTACTGACTGGGCAAACTCGTGATCGTGCGTTGTTAAAAGCACGGTGCCTTTAAAGTTTTTAAGACTGTTGTTAAAGGCTTGTATAGATTCTAGATCTAGGTGGTTAGTAGGCTCGTCTACCATAAGAACATTGGCTCTTTTCATCATCATGCGAGATAACATGCAGCGCACTTTTTCACCACCAGATAGTACTCGTGCACTTTTTAAAGCCTCCTCGCCAGAAAAAATCATCTTACCTAAAAAGCCTCTTAAAAACACTTCTTCGCGTTCCTCTTCGGTTTGTGCATATTGTCGCAACCAGTCTACAAGATTCAAATCTACGTCAAAAAATGCTTCATTATCCACTGGTAAATAACTTTGTACGGTGGTTACTCCCCAATTATATACACCAGAGTCTGCTTTTACATTGCCATTAAGTATTTCGTAAAATAAAGAAGTGGCACGACTATCTCTTGAAAACAAAATAACTTTATCCCCTTTGGCAAGATTAATATCTATATCTTTAAAAACCACCTCACCATCTATAGAGGCCTTCAATTTTTCAACATTTAAAATTTGATCACCAGCCTCGCGGTCTCTATCAAAGATAATTGCAGGATAGCGTCTGGAGGATGGTTTGATTTCAGAAATATCTAATTTCTCTATCATTTTCTTACGAGAGGTAGCTTGTTTAGATTTTGCAACATTGGCACTAAATCTCGCAATAAACTCTTGTAATTCTTTTTTCTTTTCCTCTGCCTTTTTATTGGCTTGCTGGCGTTGTCTTGCTGCTAGTTGTGAAGACTCGTACCAAAACGTATAATTACCGCTGTACTGATTTATTTTTCCAAAATCGATATCGGCTATATGGGTACATACAGCGTCCAGAAAGTGTCTATCGTGTGACACAACAATTACCGTATTTTGATAATTAGCAAGAAAATTTTCTAACCACGAGATGGTTTCATAGTCCAGATCGTTTGTAGGCTCGTCCATTACCAGCACATCTGGATTTCCAAAAAGCGCCTGTGCAAGTAAAACACGCACTTTTAGCTTGCTATCCATATCACCCATAAGGGTATAATGGTGCTCCTCACCTATCTCTAGATTAGAAAGTAAAGATGCAGCTGCGCTATCGGCATTCCAGCCGTCCATTTCTTCAAAAGCAACCTGTAGTTCTCCTATTTTATCGGCATTTTCATCACTATAATCAGCATATAACGCATCGATTTCAGCCTTTAATTTGTAGAGTGGTTTATTTCCTTTAAGAACAGTAACAAGAACGGTATCTTCATCGTGCGCGTTGTGATTTTGCTCTAAAACCGACATTCTTTTACCAGCCTCTAGATGCACATGACCACTAGTAGGATCCATTTGACCGGTCATCATTTTTAAAAAAGTTGATTTCCCGGCACCGTTTGCACCTATAATTCCATAGCAATTATTACCGCCGAATTTGGCATTTACCTCGTCAAATAAAATGCGTTTACCAAATTGTACTGATAAGTTAGAAACCGTTAACATATTTTGAATTTTAAACTTGCAAAAATAACCATTCTACACAGTTTAAAAAAGCCTCGTAGGCATCAATTTAACTTAGCATTAACTGCTATTTGAGTAAGGTTGTATTTAATTTGCTGGCTATGTTAATTCTGTTTTTGTTTTATGTTTAAAATTATCTCGCTTTCGCGAAAGCGTAATTATCATACCTTCAATATCGTTTATTTAATGACTTGTATATTGCTGTTTACCAGCTGTAATGAGCAACCACAAAGCAATATAACGTCTATTGTGGTTACTGGTAAAGTAATAAACCCAAGGGAAAACTATGTAGTTATCAGAAATTACACAGATATAAACGATACTATTGTATTAAACGAAAGTGATATTTTTCTTAAAAAATACAACAATATTGAAACTGGACTTTACACGTTTATACATTCTAGTGAATATCAATCCTTTTATTTAGGTAATGGCGACACTCTTAGACTGCGTGTTAATACAAAAGCATTTGATGAATCACTTGCTTTTTCTGGTGCCACTGCAAAGGAGAATAATTACTTAATTAACTTATTTCTAGAGGTTGAGGAAAGTAACAGAAATCTATTAAGTGAGTATGATCGTGAGCCTTATGACTTTAAAAAAATGGTTGATACGCTTACTGCAGGCAGAATTAATAAACTAAAAAAAGCGGCAAAAGAATACGATTTTCAAGACCGTTTTGTTGACGATGTAAAGCTCGTTATACAATACAATGCCTGGTCGCGTTATGAACGTTATGCCTACACGCATTATGGAAAGAATGAAATACTTAAAAGTGATGTATTGCCTTCAAATTTTTATGATTACAGGCATCACTATAAAATAAATGATAAAAAACTACTTAACAACTATTCTTTTCGCCCTTATGTTACCTCGCTAGTGTCTAACATCGCTTTGTATAATTGTGCTCGCAAGCACGGTTCAGGAAAACCTGTAGACAGAATGGGATTTGAATATAGAAAAGAAAAATTACATGTTATAGATAGCTTATTTACAGATCAAAAATTAAAAGGACTTTTTGCAGGAAATGAAACCAGAAATTTTATAAGAGATAGAAAAGATGCCACCGAGATCAACAACCTTGTATCAGAATTTCTTAAAATGTCGCAAGATACTGTACTTAACAACAAGGTATCTAAAATGGCTGCAACCTACATCAATCTTGACCCTGGTAATGCGTTACCAGATTTTGAATTATACAGTTATAATAAGAACATCACTCGATTATCATCTCAAATAAAAGGATTAAGTGTATTGTTTTACTGGTCAAACAAGCATGAATCCTATGCATTGCGTGTACATAAAAAGGTTAATGAATTAAGATTAAAATATCCTGAAATCAATTTTATAGGTATAAATCTAGACGAACCTAGTAGCAACGTATGGCAAGAGACTAATGAAAAATTTGGTTTTAACCAGAATTCAGAATTTCAATTAAAAAATGATCAATCTATTATTAACCAACTCGCTTTAAGAAACGATAACCGCAGTATGGTGGTTGCTCCTGGATTAATGATACTTGACCCTAACATCAACCTTTTTCATTATAAAATAGAAACGACCTTGTTAGGTTATTTAAGCAGTTGGGAAAACCCTTCTTTACTCTTTAAGTAAAAGAATCTTAAAAATAAAAAGCGATCGTGAAAACTACAAGATCGCTTAATGTTGATACATTAAAGGTGTTATTGGATAAATTAATTATTACCTTTATTATAATCTTCAAGAAATTTTGCAAGGCCTATATCTGTTAATGGGTGTTTTAATAAACCCTCTATAGAAGATAGTGGTCCAGTCATTACATCAGCTCCCAGTTTTGCACAATCAATAATATGCATTGTGTGCCTTACTGATGCCGCAAGAATTTGTGTTTCAAAACCATAGTTGTCATAAATCATTCTTATCTCGGCAATAAGGTTCAAACCATCTGTACTGATGTCATCTAGTCTACCTATAAATGGCGATACATATGTTGCACCAGCCTTGGCAGCTAGTAGCGCCTGTCCTGCACTAAATACAAGAGTTACATTTGTTTTAATTCCTTTATCGGTAAAATACTTGCATGCTTTTATTCCATCTTTAATCATGGGTAATTTTACCACGATTTGATTATTGAGCGCTGCAAGGGCCTCACCTTCTTTTACCATTCCATTATAATCGGTTGCAATAACCTCGGCACTTACATCGCCATCTACTAGGTCACATATATTTTTATAGTGACTCATAATGTTATCATGACCTGTGATGCCTTCTTTTGCCATAAGTGAAGGGTTTGTAGTTACCCCATCAAGAATGCCCATATCTTGGGCATCGGCAATTTGTTTTAAGTTTGCGGTATCGATAAAAAATTTCATAAGGATTAAATTGTTACTATTAATGATATTGCAAATATCGAGTTTTAAAGATGTTAATCTACTTAAACTTATGGGTAATTGTCATTTATTATTAAATACTTTAAAAAATCTCTAGCAACACTTCTTTAGACAGGGTACAAAGAGATCAAATTAATTTTTCAAATCACAGGTTTTAAAAACCTCTGATTTTTTTTATTAATTAAGCAATCTGTTTAGAAGTTCCCTTATTTTTGAGCCTTCAAAACCAAATTATGAGCATTGTCTATTTATTGATAGGATTACTTCTTCTAATACTGGGTGGGGACTTTTTAGTGCGCTCTTCTGTAGGGCTATCTTTAAAATTAAATATTTCTAAAATGCTAGTAGGACTTACTGTTGTATCTTTTGCAACCAGTGCGCCAGAGCTTATAGTAAGTGTACAATCTGCATTAAAAGGTCTATCAGGTCTTGCCATGGGTAATGTAATAGGTTCTAATATTGCAAATATTGCTTTAGTACTGGGGGTAACTGCCGTGATTGGTCCACTTGCAATTAATAAAGAATTTTTCAAATTTGACTGGCCGTGGATGATAGGCTTCAGTTTATTGCTCTATGTACTACTGCTATCAGGAAATAATTTGCTGCGATGGGAAGGTGCTATTTTGCTAGGTACTATGATTACTTTTTTAATTTTATTGATAAAGCGTGCACGTAAAAATCCAGATGCCGTTGATATTGAAGAAGAATTACTAGAATCAAAATGGTGGAAAATCATTGTATTTTTAACTCTAGGAGCAATTGCCTTGTGGCAGGGCAGTGAATTACTTGTAACTGGCGCTGTAGAAATTGCCTCTAATCTAGGCATTCCAGAAAGTATCATTGCTGTCTCTATGGTAGCTTTAGGTACATCAATTCCAGAACTTGCCGCATCGGTCATTGCAGCTATAAAAAAAGAAAAAGCAATATCTTTAGGTAACTTAATAGGTTCTAATATTTTTAATATAGGATCTGTACTAGGTATTACAACATTAATTCAACCCATACAAATAGAACAAGACGGGCTGGGTTTGTTAACAAATGACATTTTTTGGATGATAGGTATTTCTCTTGCCTTATTGCCACTTGCATTACTACCTAGCAAATACATCCTATCTAGATATAAAGGCGGTATTTATGTAGCCACCTATGCTTTATTCATCTATTTATCTTTTGCGACCCTGTAATCTTAAGGGGTTTATAAACAAATAAAATACTTTGTTGATATTTAACCTCAAAAATTAGGGGGATGTTCTGATTTATATTATTATTTTTGTCGAGTTTATTAAAAAAAATATAAATCCATGTCTACATTAAGATTTCAAGCTTTAAAAGAAACACTAGGTCGTAAAGAAATTGCTGTTAAAGAACCTGCCAGACGCAGCGACATATTTGGCAAAAATGTCTTTGGAAAAAGTGCTATGCGCCAGCATTTAAATAAGGATGCTTACAAAAGTGTACAAGATGCCATTACCGACGGCAGTAAAATAGACCGCAATATCGCAGATCATGTTTCTACAGGTATGAAAGAATGGGCCATACAAAACGGCGCTACACACTACACACACTGGTTTCAACCACTTACAGGTGCCACAGCCGAAAAGCATGACGCTTTTTTTGAGCTAGAAATGGATGGTACTGTAATTGAAAAATTTGGCGGCGGTCAACTTGTGCAACAAGAACCAGATGCCTCTTCATTTCCTAATGGTGGTGTAAGAAACACCTTTGAGGCTCGTGGTTACACCGCATGGGATCCTACCTCTCCTGCTTTTATCATGGGAACCACTCTATGCATACCTACGGTTTTTGTAGCCTATACTGGCGAGGCATTAGACTATAAAACCCCTCTTTTAAGATCTTTACAAGCAGTAGATAGCGCTGCAACAGATGTTTGTAAATATTTTGATAAAAATGTAACCAAGGTTGTAGCCACATTGGGCTGGGAACAAGAATACTTTCTTATAGACAGTGCACTTGCAGATTCACGTCCTGACTTGCAACTAGCAGGGCGCACTTTGCTAGGTCATTCTTCTGCAAAAGGACAGCAACTAGACGACCATTATTTTGGTGCCATCCCTACCAGAGTGTTGAACTTTATGAGAGATATGGAGACCGAGTGTATGCTTTTAGGCATTCCTGTAAAAACACGCCATAACGAGGTAGCACCTAATCAATTTGAACTAGCCCCTATTTTTGAAGAAGCAAACCTAGCAGTAGACCACAACTCTTTGTTGATGGATGTTATGAGAAAAGTAGCTGCAAGACATCACTTTAAAGTATTGTTTCATGAAAAGCCTTTTGCGGGCGTTAATGGTTCTGGAAAACACAACAACTGGTCACTAGCTACTAGTACAGGAGTTAACTTACTTTCACCTGGTAGTACACCTATGAAAAACCTTCAGTTCTTAACCTTTTTTGTAAACACCATCAAGGCAGTCTATGAACATGAAGAATTGATAAGAGCCACAGTTGCAAGTGCATCAAATGACCACCGTCTAGGTGCTAATGAAGCGCCACCAGCGATTATTTCGGTATTCATAGGTTCACAACTTACTAAGGTGCTGGACGAACTAGAAAAAGTGACCGACGGTAAACTTTCTCCAGAAGAAAAAACCGACTTAAAACTAAATGTTGTAGGTAAGATCCCAGAGGTGATTCTAGATAATACCGACCGTAATCGCACCTCACCTTTTGCTTTTACAGGTAATAAATTTGAATTGCGCGCTGTGGGGTCTACAGCAAACTGTGCAAACCCGATGACGGTGCTTAACGCCATTGTTGCACAACAATTAATTAAATTTAAAAATGAAGTAGACGCACTTATTAATGATAAAAAACTTAAAAAAGACGAGGCTATTTTTAATGTATTAAGAGAATATATTAAGAATTCAAAAAACATACGTTTTGAAGGTGACGGTTATGGAGAAGCTTGGGAAATAGAAGCAAAAAAACGTGGGTTGAGTAATAACAAAACAACCCCTAATGCCTTAAAAGCAAAAATCTCTAAAAAAAGTATTCAACTTTTTGAAGAATTGAATATCATGAGCGCAGTCGAGTCTGAATTGCGATATGAAATTGAAGTAGAAGAATATGCAAAACGCATACAAATTGAAGGCCGCATACTAGGTGATATTGCACGCAATCATGTTATTCCTACTGCCATTAGATATCAAAACACCCTTATAGAAAATGTAAGAGGTCTTAAAGATATTTATGAAAAAAGCTTCAAAAAGGTTGCTAAAGAGCAATTGATCCTAATAGAAGAAATATCAGAGCACATAGAAAAAATCAACAAGGGTATTACAGAAATGACAGAAGCTCGTAAAAAGGCAAATAATTCAAAAAATGCAGTGGCAACAGCAGCGGCTTACTGTGACGATGTAAAACCTCTTTTTGACCAGATACGATACCACTGTGATAAACTAGAATTGCTAGTCGATGATGAAATCTGGCCATTAACTAAGTATAGAGAATTGTTGTTTACTAGATAACATCATATTTAATTGATAATTAAAAGCCCTGGGATTTTATTTCTGGGGCTTTAGTTTTTTTTAATCTCGCTTTCGCGAAAGCGAGAACAACAACAAGTCACTTTACCACACAAAAGTTGTAATCAACAAGACGGTTAAAATTAAATGTACATTTTTAAGTATTACTGTATTTTAAATCGGTTGAGATTAAAACATTATACTAAATTTGCGATATGAGTCAAAATTTTTCTAAAAGATATGCACAGCGAGGTGTGAGCGCTGGCAAAGAAGATGTGCACAATGCCATAAAAAACGTTGATAAAGGATTATACCCGCAAGCATTTTGTAAAATTGTACCCGACACATTAACTGGGTCAAAAGACCACTGTTTAATCATGCATGCAGATGGTGCAGGTACTAAATCTAGCCTTGCCTACATGTACTGGAAAGAAACTGGTGACCTGACAGTATGGAAAGGGATCGCACAAGATGCCTTAATTATGAATATTGATGACTTATTGTGCGTGGGTGCTACAGAAAATATACTGCTATCTAGCACCATAGGTAGAAATAAAAATCTAATTCCTGGCGAGGTGATCAGTGCCATCATCAATGGTACAGAAGAATTGATTGCAGATCTTAAAAAACACGGTATAGAAATCATTTCTACAGGCGGTGAAACTGCAGATGTAGGTGATTTAGTTAGAACTATAATAGTAGATTCTACTGTAACTGCACGCATGAAACGTGATGATGTTATAGATAATTCAAACATTGCAGCAGGTGATGTGATTATTGGATTATCCAGCACAGGGCAGGCTACTTATGAAACAGCATACAATGGCGGTATGGGGTCAAACGGACTTACTAGCGCAAGACACGACGTATTTCATAAAATACTAAAAGAAAAATATCCAGAAAGTTATGACCACACAGTTCCAGAAGAGCTGGTTTATTCTGGTTCAAAAAACCTTACAGATGCAGTAGCAGGTAGTCCTTTAAATGCGGGACAGCTAGTATTATCACCCACACGCACTTATGCGCCAATAATCAAAAATATTTTAAACTCGGTGAAACGTACTGATTTACATGGTATGGTACATTGTTCTGGTGGTGCACAGACTAAAATTTTACATTTTATCAATAATTTACACATTATAAAAGATAATTTATTTGATTTGCCCCCTTTATTTAAAATGATTCAAGAAGAATCTGGTACAGACTGGAAAGAAATGTATCAAGTTTTCAACATGGGACACCGCATGGAATTGTATGTAAATGAATCTATAGCTCAAGAAATTATAGCTATTTCCAACTCTTATCATGTAGATGCAAAAATTATAGGCAGGGTGGAAAATAGTGATTCTAAAAAATTAACTATTTCTAGCTCTTATGGTGTCTTTGAGTATTAACTTTTTATTTTTTAACAACTCTTACAAAATGAATACTCACTTTAAAATTGTATTAGTAGGGATATTTATTTGCTTTTATGGCGTTCTTAACGCTCAAAATTCAGGTGATATAGATGACTATTCAAAATCATTACAAGATGCCGACGTTTTTATAGAAGACGCACTTATCAATATCACTTTTAAACTAGACAAAAAAAACAAACAAGTAAATGTTATAGAAGAGAGTTACATTACTTTTAAATCTATAAAAGAAAGAGCAGATATCATTTACCCTATTTTTTATAATAACGAGTCGTCCATAAAAAAGTTTGAAACGCGCAATTATAAAGGCAAAAAAAACAGAACAGAAGTGCTTGACGAGGCGTACAGCTCTAACGATATTTTTCATCAAGATGTTAGGGTACAGTATACTAAATTATCTTTTCCGTTAAAGGGTGATGTTATTACAGTAAGGTATGATAAAGAAACCTTTGATTCAAAATACTTTACTTCTATTTATTTTCAACAACCTTTTCCTATTCAACAAATTATTTATCATTTTGAAATTCCAGAATGGTTAGAAGTAGACCTTAAAGAATTTCATTTTGACAATGCACAAATCTCTAAAACTATAGAAAACAAGAAAACAAAAGAAGTTACATTTATTGCAAAAAACCTAGTACCATCCTCTGATGAATCCTTTTTACAAGGTAGAAGTTATTATGAACCACACGTGCTGATTTTAGGTAAATCTTTTAACGATGGCAAGGACAAAACAACCCTGTTTGAAGATACCAAAGATTTATATGAATGGTATAAATCACTAGTCGACGAGGTTGTAGTAGACGATAATGCATATGCCACTAAAGTTGCCGAACTCACAGAAAATGCAGATACAAATATTGAAAAAATACAAAACATATTTTACTGGGTACAAGACAATATTAAATACATAGCATTTGAAGATGGCATAGCTGGTTTCCAGCCAGATGCTCCTCAAAACGTTTACAACAAGCGTTATGGAGATTGCAAGGGTATGGCTATTCTTACTAAACACATGCTTAAAAGTGCTGGATTTGACGCTCGTGTAGCATGGATAGGTACAGACAGAATAGCCTATGACTACTCCACTCCCAGCCTATCGGTAGATAATCACATGATTTGTGCTGTGATGCTAGACAATCAACCCATATTTCTAGATGCGACCGAAAAATTTAATAAATATGGCGAGTTTGCCACCCGCATACAAGGCAAACAATCACTTATAGAAAACGGTGATGATTATATTTTGGCACGTGTGCCTGCCGCAGTAGTTCCTAATAAAGAGGTTCTAGACGCTAGCTTTACCATTACAGAAGACCACCTAGAAGGCACAGTGAATCGCACGTATGATGGTGAGTATAGGGTGCAATTTCAAAATGGTTTTACAAACGTGCAAAACAGCGAAAAAGACAAAATGCTCACCAAATACCTAGAACAAGGAAATACTCAATTTATAGTTAGTGAAATAAAACCTTTTGATGCAGACCAAAGAGAAAAACCTATTCAAATTACACACCATTTGCAGGTGCAAGGTGCCGTAAGTAATTTTAATAATGTAGATTATATTGATTTAAGTCCTTTAATGCCAGCAGAGTTTTTTGAGATTAAGGAAAGAAGTACAGACTTTTTACATCCATATACTGGTATCGTTAAAAACAGTATAAGTGTGATCATTCCTGATGGTAAAAAAGTAGGCGACCTACCCCAGCCCATTAATATAGCTAAAGCAGGCTACACGATAAAAATTGATTATCAAAAAACTGCGGGTAAAATAACAATGAACTCTTATCTAGAAATAAAAGACCGTTTACTCAAAAAAGATAATTTTGAACAATGGGATAAGGATATCAATACAGTAAAAGATTTTTACATCGAGCAAATTACCTTTCAATAAAATTATATAATGATAAATAAACTACTCTTATTAATCGTTTTTGCTGTAAAAACAACAAGTGCTGTTGCACAGTCAAAAAAAGAACTAGAAACTCGAGAAATCTTCTGGAACAATATAAATACAGATGCATTAGTAACATCAGTACCAGAAAAATGGAAGAATGAGAGTGTAGTGATCTTATATAAAAGTGAGTATTACTCTTATGAAAACTTTGGAAAATCTATCATGCATTCCAATTACTTTCATATCAGAGTAAAAATACAAGATAAAAATGCAGTAGAAAATTACTCACAATACAGTTATGAAATGTTTGCCAATTCATTAAACATCAATAACAATGATGAATCAGTTATGGTAGGCATAAAAGTTATCAAACCTAGCGGTGAAGAGATTATTATAGATGTTGAAAAAGAGCGTGTACAATCTGATGCTAATGGCGAGATGCTTTATAAAGTCGCTATTCCTGCACTTGAAATAGGTGACATTTTAGACATATATAAAGCAAGAATAGAATACGGTAAATCTGATAATGGCAAGCTATTATTGCCCAAAATAGAACGCACAGTTGTCGAGCAGTATCCTGTTGTAAAGAAAAAAATATCTGTAGAGGTAGAAAACGACTTTTTCTTGCGCATGGAAAGTTATAATGGTGCACCTGCAATAAAGGAAGTTCCTACATCAAAACGTGTTTCAAAAATGTATGAATTTGTAGCATCAGATATAGAAAAAAGCCCTTTAGAACGATGGTCATATCCATTGTTGCACCAGCCATCTATAAAACTACAAGTTGTTTTTGCATTGAGAAAAAAAGATGAAAAGACCATTAACTTTTTCCTTCCAGAAAAACAAAAAGAACGTGGTGGCATTGTTACCAAAGAAGAAATTCTCAATTTTGTTGAACAGTATTCTAGTATAGCAACTGATGGAAAAAAGGATGTCATACTTGAACTAATATTTTCTGATCGTGAATTAAAAACAGATCTCGATGTTTTAAACGAAATTATTTACTTCTTAAGACATTACAAATACACCGCCTGGACAGAACCCATTATTGCATATCAATCAGATATTTATGATGATGGTAGGCCTTGTCAATATTATTCTTTTATCAATAATAAAGATATATTGTTGTTTGAATTAACAAGCATTTTAAAACAATATAACTTTGACTTTGAAATATTGATGACAAAACCTCGATATGATGGCCCCATGAGTGAAACCTTATTAAGGTCTAATGTAGAGATCGGGCTTAAGATCAATTTAAAAGATGCACCGCCAGTATTCTTTTTTGATTTTGGACCCTATGCATCTACCTCAAATATGAATCCTTTGCTCGAGGGTACTAATGCTATTGTATTTAAACCAGCAAAAAAAATAACAACTACAGACCTTAAGAATATTGACATACCTAGTAGCACAGCAGCACAAAATGTGTTGACAGAAAAAACCTCGATCACTATCAATGCAGACTGGTCTGGCTTTAATATTAAAAGAGACCGTAAATATTACGGACAGCAAAAAAACGAAGGTCAAAATCGCCATATATCCATACCTAACTATTTACAAGAAGATTTTGCATATTATGACACTAATAGATTTTATAACTGTAGTAAAAATCAGTCAAAATCAAACCAACTGATTGAACAAAAACTTACTGCCATCTATGTAGAGGCAGATAAAAAAGACAAAGAGACAGAAACCTCACGTGTTAAAGGAGAGTTTGATGTAGAGATAGATAACTATGATTTGCAAATAATAAATTCTGGTCGTTATGATGCAAATGCACCTTTACATACCAGTGATTCCCTTACAATGGGTAGCGATTTTATAAAAAAAACAGGACCTAATTATATCCTAGAGGTAGGAAAATTTATAGGCGGTCAGGTAACTATAGACGCAACAGAATATGATCGCACTTTACCTATTAATCTAGATTATGCCAAAACTTATCTATATGACATAACGATACAAATACCAGCTGGCTATAGTGTTGAAGGAATTGAGAAGCTCAATAAAAACGTATCAAATTCTACAGGAGCTTTTGTAAGTATCGCAAGTATAAAGAATGATAAACTGATATTTAAAACTAGTAAAACCTATTTACAAACCACATTACCCGCATCGCAATGGCCAGAAATGATAGAATGGTTGAACGAGGCAAATAATTTCAGCAGGGAAAAAGTGCTTTTTAAAAAGATTGAATAGTTTGCAGTATTTACAAATGAAACTTATGAATTAATTTTTTAGTTAGCTCTAGCTTTGGTTCAATATATTGCTTGCAAAATGGTGATTGTGGTCTAGTTTTATAATACCCCTGTAAAGATTCACGAGACGCTTTAAACTCGACTAATGGTAGGATAGCAGTAATGTAATTTTTATTCCGCTTTCGCGAAAGCGAACTTATAATCAGCTTTACTTCTTCTATTTGAGATTCAAACATACAATAAATGGCACTGCGATAAATGGCGCTGCGCGAGTGCAACACAGTTGAAACGTGGGTTTCTAAATGTACATCTAGCAATAACTCTAAATCTATATTTCTATTAAAGTTCACTAAAACTGCCTCGCTTAAAGTATCAAATGGGAAAACTGATGCCACATATCCCTGTGTAACCTGTATCACACCAGGTACCACTTGCATTACCGCCTCTGTACACCAGTGGCAACCGCCACCTAGCCCTATTTGAAAACTATCCTTCATAAGCACAATATATACATAAAGTGCGATAATTTTACTTATTTTTGTACTACTTTTAAAGTTACCATGATAGATAAATTAAACAATATTAAAAATCGTTTTGACGAGGTAAATGATCTAATCATACAACCAGATATTATTACCGATCAAAAACGATATGTACAACTTACCAAAGAATACAAAGAATTAAAAGCCATAATGGATAGACGCGACACCTATCTAGAACTACTTTCTAACCTAGACGAGGCAAAAGAAATAATTGCAGATGGAAGTGATGCCGATATGGTTGAAATGGCCGAAATGCAACAAGAAGAATCCAAAGAAGCCCTTACAACGCTAGAAGAAGAAATACGCATGATGCTGGTTCCTAAAGATCCAGAAGATTCTAAAAACGCTGTGATGGAAATACGCGCTGGCGCAGGTGGTGACGAGGCTAGTATTTTTGCAGGCGACCTTTTTAGAATGTATGAAAAATATTGCTCTAGTAAAGGATGGAGCACCAGTATAGTAGACACAAGCGATGGAACAAGTGGTGGTTATAAAGAAATAATCATGGAAGTAAATGGCGACGATGTTTATGGTACCCTAAAATTTGAAGCGGGCGTGCATCGAGTACAACGAGTGCCACAAACTGAAACCCAAGGCCGCGTTCACACCAGTGCTGCAACAGTTATGGTACTACCCGAGGCTGAAGAATTTGATCTAGAACTAGACATGTCTGAAGTGCGTATTGAACGCACCACTTCTACAGGTCCTGGTGGACAATCTGTTAACACAACTTATTCTGCAATAAAACTGCACCACGAGCCTACAGGAATGATTGTAAGCTGCCAAGATCAAAAATCATCACATAAAAACCTAGAAAAAGCACTTAAGGTACTGAGATCTAGATTATATGATATAGAACTTGCAAAAAAAATGGCAGCAGATTCTGAAAAACGTAAAAGTATGGTAAGCACCGGTGACCGCAGTGCAAAAATCAGAACTTACAATTACTCACAAGGTAGGGTAACTGACCACCGTATCAACCTGACTTTATATGATCTAGATAATATTATCAACGGTGATATTCAAAAAATAGTAGACGAATTACAACTTGTTAATAACACAGAAAAACTGCAAATGAATGACGAGGGATTGTAATTGTGATCATATAAAAATAAATCAACAGCCTGTTTACAATGAAAACTGTAATTAACTTTTAGAATCTTTAGATAATTACTTTTTAAACAAAACTACTTAATGTAGGTAATCTTAAAGGTTTTTTAATCAAAGAACTTAGAACCCCCTGTTATAAATATAAACCTCATGACTCTTTCACAACTAACCGCACAAATCCTAGAAAAGAAATCTTTTCTTTGTGTAGGCTTAGATATTGATTTAAAAAAAATTCCCGTTCATTTGTTAGAAAATGAGGATCCTATTTTCGCTTTTGCAAAAGCGATTATAGATGCCACTCATGACCTGTGTGTGGCCTATAAACCCAACACTGCTTTTTTTGAAGCACATGGCGTTAAAGGCTGGCAGGCATTAGAAAAGATCATCAATTACCTAAATAAAAATTATCCCAATCATTTCACGATTGCCGATGCCAAAAGAGGTGATATAGGAAATACCTCTACGCGATATGCCAAAGCATTTTTTGAAGAATTAAAATTTGATAGCGTTACTATAGCACCGTATATGGGAAAGGATAGTGTGGAGCCTTTTCTAGCATTTGACAATAAATATGCTATTCTACTTGCACTTACCTCAAACGAGGGTGCTTTTGATTTTCAAACCAAAATAACTGGTGAACAACCGCTTTATCAAAAAGTTATAAAAACTGCCTCACAGTACCAAAACAGTGATAGGCTAATGTATGTAGTAGGCGCAACAAAAGCTATCTATTTAAAGGACATAAGAAAAATAATACCAGATGCCTTTTTATTAATCCCAGGTATAGGTGCTCAAGGCGGCAATCTAGAAGATGTCGTTACTTATGGAAAAACAAAACAAGTAGGACTATTAGTCAACTCTTCACGGGGTATTATTTATGCCTCAAAGGATAAGGACTTTGCACAGGCAGCGCGGGGCAAAGCCCTTGAACTAAAGCAGCAAATGAGTGAGCTGTTGTAAAATGCAGCCTCTACTCATTTTTTCTTTGTATTAAAGTTTTTGGATTGATTAACACATAATTCTTGTACCTGCACGAGCCTACTAATACCTAAATAGATTTTTACTATATCGCTTTCGCAAAAGCGAGACATGCATTATACAACTATAAATTATTGATTTGACAGTCTTGAGTTAAAATATTAGTGATATGATTGTTTTAAGTAAAAAAGTGATTGTTATTTTAAGAAATTGCTAATCAAAAGGCAAAATGTACAATACTTTTATATCATGATTGGTTTTTGTACCTTCGCATTGATTAAATTTTAACACTTAAAACCTAAATATATGGCTTTTGATATTGATATGATTAAAAAGGTTTATGCCTCTATGCCTGATAGTGTGAATAAAGCACGAGAAATTACTGGCAAACCTCTTACACTCGCAGAAAAAATTTTGTACTCCCACCTATGGGATGGAACTCCCGAAAAAGTATTTACAAGAGGTAAGGACTATGTAGATTTTGCACCAGATCGTATCGCTTGTCAAGATGCAACAGCACAAATGGCATTATTACAATTCATGCAGGCTGGAAAAGATAAAGTTGCTGTTCCTACCACAGTGCATTGTGATCACTTGATTCAAGCAAAAAATGGTGCCGATAGCGATTTACAAAGCGCACTTAACACATCAAACGAGGTGTTTAACTTTCTAGAGTCTGTATCTAATAAATATGGTATAGGTTTTTGGAAACCTGGCGCTGGTATCATTCACCAGGTAGTTCTTGAAAATTATGCCTTCCCTGGCGGTATGATGATTGGTACCGACTCGCATACTGTTAATGCAGGTGGTCTGGGAATGCTTGCTATAGGTGTAGGTGGCGCTGATGCCGTAGATGTGATGGCAGGAATGGCATGGGAATTAAAATTTCCTAAACTTATAGGAGTAAAATTAACTGGAAAACTATCTGGCTGGACTGCACCAAAAGACGTAATTCTTAAAGTTGCAGAAATTCTTACCGTTAAAGGTGGTACTGGTGCAATTGTAGAATATTTTGGCGATGGGGCTTTAAACCTTTCTTGTACAGGTAAAGGTACTATATGTAACATGGGGGCAGAAATAGGCGCAACAACTTCCACCTTTGGTTATGATGAAGCTATGGAACGTTACCTGCGTGCTACAGAACGTGCTGATATTGCAGACGCTGCAAATGAAGTAAAAGAATATTTAACAGGAGATCCAGAGGTTTATGCAAATCCAGAACAGTATTTTGACCAAGTTATTGAAATCAATCTGGATAATTTAATGCCGTTAATTAATGGTCCTTTTACTCCAGATCTAGCGACAGAGCTAGGGTCCATGAATGAAAAAGCAACAGCAAACGACTGGCCATTAAAAGTAGAATGGGGATTGATAGGTTCTTGTACTAATTCTTCTTATGAAGACCTTTCTCGCGCCAGCTCTATTGCACAACAGGCTATAGATAAAAAATTAAAAACTAAAGCAGAGTTTGGAATCAATCCAGGATCTGAAAAAGTAAGATATACCACAGAACGTGATGGTATATTAGGAATATTTGAAAAGCTAGACGCTAAGATATTTACAAATGCTTGTGGACCATGTATAGGGCAATGGGCAAGATATAGCGACCCAAAAAATGCTCCTAAAAACTCTATTATTCACTCCTTTAATAGAAATTTTGCTAAGCGTGCCGATGGTAATCCTAATACGCACGCATTTGTAGCATCTCCAGAAATGGTTGCGGCTATCGCTATTGCTGGTCGTTTAGATTTTAACCCTATGACTGATAAACTTATCAATGAAGATGGTGAGGAGGTAATGCTAGACGAACCAACAGGATGGGAATTACCACCTAAAGGATTTGATGTAAAAGACGATGGCTATCTAGCACCAGAGGAAGATGGTAGTAGCGTGCAAATAAAAGTAGATGAAAATTCTGATCGCTTGCAGCTGCTAGAACCGTTTACACCTATAGGAACTAAAATTGATAATGCGAGGTTATTAATTAAAGCTTATGGTAAATGTACCACAGACCATATTTCTATGGCTGGTCCATGGTTGAGATATAGAGGTCACCTAGATAATATTTCTAACAATTGTTTAATCGGTGCTGTAAATGCCTATAATAAACAAACCAATTTTGTTAAAAATCAATTAGATGGAGAGTATGGAGCGGTACCGGCAACCGCTAGAGCTTATAAAGCTGCAGGAATCCCATCTATTGTGGTAGGTGATCATAACTATGGTGAAGGATCTTCTAGAGAACACGCTGCAATGGAACCTAGACATCTAGGGGTAGTTGCTGTACTAGTAAAATCTTTTGCGCGTATTCATGAAACAAATTTGAAAAAACAAGGAATGCTGGGTCTTACTTTTGCAAACGAAGCAGATTATGACTTGATACAAGAAGACGATATTTTTAATTTTGTAGACCTTGCACAATTCTCTCCAGATCAACCACTAACGATAGAAGTGACGCATGTTGATGGCTCCAAAGATACCATTATAGCAAACCACACCTATAATGCAGCTCAAATAGAATGGTTTCATAAAGGAAGTGCTTTAAATAAAATTAAAGAAGACAATGCCGCATAATTGGTATTTTAAATGACTTCGATATTTAAGAAAGCCTTTTGTTTATTCAAAAGGCTTTTTTTGTATCATTGATCGTTTTAAGTAATCGAGAATTTTGAATATTGATATTTGCAAGCATAGTCTACAACAACAACTATTCTAAGCTCTTATTTAAAAATAATTTTAGTTAAAAACAATAAATGTCACAACAAATCACCACATTAACATTCTTTAAATATCCAGAACTTAAACAAAAGATTTGGGCATTTATGATGATGCAATTTGCACATAAGCCTTTAAAAAAAATAGATGGACTCAGTTTTTATAAACTTTTAGGATCTGGAAAAAAGAATTTTGACCCTATGCCAGATTGGAGTGTTTATGGATTATTACAAGTCTGGGAAAATGAAAGTAAAGCAACTGATTTCTTTAATAATTCAAAACTTTTTAAAAGGTATACCCGCCACAGCGACAAGCAGCTTACTTTTTACCTAAAGAGCATGAAGGCGCATGGACGATGGTCGGGAAAAAATCCATTTTTGCCAAGTGAAGAACTTAACGCAGAAAATAAATTTATTGCTGTAATAACAAGAGCTACCATAAAAATAAGTATGCTTAAAAAGTTTTGGGATTATGTACCTATTTCTCAAAAAGACCTTGTTGACAATCCCAGTTTGTTATTTACCGCAGGTGTGGGAGAACGCCCTATTACACAAATGGCAACTTTTAGCCTTTGGGATGATGCTGCAGCTTTAAAGAAATTTGCCTATCGCAGCCAGAATCATAGACATGCCGTACAACAAACACAAGCCTTACAGTGGTATAAAGAAGAGATGTTTACCAGATTTCAGCCCTATATAATTAAAGGAGAATGGGACGGTTTTAAAATTCCACAAGCTTTAATGGATTAGAATAACTTTTTAAAAAATGAGCTCAAAAAGGGCATCGACGTCATGGGTAACATAATGCGCAGGTCTTGTGCAAAACTGGTCTCTTCATCGAGAAAACTAAAAATGTTTTGAATGCTATTCTTTTTATAAAGGGTGTGAAAAACACGGGCACCTCTATCATTGTCACTGTAAAGAACATCTAACATGATATCGTCATAAAATCTAAATTTATTTGATATCATACCGTGGTTTAAATGCTTATTGCTCAAAATGTTTTCTACCAGTTGTGCTGCTTTTTTCTCACTCATTTTAAAGCTATAACCAGTAGACGGCTTTACCCATCCCCCAGCCGTTCCTATTTTAAAATGTTTATTCTTGTTATGCTGCTCAAACCTATAACTAGACATGGGTATTATGCCTTGTTCTATTTTTAAAATTTCATAATGATCGACTTTTAAATAATCTTTGATATACCGCTCTAAGTAATGATCATAAACTTGATCGTCAACAACATTAGGTGAAAAATAGGTGAACTCTACAAGAGCTTCTGTTGTTGAATAAGGCAGTAAGTAAGTAAAACTTGTAGTACCAGGATCTCTTAAACGATAATCCATCATTATAAACTCATCAGGATTAAAAAAAGCTTCTTTAGTTTTTATTACCCAACCCTTAAAATGTTGTTGCAGTGTAGTTGCATTGGTATCTTTAAAAAAAACCTTGTCAATCCTACTATCAAGAACAAGATCTGCAGTAAGTATTGTATTACTACATTTTATGGTTTTAAATTCATCACCAGAGACTCCTTCGACTCGATCCTCGATTAAGTGCATTGAGATAGCTTGCAAAACCTTGTTTTTTGTATATGCTATAAAATCTTGACTAGCAATAGATTTGTACCTATAATTATCTAGATCTAGCGATATAGCGTCGTTACTTATTAAAAAGCTACCCTTACTCCAACTGCGTGACAATAAATGATCCCATTTACCTTCTTTTTGTTCCCAATAGGACCAGGTTTTTTCTAAGGAATTTGAATTAAAATCGTCAATAACTGCTATCTTTAGATCGCTCTTGCGTTTTAATAATTCTAACACGACATGGCTACCAGCACACCCCATTCCTATTATCGCTATGTCGTAGTGATGATCCATAATACTATTGTAAAAAAAAGTTGAACTCCATAAAGATGGTAAGAAATAAGTTTATTACCATCGAGTTTAAAAAATAAAGAAACCGCATGGAGCAGTGCGGCAATAACAAACCAGCAAATATAATTAAACCATCCTGCGCCACCATTAAAATGCCAGAAGCCTGCAAAATCACATATTTGCTCTAAAAAAAAATCCATACCCACCATAAGTGCTGCACCAGTGATAACGATAGCGGGAGGAGACTTGAAAATATTTTTTACAATAACATGAGTTGTAAAAGTTAATAAAGCCCAGTTAACACCTATTAATAGTGGTATACCATCGATTTTTGGCCCAAAATTTTTACCGTAATAATAATCACCAAATAAACTACCAGTATGAACACCTATCCACTCAACCCCTATACCTATAAGCATAAAAGCTAAAAACAAAAAGGATATTCTTAAAGTATCTACCTTAAAAAAAAAGATTAGAACCAGCAATAAATATAATAATGTAAAAGGAGATTTAGGAAAGAAAAAATCTTCATAGCCCAAAGCAATACCAATTAAAGCGGCAACGTGGACCACCCATAAAAAAGATACGGCTGCTCTCATACTTTTGCTGGGTCAATTAGGTCGGCTGTTATTTGTGCGCTTAATAAACATAAAGGTATACCGCCACCCGGGTGTACAGATCCACCCACATGATAGAGGTTAGTAAGCCTTTTATTTAAATTAGGATGTCTTAAAAAGGCAGCAAATTTATCATTACTTGCAGCACCATAAAGTGCCCCTCTATAAGAACTGGTATTTTTTTCAATATCCTGAGGCGATAGTATATATTCTGTTTGAATGTGCTGTGAAATGTCGATATTTAAGCACTTTTTTATTTTTTCAATTATTTGTTCTTTTGACTTTTCAATTAATTGGCTCCAATCTTGACCATAGTCACCAGGAGCATTGATCATAACAAACCAGTTTTCGTGGCCTTCTGGCGCGTCTGCCGCCTCTTCTTTGCTAGTGATATTAATATAAACAGTTGGATCCTGAGATAATGTTTTATGTACAAAAATATGCTCAAACTCGGTTTTATAATCTTCAGAAAACAAAATATTGTGTAAATCAAATTCTGGAAATATTCTATCAATACCCCAATAAAAGATAAGTGCGCTACTAGATCGTTCTTGTTTTAAGGTTTTTTCAGGTGCTTGTATATCAGTAATTAAATTTCTGTAGGTAGGATAAATATCCATATTAGATACTACTAGATCGGCGTTAAATAGACCATTCTCGGTAGTTACACCGGTTACTGTATTGTTGTGATGATTGATTTTAATCACGCTTTCGCGAAAGCGGAATTCTACACCCACATCTTGTGCTAATTCATACAATGATTGCGAGATACGGTGCATGCCACCACGAGGATAATAAGTTCCTAATCCTAGTTCTAGGTGTGGAATCATGCTCATGATCCCAGGGGTTTGATAAGGTGAAGAACCATTATAAGTAGCATATCTATTAAACAGTTGCGTGAGCTTTTTGTTTTTAAACACCTGATTTTCTTGATTTAAAGTACTAGATATACCCAGAAAAGGCATTTTTAACAAAGCTTTTAATGTGTTCAATGACAAATAAGTAGAAAGTTTATGAAGCGATTTTTCTAAGAAAAGTCCCTTAGTCAAATCGTATTTTTCTTTACTACTATTCAAATAATTAGATAAGGTTTTTTTGTCTTCTTTAAAAACGCTGCTTGCTTCTTTGATAAACTCATTTTGATTGGTACTTGCTTTAAAAACAGTTCCATCTTCCCAAAAATAATGGAAAGCAACTTTTTTGCTTTTGTAATCAAATGAAACCTTATTATTTGGAAATAAGTTGAATAAATCTTCCATTAAATGTGGCAATGTGAACAGGGATGGACCTAAATCAAATCTATACCCGTCTTGATCTATTGCGTGCAATTTACCACCAGCATAATCATTTTTTTCAAATACAGTAACCTGATAGCCCAAATGTACGAGCCGCAGGGAAATCGCTAGACCACCTATTCCAGTACCTATAACAGCGGCTGTTTTCATAGATTATTTAAAATACTTAAGCGGCACGACCAGCATACCAAAATTCTCACCTTTTTCCTTACCTAGGTGCTTATGGTGAATTTTATGTGCACGGCGCACACCTTTTGCATAAATATTATCTGCCTTACGCAACCACTTGAATCGCTGGTGTATAAATATATCGTGTACTACAAAATAAGCAATACCATATGCAAGAATACCAGCACTTATAGGCAATGCCCACCATAGATCTAGCTGGCTGTGGGCAACTTTAAGACCTGCACTTATTAAGGCATAAAAAACAAAAAACCAGTCATTTTTTTCAAACCAACTATCGTGTTTTTTATGGTGGTGATCTTCATGTAGATTCCATAAAAATCCATGCATGACATATTTGTGCATCCACCATGCATTAAATTCCATTATAAAAAAGGTAGCCAAAAATATGGCTATCCATAATACTATTTCCATAGGTTAAATTAAATTAAGTCTACAGGTTATATAACCTTTAGAAAGAAGGAATATTTTCTCGTAATCGGGTACTCTTATTCTAGTGTTTCTTATTTCTTTTGAGGGTGTGCGCTCTAGTCTAGTAAGTAGTCGTCTGTAATAAATATATGCAGTGTAAACGCCTAATTTTGCCTCTACAGGTAGTTGTTGTATACCCTTAAGACCAGCGTCAAAATCTTCTTTTATTTCTTGAATCAATCTAGCTTTATCATCTTCACTCAAATCATGCAAATCGGTGTTAGGGAAATAACTGCGTTCTAGTGTATCTAGATCTGCTTTAAGGTCTCTTAAAAAGTTGACTTTTTGAAAAGCACTACCCAATCTCATAGCATCGTCCTTTAACCTGTTATATACATTGACATCGCCTTTTACAAAAATTAATAAAGACATTAGTCCTACAACATCTGCACTGCCATATATATAGTTTCTATATTCTTCATCGGTTAGGTAAACAGACTTATCTAGATCTAGTCGCATGCTTTTCATGAACGCGCCATACATATCTGGTGTTATGTCGTATTTATGAACTGTTTCTTGAAATGAATTTAATATAGGATTTAAACTAATTCTTTCATCAATTGCATTGTATAAATCTTGCTCAAAACGATCAAATAAAACACGTTTATCATAATCATGAAAGGTATCGACAATTTCATCTGCAAGTCTTACAAACCCATAAATATTATAGATGTCCTGTCTAATATTTGGACCTAGCATTTTACAAGCTAGAGAAAAAGAGGTACTGTAATTATTGGTTACTTTTTTACTGCAGTCTCTTGATACTTTATCAAATAAACTCTTCATTATTAATCGTGTTTTTTAATTAATTCTGCTGCTAGCTTACCACTGATAAGCGCAGGTGGCACTCCTGGTCCTGGCACAGTTAGTTGACCTGTAAAATAAAGATTTTTTACTTTACGACTTCTTAAATTAGGTCTTAGGAATGCAGTTTGTAATAAAGTATTTGCCATACCATAGGCGTTTCCTTTATAGCTATTATATTCTGATATAAAATCTTTCACACAAAATGATTCTTTAAAGATTATGTGATTTGTCACATTTTGGTCGGTACGTAATTCAAATCTTTTCATGATTTTATCAAAATACTTTTCTCGCAATTCTGGAGTGTCTTTAAGGCCTGGCGCAATAGGAATTAAAAAAAAACCATTTTCACACCCTTTAGGTGCTGTAGAAACATCGGTAATAGATGTAAAGTTTGCATAAAACAATGGTTCTTCAGGCCATTGCGGATTTTCATAAATCTCATTTGCATGTTTTGAAAAATCTGTGTCAAAAAATAAATTGTGATGTTCTACATTTTTCAACTTTTTATCAAACCCTACATAAAACAATAAGGAACTAGGAGCAAAAGTTTTGTTTTCCCAGTAGCTTTCAGAATATTGTCGGTAATTTGAGGGCAACAATGTTTCAGAATGATGGTAATCGGCTCCAGTTATTACTATTGGATATAGGTGTTTTTGTCCATTTGTTAATATACCCTCTACCCTATCTTTATCGTCTACTAATATTTTTTCTATCGGGCTAGAGGTATGAATTACCACGCCCAATTCTTCTGCCAATTTTTTCATTCCTAGAATTACTTCATACATACCACCTTTGGGATGCCATGTCCCTAGTCCAAAATCGGCATAATTCATAAAGTTATAAAAACTAGGAGTATTTTGTGGTGTTGCGCCTAAAAACAGTACGGGAAACTCTAGAATACTAATCAATTTTGGATTAGTAAATTTCTTTCTTACATCTTTAGAAACATTACCTATAAAAGCACCCACTTTTTTAGCAGTTTGTGGTGTGATCAGTTCAAGCGGTGATTCTCCTGGTCTATATACGAGATTTTTAATCGCAATTTCATAATTTTCCTCAGCTTTTGTCATGAATTGTTGTAAGGGTTTTGAACTTCCTTTCTCAACACCTTCAAAGGTTGCAATTATGTCGTTAAGATTATCTGCTATATCGATCTTTTCATCTTCAAAAACAACCGAATATGCTGGGCTTAATTTATCTAGATGATAGTAATCTGATGGTTTTTTATTAAAATCTTTAAAAAAGCGCTCAAATATGTCTGGCATCCAGTACCATGATGGACCTATATCAAATGTAAAACCTTCCTTAACGAGCCTTCTAGCTCTACCACCTATTGTGTGGTTTTTTTCATAGATAGTAACTTCATAACCTGCTTGCGCTAGATAACAAGCTGCCGATAGTGATGAAAATCCCGATCCTATTACTGCTACTTTTTTCATATTTCTACTAATTCAGGTAAACTATCGATTACTTCAGAAATCCCTCTAAAGACAGTTTGGTTTTTTAATAAATCTCTATTTTTTATTCTTTGTGCAAGATGTCCTAATATCCACAGGTTTGCCTGACCATTTTTTGCAACTTGCCTGTCAAATTTTTTCAAAAAAGCAGGTAAATCCTTTTCTATAGGTTGCACTGTTATATAAGTAATAAAAGTAACTCGAGCACCATTCTTATTAAAATACGGCAACGCGTCTAGTACCATACTCGCACCTAAATAAATCGTCTTGCAACCTCTTTTTAACAACTCATAATTTAAAAACAAAAGACCCAAATCATGCATTTCATTTTCTGGAAGAAACAAGACATAAACCTCATCGTCAAAGTAATTAGGTGTATCGTACTGTACTTTTTCAAGATTAATTAATACTTTTTGTTTAATCAAATGACTTATAAAATGTTCATGGGCGATGTTTATAGTTTTGGATTGCCATAAAAAACCTAACTCTTCTAAAAAAGGAACAAAAAGTTCATAAAACACCCCAGAAAACCCTAACTCTTCTAATTTAGCATCATAAACTCGTTGAAATAAGAACTGGTCAAAATTGACCATAGCTAATTTTAATTCTTGAACAGAATGATTGTTTTTATTCTTTTTACGAGATAATAATCTTACTTGTGATTCTATTTCTTCTGTAGATAGTCCAGCGATTGTAGAAATTTTTATACCATCGTTTTTTAGGTACTTTACATTAAGTATTTTACGTAAAGATTTAAGGTTGTAAGTTCTTATGTTTGTGTCAGTCCTTTCTGGCTCAAATAAATTGTATCTTTTTTCCCAAATACGTATGGTATGTGATTTTATACCACTTAGGTTTTCAAGATCTTTAATACTAAATTTACTTTTAATCAAAACAATTTTGTTTATTTTTATAAAGGTAAAATTAAACAAAATAATCAAAAACTTTAGTCTTTTTAATATTATTAACTATTGCCCATTTTACTATAAAAACTGGTAGAGTGAGATATTTTTTTTTAAAATATTCTATTAAAATTTTTAATTTATATATTGCTTTTAAATAGCAATCTATGATATAAATATTACTTTTTAAAACTCATAACAGGAAGCTGCGAATGGTTAGTAACATCTTCAGAAACACTTCCTTTAAAAAAATGTGAAAGTCCTTTTCTAGCACTAGTGCTAACTGCAATACAATTTGCCTTAACTGCGGTGGCATGTTGCAACAATCCCTCTTCTATTGAATAAGCGTTTACAAATTCAACTTTTTCTGTACCACCCATTTCTACAAACGTTTGTCTTAAATCTTTAAATTCTTCGGTACTTATAAAGTTTGCATATGGCGTATTAATATAAACCAGCTGTAACGAGCAACCTAAACTAGAAAATAATTCTACTGCCTTCTTATAGGTGGCTGCACTTTTTTCAGTTAAATCTGTACCTAGGATTACATTATTAAGATCTAGACCGCGAGGTTCTGACTTTACAGTAAGTACAGGCGTGCTGCTGTTTCTTACCATTTTTTCGGCATTAGAACCTGCAAATATGCCTTCATATGCCATAAGCCCATGCGACCCCATTACAATTAGGTCTGCATTCACCTCTTCGGCCACTTTATCTACCTCCTTATATACTTTATGTTGTTTGATTACCGCTTGTACTTTTATATCCTTTAAATAAGCTTTATCAAGAAATGAATCAAATTTCTTTTTTGCAAGCGCAAGTAAAAACATCATTTCATTTTTATTACCACTATCAGAGTTTGAGATAAGAGAATCTGACAACTCTAGCATGTGTAAAACGTGCAGTGTTGCGTCGCATCTTTTTGCAATCATGGCAGCAGTTTTCAGTGCATATTCAGAATATTTTGAAAAGTCAACAGGAATAATAATGTTTTTCATGGAATTTAATTTCTTTTATATGGTTTAAAGATTCAGCAAGTTAATATTTTTCCGCTTTCGCGAAAGCGAATGTTAAACAATATTTTAAATATCTTAATACGATTTTTAAAAAGCAACTATTAATTTGCCTGCCCTGCGATATCTTTTATGATTTTAAGGTGATGATTTGTGTGAATTTCTAAAAACTTCAAGGTTTCTTTTTTATTTAAATAACCAAAATACGGATGTTTAAAATTCTTATTTTCTGGCACAGAGCCAATAGTTTGAACAGCAGATTTTGCTTTATCCAGTAATATTTTCAACTCATTTTGAGTACTTTTTAGCTTTGGAACGGTTTGTTGTGGTGCGCGACCTTTACCTCTAGGAATATACCTTGTGGTCATAATCAACCATTTAATTATAGAAAACCTGGGCTTGTAATCTTTTGTAATAGAATTGTTTAAATAATTAATTACTTGTAAAAGCACCTGCAAGCTATGATCAATATGCCAGTAGGTACTCACCTGCGAGATGCTGGGATTATCACCGTTTTCTTTTTCAATATAAAACTCTAAAGTTTTAAGTTGACCAAATAGCAAATCACTCATTTAATATAAGTTAGTAAATGTTTAATATTACTTGCTCACGTTGCTGAAATTTAAATGAATCACCAGCTTTTTTACCCTTTAATTCTTGCCCTAATGGAGAATCTAAAGATATTGCAAAACATTCTTGATCGTCAATAACAAGTTTTCCCATTCCCGTTGAAATATAGAACCAGCCAGATGGCAAAAGCACGAGTGCACCATAAGTGACTTTATTACAAGCAACATCTGGATCTATAGATAATAATTGATCTAGTATTTTTATAGTCATAGCGTGCTGGCTGCTATAAAGTGCTTCTTCATTTTGAATCATCGCAATTCCTGTCTCGTATTTATCGCCTGCACTACTTTTAGTCTCATTGCGCTTTGCATCCATCAAAGTATCCATGTTATCTCTAATTGTAGTTAATCGATCACCTACAATTTTTAAACATTGTGCGTTGATAGTTATTTTAAAATCTTGATAATTTGACAAGTTCATTGTTTTTTAAACTAGTTAAGTGATTTAAACTTTTACCATTTGATAAAATCTTAATTAACTAAAAATTGAATTTTTTAATATCTCTTAAGGGTTATTAACGTTAATTTGTTATAAAAATTAGTCTCTAGTTAATTTTTTATATTTGATTCTTTTTGGCGCAACATCGCCTAGACGTTTTCTTTTATTTTCTTCATACTCTGTAAAACTACCTTCAAAAGAATAAATCTGTGAATCACCTTCAAAAGCGATGATATGTGTACAAACCCTATCTAAAAACCACCTGTCGTGGGATATAATCACGGCACAACCTGCAAAATTATCTAAACCTTCTTCTAGTGCGCGCAGTGTATTTACATCTAGATCGTTTGTAGGCTCATCTAACAATAGCACATTACCTTCTTCTTTTAAAGTCATAGCAAGGTGCAAGCGATTGCGTTCACCACCAGAAAGAGCCGACACCTTTTTATTTTGCTCGCTACCAGAAAAATTAAAACGACTGAGGTAAGCTCTCGAATTCACCATTTTACCACCCATCATGATCATGTCCTGACTATCGGCAAAATTTTCCCAAATTGTATTGTCGACATTAATATTTGAGTGGTCCTGATCTACATAGGCTAATTTTACCGTCTCGCCCACTGTAAACGAGCCTTTATCAGGAGTTTCTTGCCCCATGATCATTTTAAAGATAGTAGTTTTACCAGCGCCATTAGGACCGATAATCCCTACAATACCATTTTGTGGTAAAACAAAATTTAAATCTTCATAAAGCAATTTATCGCCAAAGGCTTTACTTACACCACTAGCCTGTATCACATTAGTCCCTAATCTAGGACCATTTGGTATATAAATTTCCAGTTTCTCTTCTTTGGTTTTTTGATCTTCATTAAGCAATTTATCATAATTGTTAAGACGTGCTTTTTGTTTGGTTTGTCTTCCTTTGGCGCCTTGTCGTACCCATTCTAACTCTCGTTTTAAAGTTTTTTGCCTTTTTGACTCTGTTTTTTCTTCTTTTGCAAGACGGTTTCCTTTTTGTTCTAGCCAGCTAGAATAGTTACCCTTCCATGGTATTCCCTCGCCGCGATCTAATTCAAGAATCCAGCCAGCAACATTATCAAGAAAATATCTATCGTGCGTTACTGCAATTACAGTCCCTTTATACAGGGACAAATGTTGTTCTAACCACAGTACAGACTCAGCATCTAGGTGGTTAGTAGGTTCATCTAGCAATAAAACTTCTGGCTGTTGCAATAGCAGTCTACATAATGCCACCCTACGTTTTTCACCGCCAGATAGGTTTTTAATTAAAGCCTCGCCAGGCGGGGTGCGCAATGCATCCATCGCAATTTCTAGCTTTGTATCTAGTTCCCAAGCATTTAAAGCATCTATTTTATCTTGTAAAACGGCTTGCCTGTTCATTAATTTTTCCATTTTGTCGGCATCGGTATAGACCTCTTCTAGACCAAAATCGTCATTAATCCTGTTGTATTCATCTAGTACCGCAACCGTTTCGGCCACGCCCTCTTTTACAATTTCCATTACAGTTTTGGTCTGGTCCAGTTGTGGCTCTTGTTCTAGATAACCTACTTTATAGCCTGGTAAAAAATTTACATCACCTTGATAGTTTTTTTCAATACCAGCAATAATTTTCATCAGTGTAGATTTACCAGAACCATTAAGTCCTAGAATACCTATTTTTGCACCATAAAAAAAACTGAGGTGAATGTTTTTTAATATTTGTTTTCCAGTACTTTGATAAGTTTTTGAAACACCAGACATGGAAAAAATCACTTGTTTATCGTCGCTCATTTAAATTGTTTTTTCGTTTAAAATTTTATGTAATTGTTCTAGGGATTTGTCATGATATCGCTTTCGCGAAAGCGTAACAACATCCATCTCTTTTACTTTTATATAAAGACCTTTTTCTGATAGATCTAATTGTTCCATCTCTTTAAACCTGAAGCCAAGAGTTTTTCTACCAACTAACTTGATGGTTATAGAGCTTAAACTATAAGAAACTGTATTGCGTGTAGAAAAGCCTTCAAAACTGTTATAGTAAAACAAACTAATTGAAAAAAGCGCAGCGATTGTGCTATATAGTCTGAAACCTAGAAAGAAAAGAACCGCTGCGGTAAAAAGAAATAACACTGCAAGGGCTAAAACCATTTTGTAAGACCTGGTATTCATATCTTTAAATTCAATCACTTCTTTCAATTACACCCTCCCTTTAAGCGCATTAAACACCCATGCAACCGCAAAAAAACCCACACCCACTGCTGCAAATCCAAAACCTACATCTGTATATCTATAAGCGCCTAACGCGATTAAACCTAGACCTATGATAATCATAATTAAAGTGGCCCAGCCTAGAACTCCATTTTTATTCAATGCCATAATTAAAATTATTAAAGATGCAAATATACATGCTAAAATTAGGAGATTTATACAAAATCACAACAGCAGATTTTTGATATCAAATTTAAAACGCTCACAATTTTTTTCACAGCACTATTAAAAGTACTTTTTTTTTTGATAATTGATAGGTATTTAAAATAAGTTGCTATCTTTGAATTTGAAACACAAAAAATAAATCTGAAAGATTTGAATTTTAACTGTTTACAAAATAAATGTCTTAGCCTTAAAAAGGAGACATTACTCAAAAGTATTGTATTGATTTGCTTTTTATTTATTGGTTTTAACAACCAGGCACAATTAATAACTACTAACACTGGTGCACCTGTAGACCAATTGGTACAACAAGCGCTGGGAAACGATTGTGTGGAAATTACAAATGTTACTAGCAGCATAAATGGATCTGTCGATGGTTTAAATAGTTTTGGTAGTTTTACAAGAAGTGGATCTGGCTTCCCATTTTCAGAAGGATTTTTTTTATCAACCGGTAATGGAAATCGCATAGGCAACAATATAGTAAACACAAATTTAAGTGATGGCACTACAGCATGGGGCGGTGATGCTGATCTTGAAATGATTACTGGTACAACAAATACTGTAAATGCAACAGTTATAGAATTTGATCTAGTAAGTACGGCAAATACAATTAGTTTTAATTATTTATTGGCATCAGAAGAATATCAGCTAAATTTTCCTTGTAATGTAGGTGATAAATTTGCTTTATTAATTCGTCCATTAGTAGGTGGTACCTATGAAAATATTGCCTTGATTCCTGGCACCAGTACCGCAGTAGGAATTGACACCGTACACCCAGAGGTAGTTGGAGAATGCCCTGCGTCAAATCCAGCATTTTTTGCAGGACAAAATTTAGGAGATACAAATTTTGAAGGTCGCACAGTGCCGCTTACAGCAGTTACAACGGTAGTACCTAACACTCCTTATCATCTTAAAATGGTTATTGCAGATCAGTCAAGTTTTGACCCAACTGCATATGATAGTGCTATTTTTATAGAAGCGGGAAGTTTACAAGCTACAGTAGATTTAGGTCCAGATTTATTTCCTTGTGTAGATGCACTGCTAGATGCAGATATAGGAAATAACCTTGCAACCTACAGATGGTTTAGAGGTACAACCGAATTAACAGGTGAAACATCATCGACATTGCTAGCCAATTTTACTGGTGAATATAGGGTAGAAATCACAACATTGCGTGCGGGAACTACCTGTATCATTACAGATGTTGTGCAGGTAAATATAGACCCTAACCAGTTAAATGTAACAGTCACTGATCAATTGCTATGCGACGATATAAGTGGCAACGGTTTTGAAACCTTTAATCTATTTGATATTGGGAATAGTTTTTTAACACAGCTACCAGCTAGTAATTACACTACAAATTTTTATTTAAATACAAACGACGCTGAAAATGAAATAAACGAACTAGCTGCGAGCTATACCAATACTGTAAACCCTCAAACCATTTATGTGCGTATTAATGATTTAAATACAGGCTGCCAGGCCATACAAGCAGTAAATCTTGTTGTGAGCAGCAACATAGCAACAGATTATAATTATACAGTGTGTGATATAAATGACGATAGCGTTATTTCTCTAGACCTTTCATTATTTGATAGTGACGTGGCATTAAGTGCAAACTCGACAGTAACCTATCACTTGTCTCAAAATGCTGCAGAAAATAATACAGGTGCTCTTGCAAGCCCTTATTTTTTTAATACCGCATCTAGTATTATATATGCAAGAGTTTTTAATAACATAGGAAACTGTTTTGACGTAAGTGCAGTTACTGTAAACATTTTATTACCACCATCAATAAACGATGAAGACTATGATATAGATGCATGTGATCCCGATCTAGATGGATTTGCTACTTTTGATATTACTAGTATTATTCCTAATTTTACTAGTAATACCAGTGGGATGACAATAAGTTACCACACTTCACAGGCAGATGCAGACAACAATGTAAACCCTATACCAAATCCAGGTTCTTTTAATAATACACAGCCAGAAAGGCAGCGAGTTTACATAAGATTTGAATCTACAGCGAGCGGTTGTCCAATTGTATCACCTGTAGATCTTTATAGTAATCGTTTATTATACCTTTCAAATGTTATAGATCAATTAGCATGTGATGATCCTAGTAATGACGGTTTTGAAGAATTTGATTTAGGTTCGATTGCAACATCCATACTTAACGGTCTTTTAAATGTGAATATTGAATTCTTTTTAACCGAAGCAGATCAACTAGCAGATATTAACCAGATGAACACTGGTATCCCTTATACAAATATTACAAATCCGCAAACATTGTACATAAGAATCAATGGCCCAAGTTGTACAGAATTTGAAGAATTTGACCTTATTGTGGTACCGCCATTTCAATCTCCATCAATACAGCCACAAACTTACTGCGATGAAGACCAAGATTTAATTACTACCATAGATTTAAGTATTTATGACAGCCTAGTTAGAGGAACCTTTGGTAATTCATATAGCGTTTTTTATTATTTAACTCAAAGCGATGCAGAATTAGAGATCAACACCGTTACAAGTGTAACTAACACAACCAATCCATTTACTGTTTATAGTGGATTACGAGATCCTGCTGGTTGTAGTTCTAGTCAAGCAATACAAATAACCATACAACCCGCACCAGTAGCAGGAACACCTACCGGTTTTACCATTTGTGATGACGATTTAGACGGCTTTTTTATAGTAGATTTAACTAGTCAACAGTCACAAATTTCAACAGATTCAAATAGAACCATCACTTTTCACAATACTTTGAGCGATGCTGAAAACAGCACAAATGCTATTGTTGACCCAGACATTTACAATGCACAGACAGAAACTGTTTATGTAAGACTAGAAAATACACAAACAGGTTGTGAAACTATTAGACAACTTCCTATAATTGTTAACACCGTGCCTGTTATACCAATAATAACTGAATATCTAATATGCGAGCTAGATGGTGATAATATAGATGACTTTTTCTTTTCTACAAAAGATACTGAAATACTCGATGGGCAAACAGGAAGAACAGTGCGCTACTTTACCAGCGAGGCAAATGCAAATGCAAGAGTCAATGAAATTGATAAATTCAATGCTTACCGCAATACCAGTTCACCACAAACCATTTGGGTGCGGGTAGAAAACGATACCGATATTACGTGCTATGCAGTAAGCTCTTTTGTATTAAGGGTAGATGTAGCACCTACTTATAACCCTCCTGCAGATTATAGAATATGTGATGATGATAACGACGGGTTTTACACCTTTAATTTACAAGAATCTATAGACCAAATCAGATCAGGAATTACAACTAACTTAACAGTTACCTTTCACGATTCAGCTCTCAATGCTTCAACAGGCGCAAGCCCATTGCCATTATTATATACCAATACTTTAAATCCGCAGTTGATCTATGCCCGTATAGGTAATGACGTTAACTGTTTTGAGGTTGAAGATATACGTTTAAACATAATAGAAATTCCTGTTACAAATGAAGTTCCTGCCAGTGTTGTGTGCGACGACGATCCAGATGGTTTTTTTACTTTTGACTTAACCTCTAGAGAGGCCGAAATTGTGGGTAGTAGACCATTCAATTCAATTTTGTCTTGGCATAACACCATTACAGATGCTGAAAATGACACTAACCCTATTATAAACGAATCAACATTTACAAATACTACAAACCCACAAACGGTTTATTTAAGATATTTTAACATCTTAACTAGGTGCTATGATATAGGTACTTTAGAACTTATTGTTAATCTAGATCCTGTATTGAATGAAATAAATAATTTTGTAGCATGCGAAAACGATAATCAAATCATAGACCTTAATATCGTTGTTCCTGTATTTATTGATCCGCTGCCATTAGCAGATTTTGTTACTAGTTTTTATACAAATGAACTGGATGCAATAAATGCCGTGAACCCTATCGATACCAATTACAACTATCCTTCAAATACTTCTACCTTGTTTATAAGAGTAGAAAATGCAATCACGGGATGTTTTTCTACAGGAAGCTTCATTTTAATAGTAGAACCTTTACCACCTATCGCAGCAGCTGGTAGTTATGATGTAAGAATATGCGATGACAATTATGACGGTTTAAATAGATATAATTTAATTTCAAATAATGATGCTATATTAAATGGTTTAAATCCTGCAATCCATAATATTCAGTTTTATCCAACTCTCGCAAATGCTGAACTAGCAATAAATGAAATAACTAACACAAACGTAACAGTAAATCAAGTTGATAATTATTTTGTTAGAGTAACCAATACCGATACAGGCTGCGTTTCAATCGGTGGTTTTGAGGTTCTCATTGATCCGCTTCCATTTGTAAATATAGATAGCGTGCAGGTTATCTGTGCAGAAATAGGATCGGTAAATGTTAATGCTGCGACTGGAGAACCTGGTGAAACATATTTATGGTCTACTGGTGAGACTAGTAGCAATATAAATATTACTGTGCCTGGCGCATACTCTGTTATACTTACTAACAATTTAGGTTGCAGTTCTCCTACCTTTGAATTTAACGTCATTGCTTCTAGTGGTGCAACAATTGACTTTGTGGCATCAACAAACTTTAGCGAGCCCAACACCATTACTGTAACTGTAAATGGCACCGGGGATTACAGATACATCTTAGATAATGGCCCTGCCCAACTAAGCAATGTCTTTACAAACGTAAGAAGAGGATATCACGAGGTACAAGTTATAGATATTAACGGTTGCGTGCCGTCATCAATACAACTAGTACTTATCATTGATTACCCAAGGTTTTTTACACCAAACAATGATGGGTTTAACGACACCTGGTATGTAGACGATATCGATACTTTTGAACAAGCTACTTTTTATATTTTTGACCGTTATGGCAAATTATTAAAGACATATGGAAAAGACTTTAACGGTTGGGACGGCATGTATATTGGTAATCCGTTACCATCCTCGGACTATTGGTTTTTACTGGAAATTGTAGATTCGAGAGGCGATTTTGATGTAAGAGGGCATTTTAGCTTGAAACGATAGTTAAATTATCTTATCAGCAATCTTTGACTTAATTTATATTTTTAAGACTGCTTTCTTTTGTGTTTTGCTTTCTAATTTCTCGCTTTCGCGAAAGCGAGATATAAAGAAGTTTGCGCCACATTTATTGCGTTATTAAAGCAAGAATCTATAATTGACTCCTTCACAAAGAGGGACTTATCATATTTGCTGGGACGTAATATAAATTAATGATTAAATAAGATATTGCTGTGCTACAATGTTTTTACAAAACGATTTTTTTCTAACTCTATAACGTTAAAAGGTAAAATAGATACAGCAGCCTTGATTTTGGCAAAAAAAGCCGAATAACATGAAATTAAAACCTTGATAAAACTAGAGTTGTTTTAAAATGTAAAATTATTGCAATCTAAAAACTAACATAATTTTTAAGTAACAATTTCTTAAACTTTACATTATAAATTATTTAACATATTTATTTTTGAATTGAAATATTTCATTTAGTTTTACGACCTTACTTATATAAATATGTATTGTGTGATAAATTTAAACTACAAAAACTTTCAATTATGAAAATGAGACTAATACCGAAACTCGGTTTTTTGATTGTTTTCTTGTTTTTAGGCATTATTAACAACGCACAATTAATAACAACTACAACCACATCAACGGTTGATCAAGTAATTAGACAATCTATTCAATGTGCTCAAATTTCTAACGTTACCTCAAACATTAATGGGTCCATTGATGGTTTAAATAGTTTTGGCAGTTTTACACAAGGTGCCTCGTCTTTTCCGTTTTCAAGTGGCTTTTTTTTAACAACAGGCAGTGGTGATAGAATAGGTAATAACGCGGTTAATACAGATCTAAGTGACGGCACAACCCTATGGGGTGGCGATAGTGATCTAGAGGCGTTTACGGGGATAACTAATACTGTAAATGCTACTGTAATTGAATTTGATTTTATAAGCAATTCAAATTCTATAAGTTTTAATTATATTCTAGCATCAGAAGAATATCAGCAAAATTTCCCTTGTAACGCGGGTGACAAATTTGTTTTACTGATAAAACCTCAAGGTGGAATTTATGAAAATATAGCTGTATTACCAGGCACTAATAACCAAGTAGGAATTAGTACAATCCATCCAGGAGTTTTAGGAGAATGTGCAGCAGTAAACCCCACTTTTTTTGCAGGTCAAAATCTAGGGGCTACAAATTTTGATGGTCGTACGGTACCACTCACGGCGACTGCATCGGTAATACCTAACACCTCTTATCACATTAAAATGGTTATTGCAGATCAGGCAAGTCTTGACCCAACGGGTTATGACAGTGCTATTTTTATAGAAAGTGGTAATTTACAAACTCCAGTTGATTTAGGTCCTGACATAGTTGCTTGTAGAGATGTATTATTGGATGCAGATATAGGTAACAACCTTGCAACTTACAGATGGTTTAGAGACACAACCGAACTAATGGGTCAGACCAATTCAACCCTTCTTGCAAATTTTACAGGTAGCTATAGAGTAGAAATCACAACTGCAACAGCAGGAACAGGATGCACCATAGAAGACACGATTAATGTAACAATAGATCCAAATCAACTAAATTTTACCATACCCGATGAAATTGCATGTGATGACGATAGTGGCGACGGATTTGAAATATTTAATTTATCCGATATTAGTAATGATGTTATAAATCAGCTTAGTGCTAGTAACTACAGTACTAATTTTTATTTAAGCGCAATCGATGCACAAAATGGAATAAATGAATTAGCAAACAATTATAGCAATATAACAAACCCACAAACCGTCTACCTGCGTGTAATTGATTTAAATACTGGCTGTCAAGGTATACAACCTGTAAATCTAATTGTTAGTAGTAATCAAGCCATAGACTACTCTTTTACTATATGTGATGAAAACGCCGATGGTATTATTTCTATAGATCTTTCTATATTTGATAATGAAGTGTCATTAAATAATAATTCTACAGTATCCTATTATTTAACTCAAAATGATGCCACTAACAACACTGCAGCTCTCACTAATCCTTTTTTTGCCAGTACAACGACCACAAATATATATGCAAGGGTATTTAATCCTATAGGTAATTGTTTTGATATAAGTACTGTCGATATAAATATATTACTGCCACCATCATTAAATTTTTCTTCGTTTGATATGAATGCTTGCGACATAGATTTAGATGGTTTTGCCACTTTTGATATTACTAGCATTATTCCTAACTTTACAAGTAATGCTAGTGGCATCAATATTAGTTATCACACCACACAACTAGATGCAGATAACAATGCAAACCCTATTATAAATCCAGGTGCCTTTGACAATACCACCCCAAGATTACAACGGGTGTTTATTAGATTTGAATCGGTAGCAAATGGCTGCACAACCATCGCCCCTGTAAATTTATATACCAATCGTTTACTTTCATTATCAAATGTCACAGACCAGGGAGTTTGTGGTGAACCAAATAATGTAAACTTTGGAGGGTTTGATCTTGCACTTATTGCAAACGAAATCATTGATGGTCAATTTAATGGCTCTATTGAGTTTTTTGTTTCAGAAACAGATAGACTTGCTGATACAAATCAAATAGATACCACTATTATTTATAACAATATTTCTAACCCACAAACGCTTTATATAAGGATTAACGGCGGCCTTTGTACCGAGTTTGAACAATTTGACCTTATCGTACTGCCACCTGTGCAATCACAACCTATACCACCACAAACCTATTGTGATGAAGATCAAGATTTAAATACAACAATACCGTTATCATTGTTTAATGCCGCTGTGAGAGGATCATTTGGTAATAATTTTAATGTTTTATATTATCTAACTCAAAATGACGCAATTGCTGGCACAAACCCCGTAACAAGTGTTAGAAATACCACAAACCCTATAATTGTTTATGGCGCTTTGATAAACCCGTCTGGTTGTAGTGATTTTCAACCCATGCAAATAACTGTGCAGCCAGCGCCTATTGCTGGTTCACCTAATGGGTTTGTAATATGTGATGTGGATCAAGATGGTTTTTTTATTGTTGATCTTACTAGTCAAGAATCACAAATATCTACCGATTTAAATCGTATCATTACCTATCACAATAGACTTGTAGATGCAAGAAATGGTACTAATCAAATCACAAATCCCAGTGCCTATAACGCACAAACCGAAACTGTGTATGTAAGATTAGAAAATTCACAGACTGGTTGTAGAACCATAGAAACGCTTCCTATAATTGTAAACACAATTCCATTAATACCATCAATAAGTGAATATTTAATATGTGAAACTGACGGGGATTTTATTGAAGATTTTTTCTTTTCTACAAAAGATACTGAAATACTTAACGGGCAAGCTGGAAAAACGGTGCGCTATTATAACAGTCTAGTAGATGCAAACGCAAGAGTTAATGAAATTGATAAATTTAATGCCTATCGCAACACCAGTTCACCACAAACTATATGGGTAAGAGTTGAAAACAATACAGACACATCTTGCTTTGCAGTTGGATCATTCAACCTAAGGGTTGAAGCTTCAACAGCATACAGCCAGCCCCAAGATTATGTGGAATGTGATGATAATAATGATGGTATTTTTACATTTGATCTACAACCTACACTCGATCAAATAAGACAAGGTATATCAAATAATTTACTAATTACTTTACACGAGTCATCAACAGATGCAGCAACAGGGTTAAACCCATTACCACTGTCATTTACAAACACAGTAAACCCGCAGATGATTTATGCCCGTATTGTAAACGAGGTAGACTGTTTTGAGGTAGAAGAAATCCAATTAGCAGTTATTAATCGTCCTGAAGCAAACGATATACCTCCATTTGCAGTTTGTGACACAGACCAAGATGGGGTTTATTCTTTTGACCTAACCTCTAGCCTACCCAATATTGTAGGCACCAGGCCATTTAATTCAATATTTTCATGGCACACTAGTTTTAATGATGCCGAGGTTGATGCAAATCCCATTATTAATGAAACTGCTTTTACCAACACCACAAACCCACAAACGGTTTATTTAAGATATTACAATGAATTAACTACTTGTTATGATGTAGGCACGTTAGAACTTATTGTAAACCTAGATCCTGTAATTAGCCAGGTAAACGATTTTATAGTTTGTGAAAACACAGATCAACTAGTAGATTTAACTGAAGTAATTCCCAGATTTTTAGGAACGCTACCAGCTACTGGGTTAACTATTAGCTTTTATTCTAATGACATTGATGCAGAAAATGCAACTAATCCAGTAAATACATCTTACAATTACACTGCAAATTTTACTCAACTATTTATAAGAGTAGAAAATACCACAACTGGCTGTTATTCTACAAATAGTTTTAATCTTGTAATACAACCACTACCACAAATTGCACCTGTAGGAAGTTATGACGTACTACTTTGTGATGACGATTTTGATAGAACTATTAATTATGACTTATTATTAAACAATAATGCTATTTTAAATGGCTTAAACCCTGCAACACATATAGTGCAGTACTATTTTACACAAGTTGATGCTCTTAATGAAACAAACGAAATTATAAATACAGATGTTTTAGTAAATCAATCAGAGAACTTTTTTGTAAGAGTGACAAATACCGCGGTAGGATGTGTGGATATAGGTACATTTGAGGTGTTTACAGGTCCGTTTCCCTTTTTAACAATTGATACACAAGTGATTTGTAATAACGATAGCTTTGTAAATGTAAATGCAGCTACCGGCGCACCAGGTGAGACCTATCTATGGTCCACTGGTGAAACTACAAGCAGTATAAATATTACTACAGCGGGCGATTATTCAGTCGTTGTAACAAATCAAGATGGCTGTAATTCTCCACGGGCTAGATTTACAGTAATTGAATCAGAAACTGCAAACATTCAATTTGTTGCATCTACTAACTTTGGCGACCCCAATACGATTACAGTCACCGTAAATGGAACTGGTGATTACAGATATGTATTAGATAATGGGACTGCACAACGTAGTAATATTTTTACAAACGTAAGTAGAGGATATCACGAGGTACAGGTCATAGATGTAAACGGCTGTGCTCCTACAGCAATACAGCGTGTATTGATCGTTGATTACCCTAGGTTTTTTACCCCTAACAACGATGGATTTAACGATACCTGGTCTATAGATGATATTGAATCTTTTGAAAAAGTTACCATTCATATTTTTGACCGATACGGCAAATTACTTAAAACTTATGGGAAAGACTCTGGCGGCTGGGACGGCACTTTTAATGGCAATCTTTTGCCATCATCTGACTATTGGTTTTCATTAGAAATTATTGATTTAAGAGGTGATTACACAGTAAAAGGTCATTTTAGCTTAAAACGATAATTATTTTTAGTGAATTATTATCTTGCCCTAAATAGGGGTTTTTATCTTTATTTTTTTTGCTTTCGCGAAAGCGAGAATATAATGTTTTAGGAACCTTACATAAAAAATTAGAGCAAAACAGAACGCTAAATAATTATGAATAAAACTAAAAAAATATTTGGATTTAACACCTGAATCTTATAGTGATTAAAAGACTCTATCTTAAAAAGATAGATCGATTTTTTTAGGCTGCAAGTTTTGTAAATATTCTGGTGTTTTTAATAATCTAGATCCATACCAAGAAAACATTTCTCCATCAACTACTTTAAAGTCAGGTATTACATTTGGTTTAATGGGGTGTTGTGACGGTGCTGTTAAAAATGCAAGTTTCAACTCGGCAATATCGTCTGTTGTAAAAGGATAAGGTTCTGACGAAAGAAAAATTACATCTGGTTGCAATTTTACTATTTCTTGTATTTCAAATTCTGGATATCTTGAAAATTGTTGAGCTGCATTTGTAAAACCAGCTTTTTGTAACATATCGTTGATAAAAGTACCTTCACCTACACCCATGTATGGTTTTTTCCAAATCAAATAGAGTGCTTTTTGATCAATTTCAGGCTTTGGTAATGATTTAAAAGCGTTAGAAATATTTCTTATTAAAGATTTAGATTTGAACTTTGTCCCTGTTAATTCACCTAGATCTGCAATCATTTCTAGTGCATTTTCTAGCGTATCTATGTCTGAAATGTATGTAGGCGCAATGTGATCACAAAAGGATACAATTTCTTTGGTATTTTCTTCTCGATTGCAAATAATAAGATCTGGTTGCAATTCTATAATACGAGATTCAACAATTTTTTTAGTACCACCTACCACTACTTTTTCATCAATTAACCCCGCAGGATGAACGCAATAGCGAGTTATTCCTACTAGTCTATCCCTTAATCCTAATTCTATAAGCAACTCTGTTTGAGAAGGTACTAGTGATATAATACGTTGTGGTAACTGATCGATCTGTATCACTCTACCTAGTTGATCTGGTATTTTACAAAACATAATTAAAGTGCATTTTTAGTTACCCATAATCTATATGCCAGTATGGCTAGTTGCCACTTACTGGCTTGTACAAGATTTAACCCTCTTTTTGTAAAACTAGGCAAGAGTGCCTTGTTGATTATGGCGAGTGTTTTAAACACTTCTTTTTTCATATATCAAAGGTACAATTTATTATGGCAGTGTTGCTGTAATAAAATGGTAAAACCTATTCTAGCAACATAGAATAGGTCTTTTCATATTTATAAAACAAAAGATAGCTATTTATTCAAAAGGTATCATAGTTGTAACTGGCGACACTGTATTTGTTGCAAATTCAATCATCAATAATTTCATTCCATTATTATTTTCAAAGAGATATTGCGATCCATTTAGCACATACTTAAGTTTAACTAATTTATCATTATTCATGCGATGGGTTAACAATTTAAAGGTATGTCCTGCATCTTCAAGGTACTTTTGGAATTTATCAAAATTATCTTTTGATATATCAGAGATATAAAAACTGTGATGGTCACCAACTGCTGCATGACCATGTCCTTTATTTTCTTTAAGTAATTTGATCATTGCAACTTCTAGTTTTTGTGAAATAGCATTTGTTATAGTCGATTCATTTTGAATACTGTCCTTTAATTCTTTTTGCCCATTTTTATAACCTTGAATAGTTGTTGCTAGAAGCACCCCTCTTTTACCTTTTTCACCATAAAGTTGTAAACCATCTTCTTTACTTAATAAATTTAGACTTTTAATACTAGACCCATCCACTGCTTTAAGTTGACTTGCACTTATTTCTTTACCATCAAGAAAAATTAATGGTTGATTATTGTCAAATTTAAGATTGTTAAGCTCCATTTTTGTAGTTACTCGTGTAGAAATCCCATTTTCAAAAGAATGCTCTGTTTGTTTATCTTTAAAGCTAAAAGTTGCATTAGAAATTGCCATGCTATCCCGTTTTAAATCCTTTAATTGTAACTTAATTGCCTTTTGTAAAGAGTCTAGATTTAAATTTTTTATTTTAAGTGAAATAATGTTCACTATACTATCAATATTGTTTTCTTTGAAATCCAGTTTTAGATTTTCTAATTTCAAATCAACTAATTGCAAATTAGACTGGGGTATGCTGTCTAATTTTAACGCAACGCCATTTAAGGTTTGTTTTGCTATTTTTGTCTCGTTACAGGCATTCATATCCCAAACTCTTTTATTTTTATCAAATATACCTGTAATGCAAATAGACTCTATACCATCTGTACTTTTTACATTGGTTTCAATAGACCTACTGCTATGATCATTAAGAGTTAACTTGATTTTGACAATACGACCATCCTTTATTTTAAGACCGCTGTATGAAAAGTCTACATTGTATTTATCTTTTAAATAAGCCTTTTTCTCGGCTAGATATTGTTCTGTGCTTGTGGCTTTTACTTTAAAAGCTATTAAACCGTTAAAATTATCTTGGGATATTGATTGTGCTGCCGCGCGGGCAGCATTAAAACTACCCAACACTAAATCCCTAACTTGAATCGATGTACCACTTTTATCTATCGTGATGAAATTGCCATTTTTTGGGGTTTGCACAGTAATTTTATCATCATAAGCGGTAAGAGTAATCAACTCGTTAGGCTCCATCGTTACGGTTAAGCCTTTTTCCCAATCTTTACCTAGAAATTTTACAGAAAAACTTATTTCTTTTAAAAATTGTCCTCTATCTCTTTTGATATCATCAAATCGTATTTGATAATCTAGGTTTTCTTCAATTTCTTTTTTATAAAGCTCTAGTCTAGCGTCTGAGGTTGTTGGGATGATATCAAAAAACAAAGAGTCTGTTGCTTTTTGTTGATCAACTGTTGCGTTTGTAAAGTTGTTTTCTTTTACATATTCTACCTTTTCTACTACATTAAAACTGTAAAGAAAAAGTACTAATACGGGTAAAATAAGCGCATATTTATACGCATTCCATCTTGCTGAAGCTTCTTTTTGTAACATGAGAATTCGTTTTTTTAAAAAAGGTGTGAAAAAATTATTTGCCAATGCAGGCTGCATATGGCTGGCTGCTGTACTCAACAAAGTGCGCTCATAGCTTATACAGGTTTTATTTTTTAATTTGGCTGTACAATCGGCAATAAATTCTAGATTTTCTCCTATCTGTTTTTTTAAAATCCATGCCAGCGGGTTGATCCAAAAAACAGCTCTATATAAATGCGATATTAAAAGATCAATAGAATGCCACTGGCGCACGTGGACTTTTTCATGTTCTAAAATCACCGCAAGTCCAGGTGTATGCTCGTCCTCTCTATTGTAACATATGTAGTTAAAGAAACTAAAAGGTGTCAGCTTTCGCGAAAGCGTAACCATTACAAATTTTCCTGATTTTAATTTTTTTCCAGAATTAATTAAACTTCTTAACGAGATCAATTCTACAAACATTTTACCGATAAAAAACAAAGAAATAGCAACATAAATATACTGTGCTAGCAAACTGTAATCAAAAGGCGCTATATCATTAGGGACGGCACCAATAACCGCAAAAGTGGCAGGATATACTACTTGCTGGGGGATCGCAACTATTTGTTCTGCTTGCGGCACATAAACGGTTTGCGTGATTTCTACTAGTGGCGCTATAATACTTATTAAAATACCAGCTAATAAAAACCATCTATTGGCATTAAAAAAGGTCAACCTGCGTAAAAGAAAATTATAAGTAACTACAAAAATTGCAAGTATACCTGCACTTTTTAAAAAATATTCGATTACAGTATCCATGTTATTTTTCTTTAGACTCTATCATTTCTAGTATCTCGCGCAATTCTTCAGCGCTTATTTTTTCTTCTTTTGCAAAAAAGGAAACCATGTTTTTATAAGAATCATTAAAGTAATTAGTCATAGCCGTATTGACAAATTTGTTGCGATAGGCCTCTTTTTCAACAATTGGAAAATAACGATGCGTTTTACCAAAAGCTTCATAACTAACAAAATTTTTGTCCTCTAGTTTACGTACCACTGTAGAAATGGTATTGTAATGATTTTCACCCTCTAGTTGCGAGGCTATTTCCTTCACAAAGGCCTTTTTAAGACTCCATAATACGTGCATGACCTCTTCTTCTTTTTGTGTTAATTTCTCCAAACTATATATTTTAAAAATGATTCGACAAATATATAACTATTTTTATAGTTATTAAACTATTATTATAGTTGTAATTATTCATAAACAATAATGAAAATTTAATAATATGTTTTGTTTGAATTTTTGTAAACTTTATTTGTCTTTTAATCAATTTTATTTTACTTTTGCTTTATAAATTTTAACCTATGAAAAATACATATTTGTTTTCTCACACCTATAAAAGGATGGGGATGATCGTTTTTTTGTGCAGTTTTACACTGCTTGTGCTTAGTTTTTTACTAGATTGGAAGCCTGAGGTATTGAATTTTGAAGTGTTCTCTTTGGTAAAGGACGGTTTTTTGTTTAAAACCCCTAGTCATTATGTGGATACTAATTTGCTAGACGAGATATTATCGATTATAGCTATACTATCTGGCTTATTATGGGGTTTTTCAAAAGAAAAAACAGAAGACGAAATGATAAGTGCTGTAAGAAAAGAAGCGATGATATGGGCAATTTATGTTCATTATAGTTTGTTTATACTGGCAACGGTATTGATATATGGGCTGTCATTTTTGAATATATTAATGTTAAATATCTTTACTCCTATAATCGTGTTTTTAGTGATTTATGAATGGAAAAAATACCAATTAATATCAGCAAGCGATGAAAAATAATTTAAAAGTTTTACGCGCAATCAACAATTTTACACAACAAGACCTAGCAGATAAAATACAAGTGAGCAGGCAAACAATCAATACCATTGAAAAAGGAAAGTATGTACCTTCTACCCTACTGGCATTGAAAATGGCTTCTGTTTTTGATGTAAGTGTATTGGAAATATTTGAAATAGAAGAAAGTGACTGGGGTTGATATTATAATATGAAATAAAGACAATTTTAAGGTGATAATTAGATGATATCTTAAATTGCTGTAATACAAATCTAAAATCGATATTAATTTTTTTTTTGAAACATAACATACACAGCTTGTAATAATTGTTATCTAAAGTTATCTAACTTTCAAATCTACTTTTTACTATCATGAATTGCCTTAACTTTGTAATAAATAATAGATCGTGCGTATAGATATTGTTACCCTGTTGCCAGAATTAATAAAAAGTCCTTTTGAAGCATCTATTTTAAAACGTGGGATTGAAAAAAATCTTGTTGAGGTACACATGCATGATTTAAGAAAACATGGCCTTAACAAATACAATCAAGTAGATGATTATCAATATGGAGGTGGTGCAGGCATGGTAATGATGATAGAGCCGCTAGACAAATTGATTAGTGAGCTAAAACAAGAACGAGATTATGACGAGGTGATATACATGACACCAGATGGTAAAACACTTAATCAAGGCATGGCAAATCATTTATCTCTTAAAAATAACTTGATGATTGTTTGTGGTCATTATAAGGGAATTGATCAACGTGTGCGTGATTTATATATCACCAAAGAAATTTCTATAGGTGATTATGTATTATCTGGTGGCGAGCTGGGTGCCGCGGTTCTTTGCGACGCTATCATAAGATTAATTCCTGGCGTGATTAGTGATGAGACTAGTGCGCTGACCGATAGTTTTCAAGACGGCTTGCTTGCACCGCCGGTTTACACCAGGCCAGCAGATTATAAAGGGCATAAAGTTCCAGAAATTCTATTAAGTGGACACTTAAAGAAAATTGAAGAATGGAGAGAAGAAAAGGCATTAGAAAGAACCAAAGAACGCCGTCCCGATTTATTAAAATAAGATAATTCCTATTAATTGTATAAAAAGTTTTAACTTTACATTAATTTTTATGAAAAAAACATTACTCCTTTTATTACTATTTATTGTCGCTTTATCACAATACACCGCAGTTGCTCAAGAAAATCCTACAGTAAAATCTGCCGAGATTACCCAGGATAATAAAGAGAAACTTACCATATTGACCAATCCTGTTAAAGAAGGTTTTTTAAAACTAACCTTTACCAGTTCACAAAATAATGATCTAGATATAAGCATTATCAACTCCCTAGGTAAAGAGGTATATCGAGCAAAAAGAGTCATCAATAGCGATATTCAAGTATTTGATGTTTCTCAAATAAGTGCTGGTATTTATTTTTTAAGAGTTAGCACTAACAACTCAAATTTTGTTAAAAAATTGATTGTAAGGTAGATAATTAAAACAACCTTTAATTTAAGGTACGTATTTAACAAAATGTTAAGCAGTATAACTTTTTTAAAAAATCTTAAAGATAAAGTAATAAATATTTGTTTCTTACCATAAGCGTTGTACCTTTGCAAACTGTAAAATTAACCTCTGACGATCATCGTGAATGTTGATAAATTACTTAAACTTATAAATTCCTATTTAACATGGAACAATTAGTAAAATTCGTACAAGACGAATTCATCACAAAAAAAGAATTACCTAAATTTTCGGCAGGAGATACCATCACGGTATTTTATGAAATTAAAGAAGGTGAAAAAAGTCGTACTCAGTTTTTTAAAGGTGTAGTTCTTCAATTAAGAGGTGCTGGTGCAACAAAGACTTTCACTATTAGAAAAATGTCAGGAAACATAGGCGTAGAGCGTATTTTCCCAATGAATTTACCTACTATCCAAAAGATTGAAGTAAACAAACTAGGTGCAGTACGTAGAAAACGCATCTTTTACTTTAGAGAACTTACTGGTAAGAAAGCCCGTATCAAAGAAGCGCGCAGAAAGTAATTTTACCAAACAACCACTTAAAAGCTGTCCAAATTGGACAGCTTTTTTTTTATCTATTTTAAAAGTCTAACAGGGTATGCCTAAATGATCTTTTGTTTTTTGTTTTTTGTTTTTGATTAAGTTCCGCTTTCGCGAAAGCAAGATTAAAAAAAGTTTATACTCACTTATTATAATGCATATAATGGATGCTAAAAACTTATAACACCATCATACTGAAATAAAGAAAACAATTGGCTGGTCTAACCGACTAATAATCGAATTATAAAAGCTCTGTTTTTAATTAAAAATGTCTTTGCAATAGGTAGTATGACTAAATTAAAATTATACCAAAATTGTTTATTGTAATACGGCAGTCATACCAACATAATTTAATAAAAAAAACAAGGATACAAAAAGCCTTTTTAGATAAGACAAACTGTTTTATAAACTACATAAAATTAGGAGATAAAAATTATTAAAATGATAATATAAGTAACATATTTTACATAATTTACAAGCTAGAATCAAAGCAACGAGAGCAAGAACCATAACTTTAAAAACCTTGTAAAAGCTTATATTTGCACTACAAATTGTTTAACCGCAAACGATATCGCACTATTAAATAAAATTACTAAAATAAAAACCATACATAATATGTCACAACAACCAAAAATCATATACACTAAAACAGATGAAGCGCCAGCACTTGCCACGGTTTCATTTTTACCCATTATTAAAAAGTTTGTGGCTCCTGCGGGAGTCGATGTAGAAAGCAAAAACATCTCTTTAGCAAGCAGAATTCTCGCCGTTTTTCCTGAAAGATTGAAAGAAGGTCAACAACAACAAGATGCTCTTGCACAACTGGGGCAAATGGTAAAACAACCAGATGCAAATATTATAAAGTTACCTAATATCTCTGCCTCTACTCCACAACTAGTCACAGCTATAGAAGAATTACAGTCCAAAGGTTATGACATCCCCAATTATCCAAATAACCCACAAACAAAGGAAGAAGAAGAAATACAGGCTAGATATAACAAGATTAAAGGTAGTGCAGTAAACCCAGTTTTAAGAGAGGGAAACTCTGACCGTCGGGCACCAAAACCAGTAAAACAATATGCGAGAAACAACCCCCATTCTATGGGAGTATGGAGTAAAGATTCAAAGTCGCACGTAGCAACCATGAGTAAAGGTGATTTTGCACATACCGAGAAAAGTTTTACCGCAACTGATGATATCAATATAAACATACAACTGATTGATAAGGCAGGACGTAAACATTTGCTCAAAAAAGAACTTCCTCTATTAAAAGGTGAAATCTTTGATGGAAGTTTTATGAGTAAAGATGCATTACTCGAGTTTCTAGAAGAACAAATAGACGATGCATTAGAAAAAGATGTGCTGTTTTCATTACATATGAAAGCTACCATGATGAAGATTTCTGACCCTATCATATTTGGTCATGCTGTAAAAGTATTTTTTAAACCTTTATTTGATAAATATTCCACTGTTTTTAATAAAATAGGAGTAGATGTTAATAATGGTCTAGGAGATTTATTAAGCAAATTGCACCAGCTACCAGAATTAGAAAGAGAAGAGATTCAAGATGCGATGCGAGAAGTATATAAATTTAGACCACAACTAGCCATGGTAAATAGTGATCATGGTGTTACTAACTTGCATGTGCCCAGCGATGTGATTGTAGACGCTTCTATGCCTGCAATGATTAGAAATTCTGGTAAAATGTGGAATAAAGATGGAGAATCACAAGATACCAAAGCCGTGATACCAGATAGTTCTTATGCAGGTGTTTATGCAGCTACTATAGAATTTTGTAAAAAGAATGGTGCCTTTGACCCTACTACAATGGGAACAGTACCTAACGTGGGATTAATGGCGCAAAAAGCTGAAGAATATGGATCGCATGATAAAACATTTGAAATAGGTTTTGGTGGTACAGTACAAGTTGTAAATACGATAGATGAAACTGTATATATGGAACACCATGTAAAGGCCGGTGATATTTGGAGAGGTTGCCAGACCAAAGATGCACCTATACAGGACTGGGTAAAACTAGCAGTTTCTAGAGCTAGAGCGACAAACGATCCTGCTATATTCTGGCTAGATGAAAATCGAGCACACGATGCCGAAATCATTAAAAAAGTATCTACTTACTTAAAAGATCACGATACAAAAGGCCTAGATATAACTATTGACAACCCTGTAAATGCAACAAAACGAACGTTAAAAAGAATGAAGGATGGTGAAAACACCATATCGGTAACTGGAAACGTGTTGAGAGATTATAATACCGACTTGTTCCCTATTCTTGAGGTAGGAACTAGTGCTAAAATGCTATCCATTGTTCCATTAATGAATGGTGGTGGGCTGTTTGAAACTGGCGCTGGCGGTAGTGCCCCAAAACATGTACAGCAATTTGAAAAAGAAAATCACCTGCGATGGGATTCATTAGGAGAATTTCTAGCGCTTGCAGTTTCTTTGGAACACCTAGCGATTTCTTTTAAAAACAATAAAGCTCAAATTATTGCCGATGCGCTTGATAGAGCTACAGAGAAATTTTTGACTAATAAAAAGTCTCCGTCTCGTAAAGTAAACGAACTAGATAACAGGGGGTCTCAATATTATCTTGCTACCTACTGGGCACAAGAACTAGCAGATCAACAGTTAGATGAGGAACTAGCAGCCTATTTTGCTCCTTTAGCAAATAAATTGGTTGAGAATGAAGATCAAATTACAAACGAATTAATAGAGGCGCAAGGAAAACCTATGGACATAGGTGGTTATTATTTACCAGACGCTGCTAAAGAAATAGCAGCAATGAGGCCTAGTAAAACCTTTAATGAAATTATTGGATAATCAACATTCTTTATAACTGTCATAAAGCCGCAATATTCACTGAATATTGCGGCTTTTTATAAAAAAACAATTCAGTAACCACTATTTACAGTTCAGAGGGCTTTTTAAAATATATACATACATCTAGTATATATTTGAAAACAAATCAAGCTTATGTATCAATCCTATCCTATTATATACCAAACGTTAATGTTCTTACATTTAATCACTGTGATACCTTGCGTGTTTATAGGCGCTTACTTATTACTATTTCAAAAAGGCACCAGATGGCACCGTATTTTAGGCAAATCATACATGGTTGCTATGGTCATTACAGCGGTTATTTCTCTTTTTATGCCCGCAATGGTTGGTCCACAATTTCTGGGGCATTTTGGATGGATTCATTTGTTTAGTTTCTTAACACTTTGGTCTGTTCCCACCGCCTATATCGCCATAAGAAAAGGACAGGTAAGAAAACATCAAATAAAAATGATCTTATTATACATAGGCGCTTTGATGATTGCTGGTGGCTTTACTTTTGTACCTGGTCGTTTTATGTACGAAGTGTTTTTTGGATAATAAATAAAAAAAATCATACTTTATTATGCAATAGTTACCGCTTGTACCTCTTACTAAATGAGCTACATATTGTCGAGAGTATGATTCAAATTTACTTTTTTACAACCCACGTTTTTTTTTAAATAATATGGGTTTTACCTACATTTTTGTATTGCTATAATACAGGCTATAAATTATCTCAAATTTGCTTTCATAACGCAATAAATGCTGAATAAACATCTTTTATTCTCGCTTTCGCGAAAGCGAGATTATGAAAAAGTGATAAAAACGAGCTAAAAACCGAAAATTAATATTTCTAAATCATTCATTAACAGCTTAAAATAAAAAAAGGAAACACATTGCAACATTTCCCTTAATAAATAAGTATGGATTAAATTACCCTTTTAACTCTGGATACCAGTCAAGTAAAGTAACTTTAATATTTTTATCGGCTTCATTAACGTGCTTTTGAAAAGCTTCTACATCTTGAAAACCTTCGGTACCACGATAATGATAAGGAACAACCTCTTTAGGTTTAAATTCTAACACAGCACTCACCGCTTGTTGAACATCCATCGTATAAGGTAAATTCATACATACAAATGCCTTATCGATATTTTTTAAAGATCGCATTTCAGGAATGTCCTCGGTATCTCCAGAAATGTAGATACGATAATTATTTTTCTCTAAAACATACCCATTTCCTCTTCCTTTGGAATGAAATTTTAAACGCTCGTCGGTAAGATTGTACATAGGTACTGCGGTAATTTCTATACCAGCAATGTTTTTTGTATCCCCGTTATTGAGAATATAATTTGGTTCAAAACCTGTGATCTTGTCAGCAACTGCCTGTGGTACAACCACGTCGCTTTCACCTTTTACTGCTGCAAGCGTTTCTTCATTTAAATGGTCGTAATGTATATCTGTAATTAAAACAAGGTTTGCATCTGGCATTTCAATAAAAGCCGCTGCCCCACCTACGGGATCTACATATATAATCTGATCATCCCAATTAATCACAAATGTAGCATGGGATAAAGGTGTGATTTCTATATTATTTTGTTGTTGTGGTGTCTCGTTTAAAGCGACTATAGTAGCACCGTCTTGTTGGTCGATCTCACCCTCTTTATTCTCTTTACAAGACACCATAGTTAGTGAAACTGCTAGTATCAAAATCCATAATTTGTTCATTTTTTTCTTTATTAATTAGAATATAAAAGTATAACTAATGCTGTTATTTGAAGCCAAAATTAAATTAAAAATCTCTAGAAACCGAAAATAAGAATGGACCGCATCGCTTTTGGAATATTGAATATAGGCCCAATTTTAACTACTTAAAAATCAAGTATAAGAATAATAAAAACTTGATGCCTTAAAAATGCACCATTTAAAAACAGGGTATAAACTGAGTTTTACCTTCTATAAACTTTATTACAATTAAAATTAAAGTAAATCAATACAGTTCATCAAACAATAATGGTTGAAATTAAAATCCTACCAGGTGTTTAGCGCTCTAATACTTTCTAGACAAATACCAAACTTATCACAATACAGGTTAAAACCAGTACCATCAGCCCAATAACAGTTCTTATTATATAAGTACTTTGTGTGTTTTTTATCAATTTCTTGCCCGATGGTGATGCTCTTTCTTTGTGATTTAACGCTAGAAATTTGTTTCTAAAAAGGGATAAATTTCTTAATATCCATAACAACCCGAGTATTAAAAAAATGACGGTTAAAAATTTATTTTGCCAGCTCATAAATTAAGGAAGATCATTAACAATTGCCGCCAGTGCTTTACCAACTTGATGATCACGACCGTATCTGGGTGCTGCTTCACAAATATGAAAATATTTAGGTGATGAAATGCTTTGAAATAAAATCTCTTTAATAAGTATTCTTAATTTTTCTAATGTATAACCCACGGGAGATTGCGCACTAGAAGGAAAATCGGCAACAACATCCATATCTATTTCTAAACAAAAATTTGATTGGTCAATAAATGAAAGGGCTTGTTGCACCTCATAAGAGATTTGAAAAGAATTAAGGTTGTAAGGGCTGTAATCAATATGTTGGTTTTGTTTAATAAAATCTATCATCGACTGGCTCATATAATTTTCTTGAATACCTAGCATGTAATAGTTTTTTAAATAACCTTCTTGTATCGCATGGCTAAAACCATTGCCGCTATGCCTTCCTGTAGCAGGTCTCAAATCTGTATGTGCATCTATATTGATACAGTCTATAGGTGTGAAAGAACCATAAGCTTTTAATAAAGGATAACAATTATTATGACCACCACCTATAATAACTGGTATTTTGCCTGCCGCGATTATTAAAGAGACTGTTTTAAAAACACGCTCATCAAGCAATTTTACTAAATCACTTAGCTGTTTTCTTTCTTTATGTACCATGGCGTTTAACCCTTGCGATGGTAACATTAAATCTCCTGTAGCTATGTTCCCCAAAACACAAAATCGACTACAGTCATTTAGTGATGTGTGTTGTAAACTTAAAAATGCTTTTAAAAATTCATTCCATGCCTCGCTTGCCCCAGCCCTACCTAAATTTACTCTCACCCCTATATCTTCGGGAATTCCTATAATAATATATTTTGCTTTAACATGCTCTAGATAATCAAGGCTTTCACATACTTCTATCGCTTGTGCAAAATTTACCGATGTATCTTCTACCTGGCTTGTACTTGCATCATATAAACTGTGCCGGTGTGAAATAAACGACTCTCTATCTGTTTTTGTGAAGTGCTGAAAAAACGAAGTCATGGCAAAATTATAATTAAATAAAAGTAATTCATATTGTTTGATTAACCTCTTAAAACAAAATTAGTTTTCAATATTATCAAAGCTTTTGTAGATAAATATCAATTTACATTTTGTTTTTAAAAATTTCATCTATTAGAGCAAACAATGGCCTTTTATGTTACCTTTCAATTAATATTGAGTCAGTTAGATCTAAACCCGAGTTTCAAGACTTTAAAAAGTAAAGTGATTTATTTTCTTTGTCAATCACTAACTAAAGGTAATATTAAACTGGGAGTAATTTAAAACACATTATGTAATCTCGCCATCAACAACCACTTGATCGATGATCACCTGTCCAAAATGATAAGGAATTGCCGCAATACCATCTATATTATTAAAAACCAAAAGGTTGGCTTTTTTTCCTATTGTTATACTTCCTACTTGGTCTTGTAATTCTATGGCATGAGCTGCATTTATGGTTAAAGCATTAAAAGCCTGTTGCGGTGTCATTTTCATTTTAATACAAGCCAGTGAAAAAACAAAATTTAAGTTTCCAGAGGGTGTACTACCTGGATTATAATCACTAGCAAGGGCAATCGCAATATCTTGTGCAATCATTTTATTTACAGGTGCATAATCTAAACCTAGAAAAAAAGAACAACTAGGCAAGGCTGTGGCAATTGTTTTAGCATTTGCCAGGGCTGTAAAATCTGTCGCTGTCATCACCTCTAGATGGTCTACACTTACTGCACCAGCACTTACCGCAGCTGCAACTGCGCCTATGGCATTAAACTGATTAACATGTACTTTAGCCTTTAAACCATAGGTACTTCCCGCCTCTACGATACGCAACATTTCTTTAACTGTAAAGTAATTTGATTCACAAAAAACATCAATATAATCGGCAAGATTTTCATGCACAATAACAGGCAACATCTTTTCTATTATTAATTTGATATAACCTTCTCTATCATTTTTATAAGCTAATGGAAAAGCATGGGCACCCAGAAAAGTAGACACTATAGGGATTTTAAATCCCTTAGAAGTTCCTGTATCGCGCAATCGTGCGATGACTCTCAACATTTTCAACTCGCTATCAACACTTAGCCCATAACCACTTTTAATTTCTATTGCGGTCGTTCCTTGTTCAACCAGCTTATCCAGTCGCAGTTGTGCTTTTTCAAAAAGGTCGTCCTCAGTCATTTGATTTAAAACAGCTGCACTATTTAAGATGCCACCACCTCTAGCTGCAATCTCTTCATAAGAAAGCCCATTGATACGATCCTCAAATTCTTGTTCTCTAGTTGCTGCAAAAACAAGGTGCGTGTGGCTATCTACATAGCCAGGGGTAATGATTTTATTTGTGCAATCATATACAACCTCGGCGGTGTGTGAGTGTAAAACATCCATGCTACCATAATCCTTAATAAGTCCATCTTCTAGCCACAAATAGGCATTTTTAATAGACGGCAACTCATCCATTTGACTACCTCGCAATGGTTTGTTTGTATGTTTTCTTACTTGTACTAATTCTTTGATATTTATAAAAAGTTTGCTCATAAGGTGAAGATAAGCAACTATTGTTATACAGAGTAAATTTCTACCAGTAATTATAAATAAGTTAGACTTGTTTAATTTCACATTTAATTTACATTTGGTACTTGCAATGGTATTAATTTAGACCATATGAAAGATAAGAAAAGTTCTAATTATTTATGCGTTCATGCGGGACACCTTAAAGACGAGGTTTACGGCGGCGCTACATCGCCTATATACACTTCTACCGCTTATGATTATCGTGGTGAGGGTACAAACTTATACCCGCGTTACTTTAACACGCCTAATCAAGTAGCACTAGGCAAAAAGATGGCCGCACTAGAACATACCGAGGCGGGAATGATTTTTGGCAGTGGTATGGCAGCTATAAGCGCAGTCTTTATGGCATTTCTTCAAACAGGAGATCACGTGATCATGCAACGTGCTATTTATGGAGGTACTGCTCATTTTGCCGCTGCCGAATTCAAAAATGTGGGTATAGAATACACCATGATAGAGCATGTAAATCAAGAAAGCCTTGCAGCGAGTTTGCAGCCCAATACAAAAATGATTTATGTAGAAACGCCTAGCAACCCACTACTTGAGATTACAGATTTAGAATTGGTTTCCGCTTTCGCGAAAGCGAACCACTTAACCACAGCTATAGATAATACATTTGCCTCGCCTATTAACCAAACCCCGGCAGATTTTGGGATAGATATCATCATACACAGTGCGACAAAATACTTAGGTGGCCATAGTGATATTTGTGCTGGCACCGTAAGTTGCAGTCAAAAGCACATGGATCAAATATGGAAAACTGCCAAAAATTATGGTGGTAGCCTGAGTGACCATACCGTTTGGTTACTAGAGCGCAGTATTAAAACGCTGGCATTAAGGGTAAAACAACAATCTAAAACTGCAAAAAAAATAGCTAGATTTTTAGAACAACACAACGACATTAAAACGGTAAACTATCCAGGTTTAAAATCGCACCAGCAACACAAACTTGCTAAAAAACAAATGAACAGGTATGGCGGTATGATGTCGTTTGAACTTAAAAAACATATCCATCCTGCCTTATTTCTTGAAAAACTAGAGGTAATTTTACCAGCGCTAAGTCTTGCAGGTGTAGAGAGCACTATACTAGCACCTACAACTACCTCACACAGTTTGTTAACACCGCAGCAAAGAGCAGAACAAGGTATTGCAGATGGGTTGTTGAGGTTTTCTGTAGGTATTGAAGAGGCCGAAATTCTTATTGCAGATTTAGACCAAGCGATAAAAAAAAGTAGTAGCACTATATCAAGCAGCGCAATTCATAAATAAAAGACTGATTAATAATAAGAATCACTATCAAACGGATAAAATCTATTTTTTAACACAAACAATTGTAACGACCATACATTCTACACAGGTTGAGGGTTTCTTTAAAACCTACCGCCTAACTTTAGAACATTGTAGTTTGTAGTGTAGGTGGTTTTTTCGTTTTTTTACCTAGCATAATGTTATGCTACAGTTTTGTACCAACAAGGTACACCAAATCTTAGTTATTATTCCATTTTCATTAAAATACAGAAATTAAAAATAGGTTCAGAAGGAACCCTAAAACAATAGAGCCCAAACCGAAAAAATAGTTCTACCTCGTCCAAAAAAAGGTCTAAAAGACCTAGAAACTTAAAAAAAACGGCTCACTCGGCGGCGATGATCAGCTCGGTTTAGTACTACTTTATTAAACAAAAAAACAATATTTATCACCTCAAAGGGCAGTATCTAAGCGACGTTTTCACCCTTACCCACAAATGCAGATCAGTCTATACTTCGACAGGCACAGTATAGGCGTCATATATAGCTTTGGCCTATCGGCAAGCTATATCTTAGTTGTTGTAGGTAGTACTTTTAATTATTTTTTTTTTTGTAACTAACCACGATAAACTTAGCAAGGGTTTCTCCACTATTTTTAAGTGCGTGCTGACACGCCTCATGCCAGTGTATATCCCCTGTGGTAAACTGCTTATTCAGTTTGCCTTTAGAATCAGATTCGTAGGCTATTTCGTAATCAGAAAGGGAATAAATAATACGATTAATACCAGAATGCATTGGTATGCTTTCTCCCGTTTGTAAAGTTATTTCTGTAAACTTAAAATCAGTATTTTCCAACAAGACATTTGCAAAGTCTGGAGATACTGCGTTAACATCATTTTCTATTGTATTATCTCCGCACTCAGGTAGTTCAGCCTTTTTCTTGGTAAATACCAGCCATTCGGCAGTTGATGTGCCATTATTAGTGGCTGAATGTTTTCCAGCTTCATGAAAATGAGCCTCTCCCTTTTTCCAGGTTTTGGTCCCTAATTTTTTGCCTTGTTCTTCCCAATCAATTGTGTAATCTGTTAGTGCATAAATCACTCGGGCTTCTCCTTCATGGGTGGGTTGAGATTCTCCTGGTGCTAAGGAGATTTTTGAAACTTTAGTGTAATCATTTTCAAATAGTGTAACAAAACTTTCCATTTCCGATGCCATCTCTTCTGTAAGCTTTTCAGTCTCGGTGTCTTTTTTTTCATTGTTTTTACAGGACACATACAAGCTTGTAAATGCCACAACTAAACTCATGGCTAAGATTTTTTTTGAATTTTTCATGATACTATTATTTAGATGTTATGATATATTGATAAGGTAACAGGTTTACTTCCACTTGAAAATCGGAATACCCTGCCTGTTTTAATTCGCTGATTACGGTGTCTATGGAAATTTTATGATGCTTGGGTCCAACAGGGGCATCTGCATCAAAAAAATCGATAATAACAAGTTCGCCGTTATTTTTAAGTCCCTCTTTGACCTTGGTAAAATAATCTGAACGGTTCTCTATGTGGTGATAGGTATTTACAATAAGCACCATATCTACTTCCTGATTCTTTAGACCAGGGGCGTCATATGGGATTTTTCGTGTGGTTATGTTTTCAACCTTTTCTTTTTCAATCCGTTCTTTCAGTAAGGACTGAAACTCCTCATTTACATCTGCAGCGATTACGTTTGCCCCTTTTTTCGCTAGCTTTACCGAAAAATAGCCAGAACCCGCACCGATATCCATTATGGTTTTCCCTGAGATATCACCTAAAAATTCCAGGACTTTTTCTGGTTTTTGGTACTCATCCCGTTCTGGTGACTCAAAGCGTTTTACGAGATCTTCTACCGAAGATTGGTGCATATACTCATTAGCCGATCCTGGTGCGTGTTGTTTGGTATTGCCGTGTTCAGAGTTCTTTGTATGGCTATTATGCATGCCTTTTGTTTGGCTCTGTTCCTTTTTGTGTTCTGGCCCCTGGCAAGCTAATATTGTACCGAGGGAAATCATAAGAATTGTTTTTTTCATCTGTGTTTGTTTTAGGTGTTGATTAAAATTCACAGGTAAACTTAATTATTAAAGTAAAGCATTACCTGTATTGTTAAAAATGATTTGGGTCATTTGTGTGTCATATTATTGGGGTTAAGATTTATTTTTTTGCCGATGAGCCAAGTTAGCGCGCCTAGCACCAAATTACCAGCACCCAGCGTAGCTTCCATGGGTCTTTCCATAAACGCAAAAATTAGGATGCCCAGTGCAAAAATGATGTATATGACTTGGAACAACGGAAAAAGGGGGCTCTTAAAAATTTCCCTACCCTCGTACACTTTTTTCTGTTTTAAACGCAAGTAAAAAACCCCACAAACCGTTAGCATAGAAGACAAGGTCAGCAGAAAGCCACAGTAAATCAAGATCTGTTCAAAAGTACCTGATAGTAGTAGTAGGGCCGTAATACCGAACTGAAGCCAAAGCGCTTTTTTTGGAATTGCGTTTGTCCCATTCTGTAGGAAGCGCCAAAAACAGATGTCTTTTGCCATTGCTGCCGTTACCCTTGGGCCAACCCAAGTCATTGCACTAATCCCCGATATCAACAGCAGTGAGATGCCAAGACCAAAAAGATCACCCATATCCCTGCCCATGATTTCTGTGGCGGCAAGTGTTCCTACATCTACTTGACCCACCAATTGCGGTACAGGTACGTGCTTTAAGAAAATAAACTGCAGTAGTGTATAAATAACCGTTACAAACAAGGTGCCTCCAATAAGGGCATAGGTTAATGATTTTTTTGGGTTTTTTAGTTCGTCGGTAATGTAAACAGCTGCATTCCAACCAGAATAGGCGTAGCTAACATAAATCAAGGCTATTGCAAAAGATCCAGAAAAAAGAGATGACCCCTTAGGAAGTTCTAAATAAGTATTGCCTTCATAACCCGGTACCCATAATCCAATGCCAATTAATAAGACAATAAACAACACCTTTACAACCGTACTGCCGTTTTGAAACCTGGCACTTGTTCTAAGGTCAAACGTGTGCAATGCAGTAATAAGGGCAACAAGAATAACACTGCTCCATACAATATTAAGTTCTGCATAGGGAAAATAGGACATCACTGCAATGGCAGAAAGTGCTACAGGTGCTGCAAAACCCACAGTTAGAGAAACCCATCCTGCCAAATAACCTATAAAAGGCGAGTATATTTTGGACAGGTAAATATACTCACCACCCGATTTTTTGAAAACTGTACCAATTTCGGCATAACTGAATGCGCCAGCTAAGGCTAATAGTCCCCCGATTATCCATAACAAAAGTACCGCCATAGGGTCATTAATGTCCTTGAGTTGAAACCCTAAACTCGTAAAAGCCCCTGTGCCAATCATATTGGCAATGACTAAAGCGACGGCAGTTAAGGTACTAACTTTTTGATGGACGGTATTTTTCACCTTAGGTTTTAATTATGTTCACTGGCAAGATATCAAATAAAAATCTCAAGCTTTAAAGCGCATCATTAAATAAAAATGGGAATCGCAGACCAAACATAATATTACGTCCAATCATATTCAAGCCTAAGGGTTTAGTAACAGAAAGGTGATCAAAATAAGTTTCGTTGGCTAAATTGTTGCCTGTGATAAACAGGTCAATATTTTGTTTACCAATTGATAAACTCGCCCCTATTCTTGCATTCACTAAAGTATAAGCTGGCGTGATTGCTTCATTTTGCCCTGTTCGGGTTTGTTCAAAAAAGTGCAGCACTTCAGTAGAAAAATAGGGTCTTTTGAAAATACCTAATTGTTTATGCTGAAGTTTAATTTCACCTGTTAAGCGGTCTTGTGGTGTAAATGTGGGATGATCAATACCTTCGGAATCGTCTGTAATATCGGCACGAATCAAACTGTAGCTACCATGAATTCCCAACCATTCCACAGGATGAATATCCAATGCAATCTCACCACCATACAAATTGGCGTCGTTTTGCACATGCTGAAAGATTTGTCCACCACCTATCGGCGCGCTCTCATCCGTTTGTACCAAATAAATATAATTATTTATAGAATTAAAAAACGGTGCGATATTTATAGTTGCCCAATTGGTATGCAAGTGATAGGTAATATCGAATTGATAATTGCTTTGTGCGTCTAGGTTGGGATCGCCACGTTCAAAACGGCCGCCGTGAATACCATTTTGCGTGAGCTCTGGTATGTTTGGCGAACGAAAACCACGAGCTAGATTCGCTTTTAAAAACTGGTTTTCTGATAGATTATAAGTCAAACCTAATGAACCGTTTATACTGTTATAGGTATTGTCAACTTCAAAACGGTCGGTATTGGTGGTTGCTAAAGGAAAGGATTTCATATTTCTGTAATCGTAACGAAGTCCAGACGTTAATATTATGTTTTCCGAAAGTTGAAAATCGTCAATAACATACAATCCAATATCGTTTATCTCGGCATCAGGCATCGGGATATTATCCTTTTCTTCATCTGCTTCGTTATTAATTATAGCGCCATTTACGCCAAAAATTAAATTATGATTACCCGTTGGCATTTTAAATTTTGTATTGTAAGTCAATGTATTTAGCTCCATAGAGGTTACTAAAGGGGTTACCAATTGATTTTGTGGGTTGATGCCACCAGCAATCAACTCACGTGTATTAGATTGGTAGCCTAAATCCACATTTAATGTGTTTTTACCAAAGAATACTGTGTTATTTGACGTCAGTAGATGGTTCTGTAAATCTTGGTACCACACTTCGTTTTTACGGTCTTCGGTCAATAATGTGGACGCTAGTGGATTTGAAAAAAGATTGATTTGTGGCTGATTTTGGATACCATAATTTGCATCAGTATAATTGTAGTTTAGGGTGAAAAGTCCACGGTCTGAGCGATAACCTGTGTTTAAACTCAAGTTACTTTCATTGAGTCGGGTATTGTCGACTAGATCATCGTCACCATCCTCATAATCCTCGTGCGTTTTTAAACTTCCGCGTACTCCAAAAAAGAACTTATCCAAACTTCCTTTTACACCAACGCTATTCACAAAACCATTGGTATTGCTGTGGTACTGCGAAACCACATCACCCTCGATACTATTAGGTTGTGCTGGACGTTCTCTCACCACGTTGACCACACCAGCAACAGCATCAGAGCCATATTGTAATGAGGCAGGCCCTTTAATAATTTCAACATGTGACGCTGTATATTCATCGATGAGGAAAGGGTGATTTGATGAAAATTGAAACACTTCTTGCTTAATACCATTGTTGAGTGTTACTAAGTTGGTATTAGTTAAACCTCTAATCACCGGTTGACCGCCTCCCAAACCAAAATTTGTAAAATAGACACCAGGGGTACGTGCAATGGCTCTTGAAAAATTGACATCGCCTGAGGTTACAATATCTTTACGCTTAACTGTTTCTATAGGATAAGGCACCTCGTCTTTTTGCTTGATAAAACCAGCTGTAATAGTGACTTCCTGTAACTCGAGTTGTGATTCTTCAAGTTGAAGATCCAAGGTATAATTTGAAGTATTTGCTGCGTCAAGATTGATAGTTTTAACCTGCGTTCTAAAACCAATATAGGTGAACTCTATAGTAATCACCTTAAGTTTGGAAGGTATTGTAAGTTGATATGTACCATCCTCTTGACTTATGGCTCCTGTTTGACTTTGATGCAATAGCACGTTAACACCCATAAGTGGTGCTCCGTTCTGGTTTGTTATTTTACCTTTTACCAAGTCTTGAGCTTGGATTTGAATTGCTAAGAATAGCAATAAAACTGTTTTGGATAGTTTGTTTAACATCGTAAAAACCTATTTATTGATTGTAGATTATATAGTTTAATGCAACTGAGTTGCAAATATATATTCTAGATTTAGGCATAGTTGTAACCTGTGTTACACATGACTCAATTTATGTCGGTCATAAGAAAAACAAAATCCATTAAGATTGTTACGGATCTTTTTGAACTCAAGAAAAGCGCGATATCAGCTGTTGATTAGTATCCCCACGACCAAATACATGTTTTATATAAGTTAATAGGCGTATGGTTTTGAAGGTTTAAAACATACACCTATACTTACTTGACATTAAAATATAGAAAAAACACCTTACATCGTTTTTTGAGAATTTTGGGACTGAAATTTGCAACTTGGGTTTGAATACCTACATCATGTAAAAAACTCGTGAAGTTTCTATAGTTTCACTATAGATTACTTCAAATTCTTTTAAAATTAATCATTGTTGTCTAATAAAAAAGAAGCCATAAAAATGGCTTCCTAAATAATAATCGTAAATTAATTGAATATCCGTTTTCACACCTAATTTGAATTTATTGCCGCAACTATCAGT
>CAZQGX010000001.1:0-164343 GCA_964593255.1 uncultured Flavobacteriaceae bacterium | reverse complement strand
AAATTAAATCGGGAGGTATCACCTTCCCTTGAGGGAAGGAAGGGATGGGTGTAATATTGGGTATTTACTCTTGCGCTACACCCTTTGCCTGTCGGCATTTCCCTCAAGGGAAAAGTTTGATACTGGCATCGGGATATTAAATTAAATCGGGAGGTATCACCTTCCCTTGAGGGAAGGAAGGGATGGGTGTAATGCTGGTTTTTACTCTTGCGTTGCACTCTTTGGCTATCGCCATTTCCCTCAAGGGAAAAAGACAAGATAATCATCGGGATATTAAAATGAATCGGGGGTTATCACCTTCCCTTGAGGGAAGGAAGGGATGGGTGTAATGCTGGTATTATCAAGAAAACCAATCATTAAGCATAAAACATTAATCACTTTTCCTTTTATTCAACAATTCCATTAAATCTACATCGTTGCCTAAAAGCACTTCGGTAGGATTGATGCGACCATTTTCCGGACCATTTTCTAATTTTAAGACTCCACGCGGGCACACAGCGCTGCAAATACCGCAACCTACACAACTGGATCGCACTATGTTTTCGCCTTTTTGGGCATAGGCTCTTACATCAATCCCCTGCTCGCAATAGGTAGAACAATTGCCGCAAGAGATGCATTGCCCGCCATTAGTTGTGATTCTAAAACGGGATTTGAATCGTTGTACAAAACCTAAATAGGCGGCTAGCGGGCAACCAAAACGGCACCACACCCGATTACCAAAAATAGGATAAAAACCTGTGCCAATAACCCCAGCAAAAATGGCTCCTATCAAAAAACTGTACACATTCATAATTTTTTGTACCTCTATTCCCACAACAGTACTGGCATCGGTAAAAAAGCCGTAAAGGGTAAATCCTGTCATGACCAGTGCAAAAACGAGTACGCTATGTATCAACCAGCGTTCTACTTGCCACGAGAATAGTGATTTACTAGAATGCTGGCGGTAGGGATCGCCTAGAGTCTCGGCAAGACCACCACAACCACACACCCACGAGCAATACCATCTTTTGCCAAAAAAATAAACCATTACTGGCACGATAACCAGGGTAAGTACAATACCCCACACCAAAATAAAAAGCCCCAATCCACCACTAGAAATCAATTCTTTTAAATTCCAACTAAAGAAAAAATCATAATCTAGCGGAAAAGCATTTTTAAAGTCATAACCCTTTGAATAAGACAGTTGCAAGCGCACCATAATTTCTGGAATTAAAAAAGCAAATACAATTTGAAAAAATAGTACCGATGTAGTTCTTAAGGTTTGGTAAACATTGTGGCGGTATTTAATGTACATTCTTACTGCCATAACGGTCATAACGGTACAATACATAAATCCATATACAAACCAATGCCCTGCAGGATTGCCATTTAGACTTTTACTGATGGGATCTACTAGATAGGTCCAGTTCACCGCATATTCTGACTGAAAATAGAGCAACAAATAAAAACTGACCAAAAAGATAAAAACCAACCATGCGATCCACCCACGATTAGTAGCACTTTGATGATAAATACCATTGTTTTTAATTCCCTTACGACCCAAAGTAACCACTTGTGGTACAATAAATAACAGCGCACCCACAATTGCTAATCCAAAAGTAAGCAACCACATCAAACCCTTGTTTTCAGGAATAAAACCATAACCAGAAGCTTTTTTTATGGTCATCGCGAGATCGTCGTCGCTGGCATAAACCTTTTTATTCCACTCTTTGTTTTTGGTATGAATGGCATTTGCTTTTTCTTTTGATTGCGCTACCATACCAGCAACAGGCGTGATTGCTGAAAAATCAATATCTACCAACTTATCTTTTAAATCATTTTTAAAAACTTTGCTTTGTATACCCTGATCGGTCATTAATTGGTCAAAACTATTTTGATCTAATTTAAAGTTACCCACTAATGGCAGACTTATAAAAATGCCAAAACCTATTAAAAACAGCGTGATACCTATATGTTGAATTGCTTTCATAAAGCGATTGAGAATTTAAATTTATTTAGCAAATATGCGTTTCCAGCTTTTTTTAACTGCTTGTATTTGTTTACCTCTTTGCTGGTTATACTGCGCCAGTATTGCTTTTTCATGCTGCGCATAAAACTCTGGGTCAAAATTGGCGTCTTTTAAATACTTCATGACCTCGTCTACCTTGCGTTCTTCACTTAGCCAGCGATCAAATAACTCGTGTCGCATTCTAATGCCAAAGGTATTGATACCCAAAAACACATCTGTTTTTGTATGAAAAGCCACAGTCACACAAATCATTTCTTTAGGATGTCGCCAGTGAAAATGTTCTTCCCATTCTGGGCGGTCCCTACCACTCACCCATCCATAAGTTTGATATTCTACATCCATAAATTTGGCACTGTTAAACCAGTGTCCTGGGTTGTATTCCATAGGATTTCCACAATTGGTTTGCGCCACAGTCTCGCCCATCATGCGACCTGTGTACCATACAGCCTCTATAGGCCTGCGGCGTCCTATTGGCTCTCGTTGCTCGGCACAATCGCCTATTGCATATATATCTTTTACACTGGTTTCTAATCTTCTATTAACCAGTACACCCCTACCTATTTCAATACCAGCATTCTTTAAAAAACTCACGTTGGGCGTTACACCTGCCGTTAACCCTACCACATCGCACTCTAGAATCTCGCCTGTTTCCTTTATTTTTACAGCCATACAACGCCCTGTGCCGTCGTCGATGATTTTTTCTAGATTGGTATTTAACCTTAAGTCAATTCCATTTGCAATAATCTCTTCATTGACCAGTGCACTGTCGCCAGCTGGTAATACACCATCCCAAAAACTCTTTTCTCTAACTAAAAAAGTCACGGGAATATGTCGAGAGTGCAGCATCTCGGCCATTTCAATCCCTATCAGCCCCCCACCCACAATCACAGCGCGTTTACAAACTTCTTTATTGGGTGCATTTTTTTCTAGTTGTTCAAGATCTTGTTTGTGATACAATCCTTGCACACCAGCGAGATCCTGACCAGTCCAGCCAAATTTATTAGGGACACTACCTGTGGCAATAATCAACTGATCATAATCAAGTTTAGATCCGTCTTTAAAAACCAATTGTTTACTTGCAATAGCAATTTTTTCTACCCAACCTTTTTTTAACTCAATACGGTTTTTTTTCCAAAACCAATTTTCATACGGCTGTGTATGTTCAAATTTCATGTGTCCCATGTACACATACATTAGAGCAGTGCGAGAGAAGAAATAATCACTCTCGCCAGATACGATGGTGATGCGCTTATCAGATTGTTTTCTTATATGCCGTGCGGCAGTCACCCCAGCGATACCGTTACCAATAATGACTACATGTTCCATAAAAATATTGCGTTTTTAGCACATTAAACAAGCCTCTATGACAATTGTTCATCTACCTATTATTTGTGATATGCAAGTGCAAGGAATACAGCCCCTAGTTTAAAACAGATACGATTACAATATTAAACATTAAATATTACAAGTGTGCTATGGCGAGTAAACCATGTAACATATCTTGTGCGATGATAAAATGTAAATCAAAAAATGTAGCTTATAAAAAACCAGGCAGTATCAATTGTTTTAACTAGCGATAAAAGCGTAAATGAATAAGTAGTTTATGGGCGTTACCCTGCGGGTCGTGCTTTACATTACAATCTTTTTTAAGGCAGCAAAAGCCTTAAAAAAGGATTTTCATTGCAATCACTAACGCAAGGCTGGTTGATAAAATTATTTAGAATATAAATGGGGATGGTAACCTATCTTATCTGCATTTACTGCATGATAAACATAGGTTTTACAAGTCATCTAACCATTGCCCTGCAACGGGTACAAAAAGTTATAAAACCTTTAGAACTGGCTAGACAGCATTTAAAGGTCGTCCATTGTAAACAATTTTTAAAATTCAGTTTTCTGGGCTATTGCCTTAATGATGCAAACCTATTTTAAACGCTATTTTTTTTCCTTACTATTGATCAAAAATTTTTGATCAATACCATTGGTAGCAGCAAGTACCGATAATAATATTATAGGACTTAAATGTTTAACAAGTATAAATCCTGTAATTCATGATTTTCAAAATTATGTTCATCAAGTTTAGTAAGGTAGACTTATAATTGTAATGTCTATAGAAATCCTACTTAAACCGTATCAAAAAACTAGCTGTTAAAATAGATTTTATAGATAGCTTGGCATTGTTTGGTCATTAATATACCAGCCATCGCTTACCAGTGTTGTGCCACTATCTCCAATACATTTGGTATGATAATATTAGTTTCATGTTAGGATTTTGCAAAAGCCTAAACAAAATAAAATATCATTTTTATGGACTTTTATACTAGGATTCAAAAAGTATGAATAAGTAACAACTTTAACTTATATACTTTACATTTTTCGACTGTGTAATTAATGCTTTAGATTTAAAAGTTACAGATACTAGAAACATACAAGAATTAGATTTTTTTAAAGAAAAGACCTTTGCCACCACTTTTTTAAACCTTCATTTCCTTCAATATCTCCTTACAAATGATATTTCCATGATCCAGACTCAATCCTTTTTTTAACGCGGGATTATGATCACAGGCGGCTTTCCATCCTTGATTAGCAATTTGCAAGATGTAAGGAAAAGTCACATTAGTAAGAGCGACTGTAGAAGTATAAGGCACCGCACCTGGCATGTTGGTCACACAATAATGTACCACATCGTCGATAATATAAGTAGGATCCTCGTGTGTTGTAGGTCTTGTGGTTTCAAAACAGCCGCCTTGGTCTACCGCTACATCTACCATTACAGTACCCGGTTGCATGTCTTTAAGCATGTCTTTAGTAATCAATTTAGGAGCTTTGGCACCTGGTATTAAAACCGCACCGATGATCAAATCAGCATTTTTAATATGTTGCCTGATGTTGTATTCGTTAGAAAATGCAGTAACCACATGGCTGGGCATGATATCATTTACATATCGCAAGCGTTTCATACTTATGTCAAAAACAACAACATGAGCCCCTAGCCCTGCAGCCATCTTTGCTGCCTGTATTCCTACCACACCAGCCCCTAGTACCAGCACCTTGCCAGGGGTTACCCCAGGGACACCACCCAGTAAAATACCTTTTCCTTGAATAGGTTTTTCTAAATATTTTGCGCCTTGTTGTGTTGCCATACGCCCAGCAACTTCAGACATGGGTGTGAGTAGCGGCAGGCTGCCATCTTCATCTTTAACAGTTTCATAGGCAATACATACAGCTTTTGACGCGATCATGGCAGCAGTAAGGGTTTGGCTAGATGCAAAATGAAAATAAGTAAAAACAATTTGCCCCTCTTTAATTAAGGAATATTCATATTCAATAGGCTCTTTTACCTTTACAATCATATCGACATTTTCATAAACCGACTCTATATCGGGCAGCAATATGGCACCCGCATTTTGATAATCTTCATCGGTAAAACCGCTTGCTAGACCAGCTTGTGTTTGAACATAAATTTGATGTTGTTGTTTGGACAGTTCAAACACCCCAGCTGGTGTGATAGAAACACGACTTTCATTGTTTTTGATTTCGATTGGAACTCCAATTTTCATAATAATATTTTTAACCCCTATTATTTATGGGGTAAATGTAAAATATATTATCATTAAAAGGACTACACCCCTATATTTTTTTATGAATATTAATAACAATATCATTTAATCATAACCTACCCCTTCACCTATAAAAACTAATCCCATCTCAATTAATATAAAATCTTTATCATTAAACTTACCACAACTAGAAAATTGTTGTTGATACTAATTATTTATAAAAACCCAATTTTGTTGCCATATCAAGTGCAAGCGTGTAAAAAACAATTTTTCTGAAATAAAAAATAAAAAACAGGGTGTTCAACTTATTTACAATTGGATTAGAAATTGCTATTTTTAACGCAATATGAAAAATCTATTTTTCCTACTGCTGCTTGTCCTTCAAATTTCTTGTACTAACAAGAATAAAACTCAAAACACGGGTAAAGAACAAACGCAAAATCAATCAAAAATTAACGGTATCACATTTGTTGCCACTAGAGATTCTATAAACTCTATGGCGATTACACCACTTAAAAACTACCATGCAAACTATGCTGCTATTGTCCCCTATGCATGGATGCAAAGCCTGGCAGCACCCACTGTAAATTATAACGAACCATATGGCTGGTGGGGTGAAAAACCGCAAGGTGTCATCACCACTAGCTTACTGATGAAAGAGCAGGGTATAAAAGTCCTACTTAAACCTCAAATATGGATAGGCCGTGGTGATTATACAGGGGATATTAATTTAACAACACATGCTGCCTGGCAAGTACTTGAATCTACCTACACCGATTATATCATGAAATTTGCACTTCTCGCTGCACAACAAGATATAGAGTTGTTTTGTATAGGTACAGAGCTGGACTCTTTTGTAGAAGAACGACCTGAATACTGGCAAGAATTGATCAAAAAAATAAGAACAGTTTATAAGGGAAAACTTACCTATGCAGCAAACTGGGACAACTATCAAACGGTTCCTTTTTGGCAAGAATTAGACTATATAGGGGTCGATGCCTATTTTCCTATTAGCGATCAAAAAACACCAGACCTTATTACAATAAAAACAGCATGGGACAGGTGGAAATTGGAATTAAGCACGCTTTCGCGAAAGCAGAATAAACAAATACTTTTTACAGAATATGGCTACATAAGCGCCGATTATGCCGGTCTAGAGCCTTGGAAGAATGCTGGCGACGACCGCGAGGTAAATCAACAGGCGCAGCACCTGCTTTTTAAAGGACTATTTGATGCAGTATGGCAGGAAGACTGGATGGCAGGCGGATTTATATGGAAACATCATGCAGAAAAAAGTTACAGGCGTGGCTATGAAAAAAGATTTACACCGCAAAATAAAAAAGCAGCGCAAACCATAGCCAAAACATATCAAAATACAGCGTTGCAAAACCCTATAAATCAATAATTAAAAAATAAAATGCGCTGTATCCTGTTATTATTATAACTTATTAGACGTATTTTGTTAAAATATATAAGTCTATGAAAACATCTACTTTAATCATACTAATTGCGTTGCTGTTATTAGGATCGCCAGTTATCAATGCCCAGCTACTTCAAAATAAAAACCAATTTACAAGGCAAGATTCCTTGCGCGGTTCCATTACTAAAGAACGCGCCTGGTGGGATTTAAAACACTATGATTTAAAGGTAACAGTGCGACCTGAGGATAAATATATTTATGGCGATAACACCATCACTTATGATGTTCTTAATGAATATCAAGTCATGCAAATTGACCTACAAGAACCCATGCAAATTATAAGTGTTTCTCAAAATGGTGAAGAATTACAAGTAAAACGTGAAGGAAATGCTCATTTTATTACACTCAAAGAAAAGCAAATCACTGGTGCAACAAACGCTATTACAATCAATTTTAAAGGCACACCACGCGAGGCAAGAAATGCGCCTTGGGATGGTGGTTTTTCCTGGAAAAAAGACAGTAATGACAATCATTTTATTGCAACCTCTAATCAAGGGCTGGGGGCTAGTGTATGGTGGCCATGTAAAGACCATATGTATGACGAGGGTGAAAATGGCATGCAAATTTCTATTACCGCTCCTAAGGATTTGATGGCAGTTTCAAACGGTAGGCTTACCGCAACACAAACACAGTATGATAACACGACCACTTATATTTGGGAAGTGAAAAATCCTATCAATAATTACGGAGTCAACATTAATATAGGTGATTATGTAAATTTTAATGAAGTGTATGAAGGTGAAAAAGGTAAACTAGACATGGATTATTATGTCTTGCGCGACCATTTAGGGAAAGCTAGAAACCAATTTAAAGATGCGCCCAAAATGATGAAAGCATTTGAACACTGGTTTGGCCCATATCCTTTTTATGAAGATAGTTACAAGCTAGTTGAAGTACCCTATTTAGGAATGGAGCATCAAAGCTCTGTTACCTATGGAAATAGGTTTTTAAACGGTTATCTAGGCAATGATTTATCTGGAACAGGATGGGGTTTAAAATTTGACTTTATCATTATACACGAGTCTGGTCATGAATGGTTTGCAAACAACATTACTAATAAAGACATTGCAGACATGTGGATACATGAAGGTTTTACAGCCTATTCTGAAAGTCTTTTTTTAGATTTTTATTATGGTAAAAAAGCAAGTTCTGATTACGTTATCGGTACTAGAAGAGGAATCAACAACGATCGACCTGTAATAGGACAATATCATGTGAATCATGAAGGTTCTAGCGACATGTATTATAAGGGTGCCAACCTATTGCACACCTTAAGAATCATCAATGACGACGATGAAAAATGGAGAAACATCCTGCGAGGTCTTAATGCTCAATTTTATCACCAGACCGTGACAACTGCACAAATTGAAAATTACATAGCACAAGAAATGGGACTCGATCTTCAACCTGTTTTTGACCAATATTTAAGAGATATACGAATTCCTGTCTTAGAATATTCCATGGATAATAAACAAGTTTACTACCGCTGGAACCATGTAGTAAATGGATTTGAAATGCCCATACAAATCTTAATTGATGGAAAAAAACGATGGATTCAACCATCAACAAAGATTCAAATGCTGGAATTGACTAATAAGAAGGCAGCATTTGAGGTGGTGCAGGATTTTTATATAGAGTATCAAAAGGTAACAAATTTAAAGAAGCAGTTGTAAGATGTAATCATTGCAAACATTCTAGTTTTAAACTAAACCAAAAAATAGCACTACAACACATCTTATACAGTATCAACTTCCTTTAAACTAGTTATTGGCATATCGGTTTATAACAAAACAAGTACGCTACTATCTTCTTTTTATCTCGCTTTCGCGAAAGCGAAACAAAAAAGCTTACTATTTTTACCCAATGACACAGCAACAAATTACATCACAAACCATCACATTTGTAAAAACCACCTTAAAAAATGCCGAGGGTGGACATGATTACTTTCATATAGAACGGGTGTTGAAAAATGCACGACTTATTGCCAAGGGTGAAGAATGTGATCTGCAAATCATAGAATTGGGTGCGCTTTTACACGATATAGCCGACTCAAAATTTCATGATGGAGATGAAACAATTGGCCCTAGAATAGCGAGAGAATTTCTAGAATCTATCGCCCTTACAGAATCAATTATTGATCATGTAGAAAATATTATAAAACATATTTCTTTTAAAGGTGGCCGTCAAAAACATGATTTTACCAGTATAGAACTAGATATTGTACAAGATGCAGACCGGCTAGACGCCATAGGTGCGATAGGTATAGCGCGCACCTTTAACTATGGCGGGTTTAAGAATAGGACCATTTACGACCCTGCCATTACACCAGATCTAAACATGACAAAAGAAGCGTACAAAAAAAGTACCGCCCCCACGATCAATCACTTTTATGAAAAATTATTGCTATTAAAAGACTTAATGAATACCAAAACTGGAAAAAGAATTGCACAACAGCGACATGATTTTATGAAGATCTTTTTAGATCAATTCTATGCCGAATGGAATGGAAAACAATAATTAATATCTACATCACAAATGAATCCAGGACCATTTGCACAAAATAACCGACAATTTTATTTAATCAAATTACAATATTTAGGTTTTAGATTTCACGGATGGCAAAAACAACCAAATAATATTCCCACGGTAGAACGCATGGTATTAAGAACCTTGCGTTATGTTTTTGACCATTCTAATTTTAAAGTACTAGCAGCAGGAAGAACCGATGCCAAAGTCTCTGTAAATGAAACATGGATCGAGCTATTTCTAGATGATGAACAACCACTGCAGATAGATCAATTTTTATCAGACTTTAATCAAAATTTACCTAGCGATATACGTGCGCTAGAAATACAAAAAACAGATGCAAATTTTAATATCATCAAAGCGCCAAAAGTCAAAGAATACATTTATCTGTTCTCGCATGGTGAAAAATTTCATCCTTTTTGTGCAGCTATGATGGTGTATATGAAGAATGAGCTAGATATTGAAATAATGAAAACTGCAGCGACATTATTTAATGGCACCCACAACTTTTGGTCTTATACCTACAAACCTTCAGAAAACACTACAACTACTGTAACTATAGAAAGTTCGTTAATAGAAGAAAACCAACTTTTTACCGCCAGTTTCTTTCCAAAAGAAAGTTTTGTTTTTAGAGTAAAAGGCGCTGGTTTTAAACGCCACCAAGTGCGGTTAATGATGGGAATGTTATTTGACCTAGGAATGCACAAATTCACACTAAAAGAATTTAAAAACACGCTAGATGGAAGTCTTAAAATACACCTGTCTCATATTGCACCAGCTAGTGGTTTAATGCTATACAAAAGCAAATTTAAATAGCATAACAATCTTATAAGATTGTTAAAGCAGTGATTAAAGGTAAAGAGATCATTAATTTTGTTTTCAAAATAAAAACTTATGAAAAAATACATTTTACTGGTAGCTGTAATATTCTCTACCACAACACTCACCGCACAGGAATTTGTCAAAATAGATAAAAGTCCTTTGGATATGGTTTATTTCCCAGCAAATGCTTCACAACGACAGTTTGCAAAAACAGAAGAAGCAAAACTAGCTGCAACTCCCAAAATAAGAGTACTATACAGTCGTCCAGCACTTAATGGTCGTCAAATTTTTAGATCTACTGATGATCGCAAAGCAGGCATTACAAAATATGGCGAGTCATGGAGACTAGGTGCAAATGAAAGTACTGAAATTTTATTGTTTCAAGATGCAACCATAGGTGGTAAACTTATAGAAGCAGGTCGTTATTCTATCATGGTAGTTCCTACAGAAAAAGAATGGACTTTTCACATATATAATGAAATCGACGCATGGGGCAGTTATTCGCACAAACCAGAAATGGACCTTGTTAAGGTTGCTGTACCTGTAAACATGCTAGACGAAAATGTAGAAAATTTAAGTATCGCTCTTTATTCTCCTAATAAAAATAATACAGTACATCTTAAAGCTGCCTGGGGAACTTATCAGGTTGAGCTGCCTATTGAATTACAGTAATTTTTTTTAGATAATTAACGAGCTGTTCTACCTAAAAAACTAAAAAAGTTTTTAATGTGAATTTTATTAAACATCGTCACGGCATAAATTGTTGATGGCGATGTTTTTTTTTATTCAATCGGTTGCACATTTACAAACATGACCACTAAAAAAGGGCTCGTGCAATCGCCTCAATATTGTCGCTTTTTCCCATACTGTAAAAATGTAGTACAGGCACATCGTTTGCCATCAACTCTTTACACTGCTCAATACAAAATTCTATACCCACTTGCTTTACCGCCTTATCGTCTTTACAAGATTCTACAGCATCTACAAGTGTTTCTGGTAAATCTAATTTAAATGTTTTGGGCAGGATATTGAGGTGTTTGCGCGTTGCTAGTGGCTTAACACCTGGTATGATGGGAACATGAACACCTGCTTCACGGGCGCATTTTACAAAGTCAAAATATTTTTTATTATCAAAAAACATTTGGGTTACCACATAATCTGCTCCAGCATCTACTTTTTCTTTCAATCTTTTTAAATCACTTTTCATACATGGCGCTTCTTCATGTTTTTCTGGGTAACCAGCAACGCCTATACAAAAATCTACATCGCTGGATATTTCAATCACCTCATGCAGGTATTTCCCTTCATTAAGCGCTTGTATTTGCTTTACTAGATCTATAGCATACTCGTGACCATCAATGGTTTTCTCAAAACGGCGCTCTTCTTTACGAGCATCGCCGCGCAATGCCATCACGTTATCTATTCCTAAATACTGACAATCTACCAGCAAATATTCTGTTTCTTGCTTTGTAAAACCGCCACAAAGTATGTGTGGCACGGTATCTACCTGATACCTGTTTTGAATAGATGCACAAATACCTAGTGTTCCAGGACGCATGCGGGTCAAAGCTTTTTCTAGCAAACCGTTTTCTTTTTCTAGGTAAATAAACTCTTCTCTAGAAGTGGTAACGTCTATAAACGGCGGCTTAAATTCCATTAAGGGGTCTATATTATCATACAGCTGCTGTATAGATTTGCCTTTAATAGGTGGTATGATTTCAAAACTAAAAAGGGGTTTTGTCGCTTGATTTATATGTTGGGTTATCTTCATTTTTTGTATTTGCTATTAATCTGCAATGTTTGGGTTGAGCCACTTTATGGCTTTTTCTACAGGTATGCCTTTGCGGTTTGCATAATCTGCGACCTGATCTTCTTTAATCTTACCCAGCCCAAAATACTTAGACTGCGGGTGCCCCATATAATATCCTGAAACACTAGCTGCTGGCCACATCGCCAGGCTATCTGTTAGGATAACACCGGTGTGTTTTTCTACTTCTAGTAAATCCCAAATGGTGAGCTTTTCTAAATGGTCTGGACATGCCGGATATCCTGGTGCTGGTCGTATGCCTTTATATTCTTCTTTAATTAGGGAATGGTTTGTCAGATTTTCATCACTGGCATAACCCCAAAATTCCTTGCGTATTTTCAGGTGTAAATACTCTGCAAGGGCTTCGGCAAACCGGTCTGCCAGTGCTTTAAGCATGATTGAATTGTAATCATCTAGGTCTTTTTCAAACTGCGCGGCACGCTCAGCAACGCCAAATCCTGTTGTCACGCAAAAAGCGCCTATATAATCCTGTTTGCCACTGCTTACAGGTGCGATAAAGTCGGCTAAGGCGATGTTGGGTACACCCGGTGTTTTTTTAGTTTGTTGCCTCAACGTTCTAAATGTGTATACTTGATTTCCAATTACTTGGATGTCATCATCATGAACAGTTGCCGCAGGAAAAAGACCGTAAACAGCTTTAGCGGTTAACCATTTTTCGGCAATCATTTGATCGAGCATTTCTTGGGCATCCTTAAATAATTCAGTGGCTTGTGTGCCCACAACCTTGTCTTCTAAAATATTGGGATACCGACCGTGCAAATCCCAACTTCTAAAAAATGGTGACCAGTCGATATATTCTGTAAGCGTTTTAAAATCAATATCATCTATAGCATGAATTCCAAGTTTTTTGGGTTTTACCGCCTCATAGTTCGTCCAGTCCAGCGTCAATTTATTTTGCCGTGCCTGCTCTATGGTTAAAAATTCTTTTTCTTTTGCCCGTCCTAAAAAGTCTGTTCTTAGTTTTGCGTATTCTTCTTTTTTCGCTTTCGCGAAAGCGAGATGACTACCATCTTTCTTCTCTATAATTTCTCCTGCGATAGTTACCGCGCGGCTGGCGTCATTTACATGTACCACCGTGCAATCATACTCAGGATCAATCTTTACTGCGGTGTGTGCACGCGAGGTTGTGGCGCCACCTATCATAAGCGGCACCTTAAAATTGCGGCGTTTCATTTCTTTGGCCAGATAGACCATTTCATCTAGTGATGGTGTAATTAAACCACTCAACCCGATGATGTCGACGTTGTGTTTTATAGCGGCGTCTAATATTTTTTCTGGCGGCACCATGACACCTAAATCAATGATCTCATAGTTATTACACGCCAGCACCACCGAAACAATATTTTTACCTATATCGTGTACATCACCTTTTACCGTTGCCATTAAAACAACACCATTGGTACTGGATTTCCCGTCTTTTTCGGCTTCTATATAAGGTAACAAATGTGCAACTGCACGCTTCATTACTCGTGCGCTTTTCACCACTTGGGGCAAAAACATTTTCCCACTGCCGAACAAATCGCCCACGACATTCATGCCAGTCATTAAATGACCTTCTATGACTTCTATGGGTCTTTTTACAGATAATCGCGCTTCTTCTACATCTTCTATAATAAAGGCATCAATTCCTTTTACAAGTGACCGCGTGATGCGATCTTGTAATGGCAACTCGCGCCAGCTATTATCAATGGTAGATGTTCTAACGGTTTGCGTAACAGATTCTGCATAATCTAGCAATCTCTCGGTAGCATCTTCTCGCCTGTCCAGCAAGACATCTTCTACATGTTCTAGCAGGTCTTTGTCTATGTCATCATAGACCTCTAGCAAGGCAGGATTTACAATACCTATGTTCATACCAGCCTTAATCGCGTGGTATAAAAAGGAACTGTGCATGGCTTCTCGCACCTTGTTGTTACCTCTAAAGCTAAAACTAACATTACTCACACCACCGCTAACACTGGCATGTGGCAAATTCTCTTTTACCCAGCGCGTACCTTCTATAAAGTCTATGGCGTTGCGCTTGTGCTCGTCCATGCCTGTCGCAACCGGGAAAATATTGAGGTCAAAGATGATATCCTCTGGTGCAAATTGTACTTTTTGCACCAGCACATCATAGCTACGTTTTGCAATTTCTATGCGGCGCTCATAGGTATCTGCCTGCCCTACCTCATCAAATGCCATAACGATCACGGCTGCTCCATACCGTTTTATGGCTAGTGCGTGGCGTATAAATTCTTCCTCGCCTTCTTTAAGACTGATGGAGTTTACCACGCATTTTCCTTGCACGACCTGCAGTCCTGCTTCTATAATCTCCCATTTAGAACTATCGATCATGATCGGCACTCTGGCAATATCTGGTTCGGCGGCGATTAAATTTAAGAATCTGACCATGGCTGCTTTTCCATCTATCAGACCATCGTCCATGTTGATGTCTATGATTTGTGCGCCGTTTTCTACCTGATTCCTGGCAATTTCTAGCGCCTCGTCAAATTTTTCTTCCTTAATTAACCTTAAAAACTGTTTAGAACCGGCAACGTTTGTGCGCTCGCCTACGTTTACAAACCTACTTTCGGGCGTAATTACTAATGGTTCCAGACCACTTAATTTTAAAGGTCGACAGTCACTAGGCATGAAGAGTAGGTTTAAAAGATGAGATGTTTCTAGGCTCATAATCTTTTGCAAGATGTGCAATGGCTTTTATGTGCGCCGGTGTGGTGCCGCAGCAACCACCTATAATATTGATTAATGATTTTTCTAAATATACTTTTACCTGAGAGGCCATTTGCTCTGGAGTCTCGTCATACTCACCAAATGCATTAGGCAAACCCGCATTAGGATATGCACTGATGCCAAAACGAGACTTATTTGCAACCGACTCTAAATATGGTGTTAATTGCGCTGCACCTAGTGCACAATTAAACCCGACAGACAGCAGCGGTATGTGCTCTATGGAGATCAAAAAAGCCTCGGCAGTCTGGCCGCTTAGGGTTCTACCTGATGCATCTGTAATGGTCCCGCTTACCATGATGGGAATATCTAATCCCAGCTCTTCTTTTAATTCTTCAATGGCAAAAAGGGCCGCCTTTGCATTAAGGGTATCAAAAATGGTTTCTACTAATAATATATCTGCACCACCCTTTACAAGACCAGCAGCCTGCTGTTTATAAGCAATCCTTAACTCGTCAAAAGTTACAGCTCTGTAACCTGGGTCGTTTACATCTGGTGACATGCTTGCAGTTTTGTTAGTAGGTCCTAACGCACCAGCGACATATCTGGGCTTGTGTGGTTCGCGAGCGGTAAATTCATCTGCCACCTGCCGTGCAATGACCGCACTTTGTATGTTTAATTCGTCTACTAAAAACTCCATTTGATAATCGGCCATGGCAATGGTGGTTGCAGAAAATGTGTTGGTTTCCACAATGTCAGCCCCTGCCTCAAAATACGCGCTGTGTATGGCAGCAATAGCGTCAGGCTGGGTAAGAGACAATAAATCATTATTACCTTTTACATCGCAAGCATGATTTTTAAAACGCTCGCCTCTAAAATCCCGTTCGTTAAATTTATATTGTTGCAACATGGTTCCCATTGCGCCGTCTAGCACGAGGATTCTGTTGTTAATTGCATCGTAAATAGATTCTTTCTTCATATTCTTTCTTTTAGGCAAACGTTTTACAGCCCGCTATTAAATTCTAGAAAATTATAAGACGTGAGAATATTTTTATGTGTTCCGCTTTCGCGAAAGCGTAACTTATATAATATTAAAGAAAGGAATTGATTTTAAATATCAAATTGTTATCCGTCCACAATAGAGATGCGGTAGAATGAGGCACCTTCTACAAAAGTGCAGGGTTGCCAAGGTTTCACTGGGTCTAATCCCTCAACCTTTCTTTATAACGTCATAATTTTAAAGAACACTACAAATATGAATATAATAAAACTAATTATGTCATAAATTGATAAAAAACGTTGAATTATTGATAGTTTTCTTTTAGCTTAAATGTTAATTTTTACTTAATAAACTACCTATTAAGCATATATGTATATATATATATTAGGCTTGATCTTATAACATTTATTATTAAGAAAAAAATTGTTTTAACTGTACTTCTTATGTGTTGTGGTACTTTTGTACTTAATTCTCAAATAAATTGTGAATGTGGTGAGCACGAATCTGGCATTACTTATTTTCAAGTTGGTACAGATCAAGAATGCTGTTCAGGTGACGCAGGTGAAAATGGTGCTATTACTTATTACGAGCAAAGTGAAGGTGGCACTTGGAAAGCTGTAAAAAATGAATTAATCACTGGAGCTCAAGCTCAATCTAACTGCTGTGAATCAGCCTAAAAGAAGAATTATGAAAAATATTATATTATTATTATTATTAAGTATTACAATGATTTCTTGCAATTCTAATGAATCTGAAATTATTGAAAAGAACTCTAGAGTTCAAATATCAAATGATAAATCCCAAAATGAAGTGAGACAAAGTGGTCAGATACCTCTATCTCTAAACTTTCATTCTCAATTAAATGATGTGAAAGGAAATAACTTTGCCCATGTTAATTTATTAAAACAGATTAAGAAAGATCATGGCTCGCAGGATTATTACAATAATTTATTTGAGTTATCTAGCTTTGAACTGTTTAAAAGCACAACTATTTATGAATTGGGAGTTGATGAGATTAAATTTTTACTCAACGAAATGATATCTCTTGAGTCAAATATGGTAAATATAGAGAACATTCCAGTCATACTTAATTTATCTCTTTCTAAGAACATTGTTTCAAAGGATGAATTTCTAAATACTTCAAAAAATATAATCGAGAAGAATAAAAAAGAAATTAATCAAATGAAATGGAGAAATTTAGAAATTAAAGCAGAAAAGCTCGAACAAATTTCTCAAATTGAAAATCAACTTTATTATGCTCGATCAAAATATTAATTTCTAGATATAAAAATTTAAAAGGGTCTTTCGAAATAATGGACTGACACTTTTTTTTATTCCTCTGGCGCAAGTTCTATAACAAGTCCTTCTAGATGTTCTGTGATAGGTATTTGACAACCCAAACGTGAATTATCTTTTACATGATCTGCTTCCCACAGCATGGCTTGCTCATCATCATTACGTTCTCCTAAATCGTGATCACTGACTACATAAACCTGGCAGGTCGCACACATTGCCATGCCCCCACAAACAGCTTGCACGGGTAGTTCATAAGCTTTACAAACCTCCATTAAATTCATGTTCATATCTGTAGGAGCTAGCACCTTGTGCTCCACCCCTTCTCTATCTATAATAGTAATATTAACGTCGGTCATGAAAAACTTCCTATCTTTTTAACTACCGCTTTTTCTGCTTCTTTACGAGAACCGTCAAAACCATCTATTCCTCCTACTGTAGTGTATTTCATCACGTATCGTTTATTAGGAAAAATACGTTGAAAAGCACTTTGACACATTAATGTAGCTTCATGAAAACCACAAAGTATCAACTTTAATTTGCCTGGATAGGTATTTACATCGCCTATGGCATAAATACCTGGTATATTAGTTTGATAATCTAGCGTATTGTCAACCTTAATGGCATTTTTTTCAATTTCTAGACCCCAATCACCTATAGGGCCTAATTTAGGTGCTAGCCCAAATAAAGGTATAAAAGCATCGCATTCAATTACTTCCATACGTTTTGCTTGGTCATTATATTGTACAAGAACAGATTCGACTTTATTTGCGCCGTTGATATCCAGCACCTCGGCTGGCGTTATTAATCTGATTTTACCAGCATCTACTAGTTCTTGAACTTTTTCTACACTATCTAGCGCCCCTCTAAATTCCTCACGGCGGTGCACTAATGTTACATCGGCAGCAACATCGGCTAGAAATATCGACCAATCTAGAGCCGAATCGCCACCACCGGCAATTACTACTTTTTGATCTCTATAAGCTTCTGGATCTTTAATCATGTACACCAGACCGTTGTCTTCATACTTTTCAATACCTGCAATGGCTGGTTTACGTGGTTCAAAAGAGCCTAGACCGCCGGCAATCGCAACGACTTTGGCGTGGTGTTTTGTTCCTTTGCTAGTGGTTACTATAAAACTTTCGTCCTCTAGTTGATCAATTGTTTCGGCTCTTTCACCTAGTGTAAAACCTGGTTGAAAGGGTTCTATTTGCTTCATTAAATTGGTCACTAGATCGCCAGCGAGCACTTCAGGAAAGCCTGGGATATCATAAATAGGTTTTTTAGGATACAATTCTGTACACTGCCCACCGGGTTGGGTGAGGGCGTCTATTAAATGACACTTTAGTTTTAACAGACCTGCTTCAAAAACAGCAAACAAACCGGTAGGTCCCGCTCCTATTATCAAAATATCTGTGGTGATCATCTCTTTTTCCATAGATTTTCTAGCTTAATTTAATCAATTGCAAAGATCGTTATCTGTAGGCTTTAAAGCAAATAAATCCCATTATTCTACCATACATAAAGATGTTTAGAATTTCATTAATTACAAAGCAGGTTTACTAATATCTAATTCATAGATTGATCAAAATCATTATTTAGGTGGTAAACACCTCTCTATATGCTAGGGCTACTTTTACAATATCAGACAACAATCCACGAGCCGTTACCGTTTTTCCTGCCCCAGCACCTTTAATAACCAGAGGATGTGCCGCATAACTTTCAGAATAAATTTCAAAAAAACCATCACTTCCTTTTAATTGTCCTGCGGGACTTTCTACAGACACCGTTTTAATAGAAACGGTAAGCTTTTTATTCAGTACGTCTAGCTCGCCCAGATGTCGTAGGGTTTCTCCTGGCTGTAAGGCATTTTTCTTTTCTTGTAAAATAGGGTCTAATTCTTCTATACTATTTAAAAACTGATTAAGAGAGGCCGTTCTTAAAGATGGACTTACCAGATTCTCTATTTGAATATCGTCTAATTCTAATTTTAATCCCACCTCTCGAGCAAGTACTAGTAGCTTTCTGGCAACATCGTTACCTGAAAGGTCTTCTCTAGGATCAGGCTCTGTAAACCCATCTTTAAAGGCGTCGATGACAATAGAAGAGAAAGGCACCTCTTCCACACTAAAACGGTTAAATATATAACCTAATGATCCTGAAAAGACACCGTTAATAGCAAAAATTTGCTCACCGCTTTGATACAAATCTTTTACTGCATTAATAATGGGTAATCCTGCGCCCACATTGGTTTCATACTCAAATTTCAGGTTTCTATTTACAAGGATATCCCGCACCTGATCATAAAAATCTTGTGATAAAGTGTTAGCAATCTTATTTGCAGTAACGATGTTAAAATCATTTTCTAGCAACTCTGGATAACATATGGAAACCTCTTTGCTAGCTGTGGCATCTACGGCAATTTTAATTGCATCATACAAGTTAGAAATTTTGTAAAAACTATCGTTCTCACGTTGTTGTGACTGGCTATTGAAATTGTCTTTCCAGTTAAAAGTAATTCCCGCTGGGTCTAATAGCACTCGTTTTGAGTTGGCAATACCCACAATTTTTATATCAATAGCATGACGCTTCTTAAAAAAAGAATGAGATTGTAAGACCTGATCTATCAGGGTACTGCCCACGTTACCGATACCGAATATATATAAATGTATTTGTTTCATTTTGATTTGTATAAATGATAATCACCTGCTTTTTGCGAGATGATCATCTGTGATTAAAAACAGACGGCTAAAAGATAATAAAGTAGTCTTTTTAAGTCTAAATTGATGTGTTTAAGAATCTTGTACCATTGGAATATTATTACAAATAGTTTTTGAGGCTATTGACAACCGCCGATTTATAATTTTTGAAAGTATTTTTTTCACTTGATCATGTTCTATTAAAAAAGCGTCGTGACCGTGTATAGAGGTGATATGGTGGTAATGAATGTCTTTTTGATTTTTTAATAAATCAACAGTCTTTTGATCCTCGGTAGCTACAAAATATCCATCGCTGTCAATAGCTACCAGTTCTATTGCTGTTTGTGATGCTGCAGTTGCCTTTACAATATCATTATCAAATCTAGCAGCAGCATTTGCAGTAAATAATAAATGATTCAGCAATTTGTAGGCAGGTAGTGAAAAGCGATTTTTTAACGCACCACCATGGTAATCTAGCCACTTTTGAACACTGTAAACGTTATTTTCCTGAGCTCTTTCAAATTTTGATTGTAAACCTTGTGGTGTCCTGTAAAATGTCATGGCGTGTTTTCTGGCTAGTTCTACAGGTTTTGCCGCAGTTGACAAAATAGATTCTTGAATATGGCAGCATGCTATCACCCAATCTGTCGCTTTCCAGTCGGCAGCAATAGGGACGATGGTACCAAATAATTCTGGTTGTTGCACTAGCAATTCCCACAATAGAACGCCACCTATACTACCACCTATGGCAATATCTATAAACGAGATGTTTAATGTTTGTAACGCTTTCGCGAAAGCGGAACCCACATCATACAAAGTCCAATCTTGATAATTAAAAATCAAATGGTCGATAACCGCATCATATCCATTACCGGGAATATCTAAGGCAATCACAGTAAACCTAGTGGTATCAATTACTTTATGATCACCTACAAGAGGCTCCCACCATTGCGTTACAGAAGAATTGCCAGTAAGGGCGTGATTTACCAGAATAATGGGCGCGGTATGTAACGCACGCCCAAAAATCTGATAAGAAATATAAATATCCTGAACAACACCAGATTGCAGTCTAAATTGAGATAGCTCTATATGTCTTAAATTGTCATTCATCTAGGCTTTTACTTTGCTTTTTATCACTGCAAATGCCTGTTCTAGATCGGCTTTAAGATCTGCAATATCCTCAATACCTACAGAAAGTCTAATCAAGTCTTTAGTAACACCAGTGGTTAATTGATCTTCATCCTTAAGTTGCTGGTGGGTGGTACTTGCCGGGTGTATGATCAAGGATTTTGTATCGCCTATATTTGCTAATAGAGAAAATACTTTGGCACTATCAACTACTTTTTTGGCAATGTCATAACCACCTTTTATTCCAAAAGTCACAATACCGCTTTGGCCTTTAGGCAAGTATTCTTTAGCAAGATCATGGTATGGGCTTGCCTCTAGACCTGGATAATTTACCCACGCTACCTCTTTTCTAGACGCTAACCACTGTGTTAATTCTAGCGCGTTTTGTGAATGTTTTTTCATTCTTAATGGTAGTGTTTCTAGCCCCTGAATGATTTGCCATGCATTAAATGGAGAAATCGCCCCGCCTAAATCTCTTAGACCTTCAATACGCACCTTGGCAATAAATGCAGCTGCCTGTAGCGCCTCGCTGTAAATTAATCCATGATAACCAGCGCTAGGTTCTGTAAATTCTGGAAACTTGCCGTTTGTCCAGTCAAAAGTACCCGCATCTATAATAATACCACCCAGTGCTGTCCCATTACCATTAATATATTTGGTAAGCGAGTGAATAACGATATTAGCGCCATGCTCAATAGGGTTCAATAAATAAGGCGTTGCCACCGTATTATCTACAATCAGCGGCACACGGGCTATTTTAGCCTGTGCGCTGATGGCTTTTAAATCAAGTACATCAAGTTTTGGATTACCCAGTGACTCTACAAAAATGGCACGGGTGTTTTCTTGTACCGCTTTTGTAAAAGCGTTCTTATCATTAGGATCTACAAAAGTGGTAGTGATTCCCAAACGAGGCAGTGTTACCGAAAACAGGTTATAAGTACCGCCATACAAAGAACTGCTAGCAACAATGTGATCGCCTGCTCGTAATAAGGTTAATAAAGTAGTAGAAATAGCACTGGTGCCAGATGCGGTCGCCACAGCGGCAATACCACCCTCTAGAGCAGCAAGGCGTTGTTCTAGTACATCTACAGTAGGATTGTTGATCCTGGTGTAAATGTAACCAGGCTGTGCCAGTGCAAAAAGATTTGCTGCATGGTCACTATTGTTAAATACATAGCTGGTAGATTGATACAAAGGTACAGCTCTTGTACCACCATTGTTTTGTACATCATGACCTACATGAAGTGCATTTGTTGAAAATTTTTGAGACATAATTGTTTCTTTTAAAAAATTAAAGTTTTAGTTATGTCCAAAACCGATTTGAAATATAGATTTAGTCCTTATGATCAGGTAGCATAAGAATAAAAATCAAAAAAGAAACTTGTGGTAGTATAACCTACTAGTTGTTTACATCATCTATTCTCACAAAGTTGTGAGCAGAATTTAGCACCTTCATTATTTATTTTTAAAATAAATAAAGGGTTGCTAAGGAGTCGATGGGTCTGATCCCTCGTCCTTTCTTGATAATTTCAATAAGGTTATGAACGGAAATTCAAAGATTCAGAAAACTAATTGTTATAACCTAATATTTTAAAAGAATATTAAGAAAATAAATTTTGAAAGGTTTGAATAACCAACTTCTACGGTAAAAATACAGTATAATAAAATGTTATAAAATTGTTTGCTATAATTAAAATAAAAACTAATAATATGATACAACATCTTTTTAAAAGATAATGCAAAAAAAAGCCGCTTCAAAGAAATTTTGAAACGGCTTTTCCACCAAATTACCACGGGTAAATGTGTTAAAAGGGTATTGAAGTGATTAAACTTTTATCATTTGCTGTAGACACTAAAAATCAAAATTACTTTTTTATAAAATATAATCTGTACTTACAAAATTAGAATTCTTTGCCTTTAATAACTCATTTAAAATGGCATTATTGTACTCGTTATCTTTACTAGCTACAAAAGTTCTTATAGAAAATGACCTTAACGCATCATGAACACTAAGAGTTGCCACAGCGCTATCTTTTCTACCAGTAAACGGATATACATCTGGACCACGCTGGCAAGAACTATTTAAATTTACCCTACAAACTAGGTTGACTAGTGTATCAATAAGTGCCGAAAGTGTTTTCACATCTTTACCAAAAAGACTTACTTGCTGACCATAATTTGATGCTGCCATATCATCTAGCGGTACATCAATATCTGTAAATGGCACGATAGGAATTACTGGTCCAAATTGTTCTTCTTCAAAAACCCGCATGCCTTTTGACACAGGATATAATACCGCGGGAAAAATATAGTTTTCCGATCTTTCCCCGCCTTTTTTATTGATGACTTTAGCGCCTTTTGCAAGCGCATCATCAATCAACTCTTGAATATAGGCTGGTTTATCTGGTTCAGGTAGGGGTGTTAATTTTGCTCCTTCATCCCATGGATTACCAAATTTTAAAGCATCAATCTTCTCTGAAAAGCGCTTGTTAAACTCTTCTATAATATCTTCATGAACATATAAAATTTTAAGAGCGGTACAGCGTTGTCCATTAAACGAGGTTGTCCCTGCGATGCATTCTGAAATAGCGAGGTCTAAATCTGCATCTTTTAAAACGATTCCTGGATTTTTTGCCTCTAGCCCTAGTACTAATCTTAATCTATTGCTTTTAGGGTGCTGATTTTGTAATGCATTAGCACTTTTACTGTTTCCTATCAATGCAAGCACATCTACTTTTCCTGTTTTCATAATAGGAGAAGCAACAGTTCTACCACGACCATATAATATATTGATCACACCTTTAGGAAAACTATTTTGAAAAGCCTCTAACAGCGGTGAGATCAATAACACGCCATGTTTTGCAGGTTTAAATATAGCAGTGTTTCCCATAATCAATGCAGGAATCAACAGTGCAAAGGTTTCATTGAGTGGGTAATTATATGGTCCTAAACAAAGAACAACACCCAGCGGCCCACGACGTATGTGTGCATTAATGCCTTCGTACTTTTGAAACTTGGCACTATTGCGATCCATTTGTTTATAATCTTCTATGGTGTCGTAGATATATTCTACCGTTCTGTCAAATTCTTTTTCAGAATCTGGTAAATTTTTACCTATTTCCCACATCAGTAATTTTACAATCTTGTCGCGTTTAGTTTGCATTTGCACTACAAATTTTTCCATGCACGCGATGCGGTCTACTACTTTCATGGTGGGCCACATACCTTGTCCTCTATCATAAGCCACTAGCGCGGCATCTAGTGCAGCAAGCGCCTCTTTTTCTCCTAATGTAGGAATACTACCTAGCAAGGTAGGCTGGTAATCTACTGTAGAAGATGTCGTAGAATATACCTGCGTGCTGTCACCATTCCATTCTACAAGCTCGCCATTTACTAGATAAGTTTTTTGATGTAGTAAAGATGTTATTTTATATGCTTGGGGGATTTCTTTAAAAGACATTATATGATATTTAGTTTAGTATGCTAAAGCTATTATTTATTTATTTAACGTTGCCACTATTTAACTAGGTAATTCTTACAATTAGATAAAAATTAAGTAAAATTTAATAGTTATGACTTAAAATCAGGATAATTATATTTCATATCAGATTTATAATCACGAAATTAAAAAGTACACAAATGTAAGTTGAATTGTACATTAAAACGCATTTAAATCAGTTTTAAACCGTCTTTAAACGTTCAATGTAAATGAAGCTTCTTTACCTGCTAACAGCGCTCTTGTAGCTTCTATGTTGTTCTCATATACATGTACATTACCTAGGAACAATGTTATTGACTTTAAAGGAACATCAATCTCTCTACTTATCAAATACAAATGATATATGTCTGAGGGAAGTCCTAAGCTCGCATCACTGCTCCTCTGGTAAGCTGTTAGCACTAATTTACCTTTATCAATCTGAAACTGTATAAGGCTTAAACATGGTTGCTGACTGCTCTCCGCGTTGTTAGCGCCTAGGAATAAGACATAGTTCTTGCTTGTGCGCTTTTCCATGTTTATGCGCTTAATAAGCGGCGGTAACTGCTCTAAGTAAGTAGGATAAGTGTTTATCATTATTGGTCCTACATAGTCCCACCAAGTAACACCAGCTTCTCTATAAGCTTCTGTCCGACGCTCACCGGCAATAAATAGCTGTAGCTCATCCTTAAGCTTCTTTCTTGGCATGTTGCGGCCTTCAAAAAGCTCTAGCAAATCTATAGGCTTAAGCTCTAGCACCTCGTTAGTAAGGTAGGTAATGTTACCTTTCTTGTTCTCTTGCACCTTGCCTTTTGCAAGGATTCTTTCTAGTTTTAAATGATATTTGTTCATAAATGTTATATTTGCAGATCTCACCGCGATTAAAATAAATAGCCCTAACGAGCAGGTAGACATTATGTCCTCTGCGCTCGTTAGGGCTATTTTAATAAGTGGTGAGACTCTTATTTTAGCAGGGGACTTTTTTTATCCCCTCATAATATCAATTACAAAGCCTCATAGTCAGCCTTTAATGCCGCAAACTCGCTTTGCAAAGCGGTGGTGTCTTCTACCATTCTAGCAGCTAGATCTAGCTCTATACTTAATTTTCTTAATCTAGATCGCAAAGCAAGTTTGTTATCGATGGCTTCTGCCTCATTGGCCAGTTCATTGTTTGCGGTAAACACTCCTGTTTGATCATCATATAGCAAGTATTCGTCTTTATCAAGTGCAGATTGTGCCTGGTCGTATTGCGCCTCGGTGATTACTTCAAAACCGCTGGGTATCTCGTCATCATTAGCAATAGTAATCAATGCAATGACTGTTGGTCCTGTTCTTTTTAGTAAGTATATCATGAGTGTAAGATGTTTATGTCAAAGGTGTATCTAAATGGTGTTCCCACATCTAGATTATGAACGTTAATAGTAATTTCATTTTGGTTTATTGCTGGTCCTAAAGAGGCGGTAGGCAAAACATCATAAGACAAAGCATCTACTCCTTGATTTATACCTGCCCTGTTTACAAGTGGTATAAATGGTAGGTATTTAGGCGGAACTGTAAATCTGAATAAAACTTTGCCTAATATGTCCATCCTATAAGCATTAATGATTTCTCCATAAAACACAATGGTTGTCGTGTTTTGTGAATTGCCATCATATATAAAAGAGGCGCGTCCTACTCTGGTAAGTTTAGTAAGCTCCTTTTGCTCAATCAATCTTTTAAAATCGCTTATAGGTGTTCCAGCGCCTGCCACAGGGCGCATAAACCTGCGTTCATAACCTGGCAATGGCGTGGGCTGCCCATTGTCATAAAACAAATCGGTTATCTCGCTTACAAGTTCAAGGTTGGGCTGCAATGCGCCTGCTTGTACTGGTAGCAGCTCGTTGTTAAAGATTACCCAGCCACCTGTTAAAGCTGCGCCTGTGTCTTCTACTCCTGCTATTATTACCATGTCGCCCAGTGCGGCTGCCATGCCTTCAAATGGTGTCCCATACGCTTGTTGTATGCGTCTTAGGCTCTCGTTGTCTAAAGGAAAGCCTGTATCTGATACTATTAATTGATCCATAATAATCTGTGGTTTTTACTGTCGTCTTTGTATTTGTTAACATGTGTGTTGATCAGCACATCTTGCCTTGTTTGCCCTACTGTTGTTGCTGCTCTTATGGCTAGGGGCAGGTAAACTATAAAGTTGATGGCCTGTAGTTCTACAGTAGATAGTTCTGTGAGATAAACTGGCTGATCATCTGCCGGCTCATATAGATAGACTGGTCGGTCATCGCCTGGCTCGTATAAATAGACCTGTTCTGGCGGTGCTACATTATCTATATAAATGCGTCTGGCAAAGGGATCAAATGCATCATTCAACACCTTTTCAATGCTTATTTTCCTGTAGTCATGCTCTAGGCTGTAATGTGCGCTTTCGCGAAAGCGTCTAAAATACAAGTCCAGCTCGGCAAGTCCTACCATAATGCTGCGCATAAATGAGCCTTGATTACCCGCTCGATGACCAGGCCTTATAAACTGCTCCCCAAGCTTTAAAAAGTCTGTGTTAAATAAAGGATTATTCATACGGAATGTAATTAATCACAAGCTCTGCCTCGTCGATAATGAAATAGCCGCTATCTGCCACACGCAACTGATCTATCACTCCTGCATTGGCTATGCCTGTGCTGTTGTATTGGTGTATGCCATATCTAGATGCTGCAAATCGCACTACTGGTATGCGCACGCCTTCTACGGTTTGCAGTGCATCTGTATGATAGGCGCGCACATAGCTGTCGTTAAAAGTGATGTCTTTTAAAAATTGCTCGGTAGCATCTATCACAGGTGTGTCATTGGTGCCGTCTAGTCGCTTACCGTCGGTGTCAAGCACTTGCGGATTAAAATAGATGTCCAGCTCTAGCTTAAGTAAATCACCGGGTCCAGTAGTGACTATCGTGTTTGTCCCTGCGGGTGTGTTCTCTGTGATAAATGCTTGTCCTGCTGCCAGCTGTTGGGGGGTAACTGCTACCAAAACACCATTGTTAAGGCCTGCCACTTTGCACCTCATGATGATCTGCCCTTGCTGTATGGTTCTGGTAATGGCGGCAAACTTAAACACGCGCATGGCCTCTACTTCAGCAGTGGTTCTGTTGCTGTTGTCATAATACCCATTGGCATCGGTCGTGGCGCCAAATTGAAACCTTAAGGCCTGCTCTTGATACCAACTGATCTTACTTACCCGCTGCGAGGCGATGCGTTCTTCTACACGCTTGTAAAACTCGTCCATCAACACTTCTAGAAAGTAAATGCAGGTAGCAACGGCATGTAATAGCTTGCGCCATTGTGCCACACGACTGTTGCTTGTGGGTGGCGTTTGCTGTAGCTCGTCTGTGGTGAGTGCTTCTAGGGGTGCGAGCTGTTGCGATGCGTTAAGGGCATCGACCAGCTGTTGTTGTATTTCTTCTAATGTTCTGGCCATTATTTGGTTAATTTGTTTTTAAAATAAAAATTTATACACCTTCATTACCCATGGATGCGTGGCGCACACTATGATTAAGGCTATACCAGCCATTAGGTAGGTGAAAAATTGTCGGTAATCTACCCTAAAATCTTTTACGTAATTTTCTAACATCACTTTTAAATCGTGCGTTGGTATGGCTAGATTGTTTCTTCGCTTTCGCGAAAGCGAGAATCTTAAGGGTGCAATTAATAAAAGTAAACCTATACGCTTATTATAGTGTATGGCCGGCACGCCTATATCCTTCATGATTTTTGCGAAAACCTTGTCTGCAAGTCTTAGGTTCTGAAAGGTGTAGGTAAAGTTTATCGCATCAAGATAGTCGTGAATGATTGCTGCGCGATCATATCTAAATTTATCAATCTTAAAAAGCTCTACATCACCACTAGCGCCATCATACTTACTAGGATTTTGCATGAAATAATAGCAAGCAGTTTGAAAAAGCTGCACTATTTCCTTATCAACATTAAAAGCTAAAGATTCCGTAAGTATTTTAAAATGCTGTTTTAAGAGTAGTTCATTATCTCTTAACTCCCAAAATGGGTGATTTTCGTACTCTTTTTTGTTTGTAAAAGAGCCAATAGAAATGCTTTTAAGTAGGGATAACAAGCCCATTATTTAAAATATAGATAGGTAGATAGATACTAAAACTGCACCGTATAATGCACCTAGCATCGTTGCCCACACATCTTGCCAATCAAAGAAATTGTTTTTAGTTGTATAAAGCCTTACTATTTCCCATGCACAAGCTACTAAAAAAGTAACTACAAAGGAAAATAAATAACCACTAAAATGCGTGTAAATACCATCGCCAGCAAACAAAAAAGTTGCTGCAATAAAGGTGAGAATGAATAAAAGTGCGCCACCTACTTGGTGTTTTACTTTGTCAATGTCTGTTAATTTTTGGAAAAAGTTTTTCATTGTTTTAGTTTTGATTGTTAGCTTCTTTCTTAGGTTTTAATGATTCTTGAAATTCTTTATCTGCTTTTACTTTAGCTTGATTAGCTTCAACTATTTTTCTAGCAATTTCTTTATCTGCTGCTAGTTGTTGTGCTTCTTTAAGTTTTAATTCTTTTTCAGCTTTTAATTTATCTTGCTCTTGCTTTTCTTTTAATAGCTGATAGTAAAAGTTTAAAGTTTTGTACTTTTTTTCAATCACTAGATAGTCATAAGTACCTTTAGTTTCATTAAACTTTTCTTTGTTGATGTTCTTTTGGTCAAAGTACAAAGTTTCTTTTGCTGTAAAAACACCCATGTTGTATCGGTATTCTGTCACATACCATACTGGTAATTTTTGCGGCACTTCTACTCTATAAAGTGTGTCTACTTTTGGAGCATACTTGTCTACTTTTTCTTTCTTTTTAAACCATTGTGCGTTTGCAGTGGTCATTGATGCTACTATTAATAGCATGGTAATAATTGTTGTTACTTTTTTCATTGTTTTTGTTTTTAAAATTATTGATTATTGATTATTGATTTACTACTGGTTCGGTGATTGGTTGTGGTGTTGAATCTGGAGTAGGTTCAAGAGGTTGTACATCTATCACCCAGTCTTGCGGTTGTGATCTATAAGCACATAGACCATCTTCATAAGTAATTACTTGAAATTCAAACAATAGTGATTGCGTTATAAGTGATGCAAATTCAGTTGAAAAACTTTCTGTTTTTTCAATGTCATTGTTTAAAAAAGTAAATAAACTATCTACTTCTATACTTGCATAAGGTGAGTTTCTTTCTTTAATGATTACTTTGTTACCATTAGCATCAAAGTAATAGTGTTGTAACATTGCGATAAAACGTTCGGCTCTTAATTCAAAAAAGAAACCTGTTACTTCTACATGTATTATGGCTTTTTTGCCATCTTCGCTATCATAAGGTAGCGGTATTAAACTTTTAATTCTTGCTATCATGTTTATTTATTTAATAGGCTAGTTGCCAGCCTGTTGATTTATATACGTAAACGCCCTCTGTTCCATCTGTTTGATACACGTGTAGTCCTGTTGCTGGTGCTGCAATAGCTGTTCTTTGTGTTTGTGTTAATCTTGGGAATGGTAAAGAACCTAATCTATTGCTAGATACTTCAAAGACACTTGATAGATCCGCTACCACACCACCCTTTCCTATAGAACACCTTTGGTCTCGTAAAAAAATATCTATTCCAGTTGCCCTTATTTTGATATAGGTGGTCATGTTTTAAATATGCCAGGTCATAACGGCCAAAGGGTTTCATAAACCACCAGAACATGGCAGGAACGCTGGATAGATCCCACATAAAGCCCTTTTCTATAAGCAACAGCCCTTGTGGCAGCTGTACCAGCACGTCGCGCATCAGCTCAAACCTGCGCCACTTGCTGCCATTAAAGGCATAGCGGTAAATAACAGGGTTAAACTCTTCGAGCTGTTGCCGGGCGGTGGTTATATGTATGGCTGTGTTATAGGTGTTCATGTTAATCTGTAGGGTAATTAGTTTGTACGTAATTGATGATGTAGCCTTTTAAGTCATTAAAGTAACACAAGGCAATAGCGTTAGTGGGTGGTGCGATTGTCATTGCTAAATTCATAGCAGTCCAGTAGTCGCCTTTGTTTTCGATTAACTCGAGCAAAGGCATGACGGTTACTTTTGTCTGCCCGTCTATTTCGTTTACCGTTGCAATAGGCTTACCTATTAACTCCTTGGTTATTTCAAATCGCATCGCGTCTGCATAGGCTTTGCCGTCTTGCTCTTTACGCTGCATAAATTCTCTGATAGCATTGTCGCGGGCTTGTTCTGAGGCAGCTTGCAACTGCTCTAGCGTGGCGCCTTCAATAAAGGTGCTGCCATTCCATATATTAATCAGGTGTACAGGCTGCTCGCTAGTTTCAATTATATACTCACCAGCACGAGGCTGGTAGTTTGCAACAGCCAGCCCAGCGATTAATCTATCATCTATATGTGATATAATATATCTCATCGCTTTAATTTTAATTGTACAAGATATATGCGCACAGGGTTTGCTACAGGGTCCGTTGCCCCATTGTTTACTTTAACTTCAAAAAAATAGTCATCTGTTAAGGTTATAGGGAAAGCTCCAGAAGTAGAAGTTACACCGGTGGCACTTAAATCATTGTTTGCAAATCCTCCGCGTCTTATAACAAGATTTGCCGCATCTATACTGATGTGAAATTGTGTAAATGGTGCAAATCTTGCAGAGGTAGAAATGGTGTTGTTGCTCACAAATGTCACGATGCTATTATCCCCACTATTTCTAAGGGTAATATTCATAGAGCAGGAAAAGGCGTGGTCTTTTTGAAATGCCACATGAAACTCCATCGCCTTATAACCAGCGAGCTTACCTATGTTAATAGATTTAAGTATACCCCCTGGAGCTTCAACTACCTGATTGTCTATTATTTCTAAATCACCTACCAGCAACTCCTCACGCCACACGCCCTCAAAGGCATAAAACCGCACCACGCCATCTGCGCGCAGTGCCCACCAGCCGTTTAGAGGTGTGGGTGCGGCGGTGTTTAGGGCGGCGAGATCTACATGTACGCCTTTATAGCGGTCAAAGGCATCGACATTGTCGTCGTGCTCTTGTGCGGTGAGGGGCGAGCCTTTTATTAATCTTCTAGTTACTGCCATTATTCATATATGTTTGGTTCAAAAACGCCTAGCACATAGACGCCATCAATATTATTTTCTCCTATCGCTGGTGTAAAACCTGTTGCAGGCACATAGCCTGTGCGACCATAGGTAAGAATCACATCTCTTGCAATCAAACCAACGGCAGTTTTTAATTCTGCGCCTGCATCAAGCGGCTGTGTAAGAGCTTGGTCATTTAACAATGCAATGGCTATTGCCTGTCGCGCATCACCTGCTACTTGCATGCTTACATCTAGCAAAGACTGATTATCTTGTACAATAACCATTGACTCTTTGATAGATTGCTGGTAGGTGGCAAATACAGGCACGTTATAGCTGCTTTCTATCGTTACCACCTCACTACCTGCAGCGAGTGTGTCGCTCAGTGATTGCTGGTTAGAAATAGACAGCTGCACGGCTGTTGCCACGTTACCATATTGGGCTAGCGCGATGTCTAGCCATGTTTGCTCTTCCTCTAGTGTCATGCGTGTTTTTTTCTATAGGAGTCAAACTCCGCTTTTAGCATGTTATATTTTTCCTTCCAGTTATCTATTTGCCTTTTCATTCCATCTATCATCCGCTGCATGGTTCTATACCTATCTTCGTTTTGCTCTTTAATAGATGCAATGCGGCGTTCATAATCTTCTTTTATATCTTCTAGCCTGCGCTTATAGTCTTCTTCTAGGTGCTGGTGTCTTTTCTCATATCTATTTTCTAGATCATCTAGCGCCTTGCGGTACTGCTCCATGATCTGATCACCATTGTCTAGCTTTAACTTGGCGAGCTCCGCATCTTTTAATTCCAGCTGTTTGTCCAGATCTTTTAGGTCGCGCTTTGATTTCATGTTTTGCAAAAAGGTGACTATCCCGCCTACTAGCAGTATCACAGCTTCGCCTATGTGGTCTTTTAACAGCTCCATCATTAATTCTCGTTTAATCTTATGTTATTCTTGTAATCTTCATAGTCCTTGCCATCGCGGGCTAGGTGTTTCTTAATGTGCTGCCGCACGCGTTGTGCGTCATACTTGCTCTTTAACATCGTGGTAAGCGCAGCGCCTATTATTGGGTCCTCTTTAAATTCGCCAGGGTGGCCTTCGAGTATCTCGCCCACCTCTTGCAGCTCACTAGGGCCTACAACAAAGTCCCCATTTTCTATCAGGTAGTTGCCGTCTTCATCTATAAGGTAGTCTGTGTTAGCCATGGCTTATGTTCTTGTTTTCTATGTTACTCAAATCTGCACGGGGCATGCTGGTAAATTGTGTTACTTGCGCCTTTAATGCTGCTCCACCGTCACTTGGCACGGGTGTCCATGCGCTAAAAACTTGCTGCATGCGTTGTAACAGCGCGGTGTTCTTATCGACTTGCTGCTTTAGCTCTTTGGCATTGACTATACCGCCAAAGGCATCGCCATTAATAGTCATTTTACCCTCGTTTAAATCGACTTTAAACCCTGTTTTATCGGTAATCTCTATTTGCTCAATCTCGGCTGCAGCTATCAGAATGGTGTCTACCACTTCTTTACCTATCAATGCGATCAAACACAAGGTATCTATGGCTGGTCTTATAAAAATCGCACCCATGCCCAGGCGTATGTCATAATGTTCTAGATCATCCACCAGATCTATCGCATCCATGGTTTTGGCTTCCCAGTCTACAGCGCTAACTTTCACGCGCCGTAAGGTCATAGGCACTGCTGCCTCGTTGCCTTCTTTCAATAGTGTTTTAAACACATCTATGTTATTGCCTCTTTCTTCTATCATTGTACCAATTCATCTAGGCCTATCTCGCGGCGGTTCTGTGGTGTGCTGTCAAATCGCACCGTGGTTTTATCGCAATAATACAAGCCAGCGCGCTCTGGGTAGAGATCGCTGGTTAGCTTCACTTTATAGCCGTGGCGCACCACAACATCTTGGTAGGTTTCAAAACTACCTACATAGCGGCTGCGGCTGTATTTGCGCAGGTCTTCTTGGGCGAGTTTCTCCAGCTCGCTCTTACTGGTGATGTTATAATGTGCCGTGCGTTGCTCGATGCCGTTTTCATCTCCTACGGTAACTTGAATTTTACTACCATTGCTCAGTGTGCTTACGGCTGTTAACTTAACGGGTGTTTTCTCGCGGTCCTCAAACTTTAGGCTGCTGTTGGTAGCAAGGTCTAGATTTATTGTTATTGGTGGCACGCCTGCATCGTCTGCATAGACTTCGCCCACAACCAGCTGGCCGTTGTCAAAATAGCTGTAAAGCTTTAACTTTTCCTGAAAGTACTCCAGCACTTTGGCAACGGTGGTGTCGTTAAATCGCACGGCACCTATGGTATAAGGCGCTACGGCTTTAATAGGCACGCTGGTAATGCTGGCAATAAAGTCAGGCAAATAGGTTTGTTTCCTGGTGGCGAGATGCACGGGCACGGTCTTCAACTTCCACATCTCGTCTTCACAGGTGATTGTGAGTGGCAGCTCGTCACTTACATTGGTTACATAGCCCACAAATTCCGTCGTAAATTGCATGTTAAAACCTAGCTTAATCACTACTCCAGCACCTACCGGGAAGATGTCGCGCACGCGCTCATTCTCTTTGAGTAGCGACTTTCGCGCAAGCGTTATGGTAGCCTTATCCGTAAGCATGCGCCAGCTGCTTTCTATCACCACGCTGTCGGGCATGGTAATGATGAGCGGGTCGCGCCCTGCTGCAGTAATGGTGATATGTGCGTTCATACTCTTAACCATTGCCTGTGCCTGTTTTAATTTCAAATGGTATGTGCGACTCTGCACGTATGGCAAAGGGAATGCGGTCGGGCTTACCCGGTAGCTGTGTAAATGCGATATCTGTAATTTCTAGCTCGGTAATGTCTAGGTCTTCAAAGCCCTTACCGCTTACCAGAATAGTGTCTGCAATGCGGTCCCACAGCATGAGCCTGCGCTTTTGTTCATGGGCGCTTGGGTCTTCGGTTCTGTCGGGGTCGTTGTAACATTCCCCGGTGATGTCTATGATAAAGCTGGTTGGCAAATACTGCTCAGTGATTTCTAGCACTCTTGTACGTCTTTTTGGCTTGCGCACGCTTAATATAGCGGTAAGTGGCAATAAGAAACTGTTATATCGCTTTCGCGAAAGCGTACCCTGATCATCATATACCAGGTAGTTACCAGCCTCAAAGGTGATAGCAAACTGCACCGGGCGGCCATAACGAGAGTAACGCGCCTCGCCGGTGCTGTCAAAAAGTTCGCTTTGCGATGTGCTGATTTGGTAATTCATTATGCTATTGATATTGCGCTGTCTCTTAATCTATCTACTACTACACCTATGATCTCGTCTGCCATGCGGGTAACGTCTGCACGCTTGCTATCGCCCGTGTTAAAGTAATTCTTGATGTCTAGCGTCATGTTAATCACACGCCCACCGCCACCATTACCGCCTATACCTAGGGGTGTGGTGTTGCTGCCATCACCGCCCAGTAAAGATTTTCCTTTTTTCCCTTCTTCCTCTGCTTTATTTTGTGCATCATATTCTTCTATAAAAAGTAGCTTGTTTGCTTCCTTTGAAAGTTGTTGATCAACGACACCTTGCATAAAGGCATCACCCATGCGACCAGCACGATCTGCCTCCACATCGCCTACATCTGCTACCTCGTCTTTAATGTTTTTTGCCCAGGCTTTAGCCGCTTCAACACCTGCGCTAAATCCATCGTTTTTAAACGCATCCCAAACGTTACCAGCTTCCATAAAGGCATTAATCACATCGCCTATTTCATTTTTTAAGGCAATAAAATCTGAAAATATAGAGCTAATCGCTTCAGAAAACATTCCTTTAAAACCTGCTAATAAATCCCTAGCACTATCAGAGATTGTCAATATACCATCTTGAAAACCAGTAAGTAAATTATACCACCATATTTTAATCTCATCCCACACAGCAGAAACTTCCTCCGCAAAAACCTTATAAGTTTCGCTTTCCAAAGCCTCTTTTTGCGCAATTCTAAGACGCTCATTCCTATCAGCTACATCGCTAAGCTTTTGTTCTAAGCGACTTAATTCTCTCTCAGCCTCACTCGTAGCGCTTCCAAAAATGCCCATAACTGTGGCAAAGCCACCAGCATCTTCACCCGCACCTCTAAACAAGTCTGCGGTAAGCTGGGCTTGTTGCTGCTGGTTCAGGCTGGTTTTGTCTGCTTCAGCGCCTACCATTTTTAAGGCCTCACGCACCGTGATAGAGCCTTCACGCACATTTTTAAACAGCCCGTCGGTAAACTTCTTACCAAAGGCATTTTCTAAGGCATCGCGCGAGCCTTGTGTTTGTTCCTCAATAGATAAACCAAACTCCTTCAGGGCATCTGGTAGCTTGTCAGACCACACGCCCGCGGCTTGCGAGTCGTTAATGACGTTTACAAACTCCTGCGCACTAAAGCCATACTTTTCAAATAGCTTTGGGTACTCGTTTATCGAGCTTTTAAACTCGTCGTTTGCACGGCCACCTTCTACCATGCCTCGGGTGTAAACGTCAAAGGCTTCTTGACTGCTGATACCAAAACCTTTTTGCAAGCTGGTAACTTGTCTTAAATGGTCTTGCCAGTCACCTCCAAAGGTGTCTTGCAGCGCCATAGCGCGCACACGCAAACCGCTCAATGCGCTGTCCTGGTCATTGGTAATGGCTTTTACTAAGATGTTAGCCTCTTTGGCTTCTTGATTAAATTCTACCCATTCCTTAGTGGCTAGTCCTATGGCCGCCAGTGCAGCAATAGCAGCCCCTATGGGCGTGGCTATAAAAGCCCATGCGGCCTTGGTTAAATTACCAAAGTTACTAGCGAGCCCGCTTATCGCACTGGCAGCTCCTGCAGCGTTACCAGAAAGCAGTGCCCCGTATAATTCTGCTACTTCACTACTGGCATTGCTTATCTCCCTACCCGCTTCTTTTGCACTTAAACCTATGTCATCAAGACCGCCTGTTTTGGGCGTCTCAATCTCATCAAGCATCTTCTTAAAGTCTTTTTGCAACTTTAAGACCTCGTCATCGATGCCCTCGACCTTTTTTGACATGAGGTCTTTGAGCTCCAATATCCATTCTGACTTCTGTTGTGACATCTATTGTGGTGCCTTTAGGGCTTGTAGTGTGATTAATAATTCTTTTATTCTGCGCTCCTCAATGTACATCGCCTCGTGATAGCGATGTGACCAGGTATGTGTGTCCATTTGCTCAGGGTCTAAAAAAGGAAACGCGCTTCTTATGAGCGCGTTTCCTTTACGCAGCTCTACGTCGAGCTCGTCACCCTTTAACTGAGCAGCGCTTAAACTTCCTTTAGGTCTGCAACCACAGGCTTGAACAAGCCGATCATTTTGTTAGCAATGCCCAGCTTGTACTCGTCGTCGTTTACTGTTACCTCGCTACCACCTAAACGGCAATCGCTCAATAACATCAACCCTGACTTTATAGGGTCCTCATTTAGAAATCTAAACGCATTCTGCACCTGGGGCAGGCTAGGCTTTTTGACGTAGGTAAGGTGTACCTTATTTTCGTCTTTCTTATCTGCCTGCTCAAAGGCAAACACGTTGCCGTGCTTATTTTTCCACACCGCGATTTGATCGCTAGTGGCTTTTCCTATGTACTCGCTTTTTGTTGTAGTTTCCATGTGTTATACGTTTTCTCTTATTTCTGTACACAATAGCGGGAAAGAGGTAATGATACCTTTTTGCCCTTGTGTGATTTCTTTACTAGCCCCAGTAAAACGGCAGCCCATAATGACGTCTGTCACCGTGCGCTCCTTGTACTGGTAGGTCACAATGATTTGAAAAGGGTCGATGTCGCGCAGCCTCTTGCCAGCTGGCAATAGCTCTCGCAGTTTCTGTACTTCTTCTTCATACAAGTCTATTGCTGCGGTAGGTAGCGCGTTGCCTCTACCATGGCCTATTGGATAGTCGCCAGCGCCATAAAGGTTCTCATCTTCATAGGTCTCGCCATATTGCACGCGGGACACGCCTACAAAGTCACGCCCTAAAGCGCGCACGGTTACATTGTTCCACCCGGCTATCTGGCCGAGGCTATTTACGATTACTGTGCTCATTAGCTTATAGATGTTGTGCCACCAAGATCGAAGTTAAATTCGAAAATGATGCCGTTATACTGAATTTTACCAGACACCTGCAACGGCGTCTCGTCTACCAGCGATTGTGCTGGGTTGATGTACACCACCGCACCGCTTATCTCCTCTGCAGTGATCATGTCCTGTAAAGGAACGAGTGCCAGCTGCTCGAGCTCTTTAACCTCGCTTTGCTTTATAAACCCTGTGGCTGGGTCTTTTAGCAAGTTGCGTTTAACGCGTGGCAATAATGCCTGGCGTATGCCTCTTGCTGCTTTGTTCCAAACGCGGTTGTTTTCAATGTAAGCATAGTCGCTGGTAGCGGCTGTACACACGGGGCTGTTGCTAAAGTAAAAGCCAACAAAGCCTGCATAGTTGCCCGCAAAGATGTAGCCTTTCTCGTTCAGCTCTGTGCGCTCTGCATTGGTGAGCGATGCAAAAGTTCTACCTGACTGTAGAGAAGTGTTTAACCACCTGCCTGTGTTCACATCGGTAAGCGAGAAGTAATTCAAGCCTTTTGCATATGCAGGCTTGTTGTTCACATCTACCGAGCCTAAGTTTTCATTAACACTACGTCTGCTCAATGCGCCCAGGGCACTACCTATGGCGGCATAGTTTGCAAATGCTGCATTAGATGCGGCAACGGTGGTGTCTTGTGCAATACACACAGCCACATTAGGTGCTGCAAGAGCGCGCAAGTCTGGGTAGGCGCTTATAGCGGTAGCATCGTCTATCATGTCGCTCTCGATGATCACCACGTCTATAAGCATTTTATCTGTTGCTAAAACATCTACCACCTTTGTTTGAAAATCTGCTACTTGTGTTGCAATAGCTACAGGTGTGATAATTACGTGATTTGCATAGGCTATCAGCTTAATGTCTGGAAATGTTCTCACCGCCTCGACTATCGTAGCATTGCGGGTAACGCCATCAGTAAAAAGCACATAAAGCTTGGCATCTGGATTGATTCTAAACACCTCGCTTATGTGGTGGTGTGCCAACAAGTTGTTGGTGTCGTCAAAGCTGGCATTAATGCCTAGCTGCTCTGCGGCTTTAAGGTCGATAACCTCTTTGGCTGTGCCTATGGCTAGATCTGTAGCAGGCACTGTGCTTTCAATGACAAGCAATGACACGTTGTCAAGATTTGCAGCCTTGCGGCCTAGCCCGCCATCGAGCTTGTTTATTGTTGTTCCGTTAAATGGATCCATGTTTTATGCTTCTTTGGTGATGTCTTCAGTTCGTGCTTCGATGGTGTCTAATACCGACACTCTAGGCTTGTTTTTGTCAAGCTCGGCCTGCTTGTATTGCTCGATCAAATCGAGGTCTTCGCAGTCAGTAATGAAATCGATGATTTCTTTAGCATTGGTAAGTAATGGTTTTACCTTTGTTTGATCTGCTGTTGCTTCCTGGTCTTCGCCTATCTCTTTGACAAGTTTATTGCCTAAAGTGTTGGAATGAAGTATAGCGTAATTTTTGCTAGTAAACACTTGCTCATCGCTGGTGATATATTTTTTTGTGCTCATAAAAATGGTCTTTTAATATTTGATTTAAAGAGCAAAAAAACCACTGCAATCAGCAGTAAGAAATTGCTCACTAATGATATGATCATGCCTACTTGATACAAGAATGGCACTTTGTCAACGGTTACTTCTTTTACTTCTTTTAATTCATCGATTCTAAACCGCTGGCTATCGATGATCTCACGCTGCATGGCAACAAGCTCTTCTAGCTCGTTGCAATGAGACGTGCCGGTGATTTGATTACCCTTTCGCGAAAGCGAAACACGAGACCTGCCACTAGGGCTTGTAAGTGTTATCGGGGTTTCATTTAACTTTTCTATGGGTGTGGTAAGCTTCACACTATCTGCAGCAATGCTTACCGTGTCATAATAGGTTTCATAACGTTTAGTGACAATAACACTATCTTTAATCACTCTATCGGTTGAAACCAGTCGCGGCTTTCTTGCGCCACAGCTGCTTAATATCAACACCAATAAAATGGATACCACTGCTCTCATATCTTTGATAGTTGAAAGTGCATGCCGTCTGGTCGTCGCCATTTACCGCCCCAGTCAAAGCCAGCATCGGTAAAACATGCGACAAGCTCTTTACTCATGGTGGGCTTTTTACCCAGCCCGTTGCGAGCTGCATTAATGTCTACGGCTATTGCCCAGGCATGTAAGGACCACGATTTTAAACCACGCTTGTTGCGGATGTTAAAACACCCGTCCCAACTCTCGACCTCGTCTTCTAGACCACGGTCTATAATATTCCTAAAGGCTTGCTCTAATGGTGCAACGATGTCTTTGTTGCAGTAAAGCCTGTTAGGCAGTGCTGGTATCGCTGCATTAATATCTGCAGGAATGTCCCAAAGTATCATGTGCTTACGCTCCATTGCTGGGGTAGGCTCTCCATACTTCTTGATACATTGTGCGCTTGTAACCATCTTGTTTTTGTGTTAATTGTTCACCCGTAGGTGAGCGAGCTGCCTGCAATAGGCGAGCCCGCCAACTACAACGTCATACGTTGTTATGAAGTAGCATCTACTATAGCCGCTTGTCCTAAATCTCGTAATGGTATGGCAAGGAACCAAAGACGGAAACCAAGCACAGTCTCTCTCATGGTCGGGTTGTCTGCCGCACGCTGGGTGTATGCAGTTACAGAACCACGGGCTTGTGCAGTCGTTCCGGTGTGGAACACGATAGAGGCTTCTAGACCCGCAGTCGCTGCGCCAAATGGTATCTTTACCTTGGTAGCGGCTACATATTTGGGGCTGTAGACATCTTCATACAACTCAAAACCACAGTAGCTTTTTGACAACAACCCATTGGTGTGGTTGTGCAGCTGCACTTGTAGTGCCTTGTCCTCCAGTAAGAGGTCAGCTAAATGCGTGGTGCTTAAGACCAAGATGCGGCCTGCAGCAGGTATCTTTAACTTGTCCATTTTGGTCTTTAAGTTGACCAAGTCTGCATAAATCAAACGTCTGCGACCAGCTACCAGCTCACCGCTAGTTTCTATAATAGGCGTGTTTGCAGTATTTTCAGCAGGTGCAAGTGAGTGTAATGCATGCTCTCTAGTGCGCTCTTCAAGAACCTCACGGTGCTGCATTTGCACGCTGCCTATCTTGTCATATGGCAAGCCATAAAGCTCGTCGTCGCTTACTTTGGTGTTTTCGGTATCGTACTTAAATAAGGAGATTGCTTGGCTCGCATCGGTGCGCTCGTTTACCGGAATGGGGTAAGTCGTGTTGTTAATTAACACGGCTGGGTCTGCGCCCATTTCGTTCAACCTTATGGTGTCGTTGTTCACCCAGTTGTTTTTGCTAGGGATGCGAGACAACCACGTTCCCTCATGGCGGAATTTCTTAATCAATTCGCGCTCGCGCAGCTCATTTTTTGCTACTGCAGCAACAGGTAAGATTTTCATAGGGACATCAAGTCCACTATCTGTTATTGCATTGGCCACAAAGCCAGTGTCGGGTAATGCCATGGCAAAAAGTGCCACGAGTGCCATAAATAGGCCTAATACTAATTTGAATGATTTTTTCATTGCTTTTCTCTTTTTTTAGTTTGTGTAATAAGCGTCAAGCAATGCCTGGGCTTTTTGTGGTTGGTCCTGCATATAGGCCTCAAATGCTTTTGCATCGTTTGCTTCTAGACAAGCCTCGTAAGATTCATATTTAAAATCTGCTCCCGCACCTGGAACACCTTGACTGCCTGTCTGCATCTGGGCAGAAATAGGTGTGATCTTTGGCAGTCCATCAACGATAGCCTTAACGCTGTCGATGTCGCTTTCTGCAAGTTTCTCATAGCTTGCACGCACTTCTGGAGTGATTTTCTTATCTAGCTCTGCTTGATCAAGCAGGGCTTTAATGCTCGCGGCTTTTTGCGATCTACTTTGCTGCTCTAGCTGTGCTTTTAGCGTCGCGGCAGTGTCTGCTGTGGTCTTAATTTCTGCAATCTTTGCAGTGATCTGTGACTCGGTAGCATCTTTAGGTAAGCCGATAGACACGGCTAGTACTTCCTGATTCATATTCTTGGGTTTAAAATTAGCTGTTGGTGCCGTGGCTTTTACCTGATAAGGCGAGCCCATGGCGGTAATCATTTGTGCGTCTTCGGTGGTGATCGTTTCTTCACCTTCTATGGCATCGGCAAATCCGTCTGCAAGGGCTTCTTTGGCCGTCATCCAGTGATCGCCATCGTTCCATAGAGCAATGATGTCCTCTTTGGTTTTGCCTGTTTTGGTGGCATAAACGCTCACATAGTCATCTTCTAATGCTTTGAGGAGCTTCAGCTGCTTGCTTACATTCTTAAAGGTGCCGGCATAGTAGCCTCGTGGCTCGTGTATCATCACCTGGCTATTCTTGCTCAGCTTATTTGGGAATGAGCAAAATATAAAAGACGCAGCACTGGCAACAATAGCGCCACCTATAATTGTAATGTCTTCAAAGTTATCTTGTAGAACGTTTACTATCTCATTTGCCTCGATACAGCTACCGCCCTCGCTATTAATGTAGACTTGGGCTGTGGTGTGTTTTTTACCCAGTGCTGCAATGTCAGCGCGCACTTGGCTGCTGTTCGCTTCGGACCAGTTAGATATTTGTCCAATAATAGAAATATGCGCAAGACCTTCTTTAGATACTGCTTCTATAGTGAGCGGTCTGCTGCTCGCTGCTGTTGCCCATATGTTCTTGTTTGTGTTCAAATAAACCTGTTTTAAATGATGCCTTTTGCGGCGTTTGTGGTGACAAATATGCGGGGCTTTTTGAGCTTAAAAAAATAAGGCTTCCAAGCTTGTAGCTATTTGATACAAACCTTGTAACGATTTGATACAAGCATGGATAGGCTATTTTTTAAAAAGGTTAATTCAGGTCAAATTTGCCATGTAATTAAAGATTTATGGCCAAGACAACAGAGCGCCGAGCCGCTAAAGAATTCTACATGCAATTCAAGGAGCAGAAGGAGATTGCCTCCTTACTCAACGTGAGCGAAAAGACCATCACCGAGTGGGTGAGCAAGTACGGCTGGAAGGCAGAACGCGAGGCACGCATCAATGGATCGCGGAACCAAATCAACGCCCTTAAAGACGTGATAGGCAAGCTCACGCAGCAACGCCTAGACCTGTTTGATAAGGCAAAAAAGGCAGAGCAAGACGGTGACAAAGAAGAGAGCCTGTCGCTAAGCAAGCAAGCCGCGAGCATTGCAGACGAGATAAGCAAATACAACAAGACCCTCGAGAACCTCGACGAGCGCCACCGGGTGAGTCTGGGTGTTTACCTCGACGTGATGGACGACATCTTTAATGCCTTACACAAACAAGAGCCTAAGCTCTTTGCCCAGCTCATCGAGTTTCAAGAGCAACACCTTTCTAACATTTCAAGCAAGTACAAGTAATGAGCCGTAAAATCACCATTAAAGAGCGTTTAAACCTTTATTTATGGGCGTTTAAAAACATGACCCGCAAACCCTTTGACATCGTCTCGCGCTGCCTCACACTACCGTTGTGCCTGTGCTATGGCTTGTTCTGGGCACTGGCACTAATCGTTAAGATGTTCACGATCATTCTGTCGCTATCCTACCACCGTGCTGGCATTCCGCAATGGCAACTAGAGATAGGGCGTGTGTTTCTCATTCACGGTGCTAACCTGCAAGTGGGGCAGCCGGTGCGGTTCAAAAAGACCGTAACTGGTAAGGTGTTCACAAAATATGTGCAGAATTTGCACTACGATTTCAGGAACAACAAGATTAATACCACGTATCAGGACAAGCCGTTAAAAGGCATAAGCGACCGTTTTATTAAATGAGGCAAGCCGACAAAATAGCGTTAAACAGGTACCGCGAGAAGCTGCGCCTTGTCGCTAGTAGCGGCATGGTCAACGCGTCTGAAAGCAAGACCGAAAAGACCGACCGCATCGCGCGGCTTAAAAAGGACCCGAAAGCCTTTGTGGAGTATTACTTCCCGCACTATGCGACGGTGGAGAGTGCACCTTTTCATATCGCTTTCGCGAAAGCGGTACTTAAAGACCCCACAGGTAAGCACTTTGCCGAGTGGGGACGCGCCCTGGCAAAGTCGGTGTGGTGTGATGTGATTCTACCCTTCTACCTGTGGGCAAATGGGGAGTGTAACTATGTGGTGCTTATCGGTAACAACCTCGATAAAGCACGTACATTACTAGAAGACTTGCAGGCAGAGCTTGAAGCCAATCCGCGCATTATTGCCGACTACGGCGAGCAAAAGCTCGACGGCCAGTGGGAAGCGGGTAACTTTAGAACACGCGGCGGACTTATAGGTAAATCGCTTGGGATGGGGCAAAGTGTCCGTGGACTGCGTGTCCAGGCACAAAGACCAGACATCGTGATACTGGATGACGTAGAGACCAAGGATCTGGTTAAGAACCCCAAGCGCCAAGACGAGATTGTGCGGTGGGTAGAACGTGATTTATTACCTACTATGGACGGTCCCCGACGTCGCATGCTTTATGCAAACAACCGTTTTGCACCCCGCATGATTCAGACAGAACTACAGAAACGCCACCCCAAGTGGAAAGTGCATCGGGTGAATGCGTATGATCCTGTAACCTATGCGCCTACATGGGCATCAAAATATGATGCCGACTACTTTAGGCTGGTCGAGCAAGAGATAGGCATTCTAGCGGCTAAGGCAGAGTATAACAATGAGCCACATGTGGAAGGTAAAATCTTTACCAACGAGCAAATACAATGGGGAAAGCGACCAGCCATGAACCATTTTGAAGTGATTTGCGGGCATTGGGATATTGCCTATGCCGGCACACCCACAGCCGACTTTAACGCCGTAAAGGTGTGGGGCTTGCATGGTACCAACTTCTGGAACTTAAACAACTATGTAAAGCGCAGCAAGATGCGCGCAGCCCTTTACTGGATGTGCGATGTTCAAAAGAACCTACCCGCCACGGTAAGCATACACTGGCGCTATGAGTCGCAGTTCTGGAATGAAGAAGTTGACCGCACCATACGCGAGGTAGAGCAAGAGCAAGGCATTAGCCTTAACCTTATTAAAGTAGACACGCCCAGAACCAAGAAGTATGACCGCATCCTGATGCAGCAAGTATATTACCAAAATGGGCGCTGCTTTTATGACGAGGCATTGAAAGCCCACAACGACACGCAAGAAGGCATTGCTCAACTGCTAGGCATTGAACCGGGCTACAACACACCAGACGACGGCCCCGATGCAGATCAGCAAGCCATCGAGTATTTAAGCAGGCACATCAGGCAGGGCAATAACAACACAATAAGAATGGGCAGTTACCCAACAAAACGACGATTCTAATGGCATTTACATTTATCACACAGGCAGACTTAGAGACAGTCGCTCTCGAAAAGATTCTCACCGAGCGCAGCGAGGAGAACATCCCCGCAATACTTGAAGCATTAGAGCTTCAGAACATAAGCCTTATACGCAGCAAGCTGCAAGGCCGCTATGACATAGACGCGATTTTTGCCGCGACAGGCTTTGCGCGGCATTATTTAATCGTCAAGATTTTGAGCAAGCTCATCGTGTTTGACTATGTGCGTCGCAATGCCTATCGCAAGGTGCCAGAAGACTATGCCCGTGAGCGCGACTGGGCGATGAGCCAGCTAGAGAAACTAGCCAGCGGTACCATGGTCGCAGACGGCCTGCCTGTGCCCGCAGAAGGTGGCAATTTAATCAAAGGTAACATTACTAATTCAGACTGGATGATATGAGCTTAATAGACCGCATTTTTAACCCGTCACGCTTTCGCGAAAGCGTTGTAAAAAGCCTGAGTGACGACCAGGTAAGGTTGGAATATGTAAACAGACACCAAGCGCGTGCAGGTGGTTCAACTAAAACATTGAGCACCCAAATTAAAGGCAATGCCTTGCTGTTTACACCGAAGACAATAAGCGACTGGAACAGCGCCTTGCAAACTGCCACCGACCCCGACACGCCCAACTTGCAGTACCTTGCCGAGCTGTACAACAACCTGCTGCTAGACAGTCACACGCGCGCGGTGATGGAGACCCGTGTGATGCGTGTTACACGGTCTAAAATAAAGGTAGTCGATGCCAATGGCAACGAGAACGAAGATCTGACCAAGCTCTTACAACGCCCTTGGTTTGCCGACTTCTGTAAGGCGGTCGTGATGCACCAGTTTACCGGTGTGAAGGTGCTAGAGCTGGCAGAACTGGACGAGGCGCTCGAGCTTAAAAAAATAGTAGACATTCCCATGGCGCATTTAATTCCTAAAAAGGGAATGATTGCCCGGGAGCTGGGAGACACCACAGGGTTTGACTACCGCAAAGGCGGCATTGCTAGATATTACCTGCAAATAGGTGAGGACAACGAGATAGGCGAATTGAGCAATCTCGCACCATTGATACTTGCCAAAAAGTTGAGCATGGGTAGCTGGTTGAATTATGTTGAGAAATATGGCGTTGACCCGCGTGTAGCGTACACCAACAACTACACCAAAGAGCGTGAGGACTTGCTCTATGATGCACTCATCAATCTCAAGTCACACGACGTGATGGTGCTGCGTGAAGGCGAGCGTGTAGAAGCGCTGGAAAGCACCGACCGCGATGCTTACCAAATTTACAAGGAGCTTATCGCTATCATTAACGACGAGTTGAGCAAGGCGATTCTAGGCCAAGCCGGAACGGTAGATGCCAAAGAAAAGACAGGCACCTTTGGCAGCATGAGTGTCATGCAAGAAGTGAGTGAAGACCGGCACGAAACCGACCGCATGCTTGTGCAGCATGTGATTAACAAGCAGCTGTTCCCGCAACTGGCATTAATAAGTAGTGCCTACAGCGCATTTGCGACCCACTCGGTGGTGTGGGACGACAGCGAGGAGTTGTCGCCTAACCAAGTGGGCACCCTTGCCGTGCAGCTCGCACAAGCAGGTTTTGAACTCGACACCGACGAGTTGAGCGAACGCCTGGGCATTACCATTACCGGTTACCGCAGTGCGATGCCTGGCGTGGTGCCGGGAAAGAATAGCCCCAATGCCATCGCGGCAGAAATTGCCGCCTACTATGAGGCGCAAGGCATTGGGAGTAGCGCTACAGAACCACAGGCAGCAGACCTTAAGAAATGGCGCGCGGTGGTGCTTGCCATCGCTAGACAGCTGTATGATGGAACCATTAAAGCCAGCGATTTAAACGAGGACTTGATCATGCTTATTTATGCCGAGCTAGACGGTGCAGCTCTTGATGGTCTGGGTGATGATTATGACCTCGAGGACGAAGACGTGCCCGATGATAAGAAGGCAACCGCCAGACGTGTGCGTAACAACGTGTACCGCTTCTCTGCTGCCAAAACATACGCCCAACAAGTAGAGCTCACCGCGAGGTTGCTCGATGAGAACGGCCAGTTGCGCTCGTGGGCAGAATTTAAAAAAGAAGCCGAGAAGGTGAATGAAACCTTTAACCGCAATTACCTGCAGGCAGAATTTCAAACTGCCCGACGTAGCGCGCAAGCCATCAGACAATGGGAGAGCTTTCAAGAAAATGCCGATCTCTTTCCGAATTTGGAATATAGAACCGTGGGCGACTCGCGCGTGCGTGATGATCATGATGCCCTGGAAGGAACGGTGAAACCCCTGAATGATGCCTTTTGGGATAAGTGGTACCCGCCTAATGGTTTCCGTTGCCGGTGCAGTGTGCGGCAAACAGATAAGGCCGTTACTGGTGGCACCGTGACCATTAACCCCGACAAAGGCTTTAGCCAGCATGTGGGTAAAACATTGAAGCCCTTTGACGATGCACACCCGGTGTTTGTCAACTTACCCAGAGAGGTAAGCGACGACATAGACGATAAATGGAACAAGCTTAATGAAGAATGATGCTCCCAATTTTAAAAAGATTGCAAACGGCATTCTTGCTGACTTACCTCGCTATGCCAGTGTCACGGCGCTCAACTTCTTTCAAGAAAGCTTTGTCAAGCAAGGATGGGACGATGGGACCTTTACTGCATGGCCAGCTCGTAAGGGTGGAACAGATAGCGGGCGTGCCGTGCTTACCGACACCAGCTATTTACAGAATGAGCTGCGCATTGCGCAAGCAGCAAAACGAGTCGTGCGCATTGTTAACGACGCCCCCTATGCAAGTATTCACAATAACGGAGGGACGGTCACCATCCCTATCACCGATAAGATGCGCAAGTATTTCTGGGCGAAATTTAAGGAGACAGGCGAGAACCGATACAAAGCGATGGCGCTGACAAAGAAACGCGCCTTTACCTTTGTGATGCCCCAAAGGCAATTTATGGGGAATAGCCGCACGCTGTTAACGCAGCTAGATAAATGGCTTTTAAACGAGCTTCAAAGACGATTTAAACGAGGATAAAACAATGGCAGACATACAATCATTTGACGAGCTTTATAACGACTTGTGCCAGCACATGGCGACACAGCTACCCCATATCAATCACCAGGACCTGTACCACGAGCAAGTCAACTTTTTAGATACAGAACACCCTTGGGAAGCACCCGCCTTGTTTTACGACTTTAGAGGCGTGCCTACCGGTGATCTGGGCGAGCTTGCCCAAGAGCTGGATTTGCAAGTCGATGTGTATTTGTTTTACGAAACATTCCTGGACACGGCTTACCAATCGCACAACAGCCAGCAAGCGATTGACTACCTGAAGGACTTGACCACCATAAACGCCGCCTTACACGGTTATAGCAGTGCGGCTGTGGACAACATGCGCAGGGTGGCCTTTGGGCGGGTAAATACAGGTGGTGCGGGTAACCTTTACCGTGTAACCTTTACAGCACACACACGCGACCACAGCGCGGTAAAAGGCTATAATGGCGAGACGCCTGGTGAGCTTGCTATTAGTGATTTTATGATCTAGCTACTCGTAGCCATTGCGGTAAAAGACGATGTGTTCTATGGTAATGGCAGAGAGCCAGTACTGGCGGGCGAGTGTTTGTAGGACCCACTCGCGGGTGTATTTGCGCACGCCATGCTCGCGGCGGCTCTCAAGGTCGGCAAATCGTTTGCGTATCTCCTCGCTGCGCATCTTCTTACGCTGGCTGCTACTAAGCTGGTGGTACTCCATAAAAAAAGCGTGTTAACAAATGTAACACGCTTTTTAACAAATCGCTAGTCCAGACCTAGCGCGGTTTTTAACAGGTTATTCAACTAGTCCAAGCGTTGCTGGTTGCGATTGTTGTTGTTATAGCCGTAACTACCATTGAGCTTGCGCAGCTCGTTAATGGTGATCTCTTGATACTTGATGATTTCGTTGATGCGCAACATCCATGCGCCGAGCAAGCGCATTGCAAAAATGAAAGCTACTAAAAAAACGAGTGCTCCAAATAGGTAAGCCATAATGAAAAAATTAAAGTTTAAGTTATTGTTTTAAAGGGTTAATGTACACAGCTACCTGCTCTTTAGTGGGTAGCATTTCTTTGAGCATTTCGAGTGCTACCGCGTTTTGGTGCGGGTCGTGGCAGTCGGGGTCTTGTTGTTGTATAAGGCCTATAAGCACGTGCATGCGTGTCACCACATCTTCGCTAGGGTCATGCGGGGCAAAGTTACTCTTTGTAACGATGTTGCCCTCTTTGTCTAGTACCATGCTCATAGCGCTAGTGTTGTTTGGTTATGTACACCCTGACGTGATTTTATTAGGTCTAAGCCTAGGTCGTTAACAAACCACGTAGTAGGCTTGCCGAATAGGCAAAGCTTTACAGCGTTCTCGCTCACGGCGTTTATTTGCTTTGCGATTTTTGAGTTGTTACTGGCTATTTTATAAGCTGCTCGCAAGTCGGTAAGCGCGTACAATGTACAACCTTTTATAAAAACACGGCTCACTTTAACGCCATTTTCCATGACAAAGCTGTACGGAACATCTCGTGCATCGAGCACCTCGCTGTCGTTAAGCTGCGATTTAAGTAGGCGCACATTGTTTTTAGATTGCAATGCTTTGTCTATGCGCTGGTGAAACACCTCACGGTACACGTTAAAGACTTCTTTTACCTTGCGGGCAATTAAGTATTCCATAACATTTAATGAAATAAACACGTTTGACCTAACACCATTTTTTAAGTCTTTTATTTTTAGAACCTTGCCATTTTGGAAAGCTTGATATTCTTCTCCTTCCATAAATTCTCTTTGCAAAATTCTCATTGCATCTTTTTTCTGTGAGTACGCTAAAGGCCAAACATCGTCCAGATTTATAGGAAAGTCCGCACTAGTGTTTTGTTTTAAGGCAAAAACAGTTAAAAAATAGTTGCGCACTTCTTCAGATGTGGCGCTTTTAGATAATTGCTGGTTTAGAGTCGCAGCTTGACTATAATTTACCTTTGACATATCGGTATAATTAAACGCACGTAGCCTTACGTTAGGTGTGTCAAACAGTCTAAGACTGGATTTTCCTGCTTTCGCTTTGAATGCTCAAAAATATGAACAACCGGAACACCGTAGTAAGGCTACGCTATAATTAAAAATAAAGTTCTAAGATTTCTCTCAGACTGTTTGACATGGCAAATATACAAACTTTTTGAGATGTGCAAATTTTATTTTTAAAAACAGCAAGTTTTTTTTGTTGCCTTACAGTAATTTAGCGTGATTTTTAACTAGGTAGTCGCCTATCTCTCGCATGGAGTGGGCGATTTCTGTTACTGATAGGTGTGAGGTTTCGTATAGCTCTATGGCTTTTTGGGTGTTGTTAAAATCACCCTGTTGCCATTGCACGACAATCATGTTAGTTGTGTCTGTGATGATGTGATAGCCTTTTGTCTCGCTGGGCTTCACGATAAATCTATTGTTGCTCATAATGTCTTTTGTGCTATTAAAAATAGTAATAATAGTGTCTTCATAAAACTTGCGCTTTGGGCTGTTGCTATAAGAGGTAGCATCTTTAAAGCCTAGCATTTTAGCGATGTCGGCATTAGTAATACCTAGTGCATCGCGCACGTCTTTTATTTTAATCGCCATATCACCCATTTTTGAAATTCTTTGAAAGGTTTATATTTGCATCCCATAGTTAACGTTTAGATGTTTCCTATTGTTTGAAAAAAATAGCCCCATGTTGTCGCATGGGGCTATTTGATTTTAATAAGCAGCGATAACATTAAGAATGTGCGCATCTTTGTAATCATCTAAATCTTCTTGATCCACCATATAGTACTTGTAGTCAACAAAATCAAAATCATTTGGATAATTTGGGTCAAAAACTTCGTTACCTGCAGCATTTAATACGATGCCATCTTCTTGTGGGTAAAAGTCATCGTCTTCTAGTGTTTGCACTTTGTTGTAAAGGTCCTCAAGTGAATCTACAGTGTCAAGGACTTGTACACCTTTGTTACCGATAGTTTGGTAAGCTCTTACGTTTTCTTTGGTTTGTTTGATTAAAAATTTCATAATTTAAGATTAAAATGTTATTACTTATTGTTTGATGAGACAAATATACGTCATTACTTAGTTTGCTACCAAATAAAACCACGTAATTACGTGGTTTTATTTTAAACTTTAACATTTAAGACGGTTTTACTGGTGTTTCAAGCCCATAAAAAAACCATTTTGTTGACGTCAACAAAATGGTTTATGGTCTAAGAGCTTTACAGCTGGTGGCGTTTTGTGAACCACCTCCTGATCACATAGCCACGGGCGATGCTTATGGCGGTGTAGAAGATGGTAACAGCGAGGTTCTGACCACCGCTAGAGTTAATACCTACCAGCGGGAACACCGCAAAGGTGGCAGCTAGTGAAATGGAGAAACCCACAGCTGTGTTTGTGAGCGATTCTATAAATGATTGTTTTTTTGTTTGCATGATTTTAGGGATGTGATTGTTTTTATGTTAATTATAAATACATGGTGTCCACCCGATGATGATGCTGGGCTTGTCTTCGTCTACAAAGGACTTGAACCAGTCCTTAAAGACTTCCGGTGTGAGGCCGTCGTTTATTGCCACCAGTTCTAGCGGGTAAGGCTTGTCATTAATTAGCAGTGTGTCCTCTTTCAGCTTGCTAAAGGTAATGGGCAGATACCACAGCTGTTGTGCGTCGCCTGTTTGTGCCTGGTACTGTTTTGAAACATAGGGCTGATCAGACCAAAGCGATAGCTTATAGATAGAACCTGGCGCGGCATGCGCAGCATTAATGCGCTGCGACCAGTAGTCGTAGCTGGCTCTTATCGTGTGTGTTTTTGACCCACTTACTATTTTATTTTCAAATAATGTAGGCTCACCGGCAAAGCCACTAGCCTTAGCATAATAGCTCATAAATGGTATGTTGACTATTTTGGTTTTGTTTTTCATTTTTTTGCTTCATTTTTATGTAATAATGTGAGTTTATTACAGATTTGTGTAATAATTAAAATTTAACAAGATGCGTATATATACGAGTTACATAGCAAGTTGGCTTAAAATTCAAACCTTTCTCGAGAACTAGGAGCTGGACCAAAATAGATCACCACTTTCAAGAACTTGTATTGCCAACCTGCAAGTAACAATGCATAACAACAATAACTACTTATCGTTTTCTTTTAAATATTTTTCTACAACTTTTTCAGGGTTGTCTACAAGCTCAAATATATCTTCAATATTATCTGGCATCCATTCTAAAAAATCTACAATTATTTCTTTCATTTTTACTTATTTAGTTATTAATATTCCGTTACTGTTGTTATGCTTTTCCGTTATGCAAGATCTAACGACAATTGGACAATTGGGTTTTTATTCATGTTTAAATGTTGTTTAAAGGGTGTTTAACTATTCATCTGTCCAGCGTTGCTGGTTTAAAAAGGTGTCGGGATAGGCTTTTGCGGTGCCGTTGATCTTTAGCTTGTAGTTGTAGCGCTTGATGTAGCGCAAGGCTGCAATCTTGTCCACCTCTTTCATTTTGTCCCAAATGGCCTTGGTTACTTTGCGCTTTTCTTTTTTATCGTATGCATCCCAAAAGGTATTGAAAGAAAGATCTGGCGCGCCATAGGTAAGAGTAAAGTTCTTGTGCTTTGAATACACCTCTTTAAGACGCTGCTCATTATAAGGAAAGTGATTCTCGGTAAACAGCCACTTGATCTGTCCTTCAGTTAGTGCGCCTTCTAAGAATTCAAAGCTGGTTAAATTACCTGCAAGGTCATAAGTAAACTTCCAGGTAATGTGCGCATGTGGTGCTGTTATGGTGTACGTCTTGCCTGCCATTACATTCGGTTAAAAGGTGATTCTAGTTCTTTTTTAATGGCTCTTATCTTTTCTGCATACACTACCTCTCCTAGTTCTGCCCTGCAAGCTGCAACACTTTGAAACCCCTCTCTATTTGCAAGTATTTCTCCTGGAGATTTTCCTTGTGCGTCAGTAGCTTTTGGTTTTCCAACCGCTTTAAAGCGTGGTTGTGGTTCTGGCAGTTGAAAGAAGTCTGGCGCAGCGCTGGCATTTGCTTGTTTGTGCGCTTGCAATAGTGTTTTTGCACCATTAATTACTGTGTCGCTTAGGCCTTTAACCGCATTGGCGGTAGACACTTCTATTTTGCCTTCTTTTAACTGGTTAATCGTGTCAAATAACACGCTGTTGAGATCATTAAGATTGTTCATTTTTTATTTGTTTTTTGAGTTTATTAAAAAGTTTTACTGCAGTTTTAAGCGATTCTGGCCGCTGGTGAATTTCTTTTACAATACGCGCTTGTGCTTCGGCCCTGGTGATCAGCTCGAGGTTGTTGCAGTCGGGCCCGCTGTTTAATGAGTTGCCGTCTTTGTGCCACACCACATGACCAGCAGGCGGTTTACCGTGTTTAAGCTTCCACCAGTAAGGTGCGGCCGGTATAAATTTTCCTTTGATTTTAATATACAAGCGGCCTTTCCATGCTTTTAAGCTGCCATTAGGCGATACAAATGCTTCCCACCTCTTTATGTTGGCCTTGCGATAAACACCTTTTTTTATATAGCCATTGCGTATGCGTTTAAATCCTTCTGGTGTTCTGGTAAGGCCTAGCAGGACAAGCTTCTTTTCTATTTGTTTTGGTTTGAACTTGCGGCCAAACTTGGCGGTCAAGTGATCTGCCATGGCTTGATTGCCTATGTAGTCATAATGATCTATCAGGCATTGCTCTTCATCTTCAGTCCACTGCTGTATGTTAAAGCGTTTAAAACCGTGCTGGTACATTGCCGTTCTGAAAGTCGTGAAACCCACACGTTGGTCTGGCACTAAAAGTTCGTAAATCTTCTCATTAGAATAATGGTGGTAATACAAATGCAACCAATTTATTTGTTCCTGTGTTAAATCATATGCCATGTTATGCCATTTTTTCGTTAAGTTGATTTGCTATAATGTGCGCGACATTGCCTTCATAAGCCTCTAGTTGCATCATGTGGTGGCGCAGGTACTTTTCTAGTGCCCAGGCTTCATGCAGAGACATGTTCATGCCATATTCTTTCTGCTTGTGGTCTTTTGAAAGCATGTTGTCTGCTTGTTGTTGTAGCTTTCGCGAAAGCGGATATAAAATAGACACATACACACGCATTTGCAGCGGTGCGCTTACCGGTACAAACAATTTGACAGGATCGACGATGTTTGATAGCGTGATGTAAGCAGATGGGCGGGCTTTTATTTTAATTTTCATAGTGAAGATTTGCGGTGATATAAATGATTTCTAACGGCACTAAATCGGTGCGTTTGATGTTTGTATCGCTTGCGATTTCTTTAATGCGCAGGGAGATGTTGCTGACTTCCCAAGCGATCATGTGTTCCTGTTGATGAGATAGATTATAAGCATCTCGCAACATATAGTGCATCAATGCGCGGCGTTGTTGCTTTAGTGATTTTATGTGCTCGCGATAAGTCATCTCTTTATGATGAATAAGTAAACCATTTCGTATATGAAGAAAGGAAGGCCTATCAATAAGAAAAAACAAGCTGCAAAAATGCGCTTATACAATGGGTCTTGGTATTCACAGTCAACTGATTTTTGATAGGACCAGATGACATGTGCAAAACAGGCATTGACACCAAAATAGATCAGTGATAAAATAATAATAGCTAGATTCATGATAATTTAATTTTAACAGTTAGTTTCTGGTTGAGTTAATAAGGTGTTGCAAGCGGTGCAATAATGCGCTGTAGTCTCGCAGCATAACACCGAATTTATGACTTTGATAATGCGATTTTCTGCTGGGTGTGTACATTCTATCATTTGCCAAACTTTTTGACAGTCATAGATTCTAGCGCATTTATAATGGTCGTCACCTCATGAGCGGTCATTTTGCGCAGTGGTTTGCGCACAGGTGCTCTATCACTTCGCAACCAGTTACCAAATCGCTCGAGGTCGGCAGTGCGGTTATATTTAGGGTGTGGTAAGCTCCATCCCATTGTAATAAGTGTTGCTAGTACTTTCATGTGCTGCTGCTTGGACTTGTCAAAAGATGCGTACTTCATGGCATCACTTTTAAAGCTGTTGTGATGCTGTGGCACACCTAGACGTTGTAGAATAGTATTTGCCTGTGCAAAGGAAAGATCGTTTGTGCTGGTTTTACTGTTATCATCGCAAGCCCATTGCACTAGCTCTTCTTTAATGTCTCTAGTGGGCGCGTTAATGTGAATCAGCTGTTTTTGTTTGGGAGTTGCGTTCATGATAGCTCATTTAGTAATTCGTTAAGCAGCTCGCTTGCCTGTTCACAACGTTGTTCCCATTGCTCTCTTTTAAGCTGTGATGACGCGTTGCCATAACCGTTAAGTGTAGCTTTTGCATTTGTTTTGCAGCGTTTAATATACTGCTCAAAAGCAGCGATTATGATCTCTGTTTTATCTTCAGTGTCTATAATTTCTCTGATAGTTGCACTCATTGTTATGCGTTTTTTAAGTTAATGCTGTAAGGTATTTTCATTATATGTTTAACCTTATTACAGTCAAACTTGTGTGTTACCACTCTGTCAGCATAAATTTTTACGCCCGAAACACCTAAGCATTCCTGACACACTTTAGTTACATAATCAAACTCGGGATTCTTCCAAGTGGAAACTGGCGCTACAGCTGTCTCTACTATTTCTTTGCAGTGAGGGCAAAACATTTCAATTACTGCTTTACCTTTTACCTTTCTATCAGCTATAAAATCTTTAATTTCTTGCTTATACTTTAATTGTTGCTTAATGTTCATCTTGTTGTAGTTAAGTAGTTGTGTATAAATTCCTATCGCCAGCCCTTCCCTATGAGAAGGGCGTTTGATAGTATATGATGACTATTCATCTTTTGTGAGCCTTGAAGATCTGGTAACGCGATCATGTTTCCATTTCCATCCGTGCGAGCGTAGTTCTTGCTCCCTTTTGCGCTGTGTTTCAATGCAGGCTTTGGCTTTTTTAAGCAAATATTCTGGATTGTTCGCCATCGCAATACGATGTGGAAACTCTGGCGGCTCTATCTCGTCAATTTTCTTGTGCCTGTTGTCGCTCATGGTGCAAGTGTGTATTAAAAGTTCCAGCTTCAATGTTGCTTAGTTCTACTGTTGCTATCCAGCGGCCTTCCATGTCTTTTATGACAGATTTACCATTCACATGGTAGGTGTCGTCGTTGATTCTCTTGATGGTTACAGACATGGCTACAAGCTTGAAAAGTTAAGCGATAGCGATTCCCACTTACCATCTGCACCTACTACTTTAAACTCGTAGCCATAGCCTTTTAGGTGGTTTGAGAATGACTCACGAATTAGTTTAAGACCTTCTATCCATCGAGGGTCGGTAAACTTGTCCTCATGTTTCAACAAGTTCATGACCTCGCTATATTCTAGGTCATTATTTTCATTTCGAGCGATTAGCGATATAAGAATCTCATAAAGCTTTTGGTCTCTTTTTTTTACCGTGTCGCCTAGAAAGTCTTTAATCAGCTCCATAGCCTTTTCGCTGCGCTCATCCCAGCAAGGCTCGGTATCACGACGTCTGGTAACTCGTAAGTCACCCGCCTGTGTAGTGATAGAAAAGCCACCCTTGCTATTGCTGCGCAATTTGCCATATTCAGCAAGTTTTAACGCCTGTGTTTCCATACGCTCGTGGCACAGCTGCTTTAATTCTTTAAGCTTTTCATGTGCTGCGACCACCTCGGTCATGATTGCTTTAATGGTGGTGTCTCGGCCAGCTATGTAAGCCTGCTCTTCACGTTTTGCTGCGGCAGCTCTTGCCGCTTTACGCGCTTTTAATTCGCGTTCTAATTGCTCATCTGTTAATTCAATTGTATTCATCGTTTAAAAAGGGTTAAGGGTTTAAAAAAATTTTCTTTATTGCAGTAATAGATCAAACTTCTATCGTTGTCATACCTCATTTCTGGCACTTCCCAGCCGCTTTTTTTGATCTTGTAATGATCTTTTAGCAGTTTATTCACAAGGTGATCTGGCAGCGGTGCCTGTCCTGCAAGGTATTGATGTATCGCAATGCGTTTACCTGGGCTGTATTCGCTTTCGCGAAAGCGGTCATAGCACAATACCCGTCTAATTTCTAAGGCTGTTAAGGTCATGAGGTTGAATGATATTAATTATTGTTGTTTTTCTGGCTACATTGATCAATGGCACACTGTAGTAGTAATAGATTTTCATAGTGTGTTTTTTCCAAAGCTCTACCATAGCCTGTGAGTTTTTGAGTTCTAAATACGGTAGTGCATCTTCCATAAACTCCTGCTCTAGGCCGTTGATGTTGAAGAGGAACCATTTATACATTTTAGCATTTGCCAAAAGCTGTTGCAAATCGTAATCATTTTGCGACATTTTTGCGCACCATTTTAAATAAGTTTCAAAGAGTAGATCGTTGTACTCTTCTATGGTGATGTGTAGGTAATCTATAATTTTCATAATACGTTGTAATAGTTGTTATATCCTTCTTGCCATATAATGTATGGCTCTGTTATCTTTCCCCTTGCGAGGCGTGATTTTGCTGTTGCTAGGTATCCCTTTACAAAGATTTTGACGTCGCTATCGTATCTTATCGCATCGGCTACATCGCCTTTAGGCTCTCGGCCTTTGGCATGGCTTATCCAAATGATGAGCTTGTCTTTGTGTTTGTTTTTAAAGTCAAAGTACTCACGCTTTGTGATAAACATGTATTGCACACTATCGATAAACACAATCTTTGCAGCCCGAGGGCGAGATAAGCGCTGGTCCAGCTCTTGAAAGGTCATAGGCTCGAGCAGCTTAAAGAAGCCGCGCCTACACTCGTGCATGCGGTTGTGTGCGACAGCCTCTTGCATGGACTTTGAGAACCCCTCTTCACTAGAAAGGTATTCTACCTTGTGATGGTTAGAGAGCTCTTTAGCCAACTGCATGGAGAAGGTTGTTTTACCCTCTCCAGACCCGCCCCAGATAATCCAAGAGGCACCAAGCGACGGCTTGCCGACAAGGCTCTCGAACTGGGAAGCAACAGGAATTTCAATGAACTTTTTAAATTGCAGCTCGGTAGCTGACAATGCTCTCTTAACTCTCGCCATGCTAGTCTTCTATAAGCTGGCGTTGTTTTGCACTGCGCTGCAGGCGCAACTTGATCTCTACATCGCGCTTGACACGTCGCAAATCGTTCTCGCAGTTGTGATAGATGTAATGCACGTCGTCTTCATTATTCACGCCATTTGCTAGGCAAATAGCTTGCACATCGGCATAACTTATAGGGTCTAGCTTTATGAACTTGCGACCGATGCGGCTGTAGATCTCGGCATAGCCTATCTTATCGTAGTTGACACCTTTAAGCAATCGCTTTTCTAAAGCCTTAACACCGCTCAACACAAAGCCACAATGTCCATTAAGGTCGTTGTAGAAGTCCATGAACAAGTCTACCTGCGGGTCCTTAAGCTTATCAAACTGATCAATGATCACTAGGGGGTTTGTGAGGCCCTTAAGGTGTGATATAAACTTGTCGATAAGCTGCTCTGTAGTACCTATCGCCTCTATACCCGCAGCACCTAGCAAATTGCGCATGTATGTTTTTTTAGTCCAAGAGTTTTTGCACTCTATGTAAATAACATTGGTGCCTTGGCGGTCATAAGCCTTAAACGACTCTGATTTCCCCAGCCCTGGATTGTCGCTGATACAAATGGTGATGCTTTGCTCTTGCGCATTGATCAGTAAGTTGTGCAGTAGTTGAAAGTTGGCAGTGTCTACTGTATTCCAGTTAGGGTCGATACCTAGGGACACCTTAACGCGGGACCACATCTCGTCTGAGATAAGCTCCCAGTTGCCGTTGATCATTTGTGAGATTGTTGCCGTAGATACGTTACAAGCTACTGCTAGGCGTTTCTGGCTTTTGCGCTTGCCCATGCGGGCGAGCTCTTGCGCTATACTTGTTTTGTTTTTTGCATTCATTTGTTGTAGTTTTTAAAGGATTAATTACATTCTAAGCAAGAAGGAGTCGGCCTCGGCCACGGAGCGTTGTTGCTTAGGCAACGTACCGCCGAATTTTATCTCGAGTTCCTGATCGTCTATTAATTTATCTGGCGTGATGCCTGTGCGCACTTCTCGTGCAGCGATGTCTTTGCGTATGCGCTGCTCCTCGATGTCGCGCACCTTGCGCATGCGTTGTGCGAGCTGGTGATCTTCTGGCGTCATAAGCACAGGCACCTGTTTGAGCTTTTTAACAGGTTGTGCGTCTGCTATAAACTTGCGGTCACCGTCGGGCATCTCCATTTCTAATCGCACGAAGTTGTCCAGCTGGTCGGGGTCGTACTTGATGTAAAACTTGCTCTCGGTGTACTTATCGCGGAAGTCTAGGTCAGGCATGCCATTCTCATCATACACCTCGAAGTGGTATTGCACCTTGTCAATGACTGGCTTGATGCCGTCGCGCTCGTAGCGGCGTGTATCTTTAGTGCTTACCCAGAATAGTTCTACAGTTTCAAACATGTTTAACGGCTCGTTGACAATCGCCTCGCGGTTGTAAATGGCGTTGCGTGTTTCTTTATAATGCGGGTGGCGCATCGTGTTCCACTTTTGCACCTCTAGTTTAAAAGCCTCTATAAGCTGGTCGATGTTCATCAATCGGTGCTTGTTTGCCATGATAAAGTCAGTGTTCATCTTACTGTCTAGCGTTTTACTAGAAGCGATTCCTTGACCATCGCTAAACCATTTAGTGTTTAACACCTGCTGCTGGAAGCGTTTAAAAAGCTGCTCTGCAGGTGAGCCGTGTTGCTGTGCGCGGTGCTTGTAATGCGTGCCGCCATTGCGTGCCACTAGATTGCTATATAAATGCTGCATGGTGCCGGTGATGTGACCACCCTGCCCGTCGTAGTTGATTAAGTAAGGGCGTGATTGCGCCTCGTTTGCTGCCATTTTAAGCGCCTTAAAGTGATGCTTATAGCTCTCGTGATCAGTACCGATATAGTAGCCCAGGATCTTCTCGCTGTACACATCGAAAACCACGTCAATCTTAAGGTCTGCGCCCATGCCCTGGGCATTGTCTTTAAGGTGGATCCAGTCGAGCTTTGTCCCGTCAATTGCCCAGTGGCAGTTAGGGAACATGTCGCTGCGGTCGCGGGTAATTTTGTGGCCATAGATTCGGCGGTACTCCTCGGCACCATGACGTGCAAGGAACCATTTTTTGCGCTGTGCTGGTTTCTCGAGCCACTTAGCAACGGCGCTCTCTGATAGGGTAGGCCAGTTGCGGGACTCGCGCACCTTCATGTACTCGTTGTGCAGGACCGGTACAACAGGCTTATTGGGCAGGCTGTAGTAGCCCAGTAGCCAGTCTGCCACCTCACCGGTGATCTTAATGTTATTAGAAGCTGTTCCGATGTTGCTGTGAATGAGCGAGGCGTAGCCGTCAGCTTTAAACTTGTTCAACTTGCGATCCATGGCGCGGTAGTTAGTAGGCAAGTTGTGCGGGTACTTTGGAGCGCCGTTTTGGTTTTTGACCGTTTTGAGGTCTTTGATAATGGCGACTATTTTTTCTTTGGCAGCGGTAATCTTGATGCCTGTGCCGAGCATTTTCTTTTTGTTGAGCTTGGTACAAAGCTGATCGTATAGGTTTAGAACGATAGCCTCTGCGTAGTACTGGGCTATTTTGTTGTTGGGTAGTGCCGATCTATCGGCAAGCTTGTAGCGCTCGTAGAATAGCGCTGCCTCTGGGTCGGGTTGTAATTGATTTAGGAATGTTTGCAGGTCGTCTTGGTTATACGGATCGCCGAATGCTTTGCGTATGATCGCTTTGAACTCTGCAGGCACCGATTGCCAGTCAATGAGACCGCAGCGGCCGTTGCCAGCCGTACGAAGGCGACGCAGCTTATTGCGCTGCACCCATTTTTTAAACGCCCCATAAGACAAGATATCTAGGTGCTCATAGAACACGCTCTGGTCGACGCACATTGTATTTTGGAAAGCGTAGTACATTATAGGTTCTTTAAGTTATTCTGTAAGCTTTTTTTGTTTTTGTCTATCATCTCATAAACAGCTGCCTCTATGAAGATGTTCGTATAGCTATCGTCATTAAACCATCGCCAAAGGGTGTTTAAACCAACAGAAGCAGTTTTAGCGATACGTCCTAAATCACCATGCTTTAGGTGTGATTTAAGATGTTTTCTATCATTTGTTTGGTTTTCAGCCGTTTGTTTAATATGTGTTTGCATATCTTTGGAGTGTTTTAGTACGTTTTCAAAACTTTTGGTAAATTTATAACAATCGTTTGGTTTATACCAAACTTTTGTTTGAAAAACTTTTCACTATGGAAGATATTGCAACAAGAATAAAGTCCGTAATGGACTCTTTAGAGCTTACTGTTACTGACTTTTCGAAAAAAATAGGAGTTTCTTGGACTGCTGTAAATAATTACACAAAAGGTAGGATTCCTGATGGCAGAACATTGTCTGCAATCAAACAAAAGTTTGATGTGAACATAAATTGGCTACTTACCGGAGATGGATCTATGTTTATAGAAAAGCAACATTTGCAAACCACTAATGCTTTTTTTGAGCCCTTGCCTATTTATGCACAGTTACCTAAAGTAATTGTTGCAGATGCGGAAGGCAACGAGAATGTGATTATGGTCCCTCACTATGCACAGGCAGGGTACCTGGACGGTTATGGCGACACCTCGTTCTTAGAGCAGCTACCAACTTACCGGTTGCCTAAACTTAGTAATGGTACCTTTAGGATGTTTGAAGTAAAAGGCCACAGCATGACACCTACCTTGCATGACGGCTCTATTGCTGTAGGGGAATGGTGTGAAAGCTTTAATGACATTACTGATGATAGCATCTATATTGTCGTTACTCGGGAAGACGGAATTGTCATTAAAAGAGTTTTGAACCGGGTTGAGAAGTATGGAAACCTTTTTCTAAAGTCAGACAATAGAAAGGAATACCCATCTTACACGGTAAAGCCTGAGGATGTACTGGAACTATGGAAGCTTAAAACTGCTTTTCTATTTAACTTTTCAAATCCTGCAGATATGTATGATCGTGTTACTGATCTAGAGGCAGAAGTGGTGCAAATTAAAAGTCTTTTAAACAAATAGTACCGGGCTGCGAGTGCTGTTTTTCTTGAAACAAAACGTAAGGTATTGTTTTACAGTACTTTGTTTTGTTTTAAAGCTATTAAATCATGTACTTTTGTACCCTCTTGACTGGCTAAAATGATTGTTTTTGATGCTTTAAAATGCGTTTTGTATACTTTATAATGGCTTTAAAACCTTTATTTTGTCCCCCCTACTGTCCCCCCTACTGTCCCCCCTATTGTTTTATCCCTTTTTTTTGAAGTTGATTTTTGTTGGTTTAAATGCTTTTTAAACTACCTTTAAACCCTTGTAAACACAAGCGGTTAACCCTTATTGATAGTAATGCATTTAAAAGATACATGTTATGGAGCTAGAACGCACCTTAACGTACTTTAATGCACTATTTAATTTCTGTAGGGTGGACATGTTTAGGCATTAAAAAAACTCCCGTAGGCGTTGTAAATGCTATAAAAATAGACTTTTTTTGAACTTCTTTCTTTATGTACTATTCTATTTACCCCTTATAGATTTCTTTAATCTTTGGGCCTGTACAATTTTAGGTCACAAAGATCTTTAAATATAAATGTAGTTGTTAAATATAATTGTAGATTGATTAAAAAAAGGTGATAGGTTATGTACCTTTGCAATGTTAAAAATAAAGAGGAAAGATTTGGCTGCTTGCGACCTCGTTTCAACATAACCGTTGAAACTAACCGCTAAACCAGTGTACTGCGCAAGAACATACAGCCCTATATTTACTTTTTGAATGAATATTAATCCCGCGAGTTTGTACCATACAAACATGGTTTGTATTAGTTTTACTAAGAAGTAAGATACTGTAAACGTTGTTTGTTATTGTTACGCTTTCGCGAAAGCGCACATATAAAATGCCTTATTTATTTACATCAGAGTCTGTGAGTGAAGGACACCCAGACAAAGTTGCTGACCAAATCAGTGATGCTTTATTAGACAATTTTCTTGCTTTTGATCCAGACTCAAAAGTAGCTTGTGAAACCCTTGTTACCACTGGGCAGGTTGTTCTAGCGGGAGAAGTGAAATCAAAAACCTATGTAGATGCCGCCCAAATAGCCCGCGATGTGATCAATAAAATAGGTTATAATAAAGATGCCTATCAATTCTCGGGCAACTCTTGTGGTGTAATTTCTTTGATACACGAGCAATCGCCAGATATTAATCAAGGTGTGGACCGCGAGACAAAGGAAGAACAAGGTGCTGGTGATCAAGGAATGATGTTTGGGTATGCAACAAACGAGACCCATAATTACATGCCGCTGGCTCTAGATATCTCTCATAAAATTCTTATAGAGCTTGCTGCCATGCGTCGTGAGATGAAGGAGATCACCTATTTACGACCAGATGCAAAATCGCAAGTGACTATTGAATATAGCGATGACAATGTGCCGCAACGTATAGACACCATTGTGATTTCTACACAACATGATGATTTTAGTAATGACGATGCTGCCATGCTAGCACAAATAAGAAAAGACCTTATTGAGTTGTTGATCTCTAGGGTAAAAAAATTAATGCCAGAGTATGCGCAAAAATTATTTAATGATGATATTACCTATCACATTAACCCAACAGGTAAATTTGTAATAGGTGGCCCGCATGGCGACACTGGTTTAACAGGTCGTAAAATTATAGTAGATACTTATGGCGGTAAAGGCGCACATGGTGGTGGGGCTTTCTCTGGTAAGGACCCGTCAAAAGTAGATAGAAGTGCTGCATATGCAGCGAGACATATTGCAAAAAACCTAGTCGCTGCAGGACTAGCAACCGAGGTGCTGGTGCAAGTCTCTTATGCAATAGGTGTTGCACAGCCTACCTCTATAAACGTTGATACTTATGGTACGGCAACAGTAAATCTTACCGATGGGGAGATTTCTAAGATAACAACTAAAATTTTTGAAATGACTCCCGCAGCAATAGAAAGCCGATTAAAATTAAGAAGCCCGATCTATTCTGAAACTGCGGCTTATGGACATATGGGAAGAGAACATTGTAAGAAAGAAGTGACTTTTGAATCCCCATACAACGGTAAAAAAACTCTAGAGGTAGAGTTATTTACTTGGGAAAAGTTAGATTATGTAGATAAAGTTAAAAAAGCTTTTGATTTGTAGGGTGTAGTGTTAATTATAGCGTGATGCTAGTCACATTTATTTTACAAAATAATTGAAGCCAGATCCCATAAGAATTTAAAACTAACATTTTCTAATATTAGAATTTGTGAGTAAAATTATATGGCATTTGATCTTAAAAATAAAACCCAAAACTACCTGTAATAGCAATCTGTCTTGCATCTGGCAGATAATTATAACCACCTCTAAAACTCACATCTAGACGTAATACTTTAAAGATATTCCCTATACCGGCGCTGTATTCCCAGTACACATCTTCTGGAGCTAGATAATTAAGGCCGCTGGCATTTAGGGCGATATTTTCATCGCTTATGTTACCATATACCGCTTTAATTCCTACCAGCTCTCTTAGGTTTAAATTTCTTAATCCAGGAATACGAGAAAATAACCTGCCATTAAAATTATGGTCTAGATGAATCATTGCATACTGATCTGATACAAATTCGTAAAAATTCATGGTGTTAAAAGAACCATCAATATTAAAATATGTCTGGTTTCCTGGTATCACATCTAGCAATGCCAGTGGCACTTCTCCAAAAGTCTTTCCCGCCTCTACCCTTGCGGTAAGTCTACCGAAAGCACCTAATTGAAACGGATGACTGTAATAAAATTGCGTCTTATCATAATTAAAATTACTATCTAGTATACCTGTAAAACCTTTAGAATAATTCAAGAAAAGAATAGGATAGGCACCTTCATTAATAATGGTGCGATCCACCCCATAATTAGAAGTTTTGCGCCCTGGCTTATAGGTGATTGAAAAATCTACCTCGGCTTGTTTAGTAGTCGAGCGCACACCTCCTGGTGTATTAGGGTCAAAATAATCCAAACTAAAAAATCCTGGATTTGCGGTTTCTATAATTCTATAACTCGTCCCCAGTCTAAAATCGAGATTGTACAATGGTTCAAAACTAAGTGCTGCGATACCCAACTTGATCTTTGAAAGCCTACCATTATTACCCGCACTTATCAATGCGCTAGATGCCAGACTGCGCCCCATAACGTCGTTTGTTTTTGTAAGACTAGCGGCCAGCTGTTCTACATCGCTTCTATAACCACCGCTTATAATCAACCGGCTTTTTTTATCGATTAAATATTTACCGCCTATACCAAATTTGAATTTTTGATCTCTAAAACCATAAGCGCCATAACCCTCTATGCGCCATGGGTCGTTTGCATTAAAATAAGTTCTACCACCTGCACGCAGGCGCACACCTTCTACATCATTAAATCCAAAAGTTGAAAATATAGGGCCAAAATCAAATCCATCAAATTCATAATATCCAGATGCCAGCACCGTACCTATATTATAAAGCCTTTTAAATTTTTTGTTTGTTTTGAGGGTGTCCAGCATGGTATACACCTGCTTTTCGTCTTTATTAAGGGATTCTAACCTGTTTTTATCCCAATAAGCTTCTGATCGATCATAGATTTCTGGATTATAATCATTGACCCTGCGTCTATAAAAGTCAGGATCTTTTTTAATATCAAATTTATAATCCTTAAAAAGAGTAGTGCGTTTTCCATAAACCCCCTTTGATTTTTCCTTTTTATTAAGCGCAAAATCACTCATAAAATAGTCTCTAGTAATTAAAAACAGGCTGTCATTAAGTACTTCATATTCTTGCTCTATATAAATATCTTTAATCCAGTTAATGTTAGCACTTTTAGTAGCTTGCAAATTAATTTCCTTGATCGCATAAGATTCTGTAGCGACCCAAAAATCACCTTTAAAAGTAAGCTCACCCTTACGACGCGGATAATAAACAATATTGTAAGCCTCTACCCCATCAACTATCGCGGTATCTCTCAACACATAATTATAAGTGTCGATACCACTTTTACCCACAGGACTGGTAAAACTTTTATCAAAGAATTTTAAATACCTATCATAAACATCGATATCGTTGTAAAGATCTTTTACAAATGCAATAAGAGTTTGATTACTAGAAAAACCAGAGTTTTTATTGGCTTTTAAATCATTTAATTCGTTATTTGTTTCATTATCACCATAGACCGTTGCCAGCGACTCGTTAATAAAAATAGGAAGGTATGTTTTACCAGTGATTCTACTGGTATCGGCATAATTAAAAACAAACTCCATCCCTTTAAAAAGTTTTGAATTGATCATTGCACTATCAATCGTGTTCATGTCAAACTCTATTTTTTCATACTTTTCATACTGATATTGTTTAAACTGCTGCAAACCATTTTTACGTCTATTTTCCCACACCTTGCGCAATATATCTATAGCTGGATTGTTCTTTTTTGAGGTTTTGCCTGCATATACCACTACCGCATCTAGTTCTGCCCTATCGGTTTGTAAGATAATTTTCATATCAAGGCTTACCTGTTTTTCTAATGGCACCAGTTGGGTTTTATACCCTACAAAAGAGACCTCTACTTGCTTGTATGTGTTATCAGATTGTATGTAAAATCTACCGTCTTCATTAGTAATAGTGCCCTCGCTAGACCCACGGAAAACAACATTTGCAAAAGGTACCGTATCGCCATAATCATCATACACCACACCACCTATTTTGGTTTGGGAAGTTGCTGTGATACCTATAAAAAGCATTATTAAAAAATATGTGTTCTCTATTTTCATTTTGTGTTTTGGTTGCTTTGTTTTAAGTTTTTTTAAGGGTATTATGATCATTTTGCTTTCGTACCATTTTGAAACAGTATCAACTTCTTTTTATCTCGCTTTTGCGAAAGCTGAATAAAAATAAAGCCTAATTGTCAGAATTATCACGTTTATATTAAATATCATCACCTATTAAAGTGATTAACACCGCCTAAATCAAGTTACAAATGTAGCTTTTACAATAGATCATTGCCTCTATCCACCACGTAACAAGAGAAAAGCAGGAGATTTAACTGCATACCCATTTTATAGGTAAATATAAAACTACTCTAGATAGTGAGAAGCCATTACTTAAGAAAGTTGTAGTGAACTTTTAATTGCTAATAGGTAGAGAATGCTAGAGGTATTGTAGTGGGCTTTAGTAGGATTTTACTGCCAAAAAAAAATCCCCCAACCATAAAAACAGTTTGGGGATTTATCATCATGAAAAATAACAACTAACTTTTATAAAGTACTTTCTTTACACCTTCTACTACATGGTTGTGATTAGGTAACCACTCTTCAAATAACACTGGTGAGTATGGTGCTGGCGTGTCTTGTGTATTGATCTTGTAAATAGGAGCGTCTAGGTAATCAAAAGCCTCGGCTTGCACCATGTGCGATATCTCTGTAGATACGTTGCCAAATGGCCAGGCTTCTTCAAGAATTACCAAACGGTTGGTTTTCTTAACCGACTTTAAAATCGCCTCTTTATCATAAGGACGCACGGTTCTTAAGTCTATGATTTCGCAAGAAATGCCTTCTTTCTCTAGTTCGTCTGCGGCAGTGTAAGCTTCTTTAATGATTTTGCCAAAAGAAACGATGGTTACATCGGTGCCTTGGCGCTTTATTTCTGCAACGCCTATGGGTAATACGTATTCGCCTTCTGGCACCTCGCCTTTATCGCCATACATTTGCTCTGATTCCATAAAAATAACAGGATCATCATCGCGTATCGCAGCTTTTAAAAGACCTTTTGCATCATAAGGATTTGATGGGACGATAACTTTCAGTCCTGGAGTGTTTGCAAACCAGTTTTCAAAAGCTTGTGAGTGTGTTGCAGCTAGCTGCCCTGCACTGGCGGTAGGACCTCTAAAAACGATTGGGCAATTAAATTGACCGCCACTCATTTGTCTTATTTTGGCAGCGTTGTTTATTATTTGATCGATTCCTACTAGAGAGAAATTAAAGGTCATGTATTCTACAATGGGGCGACAACCGGTCATTGTAGAGCCTATGGCAACCCCGGCAAAACCTAACTCGGCTATAGGTGTATCGACCACGCGTTTTGCTCCAAATTCGTCTAGCATGCCTTTTGATGCCTTGTAAGCGCCGTTATATTCTGCTACCTCTTCACCCATTAAATAAACGGATTCATCACGGCGCATTTCTTCACTCATCGCCTCGCATATTGCCTCACGGAATTGTATTGTCTTCATATATATAGGATAATAATAATCTAATTTTAAAAAACAAAAATAAACTAGATAAACTTAGCACTACATATTTTAGTCAAAAAAATATCTCAACTTACTGTTTTTTTTCATGTTTTCTTTAACTTACATCACATAAACACATGAAAATAAAGCGTCTGTGTTTTTCCTTTACTATAGCATCTTTTGATTAAACTAAAACTTTATAAAATATTTTATTATGCATGCATAGTTTATTATTTGTTTTTTATGTAATTTCGCAAACGATTGAATAAGACAGTTAAAAGTTATAAATATGAAAATATTAGTATGTATCAGCCACGTGCCAGATACCACTTCAAAAATCAATTTTACAGATAACAACACGCAATTTGACACCGCTGGTGTACAATTTGTGATTAACCCAAATGACGAATTTGGACTTACACGTGCCATGTGGTTTAAAGAGAAACAAGGTGCAAGTGTAGACGTGGTAACCGTGGGCGGTGCCGAGGTAGAACCTACCTTAAGAAAAGCTCTTGCGATAGGTGCAGATGCTGCGATAAGAGTAGACACCCCTGCAAAAGATGGTTATCAAGTCGCGACAGAATTAAGTGCGGTTGTAAAAAATGGTGGTTATGATTTAATAATCGCTGGTAGAGAATCACTAGATTATAACGGTGGTATGGTACCAGGAATGCTGGCTGCCATGACAGGTGCTAGTTTTATAAATACATGTATCGCTTTAGAAATCGACGGTACAACTGCGACAGCTACCCGCGAGATAGACGGTGGTAAAGAAACTTCAACCACTACACTGCCCCTAGTAATCGGCGGGCAGAAAGGTCTTGTAGAAGAAAGCGACTTAAGGATACCTAACATGAGAGGTATCATGATGGCACGCAAAAAACCTTTGACAGTCGTATCATCAATTAATGCAGCGACAGAAACCAATAGTATTTCTTTTACAAAACCAGAACCTAAAGGACAAGTAACCCTTGTAGAAGCAGATGATTTAGATCGATTAATTGACTTGCTACACAACGAGGCCAAAGCCATTTAAAAACAAAATCAAAAACGATTTTTAGTGTACAAAATATTTAGTTAGTTCATTTACTTTGTTATTATTTCGCTTTCTTTTAGTTTCGCTTTCGCGAAAGCGAGACCAAAAGAAGTTTATCACGTTGCAGAACGAGACTAAAGCGAGATTAAAAGAATTTTATCTGGTTGCTGAAAAGAAGACAAAGCGAAAAATTTAGAATCACGTTACAAAAAAATACGAAATTTAGATAACACCTATTAAGTACATAAAAGATCACATTACAACAATAAAAATAAGTAAACCTCTATTAAAAAGAAGTTTGCATTAAAATAAAAAATATGTCTATACTAGTTTACACAGAATCAGAAAACGGTAGTTTTAAAAAAACTGCTTATGAAGTAGCAAGTTATGCAAAAGGAATTGCAGATATGATGGGAACTGATGTCGCCGCAATATCTTTCAATGCAAACGATGCTGGCGCACTAGGTACTTATGGAGTGACTAGATTGCACCATGTAAGTGGCGCAAAATATGAAAAATTTAATGCAGCAGCATATGCCAGTGCTATCGCCCAAGCTGCAAAGGCAGAAAACGCAACGGTAGTAGTCATAAGCTCTAGTGCAGACTCTAAATATCTTGGTTCGCTTTTAAGTGTACATTTAGAAGCAGGGTATGTTTCTAATATAATAGCACTGCCTACTGCGGTAGACCCTTTTACAGTAAGTAGAACAGTGTTTACTAACAAGGCTTTTGCGAGCACAGCCATTACAACCGATGTAAAACTGTTAGGCCTTTCTAAAAATGCTTACGGCCTTAAAGAAAACCCAACCGATTGTGCAGTACAGGCATTTGAACCTACAATAAATGAAGACGATTTAAAAGTACAAGTGCAATCTATTGATAAGGCGACAGACAAAGTAACAATTGCAGATGCCGAGATTGTAGTAAGTGCAGGTCGTGGAATGAAAGGTCCAGAAAACTGGACAATGATAGAAGAGCTTGCCGATGTACTGGGCGCAGCAACCGCCTGTTCAAAACCTGTAAGTGATATGGGATGGCGTTCTCATGGAGAACATGTGGGGCAAACTGGCAAGCCAGTGGCATCAAATTTATATATAGCAATAGGTATTTCTGGAGCCATACAACATCTTGCGGGAATCAATTCTTCAAAAATAAAAGTAGTGATCAATACCGACCCTGAAGCTCCTTTTTTTAAGGCGGCAGATTATGGTGTAGTAGGCGATGCTTTTGAGGTTGTTCCTGCCTTAATTGAAAAATTAAAAGCATTTAAGATCGCTAATGCATAAATTTTTTAATTAAGATAAAATAAATTTCTAATTTTAGGCTGTGCAATAAGAGAAAAACCTCATTTTTGCACAGCTTTTTTATTGAAGTTGTTTTACTGTTAATTTGAACTTTACAAAAAAAGTATCTGAGAAAATAATAAAAAAATATCTGTAAAAGTAATTACAAATCATGAGTCTAAAAAGACTTACCATAAGAGGAATATCCTACAGTCAAACTCAAAACGGTGCTTATGCACTTGTGCTTAAAGAGGTAGAAGGCGCAAGACAATTACCTATTGTTATCGGGGCGTTTGAGGCTCAAAGTATTGCTATAGCTCTAGAGAAAGAACTAAACCCGCCGCGCCCGCTTACGCACGATCTTTTTATGACTTTTGCACAACGTTTTTCTATTGTAATAAAACAAGTTATTATTCACAAACTGGTAGACGGTGTTTTTTACAGCAGTTTAATTTGTGAAAGAGATCAAGTAGAAGAAATAATAGATGCGCGCACTAGTGATGCCATCGCACTAGCGGTAAGATTTAAGGCTCCCATCTTTACCTATGAAAATATTCTAGATGAAGCGGGAATACAAAAACACATAAAGCCAGATAAAGAACTTAAAATGGAAGATACCGATAGTGCCGAAATGATCGACAACTTAATGAATGCTGGTACCAAGGCTGTGAATGATTACAGTAAGTTTACTATTACCGAATTAAATAACATGCTAGGCGAGGCGGTTTTGGATGAAAACTATGAAGTAGCCGCACAAATAAGAGACGAAATATCTAAACGATAATCTATCCATACTTATGACTGTTTATATTGCTAGATATATTGCTGTACTTGTTTTATTTAGCTTTTCTATAAGCAGTCATGCTCAAGAAGACAGCCCTCTAGAAGGCACATGGCTATGGAACAATACCCAGGTAGACACCTTATCAAATAATGCTATCAAACCTATAGATAGCTTTTCCTTTGTAAAACAAGATTACCAGTATTACACAACAATAGACAGTTTAAATAGCGCGGGTAAATTTATAATTCAAGAAAATTTTATAACACTTTTACCAAACAAAAGGCCAGAATTACTACAGCAATACCAATTAAAAAAAGTAACAAGCGATAGTCTTATTCTTGGACAAGATAAAAACCAGTATATCTTTTTGATTAAGAAAAATAAAGAAATTGCAAATCTAGAAATATCAAATGATCTAAATTTTACATTTGAAGGTTTTTATAGAGGTGTTATTGGGATGATTTGTATCATCGGGTTTTGTTTTTTATTAAGTGATAATAAAAAGAAAATAGACTGGAGACTTGTTGCGATAGGCATCTCGCTACAACTAATTTTTGCTGTCGCGGTACTTAAATTTGAAAGTGTTGCTTATGTTTTTGACGGTATCTCTACAGGAGTAGTAAAATTTCTTGCCGTAAGTGAGGCAGGTGCACAATTTGTATTTGGTAATTTTATAGACGCTAGTCAAAGTTGGGGTTATATATTTGCTTTTAAAGTATTGCCTACTATCGTCTTTTTCTCTGCTTTTACCTCATTATTATACTACCTAGGCATTCTTCAAAAGGTAGTGTATGTGCTAGCATGGATCATGAGTAAAACAATGCGATTAAGTGGTGCCGAATCACTTGCGGCGGCTGCAAATATTTTTATAGGACAAACGGAGGCCCCTCTAGTTGTTAAGCCATATCTAGAAAAAATGACCAAATCTGAAATGTTGTGCTTGATGGTAGGTGGCATGGCAACCATAGCGGGTGGCGTGCTTGCAGCATTTATAGGTTTCTTAGGTGGAGAAAGTGAAGCCCAACAAATTTTGTTTACAAAACATCTTCTTACCGCATCTATTATGAGTGCCCCAGCTGCTATTGTAATTGCAAAAATGCTTTATCCTGAAGAAGACAAGACAAAAATAGATAGAGCGCTTAAGGTTTCTAAAGATAAAATAGGAAGTAATATTTTAGACGCAATATCTAGAGGTACAACAGATGGATTAAAACTTGCAGTAAATGTGGGAGCCATGTTGCTGGTTTTTACCGCGCTTATAGCTGTGGTAAACTTTGCACTACAAGATATTATAGGAGAATATACAGGTTTAAATGAAGTCATCAACGCTTCTAGTTCTGGAAGATATGAGGGTTTTTCTATGCAGTATATTTTAGGTAATATATTTGCCCCTATCGCATGGATCATAGGTGTGCATTATGACGATATAGTTATAGTAGGACAACTGTTAGGAGAAAAAACAATTCTCAATGAATTTATTGCCTATGGTTCTCTAAAAGATCTTAAGGAGGCTGGCAAAATTTTACATCCTAAATCCATCATTATTGCAACTTATGCCCTATGCGGTTTTGCAAATTTTGCTTCTATAGGTATTCAAATAGGCGGTATAGGGGTTCTTGCACCTGGACAACGCAAGACATTAGCTGCATTTGGTATCAAAGCATTAATAGGTGGTACTTGCGCGGCATTACTTACTGCTACCATTGCGGGAATGCTTTTTGGTTAAATTTTAATCTCAAGTTATTAGCGTTTTTCTGAACCAGATTTTTCTCGTAATTTGTCCACAGTTATTTTTAAACGATGGTTTTTAAAATAAGAATATGAAACAATACCAAGACTTACTTCAAGACATTTTAGACAAAGGTGTAGACAAATCAGACCGCACCGGGACGGGTACACGCAGTTTATTCGGTCATCAAATGCGTTTTGACCTGCAAGAAGGTTTCCCCCTAGTAACTACAAAAAAGGTGCATTTAAAATCTATTATACATGAACTTTTGTGGTTACTGTCTGGCGATACTAATATTCAATACCTTAAAGAAAACAATGTGAAAATATGGAATGAATGGAGTGATGAAAACGGAGACCTAGGTCCTGTTTACGGTCACCAGTGGCGCAACTGGAATAGTGAGCATATAGATCAAATAAAAGATTTAATACACTCTCTTAAAACAAATCCAGACAGCCGCCGCATGCTAGTAAGCGCATGGAATCCCAGCGTAATGCCAGATACCAGCAAAAGCTTTTCAGAAAATGTTGCCAATGGAAAAGCCGCTTTACCACCTTGCCACGCATTTTTTCAATTTTATGTAGCTAATAATAGACTAAGCTGCCAGCTTTACCAGCGCAGTGCCGATGTGTTTTTAGGAGTACCATTTAACATTGCTAGCTATTCACTACTCACTATGATGGTGGCACAGGTTTGTGATTTAGAGTTAGGTGATTTTATCCACACTTTTGGCGATGTACATATTTATACAAATCATATGGAACAAGTAAAGCTTCAGCTCTCTCGAGCACCACGCCCCTTGCCCACTATGAAGTTAAATCCACAGATAAAAGATATTTTTAATTTTTCTTATGACGATTTTACACTAGAAAACTATGATCCGCATCCCGCAATTAAAGGAGCTGTGGCTATTTAAAATATTTTGAATAACATATAGTAAAAAAACCTTTACCTGTTGCGTTTATGTAAATCTTTCTCAAATTAACAATCATCGACAGGTTATAACAAATGCGTGTAATCTTTTTACCAATTTATTTGCTTTTAATTATTGCTTTTCAACTTAAGGCCCAGGTTGTCATGCAACAAGATGCACCTGCATTGTTACAAATATGCGTTAGGGACACTTCAAATACAGACCCAGTAAACTGCACAAAACAGCAAATACTAAACATTGTTATCAGTGAAATAAATTGCTTAAAATTCCAAGAGGTGAAACCAACACTGCCTTTTAATATCAATCTATTTATTAATGAACGCGGTACAATAACTGAAATAACAATAAATAAAAACAACAATGCCTTTGCAAATAGGATAAGCAGCCTATTACAAGCTAAACATAGCTTTTTTCCTGCTAGAAAAAACAGTAGTTTTATACCGTCATCTTTAACTTATGCGATAGATCAACAAGCTCTTTTAGAACATAACGTATTAAATCAAAAAGAGAACCTAATAGTAACTTATCAAGTAGAGGATTTAATTCCTGTACCTAGAGAAGAGATAGTTGACATATTACCTTTTTCAATTGTAGACGAGCCGCCCACCACAAAAAAATGTGCTAAAAAAACCTCTAGAAAAGAAAAACAAGACTGCTTTTCAACAATGGTCAATAATCATATTGATAAACACCTGCGCAAAAAACTTAAAAACCACAAAGAATACAGCAACCAGCGCATCTTTATCATATTTAAAATTAATGAAAACGGTAAAATAAAAGACATTAACACTCGACCCTCTAATCCCTACATAAAAAAAGAAGTGGAAAAAATTATGAACAAACTTCCTAAAATCACTCCTGCAAAACAAAGAGGTAAATACATAACCACTCAATTTTCTGCGGTTTTTAAATCTTAAATGTCAAGATTTATTTTGTTCCACTTTCTTTTTATTCAGGTTTCTTTTATTCGGGTTTCTTTTATTCGGGTTTCTTTTATTCGGGTTTCTTTTATTCGGGTTTCTTGTTGTTTCGCTTTCGCGAAAGCGAGATAAAAAGTAGTTTATCCCATAATAGAAGAGTACACTAGCGAGATCAAAATATGTTCATAATTCACTGTTACAATACAAAAGCAAAATTCAAGAAATATTAACCATATTATCGCTTTCACAAAAAAGTGTTTAATTACCGTATTTTAACAAAAAACATCATAATTTTGAAACAATGGCACAACAATCACAGCATTTAGATTTTTTTTTACAAACCCGCGCAACTTCTGAACGTATATGTCAACCACTACAAACCGAGGATTATGTCGTGCAACCTATTGTAGATGTATCACCACCTAAATGGCATTTAGGCCATACTACCTGGTTTTTTGAAGAGTTTTTATTAGTCCCACATCTTCCCAATTACAAAAGATTTCATGACGGTTATGCCTATATTTTTAATAGCTATTATGAAAGTATGGGCAAAAGAGTGGTGCGCACTAATCGTGGTAACCTATCCAGGCCTAGTGTAAAAGAGGTTTATAGCTATAGAGATCATGTGACCGCACACATGAAGATATTTATAGAAAATTATTTAGTTGCAGATGTACTTCCCATATTAGAAATAGGCATTCATCATGAAAAACAACATCAAGAATTACTGCTTACTGATATTAAATATATTTTAGGAAACAACCCATTGCAACCTGTTTATGGTACCGTAAATAATGAAGAACTTATAGAAACAACCCCTAAAATATTTATTGCAATTAAGGAAGGTGTTTATGATATAGGCTACCATGGTACTGGTTTTTGCTATGATAATGAGCAACCTAAACATCGCGTATTTTTAGAACCATATGCCATTTGCAACACTCTTGTAACAAACGGCGAGTGGATCAAATTTATCAATAATGCCGGTTATAACAATGCACTTTTATGGCATACAGAAGGCTGGGAATGGGTAAAAAACAACCATATTAATTGCCCGATGTATTGGTATCAACAGGATAATGTCTGGCATCATTATTTATTAAGCGGTAGTAAACAAGTAGATCCCACAGCTGCCGTTACACACATTTCATATTACGAGGCTTTTGCATTTGCACAATGGTGCGGTCTGAGGTTACCTACAGAATTTGAATGGGAAATCTCGCAGTCTAAATTTAATCATGGCAATCGATGGGAATGGACCGAAAGTGCCTATTTACCCTACCCCAATTATCAAAAACCCGATGGCGCGTTAGGTGAGTATAATGGTAAATTTATGGTTAACCAAAAAGTACTGCGAGGCAGTTCTATAGCGACTGCAGCAAATCACATAAGACCCACTTATAGAAACTTTTTTCATGCACCTTTAAGATGGCAATTTAATAGTTTACGCCTGGCTAAATCATTATGACAAAAAAAGATTCCTTTCAACAAGAGTTTGAACAACATGTTCTAGAAGGCTTGAGCCATTTTCCTAAGTTTTTAAGTTCAAAATATATTTATGACCAACTAGGTGACCAGCTTTTTCAACAAATTATGGCGCTGCCAGAATATTACCTCACAAGCGCAGAATACGATATTATCGAACTACATAAAAGCGAGTTAAGAAAGCTTTTTAAAAGTAATCATGGCTTTGACATTATTGAACTAGGCGCGGGCGACGGTAAAAAAACTAAAGTGCTGTTAGAGGAATTGTATGATCATGAAGTAGATTTCACCTACCGACCTATAGACATAAGCCAGCACGCAATAGACGAACTGACAAATTCTATAAAAAATATATGGCCACAAATAAAAATACAAGGTGAACAGGGAACTTATTTCAAGGTTCTCGCAGATCTTGCTATTTATAACAAAAGACCCAAACTTATACTCGTTTTAGGTTCTAACATAGGCAATCTAGAACACAAAAACGCCATAGCGTTTATGAATCAAATTCAAACCCACATGTCACCAGTGGATTATTTATTTATGGGCTTTGATCAAAAAAAAGATCCGCTTACCATTCAGGCAGCCTACTCAGACCCAGCTGGAGTAACGCAGGACTTTAATCGCAATTTACTGCACCGTATTAATAAAGAAATGCAGGCAGATTTTGTAGTAAATGACTTTGAACATTGGGAATCCTATGACCCAGAAACAGGCACTGCAAAAAGTTATCTAATAGCTACAAAAGAATGCGCGGTTAACATTAAAAAATTAGATCTTAAAGTAAAATTCAAAAAATGGGAAACCATACATACTGAAATTTCACAGAAATATGACGACTCTATAGTTAATTGGATAGCTCAAGAATCTGGTTTAAAAATCAAAAAGATTTTTGAAGACAAAAAACAACTATTTAAAAACTATCTATTTAAAAGACAATGATATTATGAAAGCTATTTGGAATAATCAAGTCATTGCCCAAAGCGATGCCACAAAAATGATAGAAAACAATCATTACTTTCCTGCCGACAGCGTGGTTGAAGAATTTTTAAAAAAAAGTGACACAAAAACAAGCTGCCCGTGGAAAGGTATCGCCAGCTATTACAGCATTGTGGTAAATGGAAATGAAAATAAAGACGCCGCATGGTATTACCCAAATACAAAACATGCTGCAAAAGAAATAGAAGGTTATATCGCTTTTTGGAAAGGTGTTAAAATTGAAAAGTAATACATTTAACACAACAGAAATTCTTTGTAAAACCACAATGGCATCATTTAAATTTTCATTAAAAAATAAATTTTGAAGTAAAAAATTGCGCTGTCAAATAGATAGCTTTATTGATTTCGCTTTCGCGAAAGCGGATTATTAACATATATCCTGTTTAAGAAGGGTACAAAAACAAAATATTGAAGTTTTTCCTTGTGCAGAATGCTATAATACAAGGGGAAAGAAGCTGAAATCGTACCAAAATATTTATAGAGCTAGTTAAAAAAATGGCAGTACTGCAGAGAAGAAATGAAAAAAAGATTGACCTAAATTTCTTGGAAACATTCTAATTTGATCAATAATTAAAAGGTCAAGAGCAAAAAGAATCAACATAATTAAACATTTATAAATAAAATTGAAAGATGCTGCTTGTGAATCAAAATTAAAAGATTACATTTGCAGCCCGATTTTAGGTAGTAAAATCAGATGAAGAATTAAAAACTATTTCAAGGTGAATACTTTAAGTTACAAAACAATTTCAGCAAATAGTGCTACAGTAAACAAAGAATGGGTACTGATAGATGCTGCTGGACAACCATTAGGTCGTATGTCATCAATAGCTGCAAAGTTTTTGAGAGGTAAATATAAGACAGATTATACCCCGCACGTTGACTGTGGTGATAATGTAATTATCATCAACGCAGATAAAGTTACCTTAAGTGGTAATAAATGGAGCGACAAAACATACATAAGACACACAGGCTATCCAGGTGGACAGCGCAGTCTTACCGCAAATGAACTTTTTGCAAAAGACCCTAGTAGAGTGGTTGAACGTGCCATAAAGGGAATGTTGCCTAAAAACAAATTAGGAAGCGCTATTTACCGCAACTTAAAAGTGTACGCTGGTGAAAACCATGCACATGAAGCACAACAACCCAAAATCATCAATCTTAACGAGGTAAAGTAATATGGAAACATTACACAAAATAGGCAGAAGAAAAACTGCAGTTGCACGTGTTTACCTTTCTGAAGGTAAGGGTGAGGTAACCATAAACAAAAAAGATCTATCAGACTATTTTACGACTGGTATGTTACAATATAAAGTAAAGCAACCTTTTGCACTTACCAACACAAGCGATACTTACGACGTAAAAGCAAGCGTTTATGGCGGTGGTATCACAGGACAAGCTGAGGCTATACGTCTAGCAATTTCTAGAGCACTTGTTGCTATTGATGAAGAAAATCGACTAGTGCTAAAACCAGAAGGTCTTATGACGAGAGATCCAAGAATGGTGGAACGCAAGAAATTTGGTCAAAAGAAAGCTAGAAAGAAATTCCAATTCTCAAAACGTTAAAATTACATTTACATCATTCCCGTTTGTTTTTTTTAATAGACGGGAATTGTTCTTTTTTTATTTATATTAATTTGCTGTCATGCCTGGTTGCCGCCAGAGCTCAGTTTAGCATCTAAATAATGTTGGCGAGTAAAATTTATCTTATGACCACTTCATTATTGCTATCGACAGAACGTAAACTACAAAACTATGGCAAATAACAAAGATGTCAAGTCACTACTTGACGCAGGAGTTCATTTTGGACACCTTACCCGCAAATGGGATCCAAATATGGCTCCTTACATTTATATGGAACGTAACGGGATCCATATCATCAACTTATACAAAACAGCTGCAAAACTGAACGAGGCTACTGAGGCGCTACGTAAAATTGCTGCATCTGGCCGTAAAGTACTTTTTGTTGCTACAAAGAAGCAAGCAAAAGACATTGTCGCACAATATGCGGGTGATGCAAACATGCCTTACATTACAGAAAGATGGCCAGGCGGTATGCTTACTAACTTTGTAACCATACGTAAAGCTGTTAAGAAAATGGCTACTGTAGACCGTATGAAGAAAGATGGTCGTTATGAAACTCTTTCTAAAAAAGAGCGTCTTCAAGTAGATCGTATGCGTGCAAAACTAGAAAAGAACCTAGGCTCTATAACAGAGATGACCCGCATGCCTGCTGCACTATTTATTGTTGATACAGTAAGGGAACACATCGCAGTTGCCGAGGCATTAAAACTAGGTATTCCTATTTTTGCTATGGTTGATACTAACTCTAATCCAAGAGTTATTGACTATGTAATACCATCAAACGACGATGCTTCAAAATCAATAGAAATTATTGTGAAAGAAGTAACTGATGCTATTAAGGCTGGTCTAGAAGATCGCAAATCAGAAAAAAGTGCCGATGAGCAATTAAAAGATGCTCCCGCTGCTAAAAAAGCAGCAAATGATGAAGAAGAATAAATTATAAACGCTAGTTATCTAGTATAAAACTTATTAAAATGGCTAAAATATCTGCTGCCGAAGTAGGAAAATTGAGAAAAACAACCGGAGCTGGAATGATGGACTGTAAAAAGGCCCTTGTTGAAGCTGATGGTGATTTTGATAAAGCAATTGACATCTTAAGGAAAAAGGGACAAAAAGTAGCTGCAAAACGTGCAGACCGCGATTCTTCTGAGGGTGTAGTTGTTGCAAATATTAATGATGATAACACAAGAGGTATTCTTTTATCTCTAAACTGCGAGACAGACTTTGTTGCTAAAAACGATTCTTATGTAGAGCTTGCAAACAAAATTGCAGCTGTTGCACACAACTGTAACTCAAAAGAAGAAGTTCTAGCTTCAAAATTTGACGACAGCATGACTGTAGAAGAAAAGTTGATAGAGCAAACTGGTGTGATCGGTGAGAAAATTGAAATAGGAAGTTTTGAAGCATTTGAAGCGCCGTTTGTGGGTGGATACGTGCACGGTAATAAAATCGGTGCATTGACTGGTCTTTCTACAAATAGTGATAATGCTGAAGAAGTAGCAAAAGCTGTATCTATGCAAGTAGCATCTATGGGTGCAACTACTTTATCTTATAAAGATTTTGATGCAGATTATGTACAGTCTGAAACAGCATCTCGTATTGCTGCAATAGAAAAAGATAATATAGAACGTGCAAGATTAGGCAAAAACCTATTGAACATTCCTCTATTTATATCTAGATCTCAATTAACTGATGAAGCACTTGCAACAGCAAAAGCAACCTATGAAGCAGAATTAAAGGCTGAAGGAAAACCAGAAGCCATATGGAACAAAATTATACCAGGTAAAATTGAACGTTTTATAGCAGATAATACTTCTCTTGATAAAGAGCAAGCTTTGCTAGACCAAGATTATATTATGGATGATAAGCAAACTGTTGCAAATTTTGTAGCATCAAAGGATGCTGAGGTAATAGGCTTTAAACGTGTGTCAATAGCATAATTTTAGTAGCTATTGAAAAAGTGATATCAACCTTTTCAATTTGCTGAAAACTTAAAAACTCGTCAAAGAAATACTTAGACGAGTTTTTTTATGCAATCTATTTAGCAATCATTTACTCATTTAACATAGACCATAAACGATCTTTAAGCTGTATTAAATTTAATTGTGAAATAGATGATATAAACATATAAGGAGCGCCATTAAACGCGCCCTCCTCGTCTAGACCTTCTTTCATTTGTTCTATCAACTCTTCATCGAGCATGTCGCATTTTGAGATCACAACAAAACGATTTTTATCAAGCATTTCTGGATTGTATTTTCTCAGTTCGTTTACTAAAATATCATATTCAGCACTGATATCGTCCGCATCTGCGGGTATTAAAAACAGCAATGTAGAATTGCGCTCAATATGTCTTAAAAACCGGTGACCTATTCCTTTACCTTCGGCTGCTCCCTCAATGATCCCAGGAATATCTGCCATTACAAAAGTTTTAAAATCTCGATATTCAACAATCCCTAGATTTGGTTTTAAAGTTGTGAATTCATAATTGGCTATTTTAGGCTTTGCAGAAGTAAGCACTGAAAGTAAAGTAGATTTTCCAGCATTTGGGAATCCTACCAGACCTACATCTGCTAGGATTTTTAATTCAAAGGTTACATCCATAGCGATCCCATCCATCCCGCTTTGTGCATATCTAGGTGTTTGTCTAGTTGCGGTTTTAAAATGCCAGTTTCCACGACCACCCATACCTCCTTCACAAAGGATAAATTCTACACCGTCTTCTAGAATTTCGTGAACTATTTGCCCGGTTTCTGTATCTCTTATCACTGTACCCAATGGTAAATCAATAATTATATCATCGCCGTCTTCACCTGTTCTACGTTGCTTTGCCCCATTACCACCTTGTGCTGCCTTAAAATGGCGTTTATACTTAAAATGATAAAGCGTCCACAGATTTTTATTGCCTTTAACAATAATGTGACCGCCACGACCACCATCACCACCATCTGGTCCTCCTTTATCTATGTATTTTTCTCTGTGTAAGTGGGTACTTCCTTTGCCACCGCGACCAGATTCTACAGTAACTTTAGTATAATCGACAAAATTTCCTTCAGTCATTTTCTTAGTATATATCAATTGACAGTTTTAGGATGTCAGTTATTTAAATTATGGATAATAAATAGTGTTTTGATTTTCTTATTCCTTTGAAAATCGAAAATATCATGAATAGTAAAATGTTTAAACTTTCTCTATGATTTTACACATTGCTCATTAAAGATTTACATTCATGCATGAAACAAACTTCTCTTATTTAAGATTGGTTTTCAAAGAGTCAAAATTTAATCTACGCTCTATTTTCTAAGAGCTAAGCATTCTAATTTCTTAGTCTGTCACAATTGATTTTAAATTATAGTCTTTTAGTTCTTCTACGCCTGTTTTAAAAACTAAAGCTTATCAAATTCTACACTCAGCCTATCTGTTATGGCATCTAATTCTCCCACACCATCAACACCATAATATTTATTTTGAGCAGCATAATAATTTTTAAGAGGCGCAGTTTGTTCATAATACACAGCGATACGTTCTCTTATCACACTTTCATTAGCATCGTCTACACGACCACTATCTTTACCTCGTTCTAATAGACGCTCTACAAGAACGTTGTCAGGAACTTCTAGTGCGACCATTCCCGCAATCTCTGTATCCTTAGTTGCTAGTAGTTGGTCTAATGCTTCTGCCTGGGCATCTGTTCTAGGAAAACCGTCAAAAATAAACCCTGCTGCATCTGGATTCTTTTCTACCTCGGCGCTTAACATATTGATTGTAAGTTCATCAGGAACGAGTTGACCTTTATCCATAAATGATTTTGCTAGTGTTCCTAATGATGTGCCATTTTTAATATTATACCTAAAAACGTCTCCTGTAGATATATGTATTAATCCATATTTATCTTTTAATCTTGTGGCTTGAGTCCCTTTTCCTGCCCCTGGAGGTCCAAATAAAACTATATTTTTCATGTGTTGCGTTTGTATATAAAGTTCTGGCAAATTGCGCCCTAAGTTATTATAATCCATGCCGTATCCCACGACAAATTTATTTTTAATATTTTGACCTACATAATCGATATTCAAATCCATTCTGTAAACATCTGGTTTAAAAAATAATGTAGCAATTTTTAGTTCTTTGGGCTGGTATTGTTGTAGCTTTCGCGAAAGCGTAACTACAGTCAACCCTGTATCTACAATATCTTCTACAATTACAACAGTCCTACCTGCTAGGTTGACATCAATCTGGTCACCTAGTTCTACAACACCAGTAGACCTGGTGTTTTGATAACTTCTAGCACTTAAAAAACTAATCTCACATTGATGGTTAAACTTGCGAGTAAGATCTGCCATGACCATATAACTGCCATTTAGTATGCCTAAAAATACAGGGTTTTTATCGGCTAAGTCTCTATTAAGTTGGTAAGCGAGGTTATTGACAGCGGCTGCTATATTACGAGTACTTAAGAAAGGTTTAAAATAGAGATCGTGCAGTTTGATCACAATATTATAATTTTGCTGCAAATATAAGGATTAGTCAAGACTATGTAATGTAACTAATCAAGGCTACTACAAATGTATTACGTATAATTGACCACAACTTTAAAATCGAGATCATTTTTAAGGTATGATTTGATGGTAACTGCTTATTTTTGAATTATGAAACAAACTCAATTCTCTTCAGACTTTAGGCTAGGTATTCTAGGTGGTGGTCAACTGGGCAAAATGATGCTTTATACCACTAGAAAATGGGATATTGCTACCTATGTAATGGATAAAAATGATGCTGCGCCAGCGTTTCAAGGATGCGATGTATTTTTTGAAGGTGATATTATGAACTATGAGGCAGTAATGGAATTTGGTGAACAAGTAGATGTACTGACGGTAGAAATAGAAAACGTAAACATAGAAGCCCTACAGGAGTTAGAAGATAAGGGTATCGCAGTGTCGCCCAGCGCCAAAGTACTTAATACCATTAAAAATAAAGCCCGTCAAAAGACTTTTTATAAAAATAACGGCATTGCAACTGCAGCCTTTGAAATGTATGATCAACCTAATTTAAATCACAATAGATCCTACCCATTTGTGTGGAAAAGTGCCGAGGGCGGTTATGACGGTAATGGTGTAAAAATAATTAGAAAAGCAAGTGATCTAGAAAATTTGCCCATGATAGCATGTATTTATGAAGACATGGTGCCATTTGATCTAGAGCTTGCGGTAATCGTAGCGCGCAATGCAAAGGGTGAAATGAAAACGTATCCTGTGGTCGAGATGGAATTTCATCCAGAGGCAAATCAAGTAGAATATGTAATATGCCCTGCCCGTATCAATATGGATATTTCAAATCGTGCACAACAACTAGCCTTGCAAGTTTCCAAAGCCTATGAACATGTGGGATTACTGGCCGTTGAATTATTTCTAACAAAATCTGGTGAGTTGCTAGTAAATGAAGTCGCTCCTAGACCACATAATTCTGGGCATTACAGTATTGAAGGAGCCATAACCGACCAATTTGAACAACATATAAGATGCGTGTGCAATTTACCACTAGGCGCGACTGACAGCACTGTAGCAAGTGTAATGGTAAATCTAGTAGGTGAAGAAGGCAATGAAGGCAAGGTGGTTTATGAAGGTATAGAAGATATTCTTTCATTACCTGGGGTGACACCACATATCTATGGTAAGAAGCAAACACGCCCATTTAGAAAAATGGGACATGTAACCGTTGTTGCAAATAATGTAATCAAAGCCCGCAAACTTGCTGAAGTGGTTAAAAACAGCATAAGAGTTATAGCTGCTGAATAATATCATGCTTTAACCTACTTTAATCTACTTTAATTTGATTAATATTTAGATTCCATTTTTAATTTAGGGAGTACTTGCACTTACCTCAAGTGTTTTACCGTTGTAAAATTTATTGCCATTTATCGCAAAACCCATTATGTAACTTGCCATTTCTGCAGCTGTTAATGGCGCCTTATAACCAGGGAAAGCTTCTTCTAGCATTTCAGTTTGTACGGCTCCTAGTGCGAGGGTATTAAATGAGGGACCTATTTCTTTAAACTCTTCGGCTAGTAGTTCAAACAGGGTGATTATTGCTCCTTTTGCACTAGAATAGGCTGCAAGACCTGGAAACTTTGCGCTTCCTTGTATGCCTCCCATAGAGCTTATGGCTACAACATGCGTTTTTTGGCTTGTTGCTGGTAATAATGCTTGTGTTAAACCCGCTACCCCAAAAACATTTACCGCATAGCATTCTTGAAAATCTGTCGCGGTAAGTTCTGTAAATGGTTTATTTACTAGCATTCCTGCATTGTGAATAACAATGTCTATATGATCCCACTTTTTAAGAATGATCTTTGCTGCATTTTCTATACTTTTAGGATCACTTAAGTCTGTTGCGATACTTAAAATTGATTTGTTGTTAAGAGATTGTAGTATTTCTGTCTTTCGCGAAAGCGCAACTACCTCATGACCATTATTTGCAAATAATTGTGCAAGTTCAAATCCTATACCGCGGCTAGTTCCTGTAATAACTACTTTTTTATTCATCTTTTGTTTTTAAAAGTTTAAGTTGCTCTTCATTAATCACTTTAAATATTCCTGGCATAAGAGCATCTACTACCTGCGCCATATGCACAGCGTCTATGTGAGAGATATCATCACCCACTTTATGATAATGATCAAAATTTGTAAAATCAAAGGTGCAGAATGTTTGTGAAGGAACATTAAATTCTTGGTAAAAAGGATAATTATCTGATCGTTTGAAAAGGTTGAATTGCGCTGCTTGATCTAGTTTACCAGTAGCCATCCTACTTTTATTTGCCTCGTTAAATACACTGGCCATATTTGAGGTGTCGTAACCAGTGAGGTAAGTGATATAGTCGCGGTTCTTCATAGGTACTCCCGTCATTTCAAAATTGAGCATTGCAACCACGTTAACACCGTCTTTTTTCATGCGATTTGCTAGATTTTTAGACCCTAATAAGCCTTTTTCTTCGGCAGAAAATAAAGCGAAAACAACTGTCCTTCTATTAAAATCTAACATTTTTAAAGTTTGAGCAATAGAGAGTACTGTTGCAGTACCTGTTGCATTATCATTTGCACCATTTGCAATACTATCGCCAGCAACCGCAGTTAAGAGACCAATATGATCATAGTGCGCTCCTATAACAACGACTTCGTCTTTAAGTTCTTGATCGGTGCCTGGCGACATTGCGACAATGTTGTAAGCATTTTTACCATTTACTTGAAACTTGTCTCTGTAATTTTTGTAATAAGAAGCGATACCTATCTTGGTAAAGCGCTCTTCAAGATATAAAGCGGCTTTTTCTATTCCTTGTGACGGTGTATCACGCCCTTCTAATTCGTCACTTGCAAGAAACTCTACATCTAGTGCAAGTTGTACAGGACTTGCTTGTGGTATTTTTACCTCAGATAATTGACTAACGGTATCAACCATTTTTGTAAATCTATCGGTTTTTTGTAATGAACTACAAGCTGAGTTGAAAAGAACTAGGATTATTATTAAAAGTAAGTTTTTCACAATGATATATTTTTAAAAAGTAAAAAGAAATTTTATAGATATAATTTGATAAGTTAACAAATGTAAAAGAATAGGACAGGCATTACATTAAAAGCTGTTTAAAAAAAATAGCTACATCTGGAGATATAGCTATTTTAGATAATTTTTACATCACAATATTGTGCTACACATACATTACAATAGGATTTTCTATATAAGATTTAAATGTTTGTAAAAATGCAGCACCAGTTGCTCCGTCTACAGTTCTATGGTCACAAGCAAGTGTAATTTTCATTACATTACCTACAACAATTTGCCCCTCTTTTACTACTGGTTTTTGAATGATAGCACCTACAGACATAATAGCACTGTTGGGCTGATTGATAATAGAGGTAAACTCTGTAATACCAAACATTCCTAAATTAGAAATAGTAAAAGTACTTCCCTGCATCTCGTCTGGTTGTAATTTTTTATTGCGTGCTTTACCAGCTAGTTCTTTCACCTTACTACCTATTTGTTGCATACTCATTTGATCTGCAAATGGTAGTACAGGTACTAAAAGACCATCTTCTACTGCAACTGCAACACCTATATGAATGTGTTTTGCGATAATGGTATTTTTTTCAGTCCATTGAGTGTTGACTTTAGGATGCTTTCTTAAAGCCATTGCAGCAGCTTTAATCACCATGTCATTAAAACTAATTTTAGTATCTGGTAATTGATTAATAGCACTTCTACTAGCTATTGCATTATCCATATCTAGGTCAAGTCCTAAATAATAATGTGGTGCGGTGAATTTTGACTCGCCTAGACGTTTTGCAATGGTTTTGCGCATTTGCGAATTTGGAACTTCTTCAAAAGTTTCAGTCCCTACAGATACAAAAGAACTTGCGGCACTTGCAGAACTAGTCGCTGCAACTGCGGTAGGTTTAAAGTTTTCTATATCACTTTTAACAATACGGCCATTTTCTCCTGATCCAGAGACGTTATAAATATCAATACCCTTTTCCTTTGCTATTTTTTTTGCAAGAGGTGAAATAAATATTCTTCCTGAATTATTTGAATTTAAATTATTTGTTTGAGTCGCACTTATAGAAACTGCTACAGGAGTTTCTTTCTTCTGTTCTTCACTTTTCTCTTCCTTTTGCGCTATCTCTTCTACTTTCTTTTCTTCTTCTATTTTGACTTCTTTTTTTGGAGCGGCCGCCGCATTAGTAGCAATTGCAGAAACATCTGTCCCTGCGGGTCCAATAATAGCAAGAAGGGTATCTACTTTGGCGCTTTCTCCCTCTTGAATACCTATTTTAAGTAAAGTGCCAGAATTGAAAGATTCAAACTCCATAGTTGCCTTGTCGGTCTCTATTTCGGCAAGGATATCCCCTTCCTCTACTTTATCTCCTTCTTGTTTTAACCATGCAGCAACCGTTCCTTCTTCCATGGTGTCACTTAATCGTGGCATATTTACGATAACGACTCCATCGGGAATTTCTGAACTTTTTGTGGACAATTGCTTTTCGGTGGTAGCAGGTTCTTCATCTTTATCAGCCACTTCTTCTACTGCATGTTCTTTAACCGCTGTTTCAGACTCTTTCTTATTTTCATCTAACGATTTTGAAGTATCAGCACCTGCCTTATCGATTAGAGCTGAAATATCTTCTCCCTCTTCTCCTATAATACATAAAAGTTGATCAACAGGCGCTGTTTCTCCTTCTTGGATACCTATGTACAATAAGGTTCCAGAATTAAAAGATTCAAATTCCATTGTCGCTTTATCGGTCTCGATTTCGGCTAGGATATCTCCTTCTTCTACCTTATCACCTATTTGTTTCAACCACGTTGCAACAACACCCTCTTCCATGGTGTCACTCAATCGGGGCATATTAATTACTTCTGCCATGAATTATAATTTTGATGGTAAAAATGGATAATCTTCTTGTTCATAAACTGAATCAAACATTACATTTCTTTCTGGAAATGGAGAATCTTCAGCAAATTTTTCACACTCTGCCACACGTGATTTTACGTTTTTTGCAACTGTTTTGAAATGATCCTCAGACACCTGATAATCATTTATCAAACGATCTTTTATTTGTGTAATAGGATCTATTTTCTGATACTCTGCGACCTCGTCTTTTGTTCTGTATTTTTGAGCATCACTCATAGAATGACCTCTATATCTATAAGTTTTTAATTCTAGGAAAGTTGGCCCACCACCAGATCGCGCTCTTTCAATAGCTTCATGCATTGCCTCGGCAACTTTTTCTGGGTCCATAGCATCTACTGGTCCACAGGGCATTTCATAGCCTAGTCCCAGTTTCCAAATATCTGTATGATTTGCCGAACGGGCAACACTAGTTCCCATGGCATATCCATTGTTTTCTACACAAAAAACCACTGGTAAATTCCATAGCATCGCAAGGTTAAACGCTTCATGAAGTGACCCTTGTCTTGCAGCGCCATCGCCAAAAAAGGTTAAAGTAACAGCATCTACCCCATTGTACATATCGCCATAGGCAAGACCGGCACCTAGTGGTATTTGACCACCTACAATACCGTGACCACCATAAAAGCGATGTTCTTTTGAAAAGATGTGCATACTACCGCCTAGACCTTGAGAGGTTCCTGTGGCTTTTCCATACAGCTCGGCCATGACACGTTTAGGATCTACACCCATACCTATAGGCTGCACGTGATTGCGGTAAGCAGTTATCATTCTATCCTTGGTCAGATCCATAGCGTGCAACGACCCTGCAAGAATCGCTTCTTGACCGTTATAAAGGTGTAGAAAACCTCTTACTTTTTGTTGAATATAAACTTGGGCTAATTTGTCTTCAAACTTTCTCCAGAAAAGCATTTCCTCGTACCAGTTGAGCAAGACGTCTTTAGTAACTTTTTTCATGTAATAGTGTGTTAAGTATCTCGCTTTCGCGAAAGCGCAATTAAAGATCAAATATAAAGATCAAAACCTTACTTTGCGTATAAGCTAATCACAAAAATAGTTCAAAAAAGGGGAAAGAAGAACCTATTGTAGGGTTAAAAATTTACGCAAACGTTATAGAAATTTCTTGTTAAAAACTAAAGGTAACAAATCGCGTAAAGAATATGACTTAAAAACCTTGCCTGCAGCTCCCATAAAATAAAGCTCTATATCGTTTTTTTGATTGTTCTCATACTCGGCTATAGATTGCCTGCAAGCGCCACAAGGTGGGACAGGTTTGTGAAAAGAATCGTTTTCAGGACTTGCTGTAATTGCCATTTTTAAAACTGGGACGCCAGGAAATGCAGCACCAGCTGCAAAAATTGCGACTCTCTCTGCACATAAACCAGATGGATAGGCTGCATTTTCTTGATTGTTTCCAGTTATCACCTCTCCGTTTTCTAGCATTACCGCACAACCTACTGTAAAATTTGAGTAAGGTGCATAGGCTCTATGACGTGCTTGTACAGCAAGCAACATAAGGGAACGATCTTGTGACGAAAGTTCTTCTATGTTTTCATAAACCTCTAGTGTGGTATGTATTTCTAACTTTTTAATGGTCTAGTATTCTATAAACTCATCACCAAAATTAAAGGTAAGTCCGAATCTTAAAGTTCCCTCTAGTGGGCTATTTACACGACTGGTAGAAAATAAATAAGATAAATCTATGCCAATTTGCGAAAATTGAAAACCAGTTCCTAAGGCTAAGAATTTTCTAGCGCCTTTATCGTCTGCCTCGTTAAAATAACCAGCGCGCAGTGCAAAACTGTCGTTGTAAGTGTATTCTGCACCTAGTGCCCAAGTAAACTCTCTCAACTCTTCACTAAAACCACCAGGCGCATCGCCAAATGACTGAAATATACCGCTTAAAAAAGTAACATTATCATCCTGACCGCTTATGATCTCGCGATTGATACCATTGTTATTTTCATCATCTACTTCTCTAATAGGTGGTGTGGGAACTAATAATTTGTTAACCTCGGCAGTTACGCCTATTTTACTAAATCCATCGTTAAGAATAAAATCAAACCCCCCACCAAGCGCTAGATTAGTAGGAATAAAATTTTCTTGACCACCTGCATCATAAGATATTTTGGGACCGATATTAGAAATATTAAATCCCCCACGCCAGCGACCATAAAAATTATCATAAGAATTCTCTTCAGACTGGTAATATCCCGAAATGTCAACCCCAAAGCTATTTGCCGCAGTTGCATCGTTATCAACCCCTTGAATACGCAAATCTGATCTTAAAAATCGACCGGTTACTGCCATGGCAAATTGTTCACTTAATTTAAGTGAGTAGGTACCATCTAGAACAAATTCATTTGGGCTTTCTTCTCTAAAATCACCTGGCTGCCCAGTTTGTGTTAAATTAATTGATCCTAAGGAGAAATATCTTAAACTTCCTGCAAAAGCACTGTATTCATTTATCCTATTAGAGTAAACAAGTTGTGCAATGGCAATATCATCGACTAGATTACCTAAATATGGAGTATATGCCACACCAAATTTATGTTGTCTTGTGCTGAACGCGTATTTGGCTGGGTTCCATTGTTGAGACCATGCATCTGGACTGGTCGCCACACCCATATCGCCCATACCGGCAGCTCTAGGATCTCCTGCAATTCTTAAAAAAGGCAACGCAGTGGTGATTACATTAAAATTATCACTCTGTGCATGTGATACACTAGGAATGAAGAATGTTGTTACTACAAAAAATAAAAAAATCTTTTTCATCAATAGTTTTTATGATATCGCAAATATATGGCAATCGGTTATTATAATATAACTAGCTTTTCAATCTTACTTGCTATCTGGTTAGATAACGTAGATTTTACGGTAATCTTATAAACGTAAACTCCTTTTCCTAGACGTTGTCCAAAATCATCTCTTCCATCCCATGTAATTTCTCTAGAAGTGAAACCTGTGGTAGTAAGATTTTGATTCTTACTCCATACAACCTTACCGCTTATAGTCATTACTTGCACTTGCACATCTAGGGGTTCAAAAGGACGGTTGTGGTTAAACCAAAACTCTGTATAACTAGTAAATGGATTGGGATAGTTTAAAACCCTAGTAAGCTCTACCCCATCAGATTCTGACACTACAAATTGTATCTCGTTTGAGGCACTATTGTTATAAGTATCCCAGGCTGTTAGCTTTAAGGTATGAAGACCTGGTTCAATATCTCTTAATGGGAAATAAACTTTTCCTTTAGTAAAATCGTCTTCATTTGCCTCGTAATAATCATTAAGAATATATGGGTTAGTTTCATCCCCATCTAGCACACCACTGATATCATGACCTATACCGCTCGAGGTATTTATCCCATTATCATCGTTTAGAAAAGCGAGTAGAAAAGGATCGCTGTTTGTAATACCACCAGAAACAAAACTAGTGTCGTTCATAAATAACTCTACCTCGGGCCCTATATTATCCTCGGGAGCATTACGATTAATACCGCCTATTTGAATATCTTGAGAAAAGCCATTTTGATCCTCTGGGAGGTTTTCTCTTTTTGCATAAAAAGAAACCCTACCCGCACCTATAGGTATTTGGGTATCTCTAGGCATAATAAAATCAAATTGAAACGTTCCATTTGTTATAGTGGCTTGACCCCTAAATAAGGCCTCGCCTAGTTGTGTAAAAGGTAATTTTACAATCTCACCAGGCGGGTTTCCAGCTCTTCTAGTATTATCGTTTGCAAGTGTTTCTCTTTCAATATTTTTATCATAAACCGTTACAAACAAAGTGCCTTGATAATCATTGATACGTGCGCCAGAAATCGTTTGTACCTCGCCACCCATCGTTACACGATCTAGAGCTCTTAAAGGACCTGTTTGCATAGCAACTGGATTTCCATTTACAGTGTTTAAAACCACCCTAGGTTTTGGAAAAGCTAATTTTAATGCTGGATCACCTATAAAAGCGATCACCCTGCGAGTAGACGTGTTTTGAAATCTAGGATCTGTTTTAGAAAGCCTCAAAGCTTCTGCCATAGAAACTGGTTCAATATTTTCATATGCAAATAAATACTCGTCTATAATATTATTGAAACCCGCGCCTACGTTTACAAATATCAAACGATTTGTTGCTACAGTTGCAATAGCGCCGCCTTCTGGATTTAAATAAGTTTGCTCGCCGCCACTTACTCTCAGTGGATTATCGTATCTGGTAAATTCACAAGTTACCGTTATGAACAAAGGCAACGTATTAGGATTACGTAAATTTCTTACTAACGATTGTGTAATAACAAACTCTCTAGCCAGTCCATCTTCATTTCCATGTCCAAAATAATTAATTACAAGCGAGCCCTGTTCAAAAGCATCTCTTATATCATTAACTGCATCTGGATATTTAGGCCCACCAGCCGTACTCACTTGCTGATAACTGTCTAGTAATATTTTATTGATATTAAAATCTGGCCTGTTTAAAAAGATTTCATCTGCTAGAGCATTTACATTTTCTTGTAAAATAGCATCAGACGGTATATCTACATCATCCCCTATCAAGGTTACATTATTTCTCCATTTGTTAAACGACGGCACTGCTGTATAATTAATTACTTTATTTACCATCTCTCGCGCCTCTTGCAAATCACTTACAATCATGCGTCCCACGGCAAGATCCATTAAATCGCTTGCATTTACATTACCCTCGCCATTATCCATAAAAGCAAAAAAATCATCAGTACAATACGATTCTGTAAGTGATGTACTAGAACTTGATAAATAGGTAGGCACAATATTGTCCCTTATTCTTATCCTGTCTTTATAATCATAACTTGCATCACCAAATAAATTGAGGTATTGAATTCTTTTTGCAGGAGATGAGGCATTATCATAAATATACCTTACAAAATTTCTGATCGCACTTATGTCTTGCTTACCCTCAGAAAACTCGTTATAAATTTCCTGCAGAGTAACTACTTTAACGTTCAAATTATTTTCTACAATATGATAATTAGCTAGCCTTTGCGCCTCACTTTGTAAAAATTGAGGTGTTACAATTAAATAATCAATATCCCTAAAACTCCCTGTACGATCATTAAAAATAGTTCCTTTTAAATTTTGATTTGCAACCCGACTATTACCGACTGCAACCACATTATAATAATCAGATGTATCTACAGCGAGGTATTCTTTTACAGCACCACCCTCGTCTACAAAAGAGAAGTTCTGGTTTTGCAAATTATTAGAAATTTTGCGCACGTTATAAGGATCTGTAATTTCCCAAACCTCACTAATTTCTTGAGCGTTTGAAAATTGATATTGTACTATACCACTTTGAACAGCTGCCGCGGGAACATTAAATCTGTACTGCTTGCCTACCCCATTTAGACTTTGTGGCACCTCAAGACTTATATAATCTAAATAGCCAGAAGCCCCTGGATTACCCGCATTTTCATAATTTACAGTAAGCTCTAATAAAGACGAACTGTTGTTAATACTGTTAGAAACAAAAACTGCTCTTGTTGCTGCTATGGTATTAATACGCACACCATTTGCAGCTACTAGACCACCTAATGTAGAACTGCCTATAGGCTGCCCATTTAAAGAAAAATTCATGGTTGTGACATTATCTGCAACAGCACCAGTAACTATTCTAACTCTGGTAGGTAATGAATTTAAAACATTATCAAATTCAAATGTAAAGGATTGCTGTGGATTAAAATCAAAACGCTCTCCGTACCATATACGACCTAATGACCCAATATTTTGTTCATCCTTTTCATAATGTTGTCTGGCATAAAAATAATCATAGGTAACACTAGCGATTCCTGATGGTTGGACTTTGGGCAAAATGCGTTTTCCTATACCTCCATTTACTGTAATGTAGTAAAATGAATCATCGGTGTATGGATTGATAAAACTATCATTTTCTACAACATAATCAGAGTCGGTAGCAATCCCATAAAACAAAATTTGATCATTGCTATCAAATCGCCCATCTGCATCACCAGTTACTGTGATCGCAATCTCTGGAGCGTCATAAAACTGTTGATCGCTATTGACAAGTGGCAATGACCTACCGCCATGACCGTAAATTTTTATACGGGCGGGGTCAATGCTAGCAACGTCTATCCCTAGGTTTGACAAAAATGATGCGTTAATACGATTTACCCCTGTTTTTGTAACCTTAAAACGATACCAACTTCCTGATGCTAATATAGAATTCCCATAAACAGCATTTTTTGAAGATATATTATTAACACTTAATTTATAACTATAATTGAATGAAACAACTCGTTTGTATGATTCCCCTTCTTTAAAAATGGGCGATATTTTAAGCTGGGCATAGTTACGCTTTCGCGAAAGCGCATTTCTCAAAGTATATTGAAATTGATTAGGAATTCCTGTGCGATCTAATTGCCCTAGGTCTGAGGGCCTTAATATTTCAGTCTTTAGATTTGAAATATTTATAGAAAATTCATCCACTTTTGCATTAACGGTATAACTTTTTGACCAAAATAATTGTGAGCCAGTAAATACATGGTGTTGATTAAAATAGGGGACTTTTATCTGTTGATTTCCCAAATCAAAAGATCTTAAATCTTTCCATTCTATCAGTTCACTACCGTTTTGAGCGATAATTATAGAGGAATAAATAAAAATAAGTAATGAAAAAAGATGTCTCATAAAAAAGGAAACGTTCATTAGTAGGAATTAGTATGTCAATCAGTTTGTGTTAAATTGCAATTACAGATAATAAAGGCAATTGATCGACGTTTATAAGAACTAATTACAAATGTAATGCGAATAATGTGAATAAATGCTTTCGTATTAAAGGGAAATATTTATATTGCAACTCATTTTTCAAACAAAATCTTAAAATGAAGAAATACCTTATTGTAAACACAGTTTTAGCACTACTTGCAAGCATCGCTATGGTAAGTTGTGGTGGTGGTAATGATTACTCATCAACATCTAGAGGAACCGGTTGGGATGTAACCGGTAAAAATGGGTTTGAGTTAAATACAAAGTACAAAGGACAGGATACAGGTCCAGGTCTTGTTTTTGTTGAAGGCGGTACATTTACCATGGGTCGTGTAAAAGATGATCCTATGCATGATTGGAATAACACTCCTAATCAACAACACGTGCAGTCCTTTTATATTGATGAAACAGAGGTTACAAATGCTATGTATCTAGAAATGCTAGATTACATAAAAGCAGTGTTTCCACCAGAAGATGAAGAGTATAGAAATATTTATAACGGTGCGGTGCCTGACACCCTTGTTTGGAGAAATCGTTTGGGTTACAATGAAGAGATGACTAATAATTATTTGCGCCATCCAGCATATCAAAACTATCCAGTTGTGGGTGTTACTTGGATTCAATCTGTTGAATTTGCAAATTGGAGAAGTGACCGTGTTAATGAACTTATTCTTAATCAAGAAGGATATACTGATAGAAATTCTTTATCAAATAGAGATGCAACAAAAACATTTAGTACAGAGACTTACTTAAATGCACCATCGCTAGCTTATGGCGGTGACTCTACTCTTACTAAAGGTGGTAAAAAGTCTGTTTCTTTGGCCAAAAGAAAAGAAGCTAAAGCTGCCAAAGACAGTACTGATGCAAGCGGTTTTTATGTAACAAGAAAAGACGGTGTATTACTTCCATCATATCGTTTACCAACCGAGGCAGAATGGGAATATGCTGCTTTAGGTCTAGGAAGCTTACGTGAATACAATTCTTACAGAGGTAGAAAAAAATATCCATGGGATGGACAGTATACAAGAAGTGGCAAGCGTAAAACCCGTGGAGACCACATGGCAAACTTTAAGCAAGGTGATGGAGATTATGGTGGTATAGCCGGATGGAGTGATGATGGAGCAGATATTACAGCGCCAGTTAAATTTTATGAACCTAATGATTTTGGAGTTTATGAAATGGCAGGAAACGTCTCTGAATGGGTTGCCGATGTTTATCGACCTATGGTTGATGATGAGTTTAACGACTTTAATTACTATAGAGGTAACGTCTATACAAGAAATAAAATAGGTAAAGATGGAATGATTGCCATCGTTAGTGCAGATTCTATACCTTATGATACTTTAAGTAATGGTAAATTAATTGCAAGAGCCCTACCAGGAGAGATACAAAAAGAAGCCGTAGATGAAGATGAAACTTATTTAAGAACCAACTTTGACAGAAGTGATAACCGCGATTTCAGAGACGGTGATGCACAATCTACCAGATATTTTGATAAGAGAGATCGTTTACAAAATGATGAAAACAGAATGTACAATTCTCCTAAGCACAGTGTGACTTTTGATGATGAAAACAAAATAGATCGTCAGTATGACAAAAGCTCAAGTAGAACATCGCTTATTGATAATCAAGTAAGAGTTATAAAAGGTGGATCATGGAGAGATAGAGCATACTGGCTAGATCCTGCGACAAGAAGATCATATCCACAAGATATGGCAAGGGACGATTTGGGTTTCCGTTGTGCTATGTCTCGAGTAGGATCAAAAGCAAAAAAGACAAAGTCTGCACGTAATTAAAATATTATCTTTAATTTTATATTTTTAAAAAGCCCTTAATAATAAGGGCTTTTTTATTAACCAAAATGTCAATATGATACAACATCTTCATCAAGTGTTTCTTAATTCTAGTGGTATAAACACAGACACAAGAAAGATTGAAAAGGGACAACTGTTTTTTGCTCTAATTGGTAATAACTTTAATGGCAATAACTATGTAGAAGAGGCACTAAAACAAGGTGCAACACATGCAGTATGCAGTGATCACAAATTTAAAGATGACAGCAGGGTTACTGTAGTAAAAGATGTGCTCACTACCCTGCAACAACTTGCTACCTATCATAGACATTATATTAAAGTACCACTAATAGGAATTACTGGTAGTAACGGAAAGACGACCACCAAAGAACTTATTTTTTCTGTATTGTCTACACAATTCAAAGTCACTGCAACCAAAGGGAATTTAAATAATCATATAGGAGTACCACTCACACTTCTCTCTTTAAAGAAAAACGATCAAATAGGAATAATTGAAATGGGGGCAAATCACCCAAAAGAAATTGCTGCATTATGTGAAATCGCTCAACCAGATTTTGGGTTAATAACAAATTATGGCAAGGCGCATCTTGAAGGTTTTGGAGGCATAGAAGGGGTTAAAACCAGTAAAAGCGAATTATATGACTATCTAAGAAAAAGTAGTGGAACTGCGATCATAGGTAGATGGGACCCAGAACAAATAGTTAGATCCGTGGGGGTGAAAACCATACTAACTCCTGAAAACACAAGCATCTATTCTGAAAACCCATACATATCATGTATAATAAATGGTGATTTAATTAAAACAAATCTTACTGGTAACTACAATTTTCACAACGCTTTATACGCATATAGCCTAGGATCAATAATGGGAGTTACAAAAGAAAATATATCAAAAGGATTATCCAGTTACACACCTACCAATAATAGATCACAAGTACTTGAAATAAATAACACTAAAATTATTCTAGATGCCTATAATGCAAACCCTAGCAGTATGAAAGTAGCACTAGAAAACCTAGCTATTCAAAATTCCAAGCATAAAATAGCCATACTGGGCGATATGTTTGAACTAGGAATTTATGCACATGAAGAACATGAAAAAATAGCCCTGCTAGCAAAAAAATTGAAAATTGACGAGGTATTCCTTATCGGTCAAAATTTTTTTAATACCACTATCCCTGCTACAAATAAATTTAAGACCAGAGAATTGTTTAATAATTCACAACACATAGATACTCAAAAAGAGCAAGTTATATTGATAAAAGGCTCACGTGGCATGCAGCTAGAAAACATTCTTAAAGAAAAATGTTTAGTCCAATAAAAACTTTTAAAAAAAACTACTAAAAAGCTTTTGAGAACTTAATAATTACTTAAATTTGCCAACTCTTTTGAGCAGAGAAGGTACCTTAGCTCAGTTGGTAGAGCAAAGGACTGAAAATCCTTGTGTCCCTGGTTCGATTCCTGGAGGTACCACAAAAGCCCGATCTGTTGATCGGGCTTTTTGTTTTTATGCAATGTTTAATAATTCAATCTAATTAAAGATGATCATAGCGATAGACATAGGCAATACATCAATTAAAATTGCAGTTATTGATAATTTAAACATTCACAAAATAATTCGCTCTAACAAAGAAACTTTTATAAAAGATTTACAAAGTCTTTTATCAATCTATACCAAAATCAATGAGGTTGCCATGAGCAATGTAGGTCATTTCCCAAAAGAGCTTTTTCAATACCTAAAAATAAAATTTCAAAGTGTTTTTTTAATCAATTCACATATACATCTACCGTTTAACAATAATTATCAAAGCTTAACATTGGGTAACGACCGTATCGCACTGGTCGCAGGAGCACTTTTTCTATCCTCAAAAAACTGCCCAAAACTAATTATAGATGCTGGAACCTGTGTCACTTATGATTTTATAGATGCAAATAAAACCTACCATGGTGGCGCTATATCACCTGGATTGCGATTGCGGTATGAATCGCTACATAATTTTACAGCAAACCTGCCGTTATTAACCCCACAACCCGTGTTAAACATTACAGGTGAAAACACTGAAACCTCGATTCACAGCGGCGTGGTACAAGGTTTGAGTTTAGAGATAAAAGGAGCTGTAAAAACATATAAAAAAACATATCAAGACCTAGAAGTATTTATTACAGGAGGAGATAGTGAACTATTGATAAAACAATTTAAAAACCGTTTCTTTGCAACGCCTTATTTAACCCTGCAAGGTATCTATTACTTATATCAATTTAATAAGAACAAATGATTAGAAGTGTAATAATCGCGATAGTGATTTTAACAAGTGCATTAAGCTTTTCCCAATCGCGTACTTCATCGCCCTACTCCTTTTTTGGACTAGGCCAGCAAACCTTTAAAGGAACAATAGAAAATCGCAGCATGGGTAGCATGCTTACTTATGTAGACAGTGTGCACATTAATTTAAGGAATCCAGCAGCATATGGTAACTTAAGAGTGACTACCTATGCACTAGGAGCAGTGCACTCTAAAACATGGGCAACTACAGAATCTCAAAGTGCCGATTATGACGCTACCACCATAGAATATGTAAGTATAGGTGTTCCTATAGGAAAAAAAGCAGCATTTGGTTTTGGACTCGTGCCGTTTAAATCTGTGGGTTATGAAATAGGTGATGTTTCAAACGAATTATACTCAAGATTTTCTGGAGAAGGAAGTATCAACAGGGCTTATTTTGGTTTTGGATATAAAATCACATCAGAATTAAGCGTGGGTGGTGAGTTTAGATATAACTTTGGAGAAGAGTTAAACTCCTCGAGTGTGGCAGTAAGTACAGTCCAATTTGGAACTAATGAGGTTAATGAAACCGATTTCAGCGGCGCTTCGTATAATTTGGGAGTGCATTATCAAAAAATGCTAACTGACAGATTAGAACTGCAAGCTAGTGCCGTTTATAGCCCAGAGAGTAAACTAAGTGCAGAAAACTCGCGTACTTTATCTTCTTTTATACTCACACCCGATTTAAACGAAAACATTGTAAGCCCAAGAGAACCAACATTAAATAAGCAAGACCTAAGACTTCCGTCTGAACTCACCTTTGGATTAACATTAGGACAACCACGTAAGTGGAATTTAGGAGCCGAGTTTTCAACAAGAGGAAACAGTGCCATCACCTCAAGATCTTTTGCTCCACAAGGTACAACCTTTACAAATGCTGCAACATATAGAGCAGGGGGTTTTTACATACCTAACTACAATAGTATTACAAGTTTTTGGGACAGAGTAGTGTATAGAGGTGGCTTTCGATATGAAGAGTTAGGACTTCAAATAAGCGGTGATGGAGTAAATACTTCAGACATTAATGAATTTGGCATATCTTTTGGAATGGGAATACCTATAGGGCGCAGCAACGGTTTTTCAAATGCCAATATAGGATTTGAACTTGGTCAAAGAGGAACCCAAGACAATGGACTTATTAAAGAAACCTTTTTCAATGTCTCCCTAGGTTTATCGCTTAACGACGTCTGGTTTATCAAAAGAAAATACAATTAATCAATAATCCCTTATTATGAATCTTAAAAATATACTATTAATAGCTGTGATTTTTGGAAGTGCCGCTTTCGCGAAAGCGCAAGACCCAAACGACTGTGGAGTAATGTTAAGCTTTTTTGCAGAAGATGCCAAAGCAAAAAATTATGATGCAGCCTATAAACAACTAGCGCCACTTATAGAAAAATGCCCAGATAAAAGTGCAGCCATCTATCAATATGGAGAAAAGATCTATGAATATAGACTAAAAAACAACATAGGCGATATAAATGAAAATGTAGATGGTTTAATTAGAATGATCAAAACCGAGGTTGAAAAATTTCCTGATGTGATAAATGTGACAAAAAAAGAAACCGAAATGGTCTCTATTATGTACAAATATAATATAGGAACTCAACAAGAACAATTTGACATATTGCATCGAGATTTTAATAACGACAAAGAGAACTTTACAGACCCTAGAGTAATGATTACCTACTTTAAGCTAGCTGAGAAGCAATACACAGACGGTGCATTAACTTTACAGCAACTTTTTGATATCTATGATAATCTTACAACTCACCTAGATTCTTTACAAGATGAAAGATCTCAGGTTGTTGCTGCTTTACTTAAAAAACAAGATTCTTTAGGCCTTACTGAACAAGAAGAAAAAAATATAGGTTATCAAGAAGCTAATCTTAAAAATTATGGCATCGTTACTAACAGTGTGAATGGGACACTAGGCGCACTTGCTGACTGTGATAAGCTAATACCTTTATATGATGCAGAGTTTGATGCAAACGCTACAAGTGAGGACTGGTTGAGAAATGTACTGAGAAGATTGCAGAAAAAAGATTGTACCGATGCACCTCTTTATATTCAATCTGTAAAAGCCCTACACGCTTTAAACCCTAGTGCAACTACAGCTTATGGTCTAGGTAATATTGCAACTAGTACCAAAGAAAAAATGCAATACTGGGATCAGGCTATTGAATTAGGAATCGACAATGACACAAAATCTACCATTTATTACAAAAAAGGAAATATATATAAAAGTCAAGGTCAATTTGCAAGCGCTAGAAAAGCATATTTACAAGCTACTGCTTTAAGACCTTCTTTTGGACAACCTTATTTAAAAATTGCTGATATGATTGCAAACAGTACTGGTAGCTGTGGTGCAAATCCACTTGAAAAAAGAGCTATTTATTGGGTAGCCGCAAAATATGCTGAAAAAGCATCTAGAGTAGACCCATCTATTAAAGGTACTGCAGACAAGTATGTTGAAAGCTACAACGGCGCAGCACCTAGTAAAACAGATGTTTTTAGTAATAGTGCATATAAACCTGGGGATACTATATCATTTAATTGCTGGGTAGGAGAATCTGTAAAAATTCCTGCCTTTTAATGAAATGTTCTACTCACATATTAAAAATCATGATCACGGCTATTGCCGTGATCTGTTTTTTTACATCATGTGAAGATCATTTAAAGGAAATTCAAAAAATGGAAATAGCGTCTATCGAGCCTATAGGAAAGGTAGAAAACATGCTATTAAAACATACAGATAGTGGTCGCTTAAAACTTACTATTCAAGGTAAAAAAATGCTAGATTATTCCAACGATCAGTTTCCATACACCCAATTTCCTGATGGTATAAAAGTTAATATATATGAATATCAAAATGATAGTACTCAAGTAACGGTTATAACAGCAAATACAGCAACTATGTATGACCAGACTAATCTTATAGATCTGCGGGGAAATGTAAAAATCGTTAACCATGACGGTAGTGTTTTTACTGGCAGCCAGCTATATTGGGATCAAACCGCAAAATGGGTTTTTACAAATCAAGATTTTGAAACCTTTATTGTCAATGAAAAAAATAAAAAAGACGTCGCGCACACCACAGCAACAATACTAGACGCAAATCAAGATCTTACAAAAATTGTTGCCAGAGACCCTAATGATACATTTATAACACGAGACAACGATGAGTAAATTTTTTAAGTACTTTGAATATGCCTATTTGGTTTTTGCAGCCTTGTTTATAATTACTGGAGGCATAGAATTAAACAAAAACCCAAATCAAGCCTACTTGCTTTTTGGTATGGCAGCAGTTGCTATTTTTATGTTTTTCTTTAAACGACGTTTTCGTCGTAGATTTGAAGAACGCAATAAGCGATAATGCCACTACAAATTCTTATCATATTTATAATGCTCGTTTTAAGTGCCTTTTTCTCGGGTATGGAAATCGCATATGTGTCTTCTAACAAAATTCATATAGAATTAGAAAAAAGACAAAACGACTTTATAGGTAAAGTGCTGCGCCAGCTTACCGCAAAACCTTCAAAATTTATTATCACCATGCTAGTGGGTAATAGTATTTCACTGGTTATTTATGGTTTTGCAATGGAAACATTGATGAGTGAATTGTTGACACAGGCGTTCCCACAGTACACAGCCTCGCTTAATAACCTACTAACACAAACCGTAGTAACTACCTTTATCATTCTTATAACAGCCGAGTTTTTACCCAAAGTATTCTTTCAAATTTATGCAAACGAGTTGTTGAAGTTTTTTGCTTTACCAGCCTACTTATTTTATCTCTTTTTCTCACCAGTTTCCTGGTTTTGTATACAAATATCTGATTTTATTTTAAAAACTTTCTTTAAATCAGATGGTGACGAGCTGCGTTTAAGCTTTTCAAAACTTGAGCTTAACAATTACATTTCAGAGCAAATGGAAAGTGTACAACAACAAGAGGACCTAGACACAGAAATACAAATTTTTCAAAATGCTTTGGATTTTGGCGGTTTAAAGGCAAGGGAAATTATGGTGCCTAGAACAGAGATGATTTCTATGCGTCAAGATGCTGATATTAATGATTTAAATAAAAAATTTGTATCAACAGGACTATCAAAAATACTTATACACGAGGATACGATAGACGATATTACTGGATATGTACACAGTTTTGACCTATTTAAATCACCTGAAAGTATTGAAAAAGTAAAGCGCAATGTGATTAATGTTCCAGAAACCATGCTTGCAAAAGACGTTTTAAGTTTACTAATTAAAAGACACAAAAGCATAGCTATTGTTCTAGATGAGTATGGAGGCACCAGCGGTCTTATTACAGTTGAAGATATCATTGAAGAGCTTTTTGGAGAAATAGAAGACGAGCACGATTCTGACCTGCTCATCGATCAACAAATAAATGAAACAGAATTTAAATTAAGTGCACGACTAGAGGTAGATCAAATCAATGAAAATTACAAACTCGACTTGCCAGAAAGTGATCAATATGAAACCCTAGGGGGGCTTATAGTAAATAAAACTGCAGGCATCCCAGAGGTAGGAGAAATTGTTATCATTAAAGGATATAGCTTTAAGATTTTAGAAAAATCAGATAATAAGATTGATCTGGTATATCTTATAATAGAAGATAGAGATTGATAGTTCTATGTAAAATAATCAATTAATGGATCAATAGCTAATTTTATATTCGCTTTCGCGAAAGCGAAACATTTATCCCACCTAATCACCATAAAAAATAACTGCAAAAACTTAATTTTAAAAACAGGGGATGCTTTAATTATTAGAGGGAAAACACTATTTTCGCCCTCACATAAAAATTAAAAAAACAAACATGGCAATATTAGGTAAAATTAGGAATCAAGGAGTTATTCTGATTTTAGTAATTGCACTAGCATTATTTGCATTTATTATTCAAGGCGTCCTCACCACAAACGGTCAAAAACAATCTGAAGCAATAGGATACGTAGGCGATGTAGAAATAAGCAGGGAGGCATTTGCAAGAAAGGTAGAAAATGCCTCTAGAAACCGCGGCGCAGACTTTTCTCAATTGCAAGCTGTAAATCAAGTTTGGGATCAAGAGGTTAGAAATGCTGTTTTAGAACAACAAATTAAAGAAGCAGGAATAGATCTTACCGATGAAAAAATAGTAGAACTTGTAAAGGCAAACTATCAAAATAATCAGCAATTTTTAAATGAAGACGGCACCTTTTCTGAATCAAAATTTAGTGAGTTTGTTAACTCAATTAACCCAACTATTTGGAGCGACTATATAAAAGGGACTACAATACAAGCAAAACAAGAACAGTTTTTTAATCTAATAAAATCTGGGCTTATAGCTACAAATGCAGATGGAGAGCTAGATTATAAAATGGAGAATGATAAACGCTCTTTTACCTTTGTAAATATACCATATACCACTATCCCAGATAGCCTAGTAGAAATAAGTAAGTCAGAAATTGACGCCTATATCAACAAACATAAGGCACAGTTTAAGGTTGAAGCCCAAAGAGATATTGAATTTGTGCTATTTGAAGACAAAGCATCACCAGCAGATATAGAGGTCTTTAAAGCAGACCTTAACAAAATGCTCACCACACAAACACAACGCAATCTTACAACAAAACAAGATTTCACCATACCAGCGATCACAGATGCAGAAGATCTGGAAGCATATGTTGCTATTAATAACAGTGACTTGCCTTATGACAATAGTTACACTTTAATTTCAAAACTTTCTGAATCTATGAAGCCCCTAGCAGCACTAGAGACAGGACAAACTTATGGCCCTTACATGGATGGAGAGTATATGAAATTATCAATTATTGAAAATAAAAAGATTATCAATGATAGTGTGCAAAACCGTCACATTCTAGTAGCTTATGCTGGTGCCGAAAGAGCAGATCCGTCGATAACAAGAGATCGAGAAGAAGCATTTAAAGTATCTGATAGTATTTTAAAAGCGATAGGTCAAAGCAAGGATAAATTTGATGAAAATTTTAAATATTATCAAGAAAATAAAGAAGTGGCAAATGGCCAGGATATAGGTTGGGTAATCTATTCTGGTAATGCAAAAAATTACGCTCCAGAATTTACTGAGTTTTTATTTAGTAATGATAAAGGAACTATAGGGGTGACAGAGTCTGACTTTGGATTCCACATTATAAGAATAGATGATGCAACCGCGCCTAAAGAAGCTATTAAATTAGCAACTGTTGCGAGAAAAGTTACTCCTTCTAAACAAACTGGAAAAGACCTTTTTACACAAGCTATAAAATTTCAAAAAGCTGCAAAATCTGAAGATTTTAAAACTATTGCCAAAGAGAGTAATGTAAATGTTACTCCAGTTACCAGCTTAAAAGAATTGGATGAAACACTACCAGGTATAGGTAAAAACAGAAGTGTTGTTCAATGGGCCTTTGATGAAAGTCGATCTGTAGGAGATATTGAAAGATTTGAAACTTCTAAAGGTTATGTAATTGCAAAACTGGTTAGAAAAAGTAAAGAAGGAAACATGTCCAGCCTGCAAGCTAGTGCAAAAGTAACTCCTATTTTAAGAAAGAGTAAAAAAGCCAAAATGATTATGGCAAAAATCACTGCAAGTGATATTAATGAAATCGCAACAAATCAAGGCCAAAATGTAAGATCAGCCTCACAGATCACTCGCAACAGTCCAACAATAGGTGGTATAGGTGAAGAACCGTTTGTGGTGGGTACTGCATTTGGCATAGAACAAGGTGTAACATCAAAACCTATTATAGGTGAAAATGGGGTTTTTGTTATTAAAGTAACTGCAATAGAAAATGCGCCAGATTTACAGAATTATGCGTCAAATGCAAATAACCTTGCAACGCAAGCAGCTAATCAGTCTACTAACCAGCTGGTAGAAGCATTAAAAAAATCTGCAAAAATTGAAGATAAAAGAGCAGCGTTTTATTAAAGTTGATTGACTTATTTAACAAAAAAAGCCGCTTTATAAGCGGCTTTTTTTGTTTAGATAGTTTTAAAGAATTATTTCTTCCCATTCAAAAATAATATCAAACCCTTTATCTTTAAAGTACTTGCGGGCTTCATTATCTCCTGTAACCATTATAAAATCGCCACCCCAGCCACCTAGTGACTTTATACCGCCTTTATAATCACTAAACAATCTCTTTTTAATAGGAACAAGCCCTATTAATGAAGCAATAATGGTCTCATGTTCTTCAATTATATTATCAAGTTCATTTAAATTAATAGAAGTATTTATAAATTGTTGTGGCATGCTGCTTAAAGTTTGTCTAATTGTTGTTGTAAGAAGTCTCGGGTCAAAACTAGCAATGGCATCCCTACTATCTTGTTTGCGATTTAAATAAACAAAAAATATGTTATTTTTAATGATAGGATCAAAATTTACCTCGCTAATTAGTGGATGTGCATTGTTATAATTGTAGACAATAGAAGAATTTGCGGTTGCACAAGCGATGTCATAACCACTACCTTGAAAACATTTAAATTGTAAGATGTAAGGGTCACACCCTAACCATTGTGAGATCAATGATATTAATGTAGAACTTGTTCCCATACCGTAATGCCGGTCAAAGTCTAAAGTGGTAACTGCATCAAAACCTTTTAAATCAGTAAGGGATGATAATTCATAAGCAGTAATTAAAATCTGTCTTAACTTGATTGTGATTGGATCTGTATCTTTTATTGTATCATTAAACATATGATCCACGGTTGTTGTCAAATCATACCATAATGCCCCATTACTATTATAACTTTTCCATGAAATGGCGCCATCATCTCTAGTAGCAACTTCTAGATATTGACTTAAACGCAAAGGAACAGCAAGTGCTGGAACGTTATTTAAAACAGCATACTCCCCTGTTATTAAAAATTTGCCGTGTGCTTTAAATTTTTTATTCTGATTCAATTTGAATTGTTTTTGAAAGTATAGAAATGGTTTAAACTTTTTACACTAGCTAATAAATTACTCTTAATTGTTTCTTTTTCATCTTTTTTATCTAGCTAGCCTGCCAGAACAGCTCAAAAAGCTTTCAAAAAAACAAAAATTAGCTGATTATTGATAAAATATTGATCACATAAATCACTTCATAAACAAATTTAATTAGCTGTCACTATCTTTTTTTCTATTACACCGCTAGTCTTAGTTAATATAAACCCACAGGCATTTAAGCTTTTTACTAATTTTTTTTCTGAAGATATATCAATTTTAAAATCATAATATTCTTGATTAGAAAATGAATAAAGTAAATAAGAATCAACATGAGATGCGACTTTATCTAGTGCATCTTGAATTTTAAATCTAGTAAAAGAATACACCCCGTTATTTTCGCTAAAAAAGCTGTAGGTATCATCCTTAGTTTTCATTAAAAGATCTGGGTTTTCTAGTGCTACCTGGTATCCTTCTACCTCTATAGGTACCGATGTAACCGATAAGTTTAGCGCTTTTAAAATGCTATTTGCAAAATCTTCATTAAAATTGATAATAGGTCTTACATTACGATACATTACTTGGTATCTAGCTGCACCTAACTTTTTAGGTAGTTTGATATTTCTCTCGTTTGTTTTCCATACCATTGACAATAAATCGTAAAGAGTTATAGACTCTGCTGCAAATGTGTGGGCATCTTTTATAGAACTAGGATCTTTTATTTTTGATGGAGTGATATCAAAAAACACATCATGATTGTTTTTAACATAAGTAAACCATTCATAAAAGATTTTAAATTGATCAAGGTATGTTTGGTCAGACATATCTTCATACAATTCTATGTCTTGTATCGCATTTTCCCCATTTAAGGCACCATTTACGAATTGGTCCATGATATCCTCGGTTAGATAGTAGGGGGTTCCTATCCACTTAATAATATTATTATTGTCGATTAATACCGTGAGCGGCAGCAGTGGGTCGCTATTGTCTATTTTACCATAAGACTGACTGGTTACTAGTGTCGTATCATTAACAACCGTACTCTTAAATTCAATACGATTTAAAATTTGCTCTACCTTATCCCTTGATTCGTTTGTTATAGAAATGAAAGAAACACGATCTTTATAATTATCAAAAAGCTGATTGATTTGTGTAGTAGATGCTATACAAGAGGAGCACCAGCTTGCCCAAAAATATACAACAAGAAATTGATTTGCTAAATTCTTTTCATCAGGTTCGTTAAGAATCCACTCAGTAATATGAATAGTTGGTGCTGGCTCGTTTACTGTTATCAATAATTGAGCATTAGATAACCAAGAAAAAGAGATAAACAAAACAGTTGTAATGTAGAGTTTCATAATATATCGATTAAAACACGGTTTCTAGACGTTGCAATATAGTAGGTAAGTCTATCAATAAAATTGAAAACACCCCAGCGGCTATAATGACTTTAAGGATAAAATGAATTAATAAATACTCCCGTTTACGTCTAGAAGACCAGATCAATGGCAAACAAACTAATAACGCACCCGAAATAAAAGTGAAATAAAATTTCATGTAACCTATATCAAAATAAGTAATTAATACTGTTATAGGAATAATCGTTAACAATGTGAGAAAGGTGTAAAATTGTTTGCTCACCTTTTCTCCCATAACTACAGGGATGGTTTTATAATTTTGTGCTAAATCCCCACGCAAGTTTTCTAGGTCTTTGACTAACTCTCTCATTCCTAAAATAAAAAATAAAAATAACCCATGAACAAAAATTACAGGATAAAAATTCTTATAATACATAAATAAGACGAAAAATGGGGTTATCGCTAGTAAAGAAGCCATAAGGTTACCTAAAAATAAAATTTTTTTAAGTTTGTGGGAATATAACCACATCGCAAAAATATAAGTGCCAAAAAATAAACCCGCCCGCCAAGAAACAATACTACCCAAAACAAAAGCAATACCGTTAACCGTGAAATATACACTCCATAAAGTGGACCTTCTTACCTTATTTTCTAATAAAGTTTTTTGAGGTCTATTTATCAAATCTTTTTCTCGATCATAAAAATTATTGATGATATATCCACCGGCAATAGCTGCACTAGTGGCAACTATGATAAACCACAATTTATAATCTTGTAAAATGTGTTGTACAGTTAGAACAGGCGCAATAATAAAGATTGCGGCTAGTAACTGGGCAATAGCGACGATAATAATGTTGTACAGTCGCACAACAGAAAAAAGACTAAAAGATTTAACAAGAATGGGCTTGATAAATGCTTTGTCACTCTTTGAATATGATGGCTTTGTCTTCACATGGCTAATGTAAGACAACAAACATACAAATATGAAAATTTATCATAAGATCATTTTTAAAATAACATAACTGTTTTATAAAAAAAGCAATAATGATAGTCCAGTCTTTTGTAAGAGCAACACAATGGAATTAATATATTCCTTTGAATATAAATACATTTAACAAAATGGAATTTATATCATAATAAAAACCTATTTTAATTTGTTTTATTATAGTTTGGATAGCTTTTTGGTACATTTGAAATATGAAAAAGGTAATGATACTCTTAATTTTGGTGACCGCTTATGCTAGTGGTCAGACCGCTTTCGCGAAAGCGGAACAATTATTCAAAGATCAAAAATATGATCTAGCAGAGACGGCATTTTCTGAATTATATCAACAAAACGCAAAGGATCTTAAATCGCTAGAACGTTTAGGTGATATTCAATACGAGGAAAAAAACTATGAAAAAGCAACTGAATACTATAAAATCCTACTAGAGCGCAATCCAAAAAGTGCCAATGCTAACTTTAAATATGGCGGTGCATTAGGTCTACTAGCAAAAAATTCTTCAAAATTTAAAGCAGTAGGAATGCTTGATGATGTTAAACAATATCTTAAAAATGCCGCATCTATTGACCCTAAACATATCGAGTGCAGGCATGCACTATCGCAGTTATACTGTGAACTTCCTGGGATTGTAGGTGGATCTATGAGCAAAAGCAGAATGTATGCCGATGAGCTTTTACATATTTCACCGGTAGATGGTCATATCGCACACGGATTTATCCATGAATATGAAAAGGATTATGATAAAGCAGTAACATCTTACAAAAAGGCTATCAAAACAGGTGGCTCACTGATTTCCTATCGTAAACTTGCGGCTGTTTATGAATACAAATTAAAACAAAATAACATGGCGCTAGAGGTATTACAACAGGCACAAAAAATATTTAACGATCCACAATTATCAAAAGATATTCTTGCTTTAAAAAAGCGTCTTTAAAAGTTTTTATACTTTTAAATTTAAGTAAAAAATAGAGGCTTTTTAAAATTTTTAAAATCACATAGCTAGCCATCTGATAGAAAAGACTACAAAATTGAAACTGAAAAGAGTAGTTTTCTTGCAATGGGAAAGTTTTAATGACTTCTTAAATAAAAAATCATTATTTCAATGATTTAAAATACTTGTTATAAATTGCTAAAAATTTATTTATGCGCATACATTTTATCGCTATAGGTGGCAGTGCCATGCATAATCTAGCACTTGCTTTATACCGCAAAGGAGAACAAATTACAGGTAGTGATGATGCTATTTTCGAGCCTAGTAAGTCTAGATTACAAAAATACAACTTATTACCATGTGAGTTAGGATGGTTTCCTGAGAAAATTACCAAAGACATAGACGCTGTAATACTAGGAATGCATGCTCGTGAAAACAATCCCGAATTACTTAAGGCAATTGAATTAGGGCTAAAAATTTATTCTTACCCAGAATATTTATTTGAACAATCTAAAAACAAAACTCGCGTAGTAATAGGCGGTTCACATGGAAAAACAACTATTACCTCTATGATTCTACATGTACTGCATTATCATGACCGGGATGTAGATTATATGGTAGGAGCCCAACTAGATGGTTTTGAAACTATGGTACACCTTACAGAAGAAAATGAATTTATAGTTTTAGAAGGTGATGAATATCTCTCTAGCCCCATAGATAGAAGACCTAAATTTCACCTTTATCAACCTAACATAGCATTAATATCTGGTATAGCATGGGATCATATTAATGTTTTTCCAACCTATGAAAATTATCTGGCGCAATTTGAGCAATTTGTGGCACTAATGAAGGACGGTAGTATTCTTGTTTACAATGAAGATGATCATGCAGTAAAAGAAATAGCCCTTGCGTCTACAAAACCTACTAGAAAACATTCTTATACCGTTCCTGAACATAAAATTGTTAACGGTGTCACCTATTTAGAAACAACCGAAGGTGCTATGCCAATTGAAATTTTTGGAAAACACAATCTTAGCAATCTAGCGGGTGCCAAATGGATATGCCAGCATATGGGTATTGACGAAGACGATTTTTATGAAGCTATTGCAACCTTTAAAGGTGCTTCAAAACGTCTTGAAAAAGTAGCAGAAAATAGGGATACGGTAATTTTTAAAGACTTTGCCCACGCACCTAGCAAAGTAACCGCTACAACTAGCGCTGTTGCATTACAATATACAGAACATAAAATTATAGCTTGCCTTGAACTGCATACCTATTCTAGCTTAACTCCAAAGTTTTTAGAAGCTTATAAACATTCCCTAGAACCTGCAGATGTTGCTGTAGTATTTTACAGCCCACAAGCAGTAAAGAACAAAAACTTGAACCCCATATCTAAAGAACAAATTATAAAAGCTTTTGAATATGATAACCTAATTGTAATGACAGAGCCAGCCGAATTTAAAACTTGGTTATTTAAACAATCTCTAGCAAATAGTGTATTGCTACTCATGAGTAGCGGCAATTATGGGGGTCTTGATTTTAAAGAGCTTAAAGATCTATTGTAAAGTATCACTAAAAAGATTTCATAATATTAAACACATATATCCCTGAAAATTAAGCAAAAAAAATGCGAACCTTTAAAAGTTCGCATTTTTTATAATAGAAACTAAAACTACTTATTGATAATAATTTTTTGAACTGTAATTGATGCACCTTGTTGCACTTGCAGTAGATACAAACCATTATTTAGGTTTTGAACATCTATTGTTTCATTTAATTGAGACGCATTCTGAACTTCTTTATTAAATACTACCCTACCATTTAAATCGACAATAGTTATCCTCGCCTCATCAATGTCAGAAATATTTGAACTTTTGATAGTAAAATTACCATTTGAAGGGTTAGGATATACCGTAAATGTTGTTTCATTTATATCTTCATTACTTAAGGCCACAGGCTCCTCGCAATAAGTAAGTTTCCAATTGTTTAAAGAACCTAAATCAGCTGGTCCTTGATCCCTTACTGTCAACGTCCAGGTACCATTTATATTTTCACCATCAAACACTGATAGGTCACCACCTTCTGGAGCTACTAGACCAGAGTATCCAGCAAGACCTGGAGTTGTGTTGCATATTGCTGGCAATGCATCATTATCAAAAGTAGCGTCTACGTCTGCAGATGCACAACCACTTGTTGTTTTAAGCAATGTAGTTGTACCACTAGGAGAGGTGATAAAAATTACTAGATCACCAGAATATTCATGTATACTTCTTACATAAACTGACAATTTGCCTATTACGGGGTTACCAGGCTCATTTATAATTAGTGTGCTTTGTATACCAGTGGTATTGTTATCTGGTATAGCTATCGGGCTAGGAAGTGATGCATTTATTTCATTACATGAAAAAGTAGTGAAAGACTGCGTTGTAAATGCGCCCTGACCACAGTCGTTAATTGCTCTAACCCTCCAATAATAGGTAAAAGAAGGAAAAAATATAGCTGGACTTAGTGCATAAGATGAATTACTTACAATTTCTGTAACTAATGTCCTACCAAAAGTAGGATTAGTAGATATTTGTATCTCATAACGCTGTGCATTGAGCTCATCGTCCCAATCTAAGATTGCCGATGTACTTACTCTGGTTGCTTGATCTAGTGGAAATACAAAATTAGGCGTTGTTATATTTGCACTCATAATCCTTAAATTAAGATTTAAAGTTTTTGTTTCGGTAGGCGACGATGCTACTACTGAAAATGGGTAAGTACCATCAGCAGCACTATTGAGGTTGCTTATTGTTAAGGTTCCTGTACCTGTGCTGTTAAATGTAGCAGTTGAAAAAACCGCGTTAACCCCATTAGGTAAGCCTGTTGTTGAAAAAGTAACTGTATCACTAAAATTTGATGAAGTAAGAAATTCTATTGGGAAAACAGCTACCTGATCGTTACACTTCTCAATAATATTAGCAGCTGAAGTTACCGCATAGTTATTAAACTCACCTGTAACAATTAGACTAAATGGTTGCGCACCGCTAACTAAGGTCCCCTTATGGGTTACAGTGATGGTATAAGTCCCCGATGCGTTAGTTAGGTCTACACGTTCAAAATTATCAACTATATTGTCACCTCTACCATTAGAAGCAGGGCCGGTAAGTTTCCATGGCTCTGCTGTAACACCATTTTGAGTAACTCTAATATCAAGATCATTTACTAATGCTGGTGTACCATCATTAGGTCCTGCATTATTAACTTGACCTGCAGGATCTGTCCATGATATTGATGCTAACAAAGGTGAAAGACCATCTGATTCTACGGTAATGGTGTAGGTTTGTCCATTTTGAAGTACCACCTCTTCAATTCTTGAATTTAATTTGTTCCCTGTTATAGCATTTGCTGCAGCCATAGTATTCATCAATCCCCAACCGGTAAGTGCATCAGGACCGGGAACTGCAAAATCGTCTGCAGTGTGTAATGTAAGTCCTCTTAAAGTTGCAGCCCTCATAAATACACCATTTTTTTGATTGTAATATTGCTGCAATAACAACATAGACCCTGCGACATTTGGTGCTGCCATAGAGGTACCGCTTATTGTCCCATAGTCATTATCGGCAGAATCAAAACTACTTAGCAATCCTGTACCATTTCCTGTAATATCTGGCTTTATTCTTAAATCGTCTGACGGTCCTTGACTACTACCAGTGCTAATTACAACCGAACCCAAAGAACCATCGGCATTAATATTTGCATCTAACGCATTTGCTACAACCATTGTATTTTTTGAAACTTTGTCGCCTGTTAATTTATCGTAACCACTGGCTAAAGGATCAGAATTTGAGTTACCACCATCATTCCCAGCAGAATAAACAGGTAAATAATATGGGGCATTGTAAGTTATTTCATCAATATTTCTAGCAGCTGCCGTATATTTACCAATTAAACCAGGTGAGCCTGCATAAGAACTTACCCTTATACCATAAGAATGATTTGAAATCAATGCGCCAGATGCGCCAGCAGCAGCCATTTCTGATTCATCATTAACCCAATCATTTGTTATTACATCTGCCTGTGGCGCCATTCCTTTGGCACCTGGATTTGTCCCTCTAGCTGCAATAGTTCCACTTACGTGTGTCGCATGAAAACTATTATTATTAAGCGCTAAAGCACCATCTCCAGCAAATGCCCTACCACCTACTACACCAGTGAACTCTTGATGTGATAACCTTGTAGGACCTCCATCCCAAACGTAAGCCGTCATGTTTTGACCTTCAATATTTAACCCTAAAGAGTTACCGCTGTGCAACCTATTTGCTCTAGTACTTATCGCAGCATCTACATTATCAATACTGTAATATATAGGGAGACCTTCTGGACTTATTCTTACTAACTGATCAAAAGATCCATCTTGGTTTTCTTTAAAAATCGGAATGTTATTATTCCTCGAATAGGCGATTACCTTTTCTTGATCTCTTACAAACTTAGATTCAAAATCGACTATAAGTTGTTGCAGCCTTTCTTGATTGTTTGATTTAATTATTTGTGCGCGCTCTTCAACTGTCTGGGCAAACATAAACAGACTAGTAAAAATAAATGTCGCTAAAGTAATTTTTGTTTTCATTTGAAATTCTTTAGATAAGCTGCTAAAATATGAAATGAATGTAAAAGTTAATTAATTTTAACAATATTTAGGTAAGAAATTTTACGAAGATTATTCGGGTACACGGTTTTGTTATCAATAATTTAAAAAATACCTGTTGCAATATTGAATTTTTGATAAAATATGTTGTAATTTATTTTAAAAATGAAAACTTACAAAAAAGTATTTATTATTATTATTCTAAAATGCGTTAACCAATTGAATTAATTACTTTTGCCACTTTTAACTCGATAATATCATTTCATGAGCAATATTACCGCAAAAAGCGCCCTGATTTCAGTTTTCAACAAGCAAGGTCTAGACCCGATTGTAAATAAAATGAGTGAACTAGGTATCACCATTTATTCTACTGGTGGTACAGAAAAATATATAACAGATTTGGGAATTGATGTTATTCCTGTTGAAGAAATCACTTCCTACCCTTCAATTTTGGGTGGCCGCGTAAAAACATTACATCCTAAAGTATTTGGAGGGATTTTAAATAGACGAAACAATAAAGAAGATGCAGGTGAACTTGTGTCATTTGAGATTCCACAGATAGATATTGTAATTGTAGATTTATACCCTTTTGAAAAAACAGTTGCTAGCGGTGCAAGCGATCAAGATATTATAGAAAAAATTGATATAGGTGGTATCTCGTTAATACGCGCTGGTGCAAAAAACTATAAGGACACAGTATGCGTGGGGACCGTGGCAGACTATCCTAAATTATTAAAAGTGCTAGAATCTGTTAATGCAACCACAACTATTGAACAACGTAAAGAATTTGCGGCTACATGTTTTAACATTTCATCCCATTACGATAGTGCTATTTACAATTACTATACAGGTAATAATGCAAATAAAGCACTTAAGTTAAGTGAACCTAACGTAATGCCATTGCGATATGGTGAAAACCCACACCAGCGCGGTTGGTTTTATGGCAATTTTGACGAGATGTTTATTAAACACCATGGTAAAGAACTTTCTTACAACAATTTACTAGATGTGGATGCTGCAATTAATTTAATGAGTGAGTTTGAAAATGACGCTCCTACTTTTGCAGTTTTCAAACATAATAATGCTTGTGGTGTGGCTCAAAGAACCACAATACAACAGGCATATAAAGACGCACTTGCTGGCGACCCTGTATCTGCATTTGGCGGTGTGTTAATTTCAAATAAAACCATAGATGGTGCAACCGCTGCAGATATTCACCAGTTATTTTGCGAGGTAGTTATTGCGCCCTCCTTTGACAGCGATGCTATGGAAATTTTAAAAGGTAAAAAAAATAGAATTCTATTAGAGCTTGTTAAAGGTGCGCTTTCGCGAAAGCGAGATACCAACAAATCTGAAATACGTGCTGCATTAAATGGTTACCTAGTTCAGGACCCCAATCTTAAAACAGATAAAGAGAAGGATTTACAGACGGCAACAAAAACTGCACCCACAGCTGCCCAGATAGAAGATTTATTATTTGCTTCTAAAATATGCAAGCATACTAAATCAAACACTATTGTTCTCGCAAAAGGAAAGCAACTTTGTGCTAGTGGAACTGGTCAAACCTCTAGAGTCGATGCCTTAAATCAGGCTATTCATAAAGCACAATCTTTTAATTTTAAGCTTGATGGTGCCGTAATGGCTAGTGATGCGTTTTTTCCATTTCCAGATTGTGTAGAGATCGCAAGTAATGCAGGGATTACAGCAGTAATTCAACCTGGCGGATCGATTAAAGATGCTCTTTCTATTGATTATTGTAATGACCATAATGTTACTATGGTTTTCACTGGTACACGACACTTTAAACATTAAATTGTCTTAACTTTACATCATTCTAATTATTAATACTTTTCCACTCCTTTATATATGGGATTTTTTGACTTTCTTACAGAAGATATTGCTATTGACCTAGGTACGGCAAATACACTTATTGTTCATAACGGCAAGGTCGTTGTAGACAGTCCGTCTATTGTTGCTAGAGACAGAACCACTGGTAAAATAATTGCGGTGGGAAAAGAAGCGGCAATGATGCAAGGAAAAACTCATGAAAATATTAAAACCATAAGACCATTAAAAGATGGAGTTATAGCAGATTTTGACGCTAGTGAAAAAATGATATCGATGTTTATCATAGAAATTCCTGCGTTGAAAAAAAGATGGTTCACTCCCTCGTTGCGTATGGTAATTTGTATTCCATCTGGAATTACAGAAGTAGAAATGAGAGCGGTAAAAGACAGTGCAGAACGTGTAAATGGTAAAGAGGTTTACCTTATTCATGAGCCTATGGCAGCTGCAATAGGAATAGGTGTAGATATCATGCAGCCTAAAGGAAATATGATTATCGACATAGGTGGTGGTACCACAGAGATTGCTGTAATCGCACTAGGCGGTATTGTTTGTGACAAGTCGGTAAAAATAGCTGGCGATGTTTTTACCAACGATATTGTTTATTACATGCGCACACAACATAATCTTTATGTAGGTGAGCGCACCGCCGAGAAAATAAAAATTCAAATAGGCGCTGCAACAGAAGACCTAGAAGTACCTCCTGAAGAAATGAGTGTACAAGGTCGCGATTTACTGACGGGAAAACCTAAAGAAGTAAAAATAGGCTATCGTGAGATTGCCAAAGCTTTAGATAAATCTATCCTAAGAGTAGAGGATGCAGTTATGGAAACTTTATCACAAACCCCACCAGAACTTGCTGCAGACATTTATAACACAGGAATTTATCTAGCCGGTGGTGGCTCTATGTTAAGAGGCCTTGATAAACGCTTGTCACAAAAAACAGATTTACCAGTATATATCGCCGAGGACCCGTTAAGAGCAGTTGTGCGCGGCACTGGCATATGTCTTAAAAATCTAGACAAATATAAAAGCGTGCTAGCAAACAAATACTAAATTAATAATTCCTAAATTATTTGAAATTAAATCATGCAACAAATATTCGATTTTCTGATCAAATACAGAAACTTGTTGTTGTATGTGTTTTTAATGGTGGTTGCTTTGGGATTTACCATACAAACACATGATTACCATCGCAACACTACCATTCATTCTACAGGAAATATAACTGGCAATATTCTTAATACAAGAAGCAGCATTTATGACTACTTTGACCTAAAAGATCAAAACAACAAACTAAGTGAAGAAAATGCATTATTAAAGATGCAACTTTTAAAAATAGGTGACACTTTGTTAGGAAAAGAAAAAACTTTTTTGATTTCTGACAGTATACCTTATAGAATTTTTCCTGCACGAGTTCTTAAAAATGACTATTACAAATCAGATAACTACATTACTATTGACATAGGAAAAAAGCAAGGTATTAATGCAGATATGGGAGTCATATCGCCAAATGGAATTGTAGGAGTGGTAGATAAAAGTAGTAATAGTTTTTCTAGAGTTATTTCAATACTAAACTCACAAGTCTCCTTAAATGCTCAAATTAAAGGTACCGCAACTATAGGATCCTTAAAATGGAATGGTACCGACCCTTATTTAATGAGTCTAGAAGATGTGCCAAGACTGGCAAGAGTTTCTAAAGGAGACACCATTATTACAGGAAGACAATCGACCTTATTCCCGCCAGATATTCTAATAGGTGTAGTAAATGATGCACGACTAATCGATAATGGCTCTAGATACATTATAGATGTAAAACTCTTTAACGACATGACAAATTTAAATTATGTGAATGTCATTAAGTATAGAGACAAAATGGCTTTACAAGTAATTGATACGCTAGAAACAAATGAGTAAAACGCTATTAATCAATATTGTCAGGTTTTTAGGCTTGTTGATTCTACAAATCTTCTTGTTTGATCAAATCTATTTTTTAGGGTTCATCAACCCCATGGTTTATTTATTATTCATTATCTTATTTCCAGTAAATAATAAGACATGGGATTTTATGTTACTCGCCTTTTTATTAGGTATAGTTTTAGATACTTTTCAGGACACTGGCGGTGCACATGCAGCGGCCTGTTTAACACTAGCGTTTACACGTCCTTTATGGCTACAAGTTGTCTATGGAGAAAGTTATAAAATGAAAAACCTAACCATTATTAAGACCTCACCCTACAAATTATTTCTATATTTAATGATATGCATAACCCTACATCATGTAGTGTTTTTTAATTTGGTTATTTTTAATACTTCACAACTATTTTATGTTTTAAAATTAACAGTTAGTATTGCGCTTGCATCGTTACTAATAAACGGTTTACTACTCATGCTTTTTAAACCCCGTCTTGATAAATGAAAAAACTACTTCTTATATTTATCGTTACTATAATAGGTCTTATTTATATAGGTAGGGTGATCTATTTGCAGGTAGCTATTACTGACGTATTTCAAGCAAGTGCCGAGAATAATGCTTTAAAAACTATATACGATTATCCAGAACGTGGTTTTATATACGATCGCAATGGCGAGTTGATGGTGGCTAATCAAATTGCGTATGATGTTATGGTCATACCTAGAGAAACAGGTAAAGTAGATATTGAAAAACTTGCTGAATTACTTAAAATAGACGTATTAAAACTAGAACAAAAACTAGAATCTGCAAGAAAATGGTCTACAAAGCAAGCTAGTGTCATCCTACCCCAGCTCACACAGGAGGAATATGCGCCTCTACAAGAACAAATAAGAAAATTTCCCGGTTTTTATACTCAAAAGCGTCCATTACGTAAATATCTTGTAGATCACAGCGCCAGTGTTTTAGGATACATAAGAGAAGTAAACCAAGCAAAAATTAATCAAGATAATTATTATGTACAAGGTGATCTAGCTGGTAAAAGTGGTATAGAATTACAATATGAAGAGTACTTGAGAGGTGAAAAAGGATACAAAAAATATACAAGAGATAAGTATGGTCGTGCAATCGAGTCTTATCAAAGAGGTGCAAACGACTTGCAACCTGTTGCTGGAACAGACCTAACCGTAACTCTAGATATTAAACTACAGGAATATGCAGAGCAACTTATGGTTAATAAGAGAGGTGGGATCGTAGCTATTGAACCTCAAACTGGTGAAATACTCACCCTAGTAAGCGCACCTAATTATGACCCCAGTGTTCTTATGGGTAGAGATCGATCTAAAAATATAAATGCAATTTTAAGAGATACCATAAGAAAGCCAGACTTGAATAGAGTTTTACAAGGTCAATACGCCCCAGGATCTCCATTCAAAGTGATTAACGCCCTTGTTGCACTGCAAGAGGGTGTCGTTAAACCACAAGAAAGTTTTAGTTGCTATAATGGTTATAATTATGGCGGTAAGAGAAAACTGGGATGTCATTCACATTCTAGCCCGGTATCAATGAATAAAGGTATTGCCGAAAGCTGTAACGCCTATTTTGCGCAGATTTACAGAAGAATTATAGAAAATGAAAAAGATCCTGCAAAAGGAATGGACATTTGGCATGACCATGTTACCAGTTTTGGTCTAGGCAATTACTTAGGATATGACCTACCAGTAGGACAACCTGGTAGAATTCCCGATGGTGATTATTACACCTCTCAATACAAATATAAGTGGTATGCTCCAGCTACTATATCAAATGCCATAGGTCAAGGAGAAGTAGCGGTTACACCTATACAACTTGCAAATATGACCGCAGCTATTGCAAATCGAGGTTTCTTTTATACACCCCATATTATAAAAAAAATGAATGGTAAACCTATAGACAATCCTAACTATACAATAAAAAATTATACAACTATAGACGCAAAACATTTTGAACCTGTCATTGAAGGTATGAATGAGGTTTACCACTCTGGGACTGCAAAATATGTACAGATACCTGATATAGAGATTTGTGGTAAAACAGGAACAGTAGAAAATTTTACAAAAATAAATGGCGAGCGCAAGCAACTTACCGACCATTCTGTATTTATAGCATTTGCTCCTAAAGACAATCCTAAAATTGCCGTTGCCGTTTTTATTGAAAATGGTTATTGGGGATCTAGATATGCTGCAAAAATAGCGAGTTTATTAATTGAAAAGTATCTTAAAGGAAACATTACTAGAACAGACCTAGAAAATTACCTGCTTACTCACAGTCTAGAATATGAATATGCAAAAATATTGAGTAAAGAACCATTTCAAATCAATGTAGGTGTCGATCAAGGACTTATTACAGAAGAAAAAGAAAAAAACCTACATCAATTAACAGACAGTCTTCAATTATCAATATTAAAATAACATGGCATTAGGAGATCAGCCCAAATATGATATTGCTACCTTATTTATATATGCCGCATTAGTGATTTTTGGTTTATTTAGTGTCTACAGCGCTGCTCCTGTTATTGAGCACACATCTATTATTGATATTGATGAAGTTTATGGAAAACAATTTCTTTTTATTGTTGTTTGCGTTTTCCTTATTGTCATTATTGTATCTATAGAAGTTAAATTCTACGAGCGTTTTGCAGGATTGATATATGTTGTTTTAATCTTTTTATTATTAGGTCTTTATGTGTTTGGAAAAAAGGTAAACGGCGCGACATCGTGGTACCCAATAGGATCATTCACATTTCAACCTAGCGAGTTTGCAAAATTTGCGACAGCTCTTGCTGTGGCAAAATACCTGAGCCAGTTAAACGTTTCACTTAAAAACACTAAAGATTTATTGATTGTTGCTGGCATCATCGCACTACCAGCACTTCTTATTCTGCCACAGCCAGATGCCGGTAGCGCCCTGATTTACACATCATTTTTCTTTGCGTTATATAGAGAGGGTCTACCCCTTTGGTATTTAAGTCTGGGAGTAATTGCTATATCTATATTTATAGGTACCCTAGTAATGCCTATAGCACTTATGATTATGATTATTGTGATCGTTGTGGGTTTATACTATTTGCTTTCGCGAAAGCGCAACCACAAAAAACGCCTTCCTAAACCTAAAATTTATCTTTTTGTAATCGCTACCTTACTTTGTGTTGCCTATACATTTTCAACAAGTTATATATTTGACAACGTGCTAGAAGATAGACATAGAAACCGTATAGATATTTTATTGGGTCGTGTGCAAGACGATGCCGGCATTGGTTACAACCTCAATCAAAGTATTATTGCCATCGGTAACGGCAGTTGGACAGGAAAACCGCTAGCAGAGGCTACACAAACTAGAGGGGGATATGTGCCAGAACAACATACAGATTTTGTTTTTAGTGCTATAGGCGAGGTATATGGTCTCGCCGGGACGGTTACTACCATTGTGCTCTTTATGCTGCTTATTTACCGTTTAATTATTATGGCCGAGCGACAACGCAACCTATTTGCAAGAGTATATGGATATGGAGTAGCTGGAATCTTTTTTCTGCACTTTTTTGTCAATATAGGGATGGTTATAGGTTTATTACCTACAGTAGGAATACCGTTACCATTCATGAGTTATGGTGGCAGTAGCCTTATGGGTTTTACTATTTTACTATTTATATTTATAAAACTAGATGCGCATAGAATGAGCTATGAACATTAATTATTACAGGTGCGGTAATGTAAAATTAACACTTTTAATATCAATGTATTATGAAAACTGCCATTGCTTTTAAAAGATTTGTAATTGAATCCTTTTTGACTTTTTTCATTCAGCATCGATTGTAAACAAATTATCAAACTATGTTTTTTCTACCAGAACAAATAGATCGTTATATAGTAGCCCATACCGAGGATGAACCGCAAATATTGCAAGACCTAAGCAGGGAAACCCATCAAAAGGTTTTACAGCCCATCATGCTATCTGGCGCCTATCAAGGTCGTGTTTTAAGTATGTTATCACATTTAAAAGCACCCAAACGAGTTCTAGAAATAGGTACTTTCACTGGTTATTCTGCACTGTGCATTGCCGAGGGGATGCCAGATAATAGCGAGCTTATCACCATTGATATTAATGAAGAACTTGAAGAACTTGCAGCTGGTTATTTTTCTCGCTTTTGCGAAAGCGAGACTAAAAACATCACATTAATCCAAAAAATAGGTGATGCCATGACCATCATCCCTCACTTAAATGGCCCTTTTGATCTAGTTTTTATAGATGCCGATAAACCAAATTATCAAAATTATTTTCATTTAATTATGGACAAAGTACAGTCTGGAAGTTTAATCATTTCTGATAATGTGTTGTGGCATGGAAAGGTGACTGAAAAGGTGAATAAGAAAGATAAGTCTACACAAATTTTGCTAGCTTATAATAAACTTTTAAAAGAAGATGCAAGATTGCAAACTGTTTTATTATCTATAAGAGATGGCCTTACAATCAGTCGTGTGCTGTAATCAGTATTTTAATATAGTTGAATAGCATTATTAGAAAATAAGAAGTAATCTAAAACTTACGTTTTATAGACCCTGATTCTTCTATTTGATCTTTTACCTCTTCAATTTTTTTGGTGATTTCGTTTACGTCTCCAGTAAATCCATGCTCATCGGCACTTTTTGTTATTTCATTTTTAATATCATCGGTGGCGTTGCGCACGGTTTTCATTGCCTTGGCGATTCCTCGAGCAATTTCTGGCAATTTATCTGATCCAAAAACTAATATCACCACTAGGCCTACAATCATAAGCTCAGGCGTACTGATAAAAAACGGTATCATTTTCATGCTACAAATATACGATAGAGCGTGGTGAAATTACAATTTGTAGATTACAGATAATTAAAAAACTCAAAGCTAGTCGTTAAACTACTAGCTTCATCTTTAGTCACTTGCCTAAAACTAGGAAATTGATCGTTTTGCAAAGTATAATTATATGAAAATGTACGATCTATAACAAAATTACCTAGGACAGATGTGTAATCTACCCTGCTACTAGGCAAGTACCTGGTATATGGGATAAAATCTGCAAAAACAATTAGCCGCAGCACATCGCTCATATCTCTGAAGGGATTATTATTAAATTCATAGGTAAACTCACTATAGCTCAATACAGTAACACCATCATCGGCCAGGCTATTGATGCGACTTACATTAAAATTTGCAGTGTATTGATATCGCATGTCTTCTCTTTGAATTAAACCGCCAGAGGTGTCAGTAGTAGTTGTCACCACTCGATTAATTCTATTTTGAATATCGGTAAAAAGCTGTTTTTCTACTAGATTACCGTTCTCATCGATATAATTTATAAAGACAGCATCTGCTGGGTAACTAAAATTATATTGAGTTGTAAAGACACCTGTTTTTGTAATGGTTTCTAACCTATTATTACCTGCATAATCAAAATCATAAACAATATTATTAGTGCTGCTATTCTCTATAATTTGATTTACTAAACCTTCCTGATTATAAATTATGTCAATAACCTCTGTAATGTTTGATGCAACGTCTTGTGCGATTTCTATGCTACCTAGCTGGATTAAATTATCCACAGGCTCTACAGCATCTATATCATCACCTTGTTGATTTAATGAGGGATCATCACAAGAGCTGAGCAATAAGATACCGATTATAAGTAGCTTTAATAATTTCATTAATTACACTTATGGATTTAAAAAAATAAAACCAGATTCATTCTGAACCTGGTTTCAAATATACAATAGAAATAAGGCTTATTATTTCTTCATTTGCTCAAACTTACTCACCTCGGCAGGTACTGGCCATGTATTGTTTGACGTGTCGATATCTGCAGTTTCTAGTTTTGGATCTATTACAATTTTAGTAATTTCCTTTTGACTAGCCTTACTTAACCCTACCTCTTTATCATTATATCTCCATATTTCTGCTGGATGGGTAACTGTTTCTGTAGTGCCATCTGCATATGTATATTCTATGATAATAGGCATTACTAGACCACCTGGCTTTTCTACTTTTATTTCATAAAAATACTTTGGTGATTTCATAGCAGCAATTTCAGATGCAGTGAAATTGTCCATTAAATATTCATTTAATTCTCCTACTACCTCAGCTGGTTCTTTGCCTTTTAAATCTTCTTTATAATCTTCACTTCCTTCTTTAACCATGTAAACAAGTGCTGGTATCCTGCTCTCGTCTATATTTCTTTGTTTCATCATATCCTTCATCGCCTGATTTTTCTCGCTAGAAACAAAGTATTTATCTACAGATTTAATCCCCATATCATTATATCTTGTGGTATAAAACCAGCCTCGCCAAAACCAGTCTAGATCTACTGCACTTGCATCTTCCATTGTTCTAAAAAAGTCTTCTGGAGTTGGGTGTTTAAACATCCATCTTTGTGAATAAGTACGGAAAGCATAGTCAAACAAATCGCGACCCATAACGGTCTCTCTTAAAATATTTAGTGCAGTTGCTGGCTTACCATAAGCATTAGAACCAAACTGATAGGTATTTATTCCTTTACTCATAATAGGAGCAATATATCTTTGATCGCCTGCCATGTAGGGAACTATATTAACTGCTGGTCCACGTCTAGAAGGATAAGCATCTAATCCTTTTATAGACTCTGGATAAAATTCACCCATATCTTGTTCTGCTACATATTGTAAAAACGTATTAAGACCTTCATCCATCCATGTCCACTGTCTCTCGTCAGAATTTACAATCATGGGAAAATAGTTGTGACCTACCTCGTGTATAATTACCGATATCATTCCAAATTTGACACGGTCAGAATAAGTTCCATCAGGCTCTGGTCTACCATAATTCCAGCATATCATTGGGTACTCCATACCTTGATTTTTTGCATGCACAGAAATAGCTTTGTGATATGGATAATCAAATGTCATTCTAGAATATGACCTTAAAGTTTGTGCAATAGCTTTTGTAGACCATTGTTCCCATAAAGGATTTCCCTCTGGCGGATAAATAGAAACAGCCATAATATCCTTACCTCCTACTTTTACAGCCATAGCATCTGCTACATAGCGTCGTGAAGATGTCCATCCAAAATCGCGCACAAAATCAGCTTTTAATTTCCAGGTTTTTGTTCCTTTAGCGCCTGGCATCATTGCAAGCTTTTCAGCCTCGGCTTGTGTTCTAATTACCACTGGATTTTCATAAGATTTTTGAGCCTGCTCGTAACGAGAAAGTTCTACCTTAGAATAAACGTCCTTTCTATTCAATAGTTTTCCAGTACCGTCTAACCAGTGGTCTTCTGGTACAGTAATGTTAACCTCAAAAGTACCAAATGGTAGTGCAAACTCGTCACGACCCCAAAACTGGCTGTTTTGCCATCCTTCTACATCATTATAAACTGCCATTCTAGGATAAAACTGTGCTATTACATAAGCTCTATGTCCATCAGGAAATTGCTCATAACCACTACGACCTCTTCCCTCGACGTGATTATTAATGTTATAATCCCATTCTATATCAAATTGAAATTTACCACCGGTCTTTAGATTCTCTGGCATTTCAACACGCATCATGGTTTGATTAATAGTATAATTCAAAGGATTTCCTTTTTTATCTAGTACTTTTTTAATGTTAAAACCTCCATCAAAAGGCTCTTTTAAATAAGAACTAGCAAATCCTGCTGGTTGCATATAAGGTTGCACCCCCCCACCTTCTATAAGCGGAGTTTTAGAATCTTTTGCACGCATGTTTTGATCTAGTTGTACCCAAAGATATTCTAACACATCTGGAGAGTTATTGGTATACGTAATGGTTTCATAACCATAAATATGGTGATTCTCGTCGTCTAGACGTATGTCCATTTTGTAATCTGCCTGTTGCTGGTAATAACTAGGACCAGGGGCTCCACTCGCACTGCGGTATTGATTAGGAGTTGAAAATTCCTGATACAGCTGGCGGAATTTGTTTGTGTTGTAGTGTTCTTCAGCTTTTGGCTCTTCTTTTTGTCCCTCTTCTTGTGCAAAGGAAGCAAAAGAAACAAGCATCATACTGATAAACAGTAGTTTAATTGATTTCATTTTGTTATTTTAAAATTAGGTAGTGCTAAATTAAGAATAATGAATAAGTTTCAATGCATTTTACTAAAACTTTACCGTATCGGTTGGATTATTTTTATCTATCAATAAGGTGCGTCGCTTTCCATTGATCTTCATATGGATCAGATTTTTTTGATCTTCAAACATTTCTAGAAAAGCGTTGAATTTTATTGTTATTTCATTTGGAACAGATTCAGATGGTAACTCTATATACAGTACAATTTGATCAGACTCATATTCTGCACCTAGAAAACTAGGTATAGAGGCCGCTCCATTGATTTGCACAGTCAATTTTCTAGCGATATAATCTTTTAAAAGGGGATATAAATCTTCTATTGTTTCAGAATCACCCAACACTACGGCTTTTTCTTGCCGCATGTTAAGAACATCTTCCATATCATCTATGAAAAAACGAGAGATCATTTGCACGCTTTTGGCGCTTTTGCTAAAGGTGGCATTAGATACAGAAATGTAATATTTGTGAAATTGCTGTATATTGTTCTCGCTTTCGCGAAAGCGTAAAGTATCAACATTTATAATATCATTAATGTACATATCGTTATTACCTGCTTTTGAAAAGGATAGTAATAAAATAGAGCTAACGATGATGGTCGACCACCTTTTTAGGTTTATAGACATTTATATTTTAAAATTATTTTTGTAAAGTTTGAATTTTTTGTTGCCGACCATTACTTTAAGGTTAATCTACCTAAATAAATCCCGTGAAAAAAATCGCCATTAAGATCATCTCCATTTATTTCGATCGCATAAACATTGTCGCGGGTAGTAACTCTTACATATCCAGAAACTAGTGGGATGGGCCTGTTTATTGTGTTTGCAGCGTCAAAATCGACGTTATATGCAACATAGGCACTTGCAACATCTTGATTGCCATCAATCCTGTAAACACCAGGTTGAAAAGGAACGTCTATGTCGCCGAATAGACTGAGGTCTATTACTGTACCTGCCCCTTGCAGGTCGTTATTTGTATCTAGTGTTATATTTTGATCAGTAATAAATGCACCTGTTCTAAAAACTCCAGCGCTCACTTGTGCTGGATTTTCATAGTATGCAGTTGTAGTTTCAAATGAAGAAACAGGATCTGGACCATAAGTAAATAAGTTAAATTCTACTTGTGGCAGTTGTGGTAAATCGTCATCACTATTACACGCGGTAAGGCTTAAAAAAAGTAAGGCTAATAGGCTGTAAGAACTGGTTTTAAATATATTATTTTTCATTGCGTTTTTTTATCTATAAAAAAGGTTATTTGCCTTCTGTTTTGACACTATATTTTTTCTTTTCCTTATACAAAGTTACTTGATTTGAAAGGAACTGTAATAAATCTAATTCATTTTCTGGCTTAAACATAGATTCGTTCAGCCCTGCATCTGCTGCAAAATACATGAATTCGTATAAGTCTTCATCAGGTATTTGTAAATATTCTAGTAAATATTCTGTACTGTATTTGTTTTTTAGAACATAGATATCAAACTTTTCTTTACCAGATGTTGAATCATTATCTTTAGGTTGATCAATATTTTGAATAAGTGCATTTATACCTAAGCCTATTAAACCTAATAAACCAGAAACAATATCAAACATGGCAAAACCTGGCATACTTTGATTAAAAGCCTCGTTTCTTATGGCATATTCCTCTGGTTGTTTTATGCGATCAGAAAAGGTATATTCTATGCGGTCTACAGCCCTGTTTTTTATATTGTAATCACTTACTTCATCAATTTTTGGGTCTACAGGTGTGGTTTGCTTTACTTTAACGCGCATCAAACCGTTGTCAATAAACACCTCATCTAGTTGATTAACTGCGTTTTTAAGTGAGATAGCGATTTTCTTATCATCGACTATTTTAGATGATATGTTTATTGCAAATGGCTCTAGCTGTATTGCCTTAAAAGAAAGCTGGTCTCCCTCTCTTACATGTATTAAAAAATTACCGTTTTCATTACTCACAGTACCTTCTAGAGAGGATGTGTTAAAAATAGTTACTGCCTCTAGCGGTTCGTCCGTGGTATTTAAAATGTTACCTTGTATTTGTATACGTTCTTTTTGCGCAACAGCAAGACTGCAAAACATTAAAAGAAATAGGAGGTGTATTTTCATAATCAAACAACTAATAATTTTTTATGACAAGGTAAACAAATAATGCACAAATATGTCTTTACTTCTTACAGTTTAACGATGTTTAACCAAAGTCACATCAAAAAGTGGTTTATACTTTTTACACATACTAAAAAATTGCTCTTTTTAGTTTTCTTTGTGTCTTTTTTTCTTTCCTTAACCTAGCTGAACAGCACAATATTGCTTTTAATAAATCAAAAAATAGCTAGTTCTTTCTAAAATGTTAAAAGTCTAAATTACTTACAATTAACATTCATGACTTTTTTAAGAATCATATTTCTCTTACTTATATATGATTTTAACCTGCACTTGTTAAAATAGTTAAGTTTAAAAATCTTAATTTTACCTAATAACCAAAGTTACAAGCATACATGCGTAATATGATCATTGCTAGTACATCTACCATATACGGTACAGATTACCTTGCCTATATAATTAATGATGTTATCGAGATGTTAGAAAAAAAGAATATCAAGCAGTTGCTTTTTATACCTTATGCAAGGCCTAGTGGTATTACCCATGATGAATATACTTGTAAGGTTGCGATGGTTTTTAAGAAATACGGTATAACTGTAAAAGGCATTCATGAATTTGAAAAACCTAAAGAAGCTTTAGAAAATGCAACGGCAATTTTTATTGGTGGTGGCAATACTTTTGTACTGGTAAAAATGTTACACGATCTAAACCTGATGATATTACTGCGTAAAAAGATTTATGAAGGTAGTTTTTATTTAGGGACAAGCGCAGGTAGTAATATTTGCGGATTGAATATGAGAAACACAAATGATATGCCTATCGTAATGCCGCCTAGTTTTAAGACCACTGGTGCAGTGGGTTATAACATTAATGCACATTATTTAGACCCTATTACCCACAGTACTCATATGGGCGAGACAAGAGAACAACGCATTAAAGAATTTCATTGCTTTAATGATTTACCAGTAATAGGTTTAAGAGAGGGGAGTTATATAAAAGTTGTAGATAAAACAGAAGTGCTTTACGGGCCGCACACGGCAAGAGTTTTTATAAAAGATCAAACTCCTATAGAAGTGCATCCTGGTTATGACTTTGCTTTATTGAAAAAATGAAATGATTTAAAATTTTAGGCCTTACTATAGCTGTGATTAGTAACTATGACAATATCTTATGAGTTTATATCTAGAAACAGAACGACTTTATTTAAGACCATTTATAGAACAAGATGCCATACACCTATTTGATCTTAACAATGACAGCGATGTCATGCGATACACAGGCGACGTTCCTTTTGTATCTATTGACGAGGCTAGAAACTTTGCTACAAATTATGCAGCAGATCCTTTGGGACAAATTCAATTACATGGTATGGGTAGACTTGCAGTTATAAGAAAAGAAGACAAAGCTTTTTTAGGCTGGAATGGTCTTAAAAAACACACACAGCAGGGGTTTGTAGATATAGGATATCGATTTATAAAAAAATATTGGGGTAAAGGCTATGCTACAGAATCTGGTATTGAAATTGTAAAACATGCCTTTGAACATCATCAACTAGACAGACTGGTAGCACAAGTGCATGAACTTAATTACGGATCGCAAATAGTTGCGCAAAAATTATCTATGACACTAGATCACAGATTTTTATGGGAAGGAAGAGAACCGGGTAGACACTACAGGATTACCCGTGAAACCTATATAGATAATCTTTCAAAAAGATGATTGAAATTCAAAATATAACCGCAAGAGAAGCTATTGCAGTACGGCACCCTGTGTTGCGCAATGGCAAACCTATAGAAAGCTGTCATTTCTCTGGCGACGATCTGGGAACCACCTATCATTTAGGTGCATTTGAAAAAGACCTGCTTATAGGTGTAGCAACATTTTTAATGAATAAAGACATTACAATTAAAGAGATAAAAGATATAAAACTATTCTATTGTTATCAGTTGCGCGGTATGGCCGTGATCGAGAAGGCACAGAAAAAAGGAATAGGTAAAAAGATATTGCTACATGCTGAAGATATGCTGAGGCAGCAAGAAATAAAAATTTTATGGTTTAATGCGCGCACCACAGCAGTTCCTTTTTATGAACAATTAAATTACAAAGTTATAAGCGACGTTTTTGACGTTCCCGGTGTGGGACCACATTTTAAAATGATGAAGTTTTTATGATGCGTTTTATTAGTATTATATTGATTTTAGGTCTAACCAATGATTTTCAAGTAAGCAAAAAAATGCTCACTGGACGGTATCCTAATCCAGAAAATCTGCTGCAAAAAGAAGTACAAGAAGCTTTTGAAATCATGAAAACTGAGGCTGCAAAAGATGGTATCCATTTAAAAATAGTATCTGGATATAGAAGTTTTAAAAGACAAAACCAAATCTGGAATTACAAGTATAAAAAGTATGCTGCTAGAGGTCTAGCGCCAGGTGCTATTTTTGACTCTATTACCACATATAGTGCCATACCTGGCACATCTAGACACCACTGGGGTACAGAAATAGACGTTATAGACGGGTCTAAAATGTATACAGGAGATGCAATAATTGCCCCTAACTTTCATGGTAACGGGCCATTTTGCAAATTAAAAGAATGGATGGAAATAAATAGTTCTCGTTTTGGTTTTGAACTTGTCTACACCTTGGATAATAATCGTACTGGTTTTGATTATGAACCGTGGCATTATAGTTATGTTCCGCTTTCGCGAAAGCTATATCACAATTATCTACAAAAAATAGAACTAACCTCTTTTCTGAAAAAAAGAAATATAAATGGTATAGATAAAATAGATAACCAACAAATATTGCGTTATTTAGAAACGCATTTTAAAGGTATCAACCCTAAACTAAAAGATTAAAAAGAATAAACTACCTCTAGTTTGTAATCTTCAAGAGTTTTCTCGGCCTTTTCAAGATCTTCTGTAAAACCTAGAATATACCCCCCACCACCAGAGCCGCATAACTTTAAATAATAATCGCCACTATCAAGACCTTGTTTCCATAAATCATGAAATTGCGCTGGGATCATTGGGCTAAAATTATCTAATACAACACGAGAAAGTTTTTTAACATTCCCAAAAAGTCCTTTTACATCACCACTTAAAAAGTCTTCTACACACATATCTGTATATTTGACAAATTTGTCTTTTAACATAGCGCGAAAACCCTCTTGTTTCATATTTTCCATAAAGATATTTACCATGGGTGCAGTTTCACCTACTATACCAGAATCTAAAAGAAACACGGCACCTTTACCTGTTGCCAGTTGCGACGGTATGCCAGCAGGCTCAATATCTTGTTGTGAATTAATAAGTATAGGTAGGCTTAAATAAGAATTTAAAGGATCAAGACCAGAACTCTTACCGTGAAAAAAACTTTCAATTTTCCCAAAAATCTCTTTTAAGGTCAATAATTTTTCTCTAGTTAGGTTTTCTAAAACTGTGATTTTTTGAATGGCATATTTATCATAAATAGCCGCAACCAGTGCACCACTACTGCCCACTCCATAACCCTGCGGAATGCTAGAGTCAAAGTGCATACCGGCGGCAATATCTTTTCGCAAACTTGTTATATCAAATTTAGGAAAGTCTTTATCGGTTTCTTGCAGGTGCTCTATGTGGGTAGCAAGACTTTCTAAATTTTTATTAGATTGTTTTGCAACATCTGTTAAATGCTCGCTTATTTGCAATGCTCCTTTGTAAAAATTATAAGGTATTGAAAGACCCTTTGAGTCTTTAATAATACCATACTCACCAAAGAGTAGTATTTTGGAATAAAATAATGGTCCTTTCATATCATTAAGTTAACACCTTTTTGCTCCAGTGCCTATACGATCACAAATATAATGAGAGTTTTGACATAATGACGATAATTTGTTGTTAATGAGTTGATCCACTTCATTTTTATATTTTGATGGGAAAAGTAAATGAACATTTGCGCCCGCATCTAGTGTAAAACATACTGGGATTTGCGTCTCGTTTCTGAAACTCCACACCTGTTCAATAATCGATAATGTATTGGGTTTCATTAAAATAAAGTACGGGTGCGAGGTCATCATCATAGCGTGCAAGGTTAAAGCTTCACTTTCTGTAATTTTTATAAATTGCTCTAGATCACCTTTCTGCAAGGCTGTTTTAAGCAATGATAAATTAGTGTGAGCTTGTTGAAATCTCGCTTTTGCAAAAGCGTGATCATTCATCAAGTCATGTCCCACGGTAGAACTTACAACTTTTTCACCTTTATCAACTAATAAAATCGTATCCTGAAAATCTTTGAAAACATCGTGCAATAAATCAGTTTGATCGATTCCATATAAATCACTACTACCTGCCGTATCCTCGTGCTTACCCCATATTACTGCTGCACCTTTAAGACTGCGACAAGCGCTACCAGAACCTAGACGTGATAAAAAGGACATTTTATGATAATCCAAAGATTGACCAGTTAACTGGCTTTCAAAATCTATAATACAAGCACTTAATGCAGCCATACTACTAGCGCTACTAGCTATACCACTGCTGTGAGGAAAAGTATTATAGGTGTCAATCTTAAAAAAATAATTTTTTATCCACGGGCAATAGACTGCGATGCGATCAAAATAGGTCTTTATTTTTGGCGCAAAAGCAGGTTTTACTGTACCCTCGTAAGAGATACTAAAACCGTGATCTTTTTTTAAAGCCTCGATGCTTGTAACTGTATGGCAAGAATCTAATGTAAAACTTATGGAGGGATTTGCAGGTAATTGCACACCGTGCTTACCCCAGTATTTAATAAGGGCGATGTTTGATGGAGCCTGCCACCTGGTTTGCATCAATTCTTTAAAATCAACCTGGGTTTTTAGTTTAAATTTTTCTTCCAACGCTACTATAAATTTTGATTTACAAATATAGAACAGGTTTTCTTTTATTAAATGCTAACTTCTTTTTTAAGATCGCAAGCAAATGAAAACCTAGTTGTAATGGGTTTTAAAATATGATTTTAAATATGGGATAAACAATAACTTGTGTTGCTTTGTAACAAAAAGACTTCTTAAATGTCTTATTAGTGGCTTATTTTTGACAATTAAAATTAAATTGATTTCATGCTCATTTATTTCAGAGTTTTAAAGGAGAGTTTCTTTTTTGCAATTAACGCACTGCGCACTAATATGCTGCGCACTTTTCTTTCTTTACTGGGTGTGACTATAGGAATTTTTGCAATCATAGGTGTTCTTGCAGCTATCGACTCTTTAGAAAACGAGGTGTCCGATGGTCTAAGCTCTTTGGATGTTTCTACCATTTATGTTTTAAATAGGTCCTTTGGCCCTACAGATTTAGAACCTTACCAGTATGAAAAGTTTCCAAATGTAAGTTATGACGAGTTCCAGATGCTACAGCGCAGTATGGAAGATATTGAGGCCATCACCTACACCATTTTTGCATCTTCAGAAAATATGAAGTTTGAAGATAAAACAGCAACAGGTGTAAATATTATTCCGGGTACAGAAACTTTCTATGATATTGAAAACTTAAAGTTAGATGACGGTCGTTTTTTTAACGCTGCAGAATCTAATAGCGGCAGTCAAGTAGCAGTTATAGGGAGTGAAATTGCCAATAGTCTATTTGGAAACAGCGACCCTATAGGAAAAAAAGTGAGGTTATTAGGTAATAAGTTTACCATAATAGGAGTCATGGAAAAACAAGGACAAGGAATCCTAGGGCCGTCTAAAGATGGTAGCGCCTATATTCCTGTTAATTTTGTGCGTAAGATATACGGCGATAATAACAAAACTAGAGTTGCAGCCATGATCGTTAAACCTAAAAAGGGAGTAGATCAAGACGAGTTTATCGCATCTTTTGAACAACAATTGCGCTCATATAGAGGTTTAAAACCAGATGACATCAGTAACTTTTTTATAAACCCTTTAAAAGGATTTACCGATTTAATTGATAATATCACCAGCACCTTAACCTTAATAGGTATTATTATTTCAGGATTCTCGATGCTGGTAGGCGGTTTTGGAATTGCAAATATTATGTTTGTAAGTGTTAAAGAACGTACCAATCTTATAGGAATACAAAAATCACTAGGTGCCAAAAGACGTTTTATACTTTCTCAGTTTTTGTTTGAATCTATTATTCTAGCTTTATTTGGTGGATTATTTGGGCTGCTTTTTGTGTGGCTAGGGACCGTAATTGCAAATAGCTTTTTTGACGAGTTTACCTTTATACTTTCTTCTTCAAATGTTTTTATAGGCACCAGTGTAAGTGCGGGCATTGGACTTTTGGCAGGTATCATACCGGCCATAATTGCTGCAAGACTAGATCCTGTAGAAGCTATTAGAACAGGAATGTAAAAACGGTGTTTTTAAGCGTTTACAACCTACTTTCCCTATCATCTATGTGACCACATTATTTTAATTTTAATGGAATTTCAGCTAGTTAGCTTTATACCTATGTTGTGTTTTTTAGCACCATTTTGGTCTCATTTCTTAGTAAAACACGATTCAATTTAAATAAGAGCTTCATTACTATCTCGTTTATTAAATTACCTTAAAAGTTTAGAAAATTATTGCAACCTACTTTGTTAATCATTTATAACAATCATATTACTAAAAAGTTATCTTTGCAAAAAAATCAAACAATGAGTAACGCTAGCGAAGGATCAAAAAATACAAAAAGCAACCGCCGTGAGGGCAAAAGCGCTGATACTTCAAAAAATAATAAACGCACAAGCAAAACTAGTAATAGTAAAGTAAAAGTCTCTTTTAAAGATAAAGATACTAACGATCGTCCTACTACCCGTGGTGGCAAAAACCAGGTAGTAGGCACCTCTAGATCTGGCAAGCCTGTTACTAAAAAAGAGTATATAGACCGTAAAAAGTCAGAAAGTTTTACAAAAAGAAAAACAGACAAGGCGGGTATAAGACTTAATAAATACATTGCAAACTCTGGGTTGTGCAGCCGCCGCGATGCAGACATTTATATAAAAGCAGGTAGTGTGCAGGTTAATGGAAAACCTGTAGTAGAAATGGGTTATCAAGTCATGCCTGGTGATGAAGTGCGTTTTGACGATCGCCCCATACAACCTACAAAAAAAGAATACTTTATTCTCAATAAACCCAAAGGCTTCAACTCACCTCGTAAAGGTGAACATTCTACAAAAACGGTACTAGACCTAATGGAAAACGCAAGTCCCAACAGTTTGCATTTTGTAGGCAGATTAGGAAGATCTTCTTTAGGTATCATGCTATTTACTAGCGATCTAGAACTGGCAAACAAACTGAACAATCCTAAAATAAAATTACGCCAAATTTACCAAGTAGCGCTAGACCGCAGTTTTAAACATGAAGATTTAATGCTGTTGCGTAAAGGAATCATAATAGATCGTGAAGAAATAGAGATAAAAGACATCAATTATGTCGATAACGGTAAGAATAACGAGATAGGCATTGAAATACACAGTGGCAAGGATAATATTGTACAACAAGTTTTTGAGGCTGTAGGTTATGAAGTAAAAGTTCTAGATAGAGTGGTGCTGGGTGGCCTTACTAAAAAAGATTTGCCTAGGGGGCATTATCGCAAACTTACTGATCAAGAAGTGATTAATCTTAAAATGATTTAGTTAAAAATTAACACTGTTTTTCTATAGACTAATATAATTTTAGAATTCTTAACCATTGACTTATAATTACCATTGAACTATTAACAACACGATATATTGAATACAAAATACATTGATCTTATCGATCAAACCTATTACTTCCCCACCGAAGAATTTGAGTTAAAAAACAACGAACTTTATTTTCACGGGATAGATCTTATGGATCTAGTAGAACAACATGGCGCTCCATTAAAATTTACGTATCTACCTAAAATTTCAGATAATGTTAATAGGGCAAAGAGTTGGTTTCATTCCGCTTTTGCGAAAGCGGACTACAAAGCAAACTATTATTATTGTTACTGTACCAAAAGCTCGCACTTTAAACATGTGCTAGACCAGGCATTGACAAACGATATACATATCGAGACTTCTAGTGCCTTTGACATCAATATTGTTAGAAAACTTAAAGAAGAAGGTAAAATTAAGAAAGATACTTTTGTAATTTGCAATGGTTTTAAGCGTGATCAATATATAGAGAATATAGCTTCATTAATTGACTCTGGACAAAACTGTATCCCGATTATAGATAATTATGAAGAGCTTACCTTACTTACCGATGCTACCAAAGAAAAATTTAAAGTAGGAATACGTATCGCGAGCGAGGAAGAACCAAAATTTGAATTTTACACCAGTAGGCTGGGAATAGGTTACAAAAATATTCTAAACTTTTACAAAACTCAATTAGAATCAAATGAGCAAGTAGAACTTAAAATGTTACACTTTTTCATTAATACTGGGATAAGAGACAATGCCTATTACTGGAATGAGCTTCATAAATGCCTGAAGGTATATGTAAGTCTCAAAAAGATTTGCCCAACGTTAGACAGTTTAAATATAGGGGGTGGATTTCCTATTAAAAACTCATTGGTTTTTGATTTTGATTATGAATACATGATCAACGAGATCGTTGTACAAATTAAACAAGTTTGTGATGAAGCAGATATTGATGTGCCGCATCTTTTTACCGAGTTTGGATCCTTTACTGTAGGAGAAAGTGGTGGGGCTATATATAAAGTACTTTATCAAAAACAGCAAAATGATCGTGAAAAATGGAACATGATCAATAGTTCATTTATCACTACCCTACCCGACTCTTGGGCTATTAATAAAAGATTTATCATGCTAGCGCTTAATCGCTGGAATGAAGAGTACGAGCGTGTACTATTAGGTGGGCTTACTTGCGACAGCGACGATTATTACAACAGCGAGCAAAATGTAAATGCCATATACCTGCCTAAATATCATAAAGATAAACCGCTTTTTATAGGGTTTTTTAATACTGGTGCTTATCAAGAAAGTATAGGCGGTTTTGGCGGTATTCAACACTGTTTAATTCCTGCCCCCAAACATATCTTGATAGATAAAGATGAAAACGGGAACATTACAACACGAGTATTTAAAGAACAACAAACTAGCGAGCAAATGCTAGGAATACTGGGATATTAATTAAATTGTATCTATATTTAAATTTTAAAACAAACGTGAATTTAAATAGCAACTTAAAATTTGCTTTCGCCTTACTTAAATATTGATAACTTTTCACAAAATAACTTTTAACTTCACAACATGAGTGATTCAAATTATGCAGGAATTCCAGATGAATATGCTGGATTAGATAATGCTTCAATCGTATTAATTCCAGTACCTTATGATGGAACAAGCTCTTGGCAAAAAGGTGCCGATAAAGGGCCACAAGCCTTTCTTGAGGCTAGTGCAAATATGGAGCTTTATGATATTGAAACAGATACTGAAGTCTACCATCACGGGGTCTTTCTAGCAAATCCCGTAACCGAGGATAGCTCGCCAGAGGCTATGGTAAACGCAGTGCATACTACCGTTAAGAAATACATCAAAAAAAATAAGTTTGTAACCGTTTTCGGCGGTGAACATTCTGTCTCTATAGGATGTATACGTGCTTTTAACGAGATGTATGAAAACCTAAGTGTACTGCAAATAGACGCCCATGCAGATTTGCGAAAAGAATATGAAGGTAGTACATGCAACCACGCATGTGCTGTTTATGAAGCCAGCCAAAACACTAATCTAGTTCAAGTAGGAATACGCTCTATGGACAGTATTGAAGTAGGGGTAAATGACGAAGAAAAGATTTTTTATGCCCATGAAATGGTGCAAGATGATTACTGGTCTGAAAAAGCTACCGAGGCGTTAAATGAAAATGTATTTATAACTATTGATCTAGATGCTTTTGATCCATCTATATGCCCATCTACAGGCACACCAGAGCCTGGAGGATTGTTTTGGTATGAAACCTTAGACTTTTTAAAAATGGTATTTGCCGAAAAAAACGTAGTAGGTTTTGACATTGTAGAATTGTGCCCTAATCCTGCCGAAAAATCTTCTGACTTTCTAGCTGCAAAATTATATTATAAAATGTTGAGTTATAAATTTAAAGACATCGCTCTAGAAGGAGAAGATGGTTATGATTCTGACAACTCTTTTGCAAAAACTGGATTGAAAAAAATGAAAAATATAGAGGAGTAAATCTTCTAATTACAAAATATGACAAAACCAATAACAAACTTTTTAGAAAATTATTTCCTTCACTTTAACAGTGCTGCACTTGTAGACGCTGCAAAAGCTTATGAAGACCAACTTAATCAAGGTTCAAAAATGCTGGTTTCTCTTGCAGGTGCCATGAGTACTGCAGAGATAGGTAAGATTTTTGGCGAGATGATACGCAAGGATAAAGTACACATCATTTCTTGCACTGGCGCAAATCTAGAAGAAGATTTAATGAATCTAGTAGCACACAGCCACTATAAACGCGTTCCTAACTATCGCGATTTAACCCCCCAAGACGAGTGGGATTTATTAGAAAAAGGACTTAACCGCGTCACAGATACCTGTATTCCTGAAGAAGAAGCTTTTAGAAGATTGCAAGAACATATCTTTAAAATATGGAAAGATGCAGAACAAAAAGGAGAACGATACTTCCCTCATGAATACATGTATAAATTATTACTAAGCGGTGTTTTAGAAAAATACTATGAAATACCCATAGAAAATTCATGGATGTATGCCGCTGCCAAAGCAAACTTACCAATGGTCGTTCCTGGATGGGAAGACAGCACAATGGGAAATATTTTTGCCAGTTATGTGATCAAGGGTGAATTAAAAGCCAGTACCGTAAAAAGTGGTATTGAATACATGACTTTTCTGGCCGACTGGTATACTGATAACTCACAAAAAGGTATTGGATTTTTTCAAATAGGTGGCGGTATTGCTGGCGATTTTCCTATTTGTGTGGTGCCCATGCTCTATCAAGATATGGAACGTACAGATACCCCTTTCTGGAGCTATTTTTGCCAGATATCAGACTCAACAACCAGTTATGGAAGTTATTCAGGTGCAGTGCCTAATGAAAAAATTACATGGGGTAAACTCGATCAAAACACCCCTAAATTTATTGTAGAAAGCGACGCCACTATTGTAGCGCCGCTAATTTTTGCTTACTTATTAGAGATGTGATGACAGTTCCGCTTTCGCGAAAGCGGAATTAAAACAGACTGTATTGCCCAGAACAAGAAATTTTATAATAATACCAAACAGGTTTTTAGACAAAAATAAAATGACAAAGGTTGACGAAATACGTAAGGAACTTACTAGTAAAATTATGACAATTAAAAACTAAGGTTTTCTTGTTGCGTTGGATCATTTAATTTTATCTAGCCCTGTAAACTCGAATAATTTTGAACTTACAGAAGTACAAAAGAAAATGCTTTTAAAGAGTGAGTTAGACATTATTAATAGTCGATTAATTTTTCAAGAAGCTATGGGTCAACCAAATAAAAAACCGCTAAACAGACAGTAAGTTAGACCTATACAGCCGAAATCCAATATGTTGAAACCCTTCATTACTAGGTTCATCATAATAAATCAAATACTTTTTCCAAAAAAACTAATAAAATTGTAGATGAAAGAATCAGGCAAATAACTAAAATACCTTTTATATGCATGAACAGATTTTAAGGTTACAATAGTTGCTTAATTAGACAGTTTTTGGGTGTTTTACAAAACAACAGATAAACACATTTTATAACCGCTTTTTGGGACAATAAACAAAATCCAAAATAATTATTGAAAATACTATACAATAAAAAGTAAGGTTTTTTGATGTGTCATTAAAATAGTTGCCTGGCTGAAAAACTTGATGTTGACTATTAATATTGAATTACTTTAAAATTGCCATATAAGTTTGCAATTACCATAGGGTTTTAACATGAAATTTATCATATTAAGTAAATTCATTTATTAATGAATTATACTTATACATAAAACTTTAGAATTTACACATAGCACTTCAAACTACCCCCACAAACATGAGTGAAAAAAATATAAGTAAAATTGACAACTTGAATCTTGAGTTTTTAAAACTTAAAGATTATGAAGAGTTAAAACGAGCCATGATCGACTCTTACAGTAATCTTCCAGATTCTTACTGGCGTATCAAACAAATAAAAACTTTAATAGAAAAATTTCCTGAAGGTCAAGTTGTGCTTAAGGTAAATGAAGAAATTGTTGCCTGTGCACTATCAATTATTGTGAAATATGAAGACTTTAAAGGTCAATATACTTACGAGCAAGTTACCGGTAACTTTACCTTTAACACTCATGATAATGACGGTGATGTACTTTATGGAATAGAAGTTTTTATCAAACCCAAATACCGTGGTATGCGACTAGGGCGTCGTTTATACGATTATCGCAAGGAATTATGCGAGAATTTAAATTTAAGAGGTATCGCATTTGGCGGTCGTATTCCTAATTATCACAACCACTCTAGTGAGATGACCCCCAAAGAGTACATCAATAAAGTGCGTAATAAAGAAATTCAAGATTCTGTGCTCAACTTTCAATTATCAAATGATTTTCATGTCTCGCGTGTACTTAGAAACTACCTAGAAGGTGACGCTGCATCAAAAGAATTTGCCGTACTTCTAGAATGGGACAACATCTATTATACAAAACCTATATCTGAAACCAGTGCATTAAAAAGCACCGTACGTCTAGGATTAATACAGTGGCAAATGAGGCCTTATTCTGGCTTTGAAGAGTTAATGCAACAGGTAGAATACTTCATAGATGCCGTTGCTGCCTACAGGTCTGACTTTGCGCTATTTCCAGAATATTTTAACGCTCCTTTAATGGCAGCTTACAACAACCTGAGTGTAAGTGAATCCATTAGAGAACTTGCGACCTATACTGATATGATTAGAAACAGATTTTCTGAATTATCTATTAAATACAACATTAATATCATCACCGGTTCAATGCCAGAAATCATTGATGGACATTTATATAATGTAGGTAATTTATGCCGCCGTGATGGTACCATAGAACGATATACAAAAATTCATGTAACGCCAGATGAACAAAAAGTTTGGGGATTGCAAGGTGGTAGTAAAATTCAAACATTTGATACAGATTGTGGTAAAATAGGTGTATTAATTTGTTATGATAGCGAGTTTCCAGAATTAAGTCGTATTATGGCTAGTGAAGGCATGCAAATACTTTTTGTGCCTTTTTTAACCGATACACAAAATGCTTATGCACGTGTGCGATTATGCTCGCAAGCTCGTGCAGTAGAAAATGAATGTTATGTAGCCATTGCAGGAAGTGTAGGTAATTTACCAGCAGTAGAAAATATGGATATTTCTTATGCCCAAAGCGCTGTCTTTACCCCATGTGATTTTGCTTTTCCATCAAACGGTGTAAAAGCAGAAGCCACTGCAAATACCGAGATGATTCTAGTGGCAGATGTCGATATGGACCTGCTTAAGGAATTACACAGCTATGGCGCTGTAAAGAACTTAAAAGACCGTCGTACAGATTTGTATGAAGTTGTTAAGAAATAAAACTTATATTTACTAGATTTTATCTATTGCAACAGTAACAATTTATAAATTAATTCAAGTTTTCTAACTCTTCAGACACCTCTTCCCACTGCTGCATCCATTTATCAAGTTCTTTTTTCTTGTTTTGATAGCTGTCAAAAAAGCCTTCTTTTCTAGATAACTCGTCATAATTTGCGGCGAGTTCTGCATCTAGTTTTGCGATGATTTTTTCTAGGTCTTGCACCATAGATTCTGCTTTAGAAAGGCGGTTGTTTAAAGATTTTTGTTTTTTCTGATCTTCATACGATAATTGTTTTTTTTGTTGTTCTTGCTTTCGCGAAAGCGGATCACTTTTAACCACATCTACCTTTTCTATAGCCCGCATATCAGCTGCTTTTCGCTGGTCTAGGTAGTAATCGATATCACCCAAATACAGGTTTAATTTATGATTGCGAAATTCATATACCAAATCTGTAAGCCCCTGCAAAAACTCTCTATCATGTGACACCACAATCAGGGTACCTTTAAATTTGACAAGTGCCGCTTTTAAAACATTCTTTGATTGAATGTCTAGGTGGTTAGTAGGCTCGTCCATAATAAGGACATTAAAGGGTTGCAGTAATAATTTACACAATGCCAGCCTATTGCGCTCACCCCCGCTTAGTACTTTTACTTTTTTCTCAGCCTCGTCACCTCTAAATAAAAAAGAGCCCAACATATCGCGCACCTTTACCCTATTGCTATCAGTTGCGGCATCCAGCATGGTGTCTAGCACGGTTTTCTCGCCGTCCATATATTCGGCTTGATTTTGTGCAAAATATCCCAACTGCACATTGTGCCCCATGTGCACTTGTCCTTGTGCTTTTACCTCGCCTACAATAATTTTGGCAAGGGTAGATTTACCCATACCATTTTGACCTACAAAGGCCACGCGTGTGCCGCGTTCTATGGTAAGATCTACATTTTCTAGTACTTTTTTATCATCATAAGATTTACTTACCCCTTCAATTTCTAACACAATTTTACCGGGTTGTATGGACTGAGCAAAGTTGATATTCATAGCGGCATTATCAGTTTGCTCGATTTCTATTACATCCATTCTATCTAGTTTTTTGACTAGCGATTGTGCCATGGTTGCTTTACTGGCTTTGGCTTTAAACTTTTGAATCAACTTTTCAGTGCGTTCGATTTCTTTTTGCTGATTTTTAAAAGTTGCCTCTTGCTGTTCTCGCATCTCGGCACGCAATGCTAGGAACTTAGTATAAGGTTTTGGGTAATCATAAATGCGCCCCAGACTGATCTCGATGGTGCGATTTGTAACGTTATCAAGAAACATTTTATCGTGACTTACAATCACCACAGCCCCGGGATAGGTTTGTAAAAAGGACTCTAGCCAAAGAATAGAGTCTATATCTAGATGGTTTGTAGGCTCATCTAGCAGTAGGATATCGTGTTGTTCTAATAGTAATTTAGCCAGTTCTATACGCATGCGCCAGCCCCCAGAAAGCTCGTCTGTTAATTGATCAAACTGTTCTGGTTGAAATGCGAGACCTTTTAAAATCTTTTCAGTTTCACCTTTATATTGGTATCCACCTATAATTTCATACTCGTGATTCAGGTCTCCTATGTCTTCAATTAATTTTGAATAAGAATCGGTCTCATAATCAGTGCGGGTAACTAGCTGGTGGTTGATTTCTTCTATTTGAGCTTCTATTTTTCTCGCTTTCGCAAAAGCGGTATAAGCCTCCTCTAGCACGGTACGGCCTTTTTGAAAGTCGATGTCTTGCCTTAAAAAACCTATACTCACCTCTTTTTCTATCGCTATGGTACCCTGGTCATAAGGAATATCGCCCGCAATCACTTTTAAAAGCGTTGATTTACCAGCACCATTTTTACCGATGAGACCCACGCGATTGCCGCCATTAAGCCTAAAGGTGATTTCTTCAAAAAGTGGCTCTCCGCCGAAACTAACGTGTATATCGTGTACGTTGATCATAGTCATTTTGTAACTTTACAAAGATGCGTAATACCCATTTGAATACCTAATAAGTTGCGCTATCTTGTGGATAAAAACGTCTACAGCGTTTTTTTTACAATTACAAAAAATACAGCCTGTTAATGCATCTTTTTATTAAATCATTACATCGACTACAACAGCTTAAAACCAATTTACAAACATGCTAAAAGGAACCAAATTATACAGCATTTGTACAGGCACCTGTCCTGTGTGCCAAAACGAATCTATGTATACCAGTCCCAATCTTTATAACCCCAGTAAAACCCAAGAAATGCGAGAGCGCTGCAGTCACTGCGATACTAAATATAAGATAGAACCTAGTTTTTTTTATGGGTCGATGTATGTAAGTTATGGGGTGGGTGTTGCTATAGCGATGGCAACATTTGTATTGGGATATTTTGTCTTTAATTTGTCGCGCTGGAATATTTTTTTAATAATCACTTTTATTTCTATTGTAAGTATACCCATAGTTATAAGATTGTCCCGCAACATATGGATCAATATGTTTATGGATTATGATAAGGAAAAGGCTAAGAAAAAGTAGGTAGATGGGGCTTATGTTTAATTTGAATATTATTCAAACCGCATCGCCTTAACAGGACTTATTTTACTCACAATAAGCGTAGGAATAATCAAAGCAAGAAGGCAAACAAAAAAAGTTCCTAAATTTAAAACAATCACATGCCACCAAGAGATGTAAACCGGCATAACAGTCACGTGATATGACGCTGGATCTAACGTAAATGGACTGAAAAAGTACTGAATACCTATCAATCCTAAACCTATTATATTACCTATAATCAAGCCTTTAAAAACAAGATTCATCGCGTTAATTAAAAAGATCTTGCGCACCATCCAGTTGCTAGCTCCTAGAGATTTAAGCACCCCTATCATGTTAGTTCTATCTAGAATTAATACCAGTAAAGCGGTAACCATGTTAATGATACCTACTATAAGAATAATACCAATAATTCCAAAAATATTACCGTCCAGTAATTCTAACCATTGAAATATCGCTGGCAATTCTTGTTCTATAGTCATTGCATTTAATTGCGACGGCGTGTTGATTTGTATTTTTCTTCCCACCACGTCTAGCTTGTCAAAGTTATCTATATAAATTTCAAACTTTCCTACCTCGTTTGGTTTCCATTTGTTGATACGTTGTATGTTTCTAATGTCGCCCACTATAAATTTAGAATCATATTCCTCTAGACCACTGTCATAAATACCAGAAATGGTAAAAGCCCTCGCAATAGGTTCTTGCCCATTTGCTTTCATAAAATAAGTAGGTGCCTGGTCTCCCACCTTTAATTGTAATCTAGCGGCAATGTCGTCTGATATAAGGATATCAAAAGATGTTTGTTCCATCGACACGTCTGGCAGGCTTCCATCGACTAAAAAATCTTGTAAATACTGCCAGTCATAATCACTCCCCACACCTTTAAGAATAACCCCTTCAAAATCTGTCGCAGTACGTATCATGCCGCCTAGTGTGGCAACTGCCTGAATATGGGTAACCTCTGGCACGGCAGTAAAATCAGGATAAAAATCTTGATCATTTGAGATAGGTTTTACGGTAGTTATAGAGTTATTGCGATCAAAAAGCGACACACTCACATGACCATTAAAAGCACTTACCTTTTCTTTTATTTTTTTTTGTAGCCCAACACCAGTAGCAATGGCAATAAGCATCACAACAATTCCTATTGCAATTGCTGCTATTGCAATTTTTATTATTGGTGCACTTACACTATTTTTATAACTTGTACTGCTTTGTACTCTTTTTGCGATGAAATACTCTAAATTCACAATTTCTTTTTCAATGTTCAAATATACCATAATCGCTATGCTTGTAATAGCGTCATCTTGTAATTCTAATTCAAAGGGTAATAGCACCCCCACAACGCCTAAAAGTGAGATCGCTGTAATAGAAGATCGTTATAACAATCTCACAGCTGCAACAAACGATAATAGACCCATACCAGCAGCCTATTTATTAGAACGCTGGATTACAAAACTAAAGGGTAAAAAGGTAGCACTTGTAGGCAATCAAACCAGTGTGATAAAAACCAAAGACACCATAACCTCTAAAGAATGGGACACCCAGGATCGGTTACGATACCAGCATCTCGTTGACACCCTGCTCTCTCATGGTATTGATATAGTAAAAGTGTTTGCTCCCGAGCATGGTTTTAGAGGCACGGCAGATGCTGGCGCGCGCATTAATGATGGAATAGATGCACAAACAGGTATTCCTATTATATCTTTATATGGCGCAAACAAAAAACCCTCAAAAGAACAATTAGCAAATGTAGACCTGATATTGTTTGACATACAAGATGTAGGAGCGCGTTTTTACACCTACATTTCTACCCTGCACTATGTGATGGAAGCCTGTGCACAATACAACAAAAAAATAATCATACTAGACCGCCCTAATCCTAACGGTCATTATATAGATGGACCTATTCTAGAAAAAGAATATCAAAGTTTTGTGGGCATGCACCCGGTACCAGTAGTTCACGGCATGACCATAGGAGAATATGCAATGATGATAAATGGTGAACAGTGGCTGGGTAAAAACTTAAAAGCCGATATCGAGGTAATAAAATGTGAGAATTACACCCATGATACCGCATATAGCATTCCTATAAAACCATCGCCTAATCTACCAAATGACCGAGCGATCAATTTATATCCTAGCTTGTGCTTTTTTGAAGGCACCGATGTAAGTATAGGTCGTGGTACCAATATGCAATTTCAAGTATATGGCTCGCCATCGCTGGTAAAATATACCGACTTTTCATTTATACCCACACCTAATGAAGGGGCAAAAAGACCCCTCTTTAACGGTAAAAAATGTTATGGTGTGGACCTGCGAACCTATGAAAAGCTAAACCGTCTAGAACTGTCATTTTTAATAGATGCTTATACAAAAGCGCCCTACAAACAAAAATTTTTTAACGACTTTTTTACCAAGCTAGCCGGTACAAAAAACCTGCAATATCAAATTGAAAAAGGCATGAGCGCACAAGAAATAAGCATTACCTGGCAACCAGGATTGGAATCCTTTAAAAAAATAAGATCTAAATACTTAATTTACTAACAGTAAAGAATTAAAAAAATAAATTGTTTCTTATCATCGTTTCTTTAATAGTATAGTTAACAATGCAAATTTCATGAATATACGAAACTGAAAAATCCCCTTAAAAAAGATAGGCATTAGACAGTTTTTAGGGCGTTCCCTGCGGGCGGGCATTACGTTACAATCTTTTTTAAGGCCCAAAAAGCCTTAAAAAAGGATTTTCACTTCATTCCCTAACGCAAGTATTTACTTTTAAATTAAGAAGCGGTCGCATCAAAATAAGACAATCAACCGTTGCGCATATCGTGATCAAACGGTTAAGGGTATTTCTACCACTCAAAAAAGTCAAAACAACATCAATACAACATCAATACAACATATGAAACTCCTTTACTTCCTACTCTTAATTATAACTATAACCAGCTGCAATACAGTAAAAACGACAAGCAGTAATTTACCTAATCAAAATACAATACAGCTTCAAGAACTCTCACAACTCGCCCCTGCGCTTACTGAAACCTCAGGTCTGGTTTATAACAAAGGTTACCTCATAACACACAATGATAGTGGTGATACTCCTACTCTATACTTAATAAATTCACTGGGAAAAATCGTTGATACCAAAACCTATAGTAATATGCAGGCTGTAGATTGGGAAGACATTACAAAAGACAATACGCATCTTTTTATAGCCGATATAGGTAACAATCGTGGTAATCGTAAAGATCTAGTTATATATAAAATAGCCCTAAAAGATATTGAAAATACCAGTGCTGCTGTTACTGCATTACATTTTACCTATCCAGACCAGACTAGTTTTATAAAAGGAAATCAAGACCATTCATTTGATGCAGAATCCATTATTGCAATTGATGATTATTTATATGTGTTTTCAAAAGACTGGAAAAATCAAATCACTACTATTTATCAATTAAATAAAGATGAAGAATACCAAATAGCCAAAAAAATAATGTCTTATCCCGTTAATGGACTAATAACAGGAGCGACTTATAATGATACCGATACTGTCATGTTGTGCGGTTATCAAAGTGATTTAACTCCCTTTGTATATCAAATCGATTATAAAAACGGCATGTTTACCTTTAATCATAAAGAAGAACTACCAATAACAGGTGGCGCACAAGTAGAAGGGATTACCTACGCCTCTACCAAAAATGGGGTGACCACCTACTATGTATCTTGCGAGGCTACCAGGATAAAGTTAGGTGAAGAAGAGGCAAAATCCCCAGCCTATCTTTTTAAGTTATTGTGGCAGGAAGAGTAAGGTTTTTGTAACAGTCTTAAATATAAATATATGGGGTAATGAAGCAAGCGGCATTTACTTTAAAATAGGTCGATACCTACCTATAAATTAAAAAAGCTTTGAGGAGTTTGAAAACTGCAGAGTTTTTTTTAATAGTTGATCTTGCAATAACACCTTAAATTTTATAATGCATCACTAGCATGTAAAAGTTAAATCAATTTTTAATATTTACCATACGATAGTGCTGATGGTATGGATATCTCGCTTTCGCGAAAGCGTAAATTAAACAAATTATTTTTTTGAGTAATTTTATGATTGATTCAAAAATAAAATTTAGTAAGGACCAATAAAGCAACCTATTAAATTGTTCAATTTTAAGATTAATGGTAATTAATTAAAGCTTGTGATGTTAATTAAAGTATTTATTATCAATTACTTACATACTCATCTAAAGTTGAATTAATAAGTTGCAGAAAATAATTAATACACTTTTTCACCCTTCATGAGATACTTTCCCCATTTTTTTGAATATACGTGAACCTTATTTGTATCCTTACCATTTACATTTACCACCTTAAAACCGGCATCTTTCCAGGTAAATATACCACCGTGTAAGTTGTAGACTTGCTGATAGCCATTTTTTAATAGAGATGCACCATAATCTTCAGATCTCACGCCCACGCTACAATACACCACAATTTTTGATTGTTGATTTGTGACAGGCATTTTTCTTTCATTATAGCTTTCGCCCACCCAAATAGCTCCTGGCAAATGACTTACTTCATATTCTTTTAATGCACGAGCGTCGAGAATGATATAATCTTTATAATTATCTTTTAGCTGATTTGCAGATATATATGTAACATTATGATCATTGTATTGATTTAACAAAGCCTGCATCTCGCTATGGTTTTCTTTTACCACTTGTGCAGTTCCATTAAAAGGAATAAATAACGTGCTTAGCAACGCCCAGATCATTACAAATGAATATATTCTCATCTCTTATTTTTTAATACGTTTTTCATTTTGCTTTACAAATGCAGCCCAACCAGTATAATTTTTGCCTACAGTGATTTTATCCCCATTATAAAAATGACAAACCGCAGCCGCAAGACCATCTGTAGTATCTAGATTTTTAGGCAATTCTTTTAAACCTAAAAGACTTTGCAACATTTTTGCCACTTGTTCTTTACTAGCGCTGCCCTTACCAGTAATAGACTGTTTTATTTTTAAGGGTGCATATTCAAATACGGGAATATCTCTAGACAAACCTGCTGCCATTGCCACACCCTGTGCTCTACCTAGCTTTAGTGTGGACTGCACATTTTTACCAAAAAACGGAGCTTCTAGAGCAATCTCGTCAGGGTGATAGGTGTCAATTAACTCTATAGTGCGTTCAAAGATGCGTCGCAATTTGGTATAAGGATCTTTTAATTGGCGCATGTCTAACTCATTCATTTGTACAAAACTCATTCTGTTATTGATGATTTTGATAATACCAAAACCCATAATCGCTGTCCCAGGATCTATGCCTAGAATAATTTTTTCTGTTGCCAATTGTAGTATTTTTCACATATGATTAAAGCGCTGCACAAATTTAAGCATTTCATCACTCCTTAGATTGAATTGTTGATGATCTTCATTTGTACCTATAGGTTTTACTTGCAATATCCTCAATGACCACTTAATTTTAAACAATAATTTGCTGGCTAGAAAAGTTTATGCATTATGGTTTGCCTTTAATTAGCCTAATATTTATAGCTTTATAAATAGTAAGTAGCTTCAAGTGGTGCTATTGGCATCTCTAATGTTATTAATAGAAGCATATGTGGCTAATATTTTTATCCCTTGCGCAAAGTGCATACCTGAATTGTTGAAAATTCATCCCACAGCATTTTTTGGTTTTATTGGGGCTAGATCAATCGATGTTAAATCGGATAAAATTGAAGGACATAAAAAAACCAGCGCTTTAGATTGTATAAATCCCACGTACCGCAGTTAATTAGAGATAAAACGTTTTTACACAAATCTTTTCCAATCGCTAGTTCTTATATCTTGCTTAATCGAAAAAAAATTTATTTAATAAAAACACAAAAACAAATAAAAGCAATGGTTTGCAATATATATCCTGATTTAATAAATATCCAATTTTAATTTTTTGCATCCGACTGTCAGCAGTTTGCCTTCCCTAAAAAAATAAAGTTTTCAGTATGTCAATAAACTTCTGAAATGATAGAAAATACGTTTGGTAGTCGAGTAAGCCAGGGGCTCTCCGCATATATTGAGAAGAGTGCGCCTCTCACACCACCGTAGATACTGGTCTCGCATAGGGTTTCTATTCATCAGTACATAGTTTTGTAGTCCTTCCTCCTTCAGTCCTATCCTCACAGATAACAACCTTGCAGCTTACTAATGCTTCCAGTAGCCTGCCCTGTCGAAGGGTTACCCCTGCCAATAAGGGACTTTCACCCTCTAGATAAATATCGTATCTAAAACACGATAAAGACGCCCATACTGGGTACACACAATAGCTGTCATTTAGAAAAAACACGTGTTGTACATATTAAATATAACACGTAAATTTGTCAAAAATAATAATGGTATGAATACCAAATTAACTTTAACAATAGAAAAAGAGGTCATTGAAATTGCAAAAGAATATGCAAAGGAAAAAGGACAAAGTCTTTCGGAGATGGTTGAAAATTATTTCAAGTTTGTGACTGTCAAAAGAATGAAAATCAAGGAAAAACAACTTTCACCTAAAGTTAGAAAACTGAGAGGAATCATCAAAACTGATGACAATTTTGACTACAAACAAATTTTAACCGAAGAACTTTCAAAAAAATATGGAGTATAAACTTTTTGTAGATTCGGACGTAGTTATTGACTTTTTTACTGACCGAGAACCTCACGCAAATCCTGCAAGCGAACTTTTTGAACTAAATGAGCAAGGAAATGTAAAACTGTACTTATCTGCTGTAAGTATCAATAACATTTACTATATCGTGAGGAGGTTTTTAGGACACAAAAAAACTCTTGAAGTTGTTGAATCATTAACTGAAATGACCGAAATTGTTGGGACGACAAAAAGAGAAATTCTTCAAGCATTAAAGAATAAATTCAAGGACTATGAAGATTCTGTTCAATATTCATCTGCCCTAACGATTAAAGATTTGGATGCAATTATAACTCGGAATATAAAAGATTATAGAAATTCTTCAATTGCAGTTATGACACCATTGAATTTTCTAAAAATGAAAGAAAAACCGAAAGCATAATCGATTAGACGGCTGACAGCCAAATGACTGCCAGTGCGCATCTCACACCACCGTGGGTGCGAGTCTCTTACATAGCGGTTAGTAACCCATTTTTCCGATTGCTCTTTACACCAATCAAAACTATTTGCTACTTTATCAAATGGCTACAAATTTTCTAGGGAATGGATCACCCAATAACGAAAATCAATGCTTCATCTGGCATTTCAGAAAAAGTTACTTTCAGTCCTTCCCTACTTGTGAGACCTCTACACTTTGTATGTAGCTGATTTCTAGTAAGTACTATGACTTCTGCTGACTTCTGTACTTAACCAACTGGTGGTTGCCCTTGCACGCCGCCTGGCACGATCGTTATAATGACCCACTGGGTGATTTCTTAACGCTATGTCCTACAGGTAATGGCATCTTCTTTTACTCAGTTCCTGCTGTATCCACATCATTACCCTTTTGATAATCTTAGGGCGTTACAATGATGTGGTTGCTTACCCATATAACGATGCCTCGTATAACGTTTCTAGTTGGTATATCCTGAGCTTGCCGAAGGGTCAGTACCGAGTTTTGTAGTCTCGCTTTCTTCAGATGTAACCTCACGATTACCACCCTTGCGACTTACTAATGCTTCCAGTAGCCTGCCCTAGCTTGTCGAAGGGTTACCCTAGCGCATAAGGGACTTTCACCCTCTAGATAAATATAATATCTTAGACACGATAAAGATACCCATGCTGGGCACACACACGGTGTATAATAATAGCGTGTTTAATGCTAAATCGAAGCTTTGGCATATTAACAAACATCAGTAATAGAGAGAAAGTTTCGGCATCTTAAGCCGATACTTTTCATATACCTAAACGTTGTGGCAAATGCTAAAATAGAACTCAGAGAAAAATCGTAACTTTGTAACTTTATTAGAGATTTAATGAAAATTTCAGACAAGAATATTGAACGAATTAAACAGCTATGTAAGGAATACAGAGTTAAGAACTTTTCAGTTTTTGGTTCTGTGTTGACAGACAGCTTTTCTTCAGATTCCGATATTGACTTTGTGGTTGACTTTGACGAAAATGACCCGATAAAATATACTGATTTGTATTTTCAACTAAAAGAAAAATTAGAACAAGTTTTAAAGCGACAAATTGACTTGATTGAAGAACGTGGGATAAAAAACTCATTTTTCAAAAAAGAAATTGAAGAGTCAAAAGTGTTGATTTATGGATAACAAAGTAAATGCTTGGCTTGAGGACATTTTAAGGTCTATTGACGAAATAATTGACTTTTTGCCGGAAAAGAGGGAGTTCTTTGAATTTCAGAATGACCTAAAAACCAAAAAAGCAGTTGAGCGAAATATTGAAATTATTGGAGAAGCGGTTAATAGAATAACCAATTATAAGAACATCAAAATAGAAATTCAAAACGCAAAACAAATTATCGGAACAAGAAACAGAATTGCTCACGAATACGACAACATATCTGACGAAGTCATTTGGACAATAATTGTGAGGGAGCTTCCGAAACTGAGGGATGAAATATTAAAGCTCAGAGAATAAAGCACTCGCCACAATCGAGTAAACGGGTGACGGTTATATAACCCCCACTGCGCCTGTCACACCACCGTGCGTACGGGTCTCGTATACAGCTTCTATTCATCAGTACCGAGTTTTGTAGTCTCGATTTCTTCAGATGTAACCTCACGATTACCACCCTTGCGACTTACTAATGCTTCCAGTAGCCTGCCCTAGCCTGTCGAAGGGTTACTCCAGCGCATAAGGGACTTGCACCCTCTAGATTAATAACTTACTTTGCAGTAAGATAAAGATGCCCATACTGGGCACACACAATAGCTATAAGCAATAGCTAGGGCTTGATTTTGAAACGAAAGGTTTGGGATTTATTTACTAATTCTACAACTGAAAAAGAAAGGTCTGTGCTTTTTTGGTTGCCACTAATCATACACAGACCGTTGTGCAACAATTAACGAACAAATGAAATACATATTAATACTTGGATTTCTGATACTAAATTCAGGAATAAATTTAAATGCTCAAACGAAATCTGATTCTCTTAAACCAAAAATGAAAATGGTAAAAGAAGTTTTGTATAAACCTGAAAATGGAGAGTTAAAGAGTCGTGAAAATCTTTTTAACTCAAACATTAGTTCTTATATGATTTACGACAAGAACGAAAAGGTAATAGAAAACGGAAAATATGAAAGAGATGGTTCACTTTACTAAAAGACAATTTACGAAAGAAATGACGAAGGAGTTGCTCAAAAAGCAATGAAGAGAAACTCATCGGACGAATTAAAAAGTTATTGGACTTATGAATACGATTCTAATGATAATATGATTGCGGTTAAAACTTATGACACAGAAAACAATCTGACTAATATCCAATCAAATAAATATGATGAAAATGGAAATAACAATGAGATGTTGCTTAAAAGTCCAGGAAGCGAATATGGTTGGAAGTATGTTTACAAATATAATTTCGATAATAAAAAAACTGAACAGTTCAGATATAAACCCGATGGGAGTTTAAAAGACCGACGAATATATTCTTATAATAGTGACGGAAATGAAAATTTACAGTTCAAATTCAATCCTGATGGTAGTTTTATGAAGTTCGTTTCTGAATATGACGAAATGGATAATATGACTGTTCAAAACTGGTTCGACGAAAAGGATGAACAAACACACCAAACATCTTTCGAATATGTATATGACGAAAATGGGAATTGGATTTCTAAAAGGAGAAGTTCTAATGGAGAATTAGGAATGGTTTGGGAAAGACAAATAGAATATTTTCAATAATTTCAGATTTGCGTTAGGAATTGAAGTGAAAATCCTTTTTTAGGCTTTTTCTGCCTAAAAAAGATTGTAACGTAAAGTCCGACCCGCAGGGAAACGCCCTAAAAATATTTTATTTCTAAACAAATGGTCGCAAGGTTGCTTTCTAAAATAATAAGATGGTTTAAATCTTTAAAACACTTTATTCACTACAATTGCAAGGCAGTAGAATTAATAGCCCAAAGAGTCAACAGGAGTAAAAACGATGGGCAATATATAAGAAGATGCCACAGGAATAGATTTTTTTTGCGCACTTTGTATCACAGGAAAATTATTTAACCTGCTTTTAAGCAACTGGTGAAGCACTTCTTTATCTATAGTAGCCGCAGTTGTATAAATACTGTCATAGGTAATCAACCCAGTTTTACTTACTGTGATAAAGGCATAAATGCTATCTTTTTTTCTAAGTTTTATAGGTATGGTATCTTGCTTTAATTTTTTATCGATCAACTGGTGCAACTGTTCATAAAAACAGGTTGCTGTAGCCCGCATCTCGTCACAATCGTTAAATAAAGGATAGGCATCTATACGATTCATGTCTACCAGTTCCATTTTCTTTTTCACTTCTTCATTTACTTGTGCATTTTTCTGCTCTTCAGAAAGGCAGGAAACGCAACAGCTTGTGAAAATTAAAATAAGATAAAAAAACACTTTTGCACTATTCATATGGCTAAAGTACAACCTTTCTAATTTTTGGCACTTAAAAATTTTTCATTGCGTAAATCTTTGGCACGAGTCTTTGCAGTTTTTACATAAAAACTTGAAGGATCATCGTTTATAAAATCATCGTAAAAGGATCGTTTTTTCTCTTTATCTGCAAAATATTGATCTGCTGCAATGACGTATTGATAACCTATAACATCGTCACTAGGCTTTTCATTTTTGGCTTTTTTTGTGGCATAAAAGGCATTTTTATAATCCTTTAATCGCACATAAACGGCTGCTAATTGCAAGTATTCTTGATCTAGTGCGGGGGTTTTAAATACAATAAAATGCTCTATATAATCTTTACCAAGTTCTAATTTATTTAATCTTAGGTATGCCTGCGACATTACAAAATGGACCATACTATTGGTATCTTCATAGTCATTATTATATATTTCGTAATTGTCTATAGCCCGCTGCCATTGCTGGTTATTAAAATAAGACCATGCCAGGTTTTTTCTATTAAACTGGATGTCATTACCTAATTCAAATAAAAGTTCAAAATGCGTTATTGCCATATCATATCTTTTGGCGCCTAGATAAGCCTGTGCAATAAGACTATTTACCTTTATATCCATAGGGTAAATTTGTAAAGCTGGAAGTGCAGTTTTAATTTGAATGATCATTAGCTAGGTTCTTGCTGCTCTATAGTACTTGTTTAATGAAATTGCTTTTTTAAAAGCAATAATCGCACTGTCATAAATGCTCATATCTACTAAGGATTTTCCTAAATAATAACTGTAACTGGCATTATCAGGTATTTCTTCTATTAGTTTTATAAACATCTTACTAGCTTTTACCAGATCATTAATATTTAATGCCAGGCGCGCATATTCAAATTTGGGAATGGTACTGGTGCTGTCTTTTTTAAAACCTTCTTCATAGGCTGATAAAGCAGCAAATACATCGCCTAATTGTGCATAAACTCTTGCTACTTTGAACTCGCTATCGGTAATTTTACCATATTCTTTTATGGCTAGTTGATATGTTCCAGCCTGTAAAAGACTATCTGCAATTTGATATTGAGCAGCACCTGATAAAGAAGTTAACAGTATAATAGTAAACAAAATATTTTAATAGTTAAATTTAGGCACACTTATTGAAAAAGTAAAGATAAAATCTTAAAATTATGAAATATTTTACCCTCCTTTTAGCTTTAGTCATTACACTCACCGCTTGTGAAGGGCCACAAGGTCCTCCTGGATTTGACGGCGCAAATGGTGTAAACGTTGTTGCACAATCATTTGAAAGAACTGTAGACTTCTTTGCTCCAGATTATGAAGTACTTATTGATTACCCACCTAGCATAACTATCTTTCCTGATGATATGACACTGGTGTACTTATTATGGGACCAGGTACCAGGCAACAATGGCGGTACTGTAGATGTGTGGAGGTTATTGCCACAGGTTATTTATAGTAATTTTGGTGAGTTTCAATATAACTATGACGCTACAAACGGCGATGCCAGAATATTCATAGATGCGCCTGCAAGAACTGATTTAAGCCAGCTAGCACCAGCAGATATTTCTGGTCAAACCTTTAGAATTGTTATCCTGCCAGTAGAACTAGTAACCACTGGTGTAGATGTAACAGATTATGATGCTGTAATGAATCTCGCCAGTTTAAGTGAGCAAGACATTATAGTTATAGATTAAACCCTATTGCTTTACATAAAAAAGGTAGCTTTATTACTAAATAAGCTACCTTTTTTTATAAATGCTGTTGCAGCCATAGCGCTACACCATCTTCTTTGTGGTGGGCGGTTTCAAATCTGGCAGCGTGTTTTACAACGGCTCTAGCATTTGCTACTGCAACGCCATATCCTACTGCTGCAAGCATATCGGTATCGTTGTAATTATCGCCAAAAGCCACGACCTGTTCCATGGATATTTCTGGAAAATTACTTGCTAGCAATTTGCGCAATGCCACCTCTTTTGAGGTGCCGCTGGGAGTGATCTCGGTATAGGTATTTTTTGACCTATATAAATGAACTTTTGAGCCAGATGTTTGTTCCGCTTTCGCGAAAGCCGAATTCATATCCATCTCATCGCCCATAAACATAATTTTGTGCGCCCCCCCTAGGTGTTGCGTTTTTTCAAAATAATCTAAAGTTGCTGCCGTATTTTGTATAATGGGATTGACTCTAGTATTATTTACCTCGCGTTGCGCCCACTGGTCCATAACTGGTACAAACCACTCGTCATTGCGGTAAAGCGCAACGTGTAAACCGTGCTGTTGACCTATTTGTGTAAGTTGAAAAAGCTCTCTAAACGGTATGCTTAATTCATAAATAACAGTACGGTCATGAAGTACCAGCGCACCATTATAACAAATTATAGGAGCACTTGCAATGTGTAATGCCTCTTGCAAATAATACATTGCTTGCGGCATTCTGGCAGAAATCAATATTTTAGGAATTTGCAATTGATCCAAAACCTCTATGGTACGAGGTGACAAAAATCGGTTTTTATCTAATAAAGTTCCGTCTATATCTGTAGCAAAAAGTTTAATCATGATCCAAAGATAAAAACATCTACACTATCCATGATGCAATTCACTTAAATAGTTGAAAATTATAAACAGGAGAGGTCTTGTGTTACTAAGTCAATTGAGAGATGCGCTTTTAGAATAGAAAACATAGACATAAATACTACTAACAGATTATCAATTGAATGTAAAAATAAAAGAAGACTGTTTACATTATTAGATGAACTCTTTTAAAAGCAAGGTATCAACTGAAACTTATCGTAAAACACCATTTTGCTATACAAATCTTGAGTAATTTTTAAGAGTTCATCATGCAACAATAAAACGACTTAACAGCTGCAACAATTACATAATCAACTTTGCTCGTAAATAATAAGCTGCTTTGTTTTTCTACATGCTCTTTAAACTATTATAAATGTAACTGAGGTAAAAGCCTAGAAAAGTTGAAAAATCAACAGCAAATACGAAGAAAAAAAAATCAAAAGAAAAAATGAATATCTCTATTTTTAATTTCATATTTATTTATTAGAGCAGTGATTTAAGAAAAGTAGGGTAATGGGATACATTTATTGTGATTTATATTTATAAGAGAGGACTTCAACTGAATGGAGAAATTTCTTAGTTCAACCAAATTTTACAGCGATCTGTTGATTTTTAACCATTTAAAATGAAGTAAAAGATAAAAATTATCATCTAAATGCAACCCCTTTAGAAAACTTAATTATTTTCAAAAAAAAGGTTAAAAAAGGCTTGTCTATTCCCTTAAGAAAAGTATATTTGCAACCGCTATTACAAAAACGTACTAGTGTCGTTCTATAAGAACACGGTCTGGTAGTTCAGCTGGTTAGAATACCTGCCTGTCACGCAGGGGGTCGCGGGTTCGAGTCCCGTCCAGACCGCAATACTTTTAAAGTATATAGTTCAAGTTGTGTGTCCTCTAAAACAATTGAGGATTTTGAAGGTAATGATTGCATTACTTTTTGAGAAGCTTTTCCTGATAGGAGAGGCTTTTTTGTTTTATAACAAGTTTGTAAATATCCTGATCTTAGATTAATGGGGTCAAGCAATAAAGTTGTGGAATTTAGGATTTACAATACCTATTAATTTTTGTGAAAGTTAAAAAGTTCAATGTAATTAAGGCGTTTAAAAGTACCAAATGAAAAACTAATAACAAATATGGGTTATAGTTTTGCCCCAACTTTGTATTTGATATAGGAATAGCGCACGCCCCTCTATAATCTGTGATTTGCAGATCTTTTAAACAAACACCATACTAATTTGTTATCTTTATATTTAAGGTTTTTGTATTATTGTTATCCTCTTATGGCGCAAGTTACAATACCTTTTATATCAAAAGGTTATTCAAGGTACTACAAGAGTTTTAAATATCTTAAATAAGCACTAATTTTGCTACAACTCTAGCATGTTGAAAACAAACCGACTTTTCTTTATCGATGCTGTGCGAGCATTTGCAATCATTATGATGTTGCAGGGTCATTTTGTTGACACCCTAATTGCGACCGAGTACAGAGACCTGAGCCATCCTGTCTATCAAACATGGAATTATTTTAGAGGCATCACAGCTCCTACTTTTTTTACCATATCTGGTCTGGTCTTTACTTATCTTTTAATGAAATCAAAGAAAAAGGGACTTGCCTCACAACGTGCACGCAAGGGATTAATAAGGGGTGTGATGCTTATAGCCATAGGTTATGCTCTTAGAGCACCTGTTTTTAGCTGGTTAACAGGTAGCTTTAACAACTCTTTTTTAATAGTAGATGTATTGCATTGTATAGGTCTTTCACTCATATTCACCGTCCTCGTTTACTTTTTGACTTTTAAAAAATCCTTGATTTTCTCTATTCTCATGTTGCTTTTTGGCATTGCAATTTTCATTACCGAACCTTTGTATCGAGAGCTAGACACTACTGGAATACCGATTGTTTTTGCAAATTACATTTCAAAATCAAATGGCTCTGGATTTACCATTATACCGTGGTTAGGATATGTGTGTTTAGGTGGATTTATCGCGTCTATTTTTTACCGATATCTTGACAAGAAAAAATTTAAACCCATTTTTATTTTCAGTCTTTTACTGGTAGGATTTGTTTTAATATATTATTCTTCTTTTCTTTTAATAAAATTACACTATAGAACTGATATTTTGTTATTTAAACAGTCTGCAAGCTATAACTATCTTTTTACCAGGCTTGGCAATGTGATGGTTTTACTAGCACTTTTTTATGCCATAGAAAGCTTTATTAAACATTCCATAATTTTAAAAATAGGACAAAAAACGCTTTCTATTTATGTAATACATGTACTATTACTATATGGTAGTCTCACTGGCCTAGGACTACACCAGGTAATAGGTAAAAGCCTAAATCCATATCAAGTAGCTATAGGAGCCCTATTATTTGTGTCTACAGTTTGTGTGTTATCTTTATACAGGGTAAAAAGCAACCATTTTATATACACACGTTTACGTGACTTTGTAGGGTTTAAAAAGTTAAAGGCTCATAAATAATATCAAAAAATCATTCTAAAATATATAAACATCAAATAATTCTTTACAACTAGATTAGCAGTATCCCAATGTTCCTTTAACCTTTACATCTACATTTCTTATAATATTGTTAGGGTTAATGTTGCAATTTTGCTAGAGCGTTAACTAATCAAAATATCGTTTAAATAATACTAGATTTAGCCTTCTCTTTAACGACCTACTTTATAGAAGGTAACATCAAAATCATGACAATGTGTTAGAAAATGTAGATGCCCTATAGATAAACTATTAAATATGGTGAGGATACCCTAGACTATAGGAAATATGATACTAGTAAAGCAATCAAAATTGAAAAATACGGTTTTTACAAATAAAAAAATATTTGTATTGATCCTTTATAAAGAGCGACTTAACAATCAAACTATATTTAAAAACAACACATGAAATGGTATCTATTACCTATATTATTACTGATCTCATGGCTACCCTACCAGCAAATAGCTAATCAACCTACTAGTATATCTTTTGTATTTGAAGAGGCAGCAGTTAAAGGTACCATTGCAGGTATAGAATCTAGCTCAATTATCGATATCAATCAATTTGAAAAGTCGGTTATCAAAGGATCTGTATCGGTAACCACGCTGGACACAGGAAATTTTCTAAGAGACGGTCACTTGATGTGGAAAAAATATTTTAACCGCAGTGAATACCCTCGTATTTACTTACAGAGTACCGACATTGTAAAAAAAGACCGTCAATCTTATATTATTACTGCAAATCTTACCATGAAAGGTATAACTAATCCTATAATTTTGAATGCTGTGCAAACAAAAGGCAGCCTAAAAGTTACAAGCGCGATCTTTACAAGCGACTGGAACATTAAAATCAATGAACAACGAGCAGATAACAAGTTGTCTATTGTTATGGATTTCAAAATTGAAAAATAATAGATTAAACATCAAGACTAAGTTCTAATCTATAGATTAAACATTTCTTTTTTTACGGGATACAACAAGACCTTGCCGGCTGCAAACGCTATATCTAGAAAGTAAATGGCACATATAAATATCTAGCTTTCCATCGTTATCGATATTGTACCATAACTTGCATGTAGCTTTATTAAATACGTATTACAGTCTTTATAAACCAAAGGTTGCACGCTGTTAAACCACCATTTAATGCCTATTTGTAAAGAATAACAGTGCATATAGCTTATTGCTAACTTTTGTTACTATAAGCGTTAGTTTGCAAGATCAATAACAAAAATGACAAAACTATTTCTTGCTGTGATGAAAACGAACTATTTACAAATCAATCATTATAATTTAATGGCACGATCTATCTGATCTATTAGTGTCAGTGCACCGTTTTTATATTAAAACCATACTATTTGTTTTAATTTCGCTTTCGCGAAAGCGAGATAATGAAACTACATATCATAAAATAAGATGATAGATAACGGAGGATAATAAGTGATCGCACCTTAATTCAAATCATCAAATTTTGCGCGCATGGTGGGATTTCCATGAGTAAGTTTTTTGATCGTAAGGTCATCTGCCTTATTATTTGCCAGTCGCAAATTGTTTACCGAGGATAGCAAGGCATCTTTAGTTTTTTGCAGGTGAATCATGGTTTTATCAATCTCTTCAATAGCGGCTTTAAACTGCCTGCTGGCAAGGTCGTAATTGCGGGCAAAACCCGATTTAAAATCATTTATTTTCTCTTCAAAGTTTGAAATGTCTAGATTTTGGTTTCTGATGATGTTTAATTCTGCTTTGTATTTTAGGGATTTTACACCTGCATTGCGCAACAAGGTAATCATGGGGATAAAAAACTGTGGGCGTATCACATACATTTTGTCATATTTGTAAGACACGTCTACAATACCAGTATTGTACAACTCGCTGTCTGACTCTAGTAAGGAGACCAGTACCGCATATTCGCATTTTTTATCGTTGCGATCTTTATCCAGTTTTGCAAAAAAGTCTTCATTTTTCTTTTTGGTGGCAGTTTGATCATTTTCGTTTTTCATTTCAAACATAATGCTCACAATCTCATTACCATCTGCATCTTGTTCTTTATAAATGTAATCACCCTTTGTACCCTGACTGGCGTCATTATCTTTCTCAAAATAGGCATTTTGAAAAGCTGTAGATCGCAACTGGTTAAAGGATGTCTCACAATGCTGCTCTAGGGTCTCACCCAGCATTTTGGTAGAAAGTTTTTGTTTGTAGTCCTTTAATCGCTCGATTTCTTCTTCCTTAGATTTAAGAATTAATTCTTTGTGACTCAGCGTGTTTTGAAACTGCTCTTGCAATGACTTTTCTGCCAACTGTTTTTGAGTTGCGGCATTTTTTAAATCATTAACCAGCTGGTCGCGTTGTTTTTCAATAACACTGGTAGCTTTTGCAATTTCTAATTCCTTTACCGCTTGTGCATTTTCTACCTGCGATTGCAGCTGCCTGATGCGTTCTTCCTTTTTTGCCACCTCGTCCATAAGCGCTTCTCGGCTTTTTAGTTTTAGGTCGTTCAACTCGCGGTCTTTATCGGCTAGTTGTTTTTGAAGTGCCTCTTTAATAGTTGCAGTAGCAATTTGTACCGCGCTTTCCTTTTCTTTTTGGGCAGTGCGTAACCTGCTTTCTAGCTCCTGATTAAATTGCTGATCGCGCACTTGTTTGACAATGTCGGTATAAACGCTCTCGTCTACTTTAAAAACTTCTTTGCAATTGGGGCATTTTACGGTGGCATCTTGAGTCATGAACAGTTGATTTTAATAGGTTGTAAAAGGTAATTATAATTCCTTATAATAGATCAACTTGTATTAATAGGAATTTATAAATACGCTCACAAAGGATAATACCTGTAAAAATAGGTAAGCAGGATGACAAAGCAAAGTTTTAATAAATTTACAATCATAATTAGTTTTTTGTAATGCAAAAAATAGCGCAAACCATCAAAATTTGAGCTACAAAAGCCAGTGCCCAGTTACGCACATTAACTTTTTTAAACGCTCAATTCTTACGCTCAAAAAAAAAAGCTTGCCAGCGCATACCTCACTTTTAAGAAATGATGTCAATTACACTCTTTATGTGAGCATTTTAAAAATCTTACTCACATTAGTGAACCGTAACGTGAGCCCAACCTGTCCTTGAATAACAACCGATAGTAAAAAGTCCATCAAACAAATTTAAAATTAACCGAATAAAAAGAGGTATCAAGAATAACAAGGGGTAAAACATAACTAACTCGCTGAACAATTGTAAAACAATATATCACCAGCTTGCGCCTTAAAGAATAGATAACATAGTTTAGAAGATTTATATAAAATTGCTAAAATTCTAGATGTTAACATAAAAGAATCGTAGGTTTCTAAAAAAATATCGAATATCCGTAATTACGCCTAAATTTTGTATATTGTGTTGAAATATAATAAA